>NZ_CP159485.1:2125220-2833627 GCF_040515995.1 Proteinivorax hydrogeniformans | reverse complement strand
TTACTTGAAGAGAACTTACCAACCCAAAGTAAGACGTCGTAAAAAGAATCATGGGTTTCTAAAAAGAATGAAGTCTAAAGCTGGACGTAACGTGCTAAAACGTCGTCGTGCAAAAGGTAGAAAAAGGTTAAGTGCATAGGGCTACTACACAGTGGTCCTTTTTGCACTTTTTTAAAATATCTTTAAAAATTTTTTGGAGATGAGTGTATGGCTAATTTTCTACCTTTAAAGAAAGACTCAGAGTTTAGACATATTTATAAGGTAGGTTTTTCAAAGGCAACCAAACATTTAGTAGTTTATTGTATAAAGAATGACGATAATAATAGGCTACCAAGGATAGGGTTTGTCGCTAGCAAAAAAATAGGTAATGCTGTAGTAAGAAATAGATACAGGCGTTTAATGAAAGAAGCCTTAAAAACTGTAAATGAATTTAGTGGTTACGATCTAATAGTTTTAGCAAGGCCTAGGATTGTTAAGGCTGATTTTAAGACTATATGTAAAGATGTTAATTTCCTATTAAAACGTCAAAATATTTTTAGGTGATTTTATGCTTAAAAATTTATCTATAGTGTTGTTAAGGTTTTATCAAAAGTTTATTTCACCGTTAAAGGGTCCTAGCTGTAGGTTTTATCCTACCTGTTCTACATATGGGATACAAGCTTATCAAAAGCATGGGTTTATTAAAGGAACTTTTTTAACGGTAAAAAGAGTATTTAAATGTAACCCGTTTAATCCAGGGGGATATGACCCTGTTCCATAATGATAGGGGGAAGGTAAATGAGTTTTATTGTTGATTCTTTGGGGCAATTATTTGTTGCGCTAATTGATTTCACTAACAATTATGGTATTGCTATAATAATTTTGACGGTGCTGTTTAGGCTAATAACTCTACCATTGACATTAAAACAAATGAAATCAACGCAAGCGATGAATGAAATAGCTCCCGAAAGAAAGAAAATTGAAGAAAAGTACAAAAATGACAAAGAAAAACAAAGTAAAGCTTTAATGGAGCTGTATAAGGAAAAGAAGATTAACCCTTTAGCTGGGTGTCTTCCTATGTTAATTCAGTTGCCAATTTTTATTGCTATGTTTAGAGTTTTCCAAGATCCAGAAATTATAGTTCATGTTTTTGAAAATGTTTCTACTAAGTTTTTGGGAATCGACTTAGCTGCAGGTGTTAGCCTTGCAGAAGCAGAAATAGTTGCTCCTGAGGGTTGGAATGATGTTGCGGCAAGGGCAGAGCATGCACGAACATTATATATATTACCAATTCTAGCTGGTGCAACTACGTATCTTCAAACAAAGGTTACAATGGCAGGTAACGCTGCTTCTAGTCAGCAAGGTGGTATGGCAGCTATGACCACTATAATGCCTATAATGATTATATTCTTTAGTGTTAGTTTGCCGCCTGCTTTAGCGCTATACTGGTTTGCAGGTAACGTATTTGCTATAGGTCAGCACTTAGTGTTACAGAAAAGTAAACTTTCTAGTAAAACGGCAGAGGGGGAATAAAGCCTATGAGATCTGTTGAAGTTTCAGCAAAAAGTGTAAAAGATGCTTTGGAACAAGGACTGCAACAGTTGGGCTTAGAAGAAGAACAAGTTACGTATGATATTTTAGAGGAGCCTACAAAAGGTATTCTAGGGTTACTTAGTAAGCCGGCAAAAATAGTAATTACCGAAAAGTTTAATCCTGAAAAATTTGTTAAAGGATTTTTGATTGAGTTTTTAGAGCATTTTAATGTCAGCTTCGTTATTGACTTAAAGCAGGATCAGTCAAGTTTAAAGGTAAATATAACCGGTGAGGATTTAGGGGTTTTGATTGGAAAACACGGAAAAACTTTAGACTCTATACAATATATAACTAATTTGGCCTTAAATAGGAAGACAGAAGAGTATTTTAGGGTTGTAATAGATGTTAATAATTACAGAGAAAAACGTGAAGAAACTTTAGTGTCATTGGCTAACAGACTTGCGAGCAAAGCAATTAACACAAAAAGAAAAGTTTTGCTTGAGCCTATGAATGCAATGGAGAGAAGAATAATCCATAGCACATTAAATGATAGTACTACGGTAAAAACCTATAGTGTAGGCGAAGAGCCTTTTAGAAAGGTTGCTATCGAACCTAAATAAATTATTTAAAACCAGTTACTAAAATTTAGGTAACTGGTTTTTTTATAGAGTATGGGTATATTATTTTTAAAGCTATTTACTATTTTATAGAGGTGATATTATTGGTTGCAGATACTATAGCAGCAATTGGAACTGCTTTAGGGCAAAGTGGAATTGCGATTGTAAGAGTAAGTGGTCCTGATTCATTAAAAACTGTGGATAAATATTTTATAAGTCCTAAAAAAAATAAAGTAACAAAGATGGATAAAAACACGATAAACTATGGACACTTTCATGACGAAAATGGAGAAGTTATTGATGAAGTTTTAGTTTCTGTGTTTAAAGCGCCATTTTCGTATACCGGGGAAGATGTAGTAGAAATAAACTGCCACGGTGGGCAGATACCTATAAAAAAAATATTAACTAAAGTTTTAGAAAGTGGTATTAGATTGGCTGAACCTGGTGAGTTTACTAAAAGAGCTTTTTTAAATGGTAAGCTAGATTTATCCCAGGCGGAAGCAGTAATGGATCTAATATCCGCTAAAACTGACTTAAGTCATGATATGGCTAATAAGCAAGCAGCAGGTAATCTATCTACGGAAGTAAAAAAAGTTAGGGATAAAATACTGGAGGTACTAGCTAATATAGAAGCGACTATCGATTATCCTGACGAGCAATTTGATTCTATGAGCGTTGAGCAAATGGTAAGTAAGCTTTCAGAAGTTGAAGGAAGAATACAAAACTTGCTGAAAACAGCAACAACAGGAAAGTTAGTAAGGGAAGGAATTAAAACAGTTATTATTGGTGAACCCAATGTGGGAAAATCGTCACTACTTAATGCTTTAACAAAAGAAAACCGAGCGATAGTTACCGATATTCCTGGTACAACACGAGACGTTTTACAAGAAAATATAAATGTTAAAGGTGTCCCTTTAGTTGTGTTAGATACTGCTGGAATAAGGGAGACTAGTGATAAGGTAGAAAAAATCGGGGTAAAACGAACAAAAGAATACATAAACACAAGTGACTTAGTGTTATACGTTATAGATGGATCTCAAAACTGGTCAAAAGAAAATGACTTAATACTGGAACTAATTAAAACAAAGCCCAGGATTGTAATTATCAACAAATCTGATCTTCCTCAAAGCGTGGATATCGAAATAGTCAAAGGAAAAGTCGATTGTGATGTTTTGGCAATTTCTGCGGAAAAGAGTAAAGGGATTACTCAATTAGAGGATAGAATTCTAGGTTTATTTGAGGTTGGGAACATTAAGGATAGCTCTCATGAAGTTACGATTTCTAACATTAGACATGAAATGGCGCTGAAGGATGCTAAGAGCAGCCTAGAAGATAGCATTAACGCTTTAAAGTGTGAAAATCCAGTGGATATTGTTTCAATAGATATAAAAGATGCGTGGCAATCGCTAGGAAAGATAACCGGTGAATCTCTTTCTCAAAACTTAATAGACGAGATTTTCTCTAGATTTTGCTTAGGTAAGTAAGGAGGATTAGTTGTGAATAATTTTGATTGTATAGTAATTGGAGCAGGTCATAGTGGGTGTGAAGCTGCATTAGCTTCTGCACGAATGGGACTAAAAACTTTGGTAATAACGTTAAATATGGATAATATTGCGCTAATGCCGTGTAATCCAGCCATTGGCGGACCAGCAAAAGGTCACCTTGTCAAGGAAATTGATGCCTTAGGTGGAGAGATGGGTAAAAATATAGATAGTACTTATATCCAGATGAGAATGCTTAATACCGGAAAAGGTCCTGCTGTACACGCCTTAAGGGCTCAGGCAGATAAATCTATGTACCAGCTAAATATGAAAAAGGTTCTTGAAGATGAGGACAATATTACGTTAAAACAGGGTGTAGCAGATCATCTGATTGTGGAAAATAGCACGGTAAAAGGGATTATACTTAACACCGAAGAGAAAGTTTATGCTAAAACAGTAGTTATCACCTCTGGTACTTACTTAAAAAGTAAGATTATACAGGGGCAACTAAACTATGATGCAGGTCCTAATAGTCAATATACAGTTAATAGTTTATCTGACTCTTTAAAAGACCTAGACATAAGAATGATGAGGTTTAAAACTGGAACTCCCCCAAGAGTGGACGGCAAAACCGTAGATTTTACTAAGATGGAAGAACAGCCAGGTGATAAAAACCCTTATAAGTTCTCTTTTATGACAACGGAAGAAAAACTGAATAAGGAACAACTACCTTGCTATTTAACTTATACAAATGAAAAAACTCATAAAATTATTACTGATAACATGCATAAATCACCTTTATTTGCAGGTGTTATAGAAGGTGTGGGACCAAGATATTGTCCATCCATCGAAGATAAAATTAAAAGGTTTAGTGACAAGCCCAGCCATCAACTGTTTGTAGAGCCTGAGGGAATACATACCAACGAAATGTATCTTCAAGGGATGTCAACCAGTTTACCCGTGGATATACAGCTAGAGTTTTTAAGAACAATAGCTGGATTAGAAAATGTAGAAATAACACGTCCAGGTTACGCTATCGAGTATGACGTTGTGGACCCGACTCAGTTAAAACTTACTTTAGAGTTTAAAGAGATTAATGGTTTATTCAGTGCTGGTCAAATAAACGGGACAAGTGGATATGAGGAGGCTGCAGCCCAAGGTTTGATAGCAGGTATAAATGCAGCTTTGTCTCAAAAAGGCAAAAAGCCGTTTACACTACAAAGATCTGATGGATATATAGGGGTGTTAATCGACGATCTAACAATAAAAGGTACCCATGAACCTTATAGAATGTTAACTTCAAGAGCTGAATTTAGATTATTACTACGTCAGGACAATGCAGATAGAAGACTGACCTCATTAGGATATGACGTAGGGTTAGTTACAGATGAGAGATATGCCATCTACCAGAATAAAGAAGAAGCGATAAATAAAGAAGTTAAGAGGTTAAAGGAAATAAAGGTAAATCCTAAAGAAACTGTAAATAAAGCTTTGGAGAAGTTAGGTTCCACGAAAATCTCAAAGACTTATTCTTTGGCGGACTTATTAAAAAGGCCAGAAATTGCTTATTTTGACTTAGAGAAAATCGGTACAATTAAAGAAGAACTTCCTTTTGAGGTTAGGGAGCAAGTAGAAATTGAAATAAAATATAAAGGCTACGTTGAAAAGCAGCTAAGCCAGGTTAGCAGGTTTAAAAAGACTGAAAACACAGCTATACCGAGCTCCATCGATTATAACAAAGTCAAAGGCATTTCTGGGGAGGCAAAAGAAAAGCTTAAAACCATAAAACCGGTTACATTAGGACAAGCCTCTAGAATTTCCGGTGTTTCGCCAGCTGATGTTTCAGTTCTAATGGTTTATTTAGAGCAGCTAAAAAGGGGAGAGTAATATTGAAGTTTAGTGATAGGTTAGATATGATTTGTGAAAATTTATCGTTTGATCTAGATACCGATCAAGTTGAAAAACTGAAGAAATACAAAGAACTACTGCTCGCATGGAACGAAAAAATGAATTTAACTGCTATAGTTGATGAGCAAGCGATTATAGTTAAACATTTTATAGACTCCATGCTTCCAGCAAGTTTATTTACGGAAGGAAAGGTAATTGATGTTGGTACAGGAGCTGGGTTTCCCATAGTGCCTTTAAAAATTTTAAAACCTGAGTTAGATGTATGGGGTCTAGACGCTTTAAATAAAAGAATCACTTTTTTAGAAGAAGTACGAGAAGAATTAGGCATTGAACTAAACCTAATACACGGTAGGGCGGAGGAGTATGCTAAAAAGGATGTTTCACGTGAAACATTTGAGTTTGCAACTTCCCGAGCTGTTGCACCTTTAAACATACTAGCTGAGTACAATCTACCTTTCCTAAAGGTAGGTGGGAACTTTGTTGCATACAAAGGAAGCAATTATAAGGAAGAAATAAGCGATGGAGAAAGTGCTTTAAAAGTTTTAGGAGGAGAGATTGAAGACGTATTTCAGTATAAGCTTCCAGTAACAGAAGAACAGAGATTTGCGATTATAATTAAAAAGGTTTTTAAAACACCGGCTAAGTACCCGAGAAAACCAGGGATTCCTAAAAAGAGACCATTATAGTTAAATTAAAGTTGCCTTTTTAAGGCAACTTTAATATTTTTTTATGAGTAATAAAAGCAGGATAATGTAAGTCTTATGGAGAATTAGAAATCAATAATAAAGTTTATATAGGTGGTGGAGTAATGAAAGAGCAACTAAGTAAGATTTTAGGTCATAGTTCATCAGGAGAGGATAAAATACACGATATTGATATGGTAAATATCAATACAAACCCATTTCAACCTCGAAAAGATTTTGATGACGACAAAATCGATGAACTAGCACAATCGATTAAGACCTATGGATTAATACAGCCTATAATTTTACGAAAATCCGGCGAGAACTATGAAATCATAGCCGGCGAAAGAAGGTTTAGAGCCTCTAAACTACTTGGCAATAGTAAAATTAAAGCAATTGTAAAAGAAGAGGTCAAAGAAAGTGCCATGGCTGCAATCGCATTAATTGAAAACATTCAAAGGGAGAACCTAAACTTTTTGGAAGAAGCAGAAGGTTTACATAGGCTGTTAAATGACTTTAAACTTACTCAAGAAGTTTTGGCGCAGCGATTGGGAAAAAGCCAGTCTACAATAGCAAACAAGTTAAGACTTTTAAAACTAAATGACAATGTCAAAGAAAAGCTTAAAAACAGTCAGCTGACAGAAAGACATGCTAGAGCGTTACTAAAAGTGCCTTGCGAAAATCAGCCAGAAATGGTCGATAGAATAATAGACGAAGGCATGACTGTGAGACAAACAGAAGAACTAATAACTCTTCTTTCAAGTACTGGAGAGGATGTTAAAGAGGACGGGAAAAAAGAAAGCAAAAAAAGAAAAATGGTATTTAAAGACTTTAGAATATTTCTTAACACTATAAAGCAAGCGGTAGACACAATCAAAGGTTCAGGGATTGATGCCCAAATGGACGAAAGCGACTTAGGAGACTGTATAGAGGTAAAGATAAGGCTTCCTAAAAATAAATAGTTTGAAAGGAGTATACATATGTCAAAGGTCTTAGCAATTACTAATCAAAAAGGCGGAGTAGGAAAAACAACAACAGCTATAAATCTAAGTGCTTTTTTGGCAAAAATGGGAAAAAAAGTACTACTTTTAGATATAGATCCCCAGGGCAACTCAACTAGTGGACTGGGTATAGATAAACATAGGGTTAAAAAATGTATTTATAATGTATTAGTGGATGAGTTTCCAGTAGATGCCATAATAATACCTACTGCTGTCCCTAATTTAGACGTCGCCCCAGCTACAATTGAGCTAGCCGGTGCGGAAATAGAGTTAGTCCCCACAGTTTCAAGAGAAGTTCGCTTGCGAAACCAGCTAGAGAATGTAAAAAATGATTATGATTACACAATAATAGATTGCCCGCCATCTCTAGGATTACTCACTATAAATGCCCTTACAGCTTCTGACAGTGTCCTAGTCCCAATACAATGTGAGTACTATGCATTAGAGGGGCTTAGTCAACTGATAAACACTGTAAATCTTGTTCAAAAGCACCTCAATCAACAGCTTATATTTGAGGGAGCCCTACTGACTATGTTTGATCCAAGGACTAATCTTTCCGCACAGGTAGTGGAGGAGGTAAAGAATTTTTTTGGAGACAAGGTTTACAAAACCCTTATACCTAGAAATGTCAGATTGAGTGAGGCCCCAAGCTACGGTCAGTCTATCGTTGATTATGACCCAAAATCAAAAGGGGCAGAAGTATACAAAGCGCTGGCTGAGGAGGTACTTGCAAATGAGTAAAAAGGGTTTAGGAAGGGGCCTTAATGCTTTAATACCGGAAATGCCTCAGCAAGAACCAACTGAAAGTCACTATATTCAACAAATACCAATTAATAAAATCCGCCCTAATCCAAACCAACCGAGAAAAATTTTCTCAAATGAGGCATTAGAGGAATTAGCTCAGTCTATAGAACAACACGGGATAGTACAACCTATAGTTGTAAGAGCAATAGATGGTGGATATGAATTAGTAGCAGGTGAAAGAAGATTAAGAGCTGGTAAAATGACTAACTTATCAGAAATGCCTGCTCTGGTTCAGGATTTTTCAGATAAAGAAGTAGCAGAAATAGCATTAATAGAAAACCTACAAAGAGAAGACCTAAACATTATGGAGGAAGCAGAAGCCTATAAGACTTTAATAGAAGATTTTAGTTTTTCGCAAGAGCAGTTAGCAAACAGGTTAGGGAAAAGCAGGTCAGCAGTTACTAACACTATCCGTTTACTTAACCTTTGTGAATATGTAAAAGAATTGGTTATGCAAAACAAAATCACTGCCGGGCAGGTGAGGCCCTTGATTTCTTTGCCGTCAGATGAACAAATTTTTGTTGCCGATGAGATTCTTGAAAAAGGTTTAAACTCAAGACAGGTCGAGCAACTTTGTAAAAAAATTAAAAAGCTACAACAGGAAACAAAAAAAAGCAAAACAACAGCTAACCTAGACCCCCATTTAAAGGACGCTGAAGAAAAGATGATGCAAGAAATGGGAGTAAATGTTAAAATAAAAGGTAATGATAAAAAAGGTAGAATTGAGATAAAGTATTATGAACAAGAAGACCTAAACAGAATATTAGAAATTATTTTAAACAAGGGGTAACCCTTGTTTTTTATAAAAAAAATGATGTTTCACGTGAAACATCCTGAAAGGAGATTTGTCATGATTTACTTAGATAACGCCGCCACCACCTTTCCTAAACCAGAAAGTGTTTATAAAGCTCATGATTATGCCCTTAGAAATTATGGAGCAAATCCAGGTAGAGGGGGACATAGTTACTCTCGTGAAGCCGCAAAAGCTATATTTATTGTACGAGAAAAATTAGCGGAGTTTTTAGGAGCAAATTCATCATCACAAATTATATTTAGCAGTAGTGCCACAGAAGCTATGAGCACAATACTATTTGGTAGTTTGAGAAAGGGTGACCACGTAGTCACTACACAGCTAGAGCATAACGCTGTCTGGAGGCCTTTAAACTATCTAAAAGAAAATAAAGGGGTAGAAGTCAGCTATTGTAACCATATAGATGCAAGTTATATTGATTTAAATGACCTTAAAAACAAACTTAAACAAAATACTAAGCTTGTTATAATAAATCATGTGAGTAATGTATTTGGAGTAGAGCAAGACATTGAAGCGATAAATAAGGTTGTCAAGGAAAATTCCAATGCCAAGCTTGTAGTGGACGGAGCTCAAAGCGCCGGAACTCATAAAGTAAACGTAAATAGTTTAGATATAGATGCTTTTATATTCGCAGGTCATAAAAGCTTATATGGTCCGGTAGGAACTGGTGGATTCTATTTAAAAAAAGACTGGATTTTAGAACCTTTAAAAATTGGTGGAACAGGTTCTAACTCAGAGAATATGGGAGTCCCTAAAAGTGGTCCGGAACGCTATGAGTCTGGTACAGCTAATACACCGGGAATTTGGGCTTTAGGGGCCGGGATTGACTTTATCAATGAAAAAGGTATTGAAAATATTTTTCAACATAAAATTCAATTATCGCATCTCCTTATAGAAGGTTTAAGAGACTTAGAAGCAAAGACATATTATAATAAAAACAGCACTGTTACTTCTTTCAATATTGAGAATTTAGACTCTACAGAAGTTGCCTTTATATTAGATGACCTACACAACATAATTGTAAGGGCTGGATTACACTGTTCTCCTATAGCCCATAAAAATTTTAACACTGCAAAGCAGGGGACTATAAGGGTAAGCCCAGGCTATTTTAATACCAAGGAGGAAATAGAAATTTTATTAGAAGCCGTAAAAGAGCTGAAAAGAGGTTAGCACCATGGGTAACTTGGTAAATGCCATAACTATACTAGTAGGAGGTACCATTGGGGTTGTTTTTAAGAGCTTACTTCCAGAAAGAATGCAAAAAACACTGCTAAGCGGTCTGGGTATTTTGGTGGCTCTTTTGGGGGTAGGAATGTTTTTGGAAAGTGATGTTGACTTTATTGTGTTAATTAGTGCGTTGGTTGTTGGGATAATTTCAGGAGAGTGGATTGATATAGACAGGTATATAAACAAACTTGGAGACTATGTTGAAAAGAAAATGCACCGCAGGGCGAAAGGAAACGTCGCTCAAGGTTTTGTTTTTGCTTCACTTACCTATTGCGTTGGACCGTTAGCAGTTATTGGTGCAATCAACGAAGCACTGGGTTTTTCGGAAACACTTTACATTAAAGCGGCCATAGATGGTGTGACATCAGTAGCTTTTGCATCAGCAATGGGTGTTGGAGTTATTTTTTCAGCAGGGTTAGTATTTATATATCAAGGGGCTATTTTTCTTATGGCAACAGCCTTAGGGGATTTTTTTAATGAATCAATGCAAATGTTTATTAACGGAGCTGGAGGGATATTAATTGTAGGTATAGGAATCAACATACTAGGTATAAAAAAAATAAAAGTTGCAAACATGCTTCCAGTCTTGTTATTTGGAATGATCTATTTCTATATCATAGGAGGTTAATAAATGGAGATGGAGACACCTGCGGTGGTTATAGACTATAAAGTGATGAAAAGTAATTTTATGGAAATAATGAATCTTTGTAAAAAGAACAACGTAAAACTAAGACCACACTATAAGGCACACAAAACCCCATATATCAGCAAACTACAGCAGAGATGGGGATGTACTGGCATGACAGTGTCAAAAGTTTCCGAGGGAGAAAATCTAGTTGAAGAAGGTTTTCAAGATGTTTTAATAGCTTATCCCTTAGTTAAGGCTAGACAACTTGAGAGGGTAATGGAAATGAGTCTAAAAGCAAAGGTAACGATTATTGTTGACTCTATAGAAGGGGTAGAACTTGCTGAACAAAGATGTAGATTAAAAAAAAGGCCCTTAAAAGTTTTAGTTAAAGTTAATACAGGACTAAATAGGTGTGGTGTAGACACAACAGAAGAAGCTTATAAACTAGCAGAGTCTTTAACGCAGAAAAAGCATTTAGAGTTTATTGGGTTAATAACCCACGCGGGGCACGCTTACGGCGCTGAGAGTAATAACGATGTTAGGGAAATAGCAAATGAAGAAGTGGAGAAACTATTAGAAGCCAAGGGTTATATTGAAAACAAAGGTATTTCAGTTGAGGAAATTAGTGTGGGAGCGACCCCAACTGTGAAATATAACGTTCATAAAAATGGTTTAACAGAAGCAAGGCCAGGAAACTTTATGTTTTATGACAACACACAAATTAGCTTAGGAGTGGTTTCAGAAAATAGTTGCGCTTTAACGGTAAAATCCACTGTTGTCAGTAAAGTGGGTGATAGAGTTGTGATAGATGCAGGCTCAAAAACCTTAGGATTAGATAAAGGTGCACACGGAAACCAGTTTATAATAGGTTATGGTAGAGTTTTGGATCATCCATCATTGGAAATAGTATCACTTTCAGAAGAACACGGTGTTCTTAAAGGAAAAAATCTGCCACAAATAGGGGAAGAGATATCGATTATACCTAACCATAGTTGTGTGGTTATGAATTTAAACAAAAATATTTTTCTTAAAAAAGAAAATCAGCTAGTAAAATTAGATAATAGTGGTAAATTTTTAAATTACTAATAAAAAAACTTATTAGGTGGGAACATAAATTTAAAGGAGGTTATAAATAATGAAAAGAAAAACCTCTTCTCCCACCGAAGAAGTCGCACCTGTTTTTTCCATGTCAATAAATGAACAAGAGTTATACAACACTACAGGAATTAACAAAAATGATGCTGATTGGGTAAGCAGCAAAAACCATTTATCAAAACCATTTCTTTTTGGAAGTGTTTGTCAAGGAGATTGGTCTAACAACTGGGCACCAGTGGATTTAATAGAAAACAAACAACAAAAAAAATCTCGCTCATAATTTGAGTGAGATTTTTTTGTTTGTAAAAAGGAATTACAGGGATCGGTAGGGAATATATAATGTTGAAAAGTTTAAGAAAACAAGGAGGAAACAAATGGAACATATATTAATTTTTATAGAAAACAACCCCTTAACAATACTCTTTATTATAACACTAATTTTGCTTCTTATAGTTATTATTATGTTTTTTAATGTTATGGGACTTAAAAAGCAACTGAAGCAATACAGAAAGCTAGCATACTCCTCAAAAGGAGATTCTGTGGAAGAAATCCTAAATAATGTAAATGAGAAAATAAAACTTTTAGAACTTACTAATAAAGAACTAGGAAACAAAGTATCTAAAATTGAAAAGGAAATTATTTCATTTCCACAAAAGCATAAAATTATAAGATATAATGCTTTTGGTAACACTGGCAGCGATCAAAGTTTTTCATTTGTATTACTAGATGGGAAAAAAGATGGAGTTGTTTTAAGCACCATCTATGGAAGAGAGGAGTCGCGCACGTACGCTAAACCCATTAAACAAGGAGAATCAGACTATCATCTATCAGAAGAAGAAAAAAAAGTGGTTGACTTAGCCTTAAATAAAAAATAATATAGTAGTTGTAAATAAAGGAACGCCTTAAACAGGAGGGGAGATATATGTCGTCAGAGCATAAAGACAATAAAAAATTTACGCTAATGATACTGCCCCACTCAAACGATAAGCCACTTAAGTTCAACCTTCCTATACTGGCAATTCAGATTGTAGGAGTGTTAATACTTCTAGTTTTAATAGGATTTATCGGATTTTTTGCCCAATATATAGATATGGCCAGCTCAATGTCTGAGTTGGAAAAGTTGCGTATTGAGAACCAGGAAAAAACTAATCAGCTAGAAAACTTAGCGGAACAAACCCAAAATGTGTTAGAGGAATTTAAGCAAATCGAAGATTTACAAAAGCAGCTAAAAGATTTAACAGACATCGAACCAGAAGGAGAAAGTACAAACTCAAAAGATGACGAGCGCACCTTGTTTTCTGCTAGCAGAGGAGCTACTTCACTAGAAAGGACGCAAAGCTCATTGCAGCTGCTAAGCAGAGAGCTTCCTTCTCAGAAAGAGGACATGGGGACATTGATATCAGATGCGGAAAGGCAAGCTAAAAGAAAGGCTCATACCCCTTCAATTAGGCCTGCTGAAGGCAGGGTTTCTTCACCTTTTGGATATAGAAACCATCCTTTTACTGGGGCTCGACAGTTACATACTGGTATCGATATAGCTAATGCAACTGGCACTCCTATTTTAGCTACAGCTAATGGAACAGTGGTAACAGCATCTTATAGCGGTGGGTATGGTAACTTAATTATTATCGATCATGGGTACGGATATACAACACACTATGCACACTTATCTGAGATAAAGGTTAGAAAGTGGCAAGAGGTTGAAAAAGGAGAAGTCATTGGAAATATGGGCAGTACAGGCCGAAGCACCGGACCGCACCTACACTATGAGGTAAGAGTGGGAGGAAAACCTGTAAACCCTAAAGAATATTATTAAAAAAGTAACGGAGGGCTGTCAAATGTTTAAAAAGAAAGAAGAGTTTGATCCAACTAAAATTGACACAATAGTGGGTAAAGATAGTGATTTTGAGGGGAAATTGACAGCAAAGGGAATTTTACGCATAGATGGCAAAGTAAGCGGTGAAATTATCTCTACAGGCAATGTGCTTATCGGTGAAAGTGGCAGTGTGGAGGCAAATATTAAGGCAAAGAATTTGACAGTTTCAGGTACAATTGTCGGAGATGTAGAAGTGGAAGGTCTTTTAGACCTTCTACCTTCTGCTAAACTGATTGGAGATATTAAAGTGGCTAGCCTAGAGGTCGGAGATGGAGCCATTTTTAAAGGGAATTGTGAAATGAATGAAGAACAATCATCTTCAAAGAAGAATAACAATAAAGATTCAAATAAAAAAACACAGTCGTCTAATTAGACGACTGTGTTTTTTTATTTGAATAAGGTTGAATCATAAATCTCATACTAAGGTAAATAAAGGATTGCAAAATTAAAGACATTGGCCTTAATTAAGGCTTAGGAAGACTTTTATAGGGCCTTTGAAATATTAGGAGGGAAATATGAAGAAAATAGTAGCACTAGAAGATGGCTTAAGCTCTTATAAAGAAAAATTAGAAGAGGCAGGATTTAAAGTTGTTGATTTATCTCAGAGGTACCAATATCCCTCAGTAGTAATTGTTAAAGAACCAGATAGCGCGTTAGAACAGACAAATTTAATTAATGAAATTCCAGTATTAGATACTAAAACAGTGACTGAAGAGAACCTTGTTGAAACAGTTAATAACAAAATACACCATTAGAAAAGTGTAGTGCCCTTAGAAAGTTAAAACTTTTTATTGGAGTAGTGAACCTACTCCGTTTTTTTATGCTTTTTTTGCGGTGTCGCTGCTGATAGACAATATAAACTCTTCTAGAGACTTAGCTATGACATCAGCCATATCCATAACCAAAGAGAGCCTCGTATTTTGCAATACAAAGTACTCCATAAACCCCCCTACATTTACCACTCCGGTAATGTAGATATCTCCGACTTCAGGGAGATCTTTTTTAACGCCGGCTCCAGGTTTTAAACTGCCGATTCCAAAATTTATTTTTCCAACATTGTCGCTATTGCCCAGCGAAGCATCTATAGCTATAACAAGAGGGTTTGAGAGTATATTTACTTCCTCGATGTTAGTTGCTAAGTTTGAAGCATGTACTGGATTACTCAAGTTTCCTAAGATATAGACATTACTTTTGGTGTTTAAGTGCGCCAGCTTACTACCTATAATAGGGCCTAAGCTGTCGCCTGTAGACCGGTCAGTTCCAATACACATGATTACAACTTCATTCCAGTTAGGTTTGATATGATAAGCATATTCACTAAGATGGGACGCCATCTCTTTTTGGCATGATACACTTTTAAAATTAATACTTTTTTTGAAGCATTTTGTTTTATTTTTATCAAAAAAACTAAACATAACCTACCTCCCGTAAAACGCCATGGTAATTTATATGAGAAAATTGAATAGTTATTACAAACAAATAGTAAGAGGAGTGAAGAAAATGAAAAATATAGGGGTGAAGCTAGCTTTAACATACTGTGGTGCTATAGTTGGTGCGGGATTTGCTACAGGTCAAGAAGTAGTTCAATTTTTTTCTGTTTTTAAGACTAGTGGTGTAGTGGGAGGGGTTTTAGCAACTGTAATGTTTATCTTTTTTGCGTATGTAATCTTGGATATTGTATTTAAAAACGAAGTAAGAGATCATAATGATCTAATTACAGTGGTTGTTGGTCAGAAAGGGGCGTTATTTTTCGATTTTGCTATTATGGCGTTTCTTTTCTGTGGATTTACAATAATGTTATCTGCAGCTACAACGATAGTATCTACATACCTATTCCCAAGCAAAGCTTTATCTGTAGGATCTTTTTTGATTTTGATAAACGTGATTTTTTTTAAAGGTGTTAAAGGGGTTATAAAGGTTAACTCTCTTTTAGTTCCTGTACTGGTGCTCGGTGTTGTATTACTATGTTTAAGAGCAATTTTCACGTCGGTACCTGCAGTAAATATGGGAGGATTAGTCCCCCAAAATGCCTATATTGCCGCCACATCCTATGTATCTTACAATCTAATAATTGGTATGGTTGTATTATCGTCCTTAAAAAGTGAATTATACAATAAAAAAGACATTTTTGTGGTATCAATAGTGGGGGGGATGACCCTAGGAATAATGTTACTACTGTTAACTTTTGCAACTAAGGATATGCCTAGCTATTCACAAGTGCCGATAATCGATTTGGCTTACGGGCTAAACCAACCTTTATTTTACAGCTTGGTATTATCGCTGTTGATAGCTATATTAACTTCCGCAATTGCTACAGGTCATGGTATAATAAACAGGATAACAAGTTTAAAAAATTGGAATTATTCTTTGATTGGAATAGTTCTTAGTATTGTGGCTTTGCCGCTTTCATTTATAGGATTTTCTGAGCTTGTAAAAGCAGTATACCCCTTTTTTGGGTTTGTTAACTTCATTTTAATGGCAGCGCTACTGTTATATTTTATAAAAGACAAGTTTGTAAAAATCTCATAAATAAAATGAATATTTAAAGGATTTAACAATTATTTTCTAGAATAAATCTGCACAGGGGAGGTAGAGTTTTGGAAAAAGCCAAAGAAAAAATAGAAAAACTATATAAAGATGGCGTCACTTTGATGAACATAGGAAAGAACAAGGATGCACAAAAGGTTTTTTTAGAAATATTAGAAGATGAACCAGAGCATGTTGAAACTATCAACAAGTTAGGGGTTATATACGCTAGAATAAATAACATAGAAAAGGCAAAATCATATTTTAATCAAGCCCGAAAAATTCAGCCAGACAACCCTCAAGTATTGACCAACCTGGGTAATACCTGTCTTTTAGAAGGCGAACTAGAAAAAGCTAAAGAGTACTTTGACAAATCTCATACACTGGATGACAAGAGCCATAGTACCCTCGATGGGCTTTCTGCCTATTATAAAAAAAAGGGCGATATAGAGGCTTCTTTGAAGTACTATAAACTTGGTCAAAAAATCCATAGAGACCAATTGAAAAAAAAGATAAAAAGAAACGAACAGGAATATTTAGATTTTGACATATCAGAAACTGATTCAAAATCTAATCAAGAACCTGGTAGTGCCAATAAAAAAAAGGTGTCGTATAAAACTATAGCGTTCGCTGCTTTTGGTCTTCTACTACTATATTTAATACTTTTTGGTTAGTGTAATTTATTTTCTAAAACAAGGTGATGGTATGAAATGAATAGAAGTATTGCTAATCTAGCTATTAGCTTTATTGTTTTGTTAGTTTTAGGGGAACTTTTTAGAAAAGTTTACACATCTATGATCCCTGTAACTACAGTTATAGATAATTTTATTTTTGCTATCTTTTTATTTTTAGCGCTGAAAATCATCTATGACATCGCTATTTACATTAGGTTTAAAATTAAGTTATTTTCTTACTTTGAGGACTATATAAGGCAGTTGATCGTTATAGTTGTTGTGGCAATCACCGCCGTAATCATCAGCTTAACAATGCAGTATTTCATTAACGGTACGGTGAGACTTACTGTGTTAGCAAGCATCGCAACAGTTTATTTTAAAAATTAGCATAGAATAAAATCACCTCTCTTTAAATAAGTTTACTAGAGAGGTGATAACACTATGTTTGATGTTTTTTTAGTTGTGCTGTTTGTCTGGGGACTGGTGTTAGGGTATTATAAGGAGAGAAAAGAAATATTTGTCAGAGCTTTATGCTTTTTTGCTGCGTTTTTGCTTTCTTTTGGCTTAAACTGGCCTATCATAACTTGCAGTCATGTTGAGCATGCAATAGATAGCCTTTACATAGACCACTCAATAAAAGAAGTATCGACAGGTGATAGGACTTTTTTGATGGTTCAAGAAGTGGCAGAGCAAATTCCAGTATCAACTCAGTTAAGGGAAAAGATAGTAGAGGATATAAACAAGAGAACATATTTAGGAGAAGGACTAATTGAGGTAACTGCCCAAGTAATAGCTAAAACAATGGAAGGTTTAACTATAGCGCTAATAATTATTTTGTTAATGGGAGTTTTAAGTGAGTTGCTTATTAAAAAAGGCAGTACTAAACCCACTGGTGGGATACTAGGAGCTGCTGTATATGGATTTTGCAACCTAGTTTTGGCTTGTGTTATACTTTATGTAATGGACTTATACTTTTTGTTTTATCAAACAGAAGCCATCGAGAGTGGCTTATTAGACTTTGCGCTAAAGCCTATTGTGCAAAAGGTGATTGATGGTATATTTAAAATCATATAGGAGATGAGAAAAATGGACTTAATATTTAAAACAGAAGGAACTTGTGCCAAAGAAATAATTATTAAAACAGATAACGGAATAATAAAAAAAGTTGAATTTATAAACGGATGTCGTGGCAATGTTCAAGGCATAGCCCAGTTGGTAATAGGGAGGCCTGTTGAAGAAGTTGTAGACAGGCTAAAAGGTATCGAATGCCGAAATGGGACATCCTGTCCAGACCAGCTAGCTAAGGCATTAGCAAACATAAGCGCTTAGGAGGTGTCTAACTTGTACGAGGTTGGAGACATCGTTGAAATGAAGAAGAAACATCCATGTGGCTATAATAGGTGGGAAATCATTCGTGTGGGCATGGATTTTAGAATAAAATGCACTCACTGTGGCAGAAGTGTAATGATACCAAGAAAGAAGTTTGAAAAAAACTGTAAAAAGAAGCTAGAATTATAAAAGAGTCTTTGAAAGAAGCGTTATTTATGGTATAATGCTAATGTTATAGTTCCTGCTCTATTTTTATAGGGCCGTTAGTCCAAAGGAGGTGAAAGGAAATGACAAAGTACGAGTTAATGTATATTCTTGTGACAGATCTAGATGAAGAAGCTACAAAAGGAGCCATCGAAAAAGTCAATGGAATCATTGAACAAAAGGGTGGTTCTGTAGTTGAGGTAGATCAATGGGGTAAAAGAAGATTAGCTTACCCAATTGAAAAGAAAAACGAAGGTTACTATGTGGTAACTCAATTTGAAGGTAACAAAGAGACTATTGATGAGTTAGACAGAGTAATTAAGATTGATGACAACATGTTACGTCACCTAGTTGTAAAAGCGGCTTAACCCATTTTTAAAAGGGGGAGAGACCATGTTAAATAGAACGATTTTAGTAGGTCGACTCACTAAAGATCCAGAGCTTAGATATACTCCCAATAGCGGAGTTGCGGTAACTACATTCATTTTAGCTGTTGATAGAAGCTTCACTAACCGACAAGGCGAGCGCGAAGCGGACTTCATTCCAATCGTAGTTTGGAGAAAACAAGCAGAGAACTGTGCCAATTATTTAAAGAAAGGTTCACTAATTGGCGTAGATGGTAGAATTCAAACTAGAAATTATGAAGGAAATGATGGCCAAAGAAGGTATGTTACTGAGATTGTGGCAGAAAATGTTCGCTTTTTAGATAGCAAACCTAGACAAAATGGTGGTGGACAAGGCCAAAGTAACGATTTTAGTGATGTAGGCTATGAAGTAGATGAAGACGTACCATTTTAGCCTATAAGGAGGGATAAGAGTGCGTAGAGATAGAAGAAAAGGTAGAAAAAAAGTTTGCAGTTTCTGTGCGGATAAAGTAGAAACTATAGATTACAAAAGTGGAGACAAACTTCGCAGATATGTTACTGAGCGTGGTAAAATTTTACCTAGAAGAATATCAGGAACCTGTGCTCCTCATCAGAGACAGTTAACAACTGCGATCAAAAGAGCTAGAGTTATGGCATTATTGCCTTACACAGTAGAATAGGATATAATTTTGGAAGGGGGCAAATTGCAATTTGTCCTCTTTTTATACATAATTTATAAGGGGGGAACTAAGTGAAAGGGGAAGAGGGAGTAAAGATAGCTAAGACACTAAAGGCTATAGAAGATCTAAAGTTAAAAATAATTCAGGGCATATCCGAAGTTTATACCGCAATTTATAAGGGAACAGAAGATCAGCTTCAGCAGAAAGCAGCCAAACTGATTATATATATGTACTCTTTAAGTAAAAACTCTGGATATTCATACAGGAGCTTAGATAGGGAAGTGCTTAGGCAAGCTGAAGACATGCGAAGAACCGAAGACGCAGAATATTTAGATGAGTTGGTTCAGTATCTTAAAATAAGAGGTGAATAGTTTGGCACATTTAAATACAAAAAGTTTAGTAGAAGGCTCGCTCTTGTTAGCACTGTTTCTAGTTCTGAGTATTCTACCGTTTTTTATACCTGCCTTGATACCAGCGTTAATACTAGTTCCTATTCCAATAGTTATAGTCACATATAGACAAAGTATAAAAATATCTATTATGGTGGTTTTTTTAAGTTTTATCGCTCTAACTACTATCCTAGGAAATCCAATATACCCAACGCTAATAAGCTTAATTGGTGGTTTGCCCGGTATTGTTTTAGGCTACACGATAAAAAGAAAGAAAGCAGTCACCACCCTTTTAGTAACCACAATATCTTTTGTGGCTTCCATTATTCTGATTCTTAACATATTTGCCCTTTTCTTTGATGTTAATTTAGTAGAAGCAACATTAGATAGACAGCTTTCAGCTATTGAATCCATAGGAAACCTTTTAAGTGGAGTTGTTCCCCAGGTTGAACCGGACCCTAACGATCCAGACATAGAAGACTTTAGAGAAAGAATTTATCTAAGTATTCAAATGATATTTCCTGCGTTGGTAATTATCCTATCAGCTTTTGCTGGTTATATTAACTTGATTGTATCAAGGCTAACCTTGGTTCGCCTTGGTTATAAGGTGGAGAGTTTACCGCCTTTTTCAAGGTGGCGCTTTGGAGATTGGGTCCTTTGGACATTTGTCGCCACCTTATTAATGCACATTTTCGGACTTGGCAATATAGCAGTACAACATATTAATAGTAATGTACACCAAATAGTACTGTTAATGGTTCTTATACAAGGGTTAGCAGTTGCTTACTGGTTCCTTTCTAAACATATAAAGTACACAGTTTTAAAGGCAATCATATTGATGGTTGTGGCAATATACCCTTTCACAGCTCAATTCATAATTATGGCAGGAACTTTGGACTTTATAATAAACTTTAGAAGAATATAGGGAGTGATTTAAAATGAAGGTTATTCTACTAAAAGATGACAAAAAGTTAGGTAAAAAAGGTGAGGTTAAGGAAGTTTCTGAGGGCTATGCTCGTAACTTCTTGATACCAAGGGGGTTAGTTAAAGAAGCAAACCAGTCTAACCTAAAAGATTTAAAGGAAAAACAAAAAATCAAAGAGAAAAAAGCGGAAAAAGAATTTAACAAGGCACAACAAACAGCTAAAAAGATTGAAAACTTAAAAGTTGAAATTGCAGTAAAGGCTGGTGAGGGTGGACGACTTTTTGGTTCTGTAACAACAAAAGATATTGGTAATGAATTATCAAAAAAGGGAATAAAGATAGATAAACGCAAAGTTGAACTAAAAGATCCAATTAAATCACTAGGATCCTATCAGGTTGAAATAAAACTTCATCCAAAAGTTTCATCAACTTTGCACTTGAAAATTGTAGAAAAGTAGGAGGGTAAACATGGTTAACGAACAAAGGTTGCTAGATGAGTTTTTAGAGCTAGTAGCAATTGACAGCGAATCAAGATCTGAGGGAAAACTAGCAGAGGTTTTGGCAGAAAAGCTAAAGAAACTTGGTTTTGAAGTTCATGTTGACAACGCTGGAGAATCTATAGGTGGGGAAACAGGAAATATTATAGCAAGGTTAAAAGGCAATGATGATACAAAGCAAAGTATTCTTTTTGCCGCTCATATGGATACAGTTGCTCCAGGTAAAGGTGTAAAGGCTTCTGTTAAAGATAAAATGGTAGTATCTGACGGCACAACTATACTAGGTGCAGACGATAAAGCTGGTATTGCTGCAGTGCTAGAGATGTCTAGACTACTTAAAGAAGATGCTAAGCATGGAGATATTGAAGCAGTCTTTACAATTGCAGAAGAAGGTGGTCTTTTCGGTGCTAAAGGTCTAGATTACTCTCAAATTCAGTCTAAGATAGGTTATATACTTGATAGCGATGGTAAACCTGGAACTATAGTAAACCAAGGGCCTTGTCAGGATAAAATATCTGTAACTATTAAAGGAGTATCTGCTCATGCTGGTTTAAAGCCAGAAGAGGGGATAAGCGCAATACAGGTGGCTAGTAAAGCCATTAACGATATGAAGCTATTAAGAATTGATGAAGACACCACAGCTAACATAGGTGTGATAAAAGGTGGAACTGCTACAAATGTAGTGTGTGATAATGTTGAGGTGCTAGCTGAAGCAAGGAGCACAAGTGAGGAAAAACTTGATGCCCAAAGTAAGCACATGAAAGAGTGCTTTGAATCTGCAGCAGCTGAGTTTAGTACAGAGGCTGATGTCAGCATAGAGCGGGTTTACCCAGCTTTTTTAATCAAAGAAGAAGAACCTGTAGTTAAAATAGTCAAAGAAAAAGCTAAAGACTTGGGGCTAGAACCTACACTTAAGGCAACAGGTGGAGGAAGCGACACAAATATTTTTAACGGTAACGGCATAAGCTGCGTAAACTTAGGCCTAGGTATGAACAACCCTCACACATTAGAAGAAAGCATAGAGGTAAAGGACCTAGTTGATATAACAAGATTAATTTTCTCGATAGCAAAAGCTTAATGAATAAAAAGAACACTTTTCTTTTAAAAGAGAAGTGTTCTTTTTGGGATAAATATACATAACTGTGAACATATTAGATATGTAAAGTTAAGCAACTTATGCTAAAAAGACCAAAAACATATCCTAAACTATAGAAAACTCATCAAATAAAGACAAAACACGAACATTAAAGCTAAAATCATTATAACAAGTACGTAGTTTATTGACGCACTAAAAGTAATGAGGTAAACTATAGACGGTTTGATAAATGAAAAGGAGGGGTCGCTATGCAAAATTATGATGTGATTGTTGTAGGAGCAGGTCCAGCAGGAATATTTACTGCTTTGGAAGTATTAAAAAAGGACTCCCGTTTAAAAGTTTTGATAGTAGATAAAGGTAGAACAATAGAAAATAGAAAGTGTCCTTTGCGCACCTTGCAAAAATGTGTTCAATGCCAGCCTTGCGGCATTGTGAATGGTTGGTCTGGAGCTGGAGCGTTTAGCGATGGGAAGTTATCTTTATCCCCAGATGTGGGAGGAAGATTAACAGAGTATATGAATTATGATGAAGCTCAAGAACTAATAAACTATGTCGATAAGCAGTACCTTCAATTTGGTGCGAACAATGATGTTTACGGTTTAGATGATAAAAAAGTAGAAGACATAATGTATGAGGCCTCAAAACACAATGTAAAGCTAATCGCAAGCCCAGTAAGACATTTAGGTACCGAAAGAGGTTATGAGGTCCTTAAGAGGTTGTACCTACACCTAAAGTCGTTGTCAAACTTCAGCTTCATGGAGCTGACAGAGGTTTCTGATATTATAGTTGAAAACAGCCAAGCAAAGGGTGTAGTAATCTCAAATAAACAAGTTGAAAATAAAAAAATATATGCTGATAAAGTTGTTCTTGCACCGGGAAGAGGCGGCGCAGACTGGCTAGAAAGACTAATGAAAAAGCATGGCATAAAAACCGAAAACAACGAGATTGACATAGGGGTAAGAGTGGAAGTGCCTAATGCGATAATGGATCACTTAACTAAGCCTCTATATGAGCCTAAGCTTGTATATTACTCTGATACCTTTGAAAATAGAGTAAGGTCTTTTTGCGTTAACCCCGGAGGTCACGTATCGGAGGAAAGGTATGAAGACAATTTAGCTGTGGTAAATGGGCATAGCTTTTCTGATCCTAAAAATAGAAGCCAAAATACGAACTTTGCTCTTTTAGTTTCCACAAAGTTTACAGAACCGTTTGACCAGCCCATAGAATATGGTAAATATATTGCTAAGCTGGCTAATATGATTACAGGGGAAGGTATATTAGTACAGAGGTTGGGAGATCTGTTAAATGGACGAAGAACAAACTATCATAGGCTAAGTAAGTCAACCACAACACCAACTTTGAAAAATGCTGTACCGGGAGACTTAAGCTTTGTGCTCCCTGATAGATATTTGACATCGATTGTGGAGACATTAAAAGCCTTTGATAAGTTAGCGCCAGGCCTTTATTCAAAAAACACATTGTTATATGGAGTGGAGGTTAAGTTTTATTCCTCAAAAGTAAAGGTTAGTAACAGATTTGAAACTAAGATTGAAGGACTGTATGCTATAGGTGATGGAGCTGGTTTAACCAGGGGACTTATGCAGGCGTCAGTAACAGGTGTTGTAGTTGGAAGGAAAATTTGCTCAAAAAAGGAGTGTTAGGATGCAAACAGTAGTTGTTGTAGGTACACAGTGGGGTGACGAAGGAAAAGGTAAGATAACAGATTATATTGCAGAAAAAGCTGAGGTTATAGTCCGCTATCAAGGGGGAAATAACGCAGGTCATACTATAGTAAACGACGGCAAAACCTATAAGCTTCACCTTATTCCCTCAGGAGTAATTAACGGTAATAAGCTTTGTATCATAGGAAATGGTATGGTTATAGATCCTCAAGCACTAATAAAAGAAATCGATTATTTACATGACCTAGATATAAGTACGGAAAATCTTAAAATAAGTGAAAGCGCACATGTGATTTTGCCTTACCACAAGGTAATAGATGAACTTTCAGAGAAAAAAAGAGGTGCCGAAAAGATAGGTACAACAAAAAAAGGAATCGGCCCAGCTTATATGGACAAAGCAGCTAGATGTGGTATTAGAATTGTAGACCTTTTGGACGAGGAAGTATTTAAGGAGAAGCTATATACAAATATTGAGGATAAAAATCAGTTAATCCAAAAATATTATGGAGCAGAACCTCTAGATGCAGATACTATATACGCTGAGTATGTAAAATACGCTAAAAGAATTAGAGATTATGTAGCTAACACCTCAGTACTGCTAGAGGAAGCTATGGAAGAAGATAAAAAAGTTATCTTTGAAGGAGCTCAAGGCACCTTGCTAGACTTAGACCACGGAACGTATCCTTTTGTTACAGCATCAAACCCTGTAGCTGGGGGAGTTTGTATTGGTGCAGGTGTAGGGCCATCAAAAGTTAACAAAGTACTAGGGGTTGTAAAGGCTTACTCCACAAGGGTGGGGGACGGTCCATTTCCCACAGAAATAGAAGGGGAGACTGCAGAGCGTATCAGAGAAATTGGCAAAGAGTACGGAACAACTACAGGTAGACCTAGAAGAATTGGATGGATTGACACGGTTATTTTGAGGCATGCAAAAAGAGTTAGCGGCTTAGACTATATGGCTATCACTCTATTAGATGTACTAAGTGGCCTAGATACAATAAAAATCTGCACCGGGTATCAGATAGATGGAGAAATAGTTTCTCACTTCCCAGCTAGCATAAAACAGCTTAAAAAGTGCCAGCCAGTTTATAAGGAAGTTAAAGGATGGAAAGAAGATATAACTGGCATCAAGTCATTTGATGACCTTCCTCAAGAGGCAAAAGATTTCATAAAAGAAGTTGAAAAAGAAGTCGGGATAAAAGCTTCAATAATTTCCGTTGGGCCGAAACGTGAACAAACAAAAGAGGTAATTGAAATTATCTAGATAATATTGAACCTTAGGGTGATGTTAAGGACATCGCCCTAAGGTTTTTTAGAATTGCTCAAAAAATGAAAATAAAACTTTTTTGTTGACAATAACACAAAACCATAGTAATATTATTATTGTTGCAAGTGAGCCATTAGCTCAGTCGGTAGAGCACCTGACTTTTAATCAGGGTGTCCCGTGTTCGAATCGCGGATGGCTCACCATTTTGGCCCCTTGGTCAAGTGGTTAAGACACCGCCCTTTCACGGCGGTAACAGGGGTTCGAATCCCCTAGGGGTCACCACTTAATGGAGCTGTGGTGTAGTGGTTAACATGCCTGCCTGTCACGCAGGAGATCGCGGGTTCGACTCCCGTCAGCTCCGCCATATGCCTCGGTAGCTCAGTCGGTAGAGCAGAGGACTGAAAATCCTCGTGTCGGCAGTTCGATTCTGCCCTGAGGCACCACTTTTAAATTAAACATCCTTTGGATGTTTTTTTTTATTCTTTTTTTTCTATTTAATGCATACTTATAAATAATAAAAAAATAGGGGGGAAAATGCTAGCTAATACTTTAAAGTTTATAATTGCTCTTATATTGTTTCTAGTTTCTTTAAATCTGTTTTCCAAAAGCTGTAGAAAAGTACTTCCCTATGACTTAGAAACAAAGTTAGTAGGGAAAAGAAAAAGCTCCATTCTAAGAATTTCACTGACTGCAATGATATTGACAGCCGTGCTCCAAAGTAGTAGTTTAGTAGTTGTTGTGATATTTAGCCTTGTTCAGGGAAACATATTATCAGAAAAAAATGGCTTAGCAGCAGTTTTAGGCACCGAAGTGGGGACAACAGCGACTGGACAGATTATTAGCATACCCTGGCTAAAATTATATCCACTGTTGCTACCTTTACTACTGCTATTTTCACTACCTCGATTTAGAAAATATCTGCCATCTATAGTATTCTTTGCCCTAATTATATTTGCGCTTAAGCTTATGACCATACCCTTTTCAAATCTACATAACGCTAGCACATACCATAGGTTGATAGCGTTAGTTAATCAATCATCTTTAGTAGGAGTGGTTATAGGTGCTACATTTACAGCTTTGGTTCAAAGCAGCAGTGCCCTAACAGCACTGACAATTAGCCTTGGTAGGGCGCAAATTATAAACCTAAAAAGTGCAATAGCCCTAGTCCTTGGAGGAAATATAGGCACTTGCATTACTGGGTTAGTAGCTGCCAGCACTGTCACAAAAAAAGCCCGAGGGATTATAGTAGGACAAATTTTATTTAATATAATAGGAGTAGCGCTTGCACTTATCTTTATAGATCCATTTACTGAGTTAATACAAAAAATAACTGTTTCAACACTTATAGAGAGGCAGATAGCAAACGCTCATACAATTTTTAACCTAATTTCCTATTTATGTGTAATTTTAGTTTTTAATCCCTTTTATAGCCTGACAAAAAAAATAAACAAAAAAATTTACCATTAAAAAAAGGGATTTTTCCTGCTAAAATAGAAGAGGTACAGCAGGCTTTTTTGGCTAAAAGTTTCTAACAGCTATGGGAATGATGTTTTGAATTAAAACATTGTTCAAAACTGTTTGAAAGGAGGGATTAGTTTTTGGAGGAACAAAAAGCACCCACCTACCCAATACAAATAAAGCTTGGCCTTGTAGCTTTGCTTGCAATTTCCTTAGTGCTAATTGTGGGCTTTAAAGCTTATGATTATTATCAACCTGGCTATGTTTATATTGTTAATGTAGAAGATGAACAGGTGGGAATGGTTCAAGGAAAAGACGACCTAGAGAAAATAATAGAACACTTAATAGATAATGAAAGTAGCAAAATGGGATTTGATGTAGAGATAGAACAGGACATAACCACTGAAAGAGTTTTTTCGTGGGATCCTGACGTTCACCTGCCTAAGATGCAACGACAAATTAGCCTTATGGTTTCTTATGAAGCCGCTGGTACTATAATTCAAGTTGATGGCGAGCCAGCTGTACTTGTAGAAAGCAGGCAGGTAGCAGAACAAATATTAGAGGAAATAAAACAGTTTTACATCGAACAATCACAAGGAGACCTAGTTTCAGAACCAGAGATAGTCTCGGATATTTCTCTTGTTAGTACTGCTGCAGACCCAAATGATATAATGGATTATGAAGTTGCAAAATCTATACTTTTACAAGGCACAGAAAGAGTGGAGACATACACTGTGTCACGCGGTGACAGTTTATGGTCTATAGCGGAAAAAGCAGATATGGATATGGAAGAGCTAGAAGAGGCAAACCCTGATCTTGACCCAGAGTTTATACAGCTAGGACAAGAACTTAACTTAGTGGTAGCAGAGCCTGTAATAGAAATTGTACAGCAAGAAAAGGTTGTACGGGAGGAAGCTATAGAC
Organism: Proteinivorax hydrogeniformans; assembly: GCF_040515995.1. GTDB lineage: Bacteria > Bacillota > Proteinivoracia > Proteinivoracales > Proteinivoracaceae > Proteinivorax > Proteinivorax hydrogeniformans. The sequence continues at coordinate 2,805,970 of NZ_CP159485.1, read as the reverse complement.
TACTCCACTACTACAAAAGATAGTTCTAGCCTTTGGCGAGGTCAGACCAGAGTTGTAACTCCTGGTGAAAAGGGCGTAAAAGAAAACACATACATCGTTAAAAGAATAAACGGAAAAATAGTAGAACAGGAAAAAGTGGAATCAAAAGTTGTCAAAGAACCTGTTACAAGAGTTGTGGAAAGAGGAACCTCCAATGCACCTTCAGGCTCAGGGAATTTTCTATGGCCGATATCTAGTGGTGGAAGAATAACATCAAGGTTTGGACCTAGGGGCGGAGGATTTCACTCTGGCGTTGACATAGCAGCTCCTTCAGGAACGCCAATTGCAGCCGCCGACTCAGGTAGAGTTGTAACATCAACTTATCATGGAGCATACGGTAACTATATTGAGATAGACCATGGTAATGGCTATAGGACATTATATGCTCATAACAGTCGAAATGTGGTCAGTGTAGGAGACACAGTTTCCCGTGGCCAGACCATAGGTTATGTTGGTAGCACTGGAAGATCGTCAGGACCACATGTGCATTTTGAAGTTCATCGTAATGGTTCAAGGGTTAACCCATTAAACTATTTCAATCCATAAAATTAAAATCTGTGGCGAAAGCTGCAGATTTTTTTTATTCTTATGAAGACTTTATAGTGCGACTATGTTAAAATATTGAATTGAAGAAGTATAGTTAAAAAGTGGGGGGATTAATGATATAATACAGGTGTTATGTAAACTTAATAATGGGGAGGAGGGGGATTGTGAAACTTTTTAAAAAAGATTCAAATGCCAAAGTTTTGCTTTTTATATCAGCTATAGTTTTTACTGTTATGATGTTAGATGTAAACCCTGTAAATCTTTCTTATAAACCTATTAAGGACGCCACCTCCGCCTATCATAGAAATGTCGCTTACCGAAACTGGGAATCTACCGAAGGGGAATTTGTAGAACTTAGGTATAAACAAGTGGATAGGAAACACTCTGACTTTATGCAAAGCTTAGGGGACAAAATGTACCTGCACTTACAGGACAAATATAACTTTAAACCGAAAACTACCCCCCTAATAGTTATATACCCAACTCAACAAAAGATGTTACAATCTTTAGGGTGGGACAGTGATAAGTCTGTTTCAGGTGTGTATCAGTCCGGAACTATAAGGTTACTTTCACCTACCCAGTGGTATAGAAATGAAGTGGATTTAGAAACAACTCAACAATTTTATAAAAAAAATGGGCCACTGCTTCATGAGATGACTCATTACTTTGTCGATGAGATGACTTTTGGAAACTACCCTACTTGGTATACAGAAGCTGTAGCCCAACTAGAGGAATACAAAAAGTTTAACATCCAGTGGCTTGACGATCAGAACACTGACCCGCAAGAGCTTTATCCATTGGAAAAGCTTGTTGATAATTTTTATGCAGTTGAAAACCAATCTTTAGCTTATAGACAAGCTTTGGTTATAGCGATTTTTATGGAGGACAAATTTGGACATAATATCCATAAGGAGCTATTAGATAAAATGGATGTTAGGATATCTTTTGAACAAGCCCTTAAAATTACAACAGGAACAACCCAGGAAGAATTAAAATACAAGTGGCAATCTTGGATTTTACAAAATAGGAATAAATATTTTGGATAAATATGAAGGAGGAGTTATCATGACAAAAATTCTAGTAGTTGACGATGAGAAGCCTATTGCAGATATAATTAGTTATAACCTAAAGAATGAAGGGTTTGAAATCGTTGTTAGTTATGACGGAGAAGATGCAGTAAAAAAAGCTTATGTAGAAAAACCTGATCTGATTTTATTAGATGTAATGCTTCCTAAAATTGACGGGTTTGAAGTATGTAGGAGAGTTAGGGAGTTTAGTAACTGCCCTATTATAATGCTTTCTGCAAAAGAAGAAGAAATAGATAAAATAACAGGCTTAGAAAAAGGGGCAGATGACTACGTTACCAAACCCTTTGGTCATAAAGAGCTGTTAGCTCGTATAAATGCACATCTTAGGAGATTTTCTTCTATGGGAGGACAAAAAAAGGACCTTAAAGAAGAAGACCAAGGCTTAGAAATTAACCATGAAAACTATGAAGTAAAAAGAGATGGCAAGGTCATAGATTTAACCCAGCGTGAGTTTGATTTACTACTTTTTCTTATCAATAATAAGGGGAAAGTGTATTCAAGAGCCCAGCTGTTAGAACTAGTTTGGGGTTTTGACTATCACGGCGATGTAAGAACTGTCGACGTTACAGTCAGGAGATTAAGAGAAAAGGTAGAACCTAACCCAGGCTCTCCAACCTTTATTTTGACGAAAAGAGGCTTTGGTTACTACTTTAGGAGGAATTAGCCTTGGTAAAAAATATTCAGTGGAAGCTTATAATCATCTATCTACTGCTAATCTTATTTGCATTTCAAATACTAGGTGTTTTCTTAACCCAGTCTATTGAAAATTATTACATGGATGATTTTAAGCAGGGAGTTAGATCTCAGGCCCAGCTGCTGAGTAACTTTATTGCAAGACATCTGTGGGAGGATTCCGAGCTAGATACCATAGATCAGCTTGTTGCTGACTTTAGTCAAAGCTTTCATATGGCAGAGGTCTATATACTAGATACAGAAGGTGTGGTAATTAGCACATCTTCTGGACAAGAACGAAACTTAGGCAGCAGGGTATCTGGCCATGAGGCAACTAGGGCAGTGTTGGGAACTCCTGACGAAGTAATTAGAGCTAATCCAGAGACAGGCGTAAGAAACTTTTTTTATGCGTCGCCGGTAGTTTACAATAACGAACAGGTTGGCGTGACCTATGTTGTGTCCTCTTTAGAAAATACGGACTATACATTAACTACAGTTAAAAATTTCTTACTTACAGGAACCTTAGCCACTGTGCTGTTAACTGTATTTTTGGGTTTTTTAGTATCTAAGACTATATCTAAGCCCATTGAGGACATAACCAGTAAAGCGGAACAAATGGCTAAAGGAAACTATAGGGTGAAGATCGATATTAAATCAGAAGATGAAATTGGCCAGTTAGCTAAAAAGTTTAATAACCTAGCTAGCAGACTACGCCACACCATCGGAGAACTATCTTCACAAAAAAGCAAAATGGAGTTTATTCTTCAGAATCTAACAGATGGAGTGCTAGCTTTTAATAAAAAAGGGGAGTTAATTCATAAAAACCCTCTAGCAGATGAACTTTTACCTGATCACAGCCTGTCAGGTGTATTTGAATCTATAGGAAATTTTGGGAAAATTCTAAACTCGAAAGAGATCTCCACACAGATGATTAAGCAGAAAGACAAAGCACTACTTTTAAATTTTGTGCCTTTTAAAAGTGAAGAAAATCAAGAGCCTGGCATTATAGTGGTGATTAACGACATAACAGAGAGAGAAAAGCTAGAGGATCTAAGACGTGAGTTTGTTGCCAATGTTTCACACGAGTTGAGAACACCTTTGACCAGTGTAAAAAGCTATGTGGAGGCGCTGCAAAATGGTGGCTTGGAAAACAAGGAAATAAGCGAAAGCTTTTTGCAAGTAATAGAAGATGAAACGGAGCGAATGGTTAGACTAGTTAAAGATCTTCTGATGAGCTCTAGGCTTGATTTTAAAAAAGAAAACTGGCAGTGGCAATCAGTAGGTATAAATAGTTTGATGGAAAACACTTTAAGCAAGGTAGAAGTTCAAAGAAGTAGCAAAAATCAACAAATAAATTACCACCCAGACTCGAAGCTACCTACAATAACTGGGGACTGGGATAAGCTTCAACAGGTTTTTATAAACATAATTTCTAATTCGATAAAATATACAGACCCGGAAGGTAATATTAAAATAAATGTTGATACAACGGTAAATGGAATACTGATTACTATCGAGGACAATGGGATTGGCATACCACAAAATGATCTTCCTAGAATCTTTGAAAGGTTTTACAGAGTGGATAAAGCTAGGTCTAGACAGATGGGTGGAACAGGACTTGGTTTAGCCATTTCTAAACAAATAGTGGAAGGTCATGGAGGTAACATCTCAGTACAAAGTAAAGAAGGTGTAGGGACAAAGTTTAAAATAACATTGCCTATAGAGAGCGATTCAAAAAGGGGGAACCGAAGTGAGTAGAGAAGCGTTAAAGTCATACTTGCTGATTGCTATGGTAGGTTTGAGCGTCGTCCTTACTACCTACTTGGTTGTAGGTACTGCTAACGAGCACCCCCCAATAGACCAAGGGTTTGAAAGCGTATATGTTGGTAGAGTGCCTGATTATAATGATTTAGTTGTACCTTGGCAAACAGTGATAACTTCCGGTAAAGAAGAGGGAAGACTGCTAAACCCTAATGTGGACTCCTATTACTTTTTAGTTGAGAATATTATAGACAGTCTATCTTTTGATGGGTTAAGAGTTAATTGGGTAATGAGTGGGATTGACCTAAATGAACTCAAAAGCGAAGGGGTATTTTTAAACTACGGACACTGGGATAGCAGTGTTGGATTTGACCTAACCTCAACCCCGTTAGGGGAAGAGTATTTACCTTATCCTGAAATACATGCTGTTTACTTTAATGCAGATAGCCAAAGGATAGCTGTATTCAACTATGAGCTAGGGGCGATGTGGACCCAGCAGGCCCATTTCAATACCGACTATGTAACAGAATTGATCGAAGAAGTTGAAAGACAAGATAGAACATTAGTGTATCCTTTAGACCTTAACAAATCTGACGGGATAGTTTTTGCCCCGCACGGTCGACAGGAAATGCTTAGGTTGATAATTTCTCCTAGAGAAACAGACTTAAGCGCATTAAAACAATCTTTTTTCCCTGCATTAACTGCCAGAGAAATACAAGAAAAAGACGGAAGCACAATAGTTACTGATGGAGTATCGGGTTTAAGAATATATCCAGATGACGTTTTTGAGTACACTTCTACAAAAGAAAGCTCTGGTCCTGTTTATCTACCTGTGCGCGAGAACTTGGAGATAGCTATTGATTTTATCGGAAAGCATGGGGGATGGCCAGCTAGAAGCAGTTATTTAAGAAGGGTCAACAAAGTTGATGCATTTCACTCAGAAGTTCAGCTTGATTTTGGTTATTATGCTTATGGATATCCTTTAGTGGCCGATGATTCAAGTATAGAAGTGACGCTGCAAGGTGGTAAGGTAACACGCTATTATAGAAATACAGTCAGTCCTGTAAACTTGGAGGTTGAATCTGTAAATCGGAATGTAATAAACTATTTGTTTGCTTTAAACATTGCGGAGCGGGAAGAGGTAGGCAGAGTTAGAAAGATGTATCTGGCCTATCATCTGGGCACAAAAAAAGATGGTGTTTTAGATCCTGTTTGGGTAATAAAAGGAGAACACAAAAATATATATATACAGGGTTATACAGGTGATATAGTAGAAATTAGCGCTGTCCAAGGGGGTGCGTAAAATTGGATTGGTCAAAAGCTAAGTCCATTTTTATAGTAGTATTTGCTCTTTTAAATATTTTTCTAGCAGTCCAAATTTGGATGCAATCCCCTGGGGCTGGATTTTCTACTACTCCAGAAGAGGTAGATAAGGTCAGAAACTTTCTAAACAATTCGGGGATAGAAGTTCAAACAGACATTCCTGACAGAGTCGAGTACAAGAACTTTCTAGATGTTAGAGGAGAACCTATAAGTCAAAATGTCATAAAGAATCAATTTTTTGATGAAGATGAAGAAATAGACATAGAAAACTATTCTGATGAGTACGTTGATTTTTCTGGAGAAACAGGGAGAGTTATAAAAAAGTCAGACGGCAGAATTGTCTATGAATCCCATAGGTTTAGACCACCTGGCAATAACCTTCTTACAGAAAAAGATGCACTAAAGGTGTTTGAGGACTTTCATAAACAAGGATTAAGTATACCTGATGATGCACGACTTACTAATATAGAAGAATTTCAAAACAACCGCTTTAGGATAGAGTATCACCAAGTCTATAGAAGACAAAGAGTGGACACATCATATATAACAATGGTAGTGGGAGCATCCGGAGTTGAAAGCTATGAAAAATACTGGGTCAACCCACTTGGTTATAGTGGTGGTGAATACCTCGTTATCCCCTCTACCGGCGCACTTATGAGGCTAGTAGATTATGTGGCAAAGGGCGATGAAGTTGTAGTTACCGATATCTCCCTATCTTACTACAGCGAGCCGATAAGTGCAGGACAGTGGCAAGTTGCCCCTGTTTGGGCAATTACCATCCAAGACGTTGGTAATTTATATTTAAACGCCTATACAGGAGAGTTAGAAGGTTATAGAGAATATTAAAGTTAAGATTTAGATTAACCAATTTGCAACAAAAAAAGGATTATTTTTAATTGTGTTGAAATATTATATATTGCTTATTTTAAGGAGGATTTAGTAGTGGAAAAATTTCTGGTAAGGGGCGGGAAAAAATTAGTTGGAAAAATAAAAATTAGTGGCGCAAAGAATGCAGCTGTTGCGATATTACCTGCAACATTAATAGCAGGCGCACCATGTAAAATAGAGAACTTGCCAAATATAAGTGATGTAAAAATACTAACTGAGATGCTACAAAAGCTTGGAGCTAAAGTTACGGTTCATGATGCTAACACTATAACAGTTGACCCTAGGGGGGCAACTAGCTATCATGCACCCTACGAGTTAGTTAAAAAGTTTCGAGCTTCATACTATTTAATGGGAGCCTTTTTATCTAGGTATAAAAAGGCTAAGGTGGCGCTACCTGGAGGGTGTAAAATTGGTCCTAGACCAATCGACCAGCACCTAAAAGGTTTTGAAGCCCTAGGAGCACAGGTAAACATAGATTCTGGAGAGGTAGAGTTAAACTCTAGTGAAATATGCGGTGGCCACGTTTACATGGACATTGTTTCTGTAGGAGCCACTATCAATACAATGCTTGCCGCAGCTTGCTGTGAGAACGTAACTACCATAGAGAATGTAGCTAAGGAACCTGAAATAGTGGACGTGGCGAACTTTTTATCTGCTTTAGGTGTTTCGGTTAGAGGGGCAGGAACCGATGTAATTAGGATTCAAGGTAAAACTAAATTGGGAGGATGCACTCACAGCGTAATACCAGATCGTATTGAGGCAGGAACCTATATGGTAGCTGCCGCAGCTACTAGAGGAGATGTGACAATTACCGATGTAATACCTAAGCACCTTGACCCTATCACTGCAAAGCTTAGAGAGTCAGGTGTTACCGTAGAAGAAGGCGACGACTTTATAAGAGTTCGCTGCAACGGCAACAAAATAAAAGGAACAGATATTAAAACATTCCCCTACCCGGGGTATCCTACAGATTTGCAACAGCCAATGATGTCATATTTGACCTGTACCGATGGAGCATCAACGGTAACGGAAAATATATTTGAAAATCGCTTCCAACATGTTGATGAGTTGGCTAGGATGGGTGCAGATATTTATGTCGAAGGTAGAATGGCTGTTATTAAAGGTGTTAAATCTTTAAAGGGAGCCGAGGTCAAGGCCACCGACCTAAGAGCAGGTTCGGCGCTAATTATTGCTGGCATGATGGCAGATGGGGAAACCAAGGTATCAGGAGTGGAGCACATAAAAAGAGGGTACGAAAGCATAGATAAAAAGCTTAACTCTTTAGGAGCTGACATAAGCTTCGTTACTGAATAAAGGGCATATTTTATGCCCTTTTTCTTTACCTAAAAATTCAGATGTAATATAATATAATTACTAGCCTAGCTATATAAAGTAAAAATACATTTATCTATATACAATAGGGAACGGAGAGGAAAAAATGGAACTTTTCACAGTGGGGAGTGGGAGTAGTGGAAACTGTACCTGCTTTCAATACAAAGATACACAGTTTTTGATAGATGCTGGACTAAGTGGCAAAAGAATTCAGCAAGGATTAGCGGAGTTTGAGGTTGACCCAACTAAGTTAAAGGGGATTTTAGTAAGCCATGAACACAATGATCATATTTTAGGTGTAGGGGTTTTAGCAAGAAGATTTAATTTGCCTATATATATAACGGAAAAAACATTTGTTAGCTGTCAGGCAAAACTTGGAAAAATAGAAAGCAATCAAATAAACTTTTTTGAGCCTAACGATAAGTTTCAGTTAGGCGATGTTAAGATTAAGGCTTTTTCTACACACCATGACGCCGTTGACCCTGTGGGTTTTAGTATATACGCCAAAGCTCAAAGGACTAGCATACTTACAGATACAGGTATGGTGGATGAAATAATAATGGACTCCATATATGACTCCGATACGGTAATAATAGAGTCTAACCACGACGAAAAAATGGTAGAGGCAAGTCGATATCCATGGTCGCTAAAGAAGAGAATTTTAGGAGAAAAAGGCCACCTTTCTAACAAAACAGCTGCTGATGTTTTACTCGAGCTACTTAAGGGAAAGACTAAAAGGGTGTTGTTGGGACATTTAAGTCAAGAAAACAACTTCCCACAGCTTGCGAAAATTACAGTGGAAAATGCGCTCAAGGAAAAAAAAGAGCAGATTAACAATGATTATACCCTAGAAGTGTTACCAAGGGGAGGAGTGTCCCCTATATATAGATAGCAACATAACTTTAATAACTTTGGGAGGTTAGAGGTATGGATCATTTCGAGTATTATTACAAACCTAAAAGGTCTGGAATTATTGCACTTATTGTAGTTGCACTTATTGCAGGTCTTGTTGGAGGAATAGCAGGTGCGTTCTTTTCCGGACCTAAGCAACCGGAGGAAAGTATTCCACCGGAGCAAACTCAAGGCACAATACCAGACCCAACAGACCCAGATAATGACTTTTCATGGGAAATCTATGAGTACCAAAAAACACCTGTTGTTGAAGCAGTACAAAAAGTTGGTCCTTCAGTAGTCGGTATTTCTACCTTTGTTTCGCGCAGGGATATATTCCAAGGAACTGATGAACTTGTTCAACGGGGGGTGGGCAGTGGGCTTATTGTAGACTCATCAGGTTATATTATAACTAACTATCATGTTATCGAAGATGCCGATACAATAGTGGTTACTTTAGATACAGGTGAGGAGGTTGAGGCTGAAGTAGTCGGCTCAGACCCGGGAACTGATATATCAGTCTTAAAGGTAGCCAAAAATGATCTGCCTGCCGCAAAGTTTGCGGACTCTGATAAATTACTAGCTGGGGAAACCACAATCGCTATAGGAAACCCCACTGGCCTAGATCTACAGCAGTCAGTTGCTGTAGGTGTTGTAAGTGCTACAGATAGGGCGCTGGAGGTCTATGATTGGGTCTTTTCTTTGGTACAAACAGATGCAGCTATAAACCCAGGTAACAGTGGTGGGCCGCTGCTAAATGCCGTAGGCGAGGTTATAGGTATAAATAGCGTTAAAATTTCTGATGCAGAAGGGCTTGGCTTTGCTATACCTAGTAACACAGTGCGAGATGTAGCAAATGAAATTATTGAAACTGGCCGGGTAAGAAGACCGATCGTTGGTATAGCAATTAACGAAATATCTAGTATTCACGCAAGGCAGTATGACCTTCCGGTGGATCATGGACTTTATGTTGTTGATGTTGCCCCAGATAGTCCAGCAGCTGAAGCTAAAATTAGACAAAATGACATTATCACTGAGGTTAATGGTCAAAGAATTGACTCTCTCAGAGACTTTAGAAGAATAATAAGCGGTAAGCAAGTAGGTGAAGCAGTGGAAATGACATTATACCGTGGAGAAAAGGAGCAAACTATCGAAGTAACTTTAGCAGAATATCAAGAGGAATAATAACAAAAATCCCCACTAGCTAAGCTTCTAGGGGGATTTTTTTTGTTACATGGCAGGATTTAGTATTTATTTAACGAATTCAATAAATACTAAGGGTAAAATAATGGGAAAGCTTAACACTAAATGTAAAACGGAGATGATTTAAAATGTATGTAGTATGTAAAGACCACTTATACGAAGCTATAGATGATTTTGTCGATGTATATGAGATGCCGCCAGACCTTTATCGGTTAGGAGAAGTGACATTTACAGACTGGGCTCAACCTAGCTACTGTGATATGTGCTCAAATCCACCGGTGTACTTAGTGGTGTAAAATGAAGATTGATATTATAGCAGTTGGAAAACTAAAAGAAAAATACTTCACCTTAGCGGTAAAAGAATACCAAAAAAGGCTGTCCGCATTTTGTAAGCTTAACATTATAGAAGTTTTAGATAAAGCTACTCCACAACAAAGCTCGCAAAAAGAGCGCGAGGAGATAAAAAATAACGAAGGCGAGAAGATTTTAGCAAAATTAAATCCCCAAAGCTATGTTATTGCTCTGGAAATAAACGGGGAAATGCTTTCTTCTGAAGAGCTAGCGAAAAAGCTAGACAAGTTAGCGGTAACAGGGAGTAGCCATATAACTTTTATAATAGGTGGGTCGCTGGGGCTAAGCCAACAAGTACTAAAAAAAGCTCAGCTAAAGCTGAGCTTTTCACCTATGACATTCCCACATCAGCTGATGCGGGTAATTTTACTTGAGCAAGTTTATCGGTCGTTTAAGATTAACAGAGGTGAACCGTACCACAAGTAACGGCGGATTTTTGAAGTTACACGTTGCTAGGCAAATAAAGGCAGGAGATATTAGACAAAAGTAAAGGAGGTGGGGTTGTTGTATATAGACTTAACCCATGTTATTGAAAATGATATGCCTTGTCACCCCTATGATGATGGCTTAAAGCTGCTGCGCAATAAATTTTTGAGCAAAGATAAATTTAACGATTCGATTTTGGAAACTGGTATGCATGTAGGAACACATGTTGATGCCCCAAGCCATTTGACAAATAGTAACAAGTTAATTAGTGATTATCCAGTAGAAAAATTTGCCGGCAGGGGAAAGCTTTTGGATGTTAGAGGTGAAAAAAAGATAACCTTGAAAAAGAAGTACATAGATACTGTAAATAGTGACGACATAGTGCTGTTGCATACAGGCTTTGATAAAGAGTTTAGAAAAGAAGAGTACTTTTTAGAACATCCAGTGTTAACAGATGAACTTATAGACTTTTTTGTAGAAACAAAAGTAAAACTGATAGGGGTGGACTTGCCGTCCCCTGATATTGCCCCTTTTAATGCACACAAGAAGCTTTTGCAAAATGACATATTGATAATAGAAAATCTAACAAATCTGTCAAAGCTTGTGGAGGTTGCAGATTTTGAAATTATCGCTTTCCCTTTAAAAATACAAGCTGAAGGGTCACCGGTGCGGGTTGTAGCTAAGGTTTAAAAACATGAAAAAAAGCGCCTAAAAGGCACTCTTTTTCATGTTTTTTTTGATATAGGGATACTTAATTAATTATCTTCCGGCGGCAGGTTAAACTCATACCCAGCTATTTCAACTATCATTTTAGGGATTTCTATGTTGTTTAACATGCCATCAAAGTTTTCTGCACCGACACCGTATGCAAATACAGGAACAGTATTTGCCGTATGTCCTCCTGTGCTTTTGCTTTTTTCTCTTATATCTCTGTGAATTACCCCAGCGTTATAATGGTGAGCTATGATACTTCCAATTTCCCAGCCAACTAAGTACTCAAGGTGCAGTCTTCCTTCAGGATCATCGCCATCCCAGACATTGTCCTGAAACTCTGCTATTTCTTCATCACTTAGCCTTATGTTGGCATATTCTTCAAAGACCTGGCGAACACTTTCAGTTGTGTAATTATTTGTTGACGGGTCAATTTCCATTTGTTGTGCCATATATTCCGGTGATACCTCAATAGACTTTAATGCATCTATATCCATAACCTCCGTTGCAGCAACCCCCATTGTTTCATGGTCTGACTTTACTACCACAAGTGTATCACCATGTTCCTCAGCCCAGTTTATTACATATTCCACTGCAACATCGAAATCAATCATTTCCCTCCAGATTCCACCAAAGTCAGCAGCGTGTGAAGCATGGTCAACTCTGGCACCTTCAAGCATCAAAAAGAAACCATCTTCATTTTGAGAAGCTATCTCTATAGCTTTTTGACTCATTTCAAGGAGCGAGGGCTCTTCGCTGTCTAGCACTTCTCTATCTGCGACATAGTTCATAAAAGAGGGGTGGAACAGACCTAGCACCTTTGTATCAGCGTTAGTTTCAACATTTGCTAGCTCATCTTTTGATTTGACTATTTCATAACCTTCTTCTTCAAAGGCGGCTAGCAAATCTTCACCATCTTGATTTTCTGGTAAAAAGAAATTCTCACCACCTCCTAAAGCTATAGGGTATCGGCCTTCAAAAATTTGTCTTGCTATTTCATCTTGCCCCGATCTATGCTCTACTTTAGAAACATAAGCAGCAGGAGTAGCGTCGGTTACGGTGTTAGTGGAAACAACACCTACAGTCTTGCCTTGTTCTTGAAAAACGTCTAAGATACTAACTAACTCCTCACCATCAGGTCCAACACCTATCATACCATTGTTTGTTTTATTTCCTGTAGCCAAAGCGGTCCCGGCAGCTCCTGAGTCGGTAACCTTAAAATCGGCAGAATATGTTCTAGCAAGAGCTAAGTGGGGAAGTGTTTCCATAAATAGCTCACCCTCTTTGCCATGTTCAAAAAGGCGGGCGATTTCCAATTGACCTGTGCCCATACCATCAGCAATCATTACGATTACATTTTGCGGTACCTGGGCTTGCTCTTGTCCTTGTTGTTCGCCATTGCCACCATCGTTTGAATCTCCCGCTTGCGGACCACAACCTATAGGAAGAGCCAACAAAAATACTATAATCAAACAAATTAACAGTTTCTTCACTTAACTTACCTCCATTTGCATTTTGTTGTTTATATAGTTTCTGACTTGGCAGAAATAATATGCCTCAGAACTAAAAAACAAAAAGGCATTATCTGGATTAAACTGTTGTTACTAAAATCAAAAAAACCATGTCCACCGAACAAATTCCTACCTTCATAAATGTTCATAGCAATAAGGCATTGAATGTTTCACAGCAATAAGGGTGATAGTTACTTAGTTTAGCTGCAAAAGAACTAAAAAGTTAAAACGGAGATGATTTATTATATATGTAGTATGTAAAGAGCTCAGATAAACTGAGCTTTTCTCCCATGACATAACCCCCAATCAGCTGATGAGGGTAGTGCTACTGGAGCAGATTTATCGTGCGTATAAGATCAATAAAGGAGAACCGTACCATAAGTAACGCCGGATTTTTAGTATATAATAGTTCATGAAGTGTTTCATTTGCGTGTAAAAATCCATATTGCTAAGCATATTAATATGCGTTACAATATTTATAACATTTAGAAAAGTGGTGCAGAAATGATTACTGCAATGATGAGGGTACGAAATTTAGTTTAATTTTAATTAAATAAATAATAATAATAAGGCTAAAGTGCCAAGGGGTACAGTTTTTGTGATCCCTTATTTGCCGATTGTTGCAATAAACACTCGTACACTTTCATATATATTTATTATAGAACATTAAATATTGGTTGCACTCTATAGTTCTGAAGTTTTAATGCTCTATATTTAATATGAGTAAGGTAGGGATGACTATATATAGATAAATTGTATTGTAAACCTAAGAAAATGGGGGAATAAGTATGATTAATTCAGAACTTTATCCGGTAATATTTAAAAGGAAATCTATACGAAAATTTGTTAAAGAGCCATTAGAACAATCTGTTATCGAAGAATTAAAATATCAAATTAGTAAACTAGAGCCTTTGTTTGAAAACATTAAAACTGAAGTTGCTATATTAGGAGAAGGTGAAGTAGGAGGTATTTTTTCAATCAAAGCTCCACACTATATAGCAATTTATTCTGAAGAAAAAGAAGGTCATTTATTAAATGCTGGTTATCTTTTACAACAACTTGACTTGTTTTTATCGAAAGAAGGGGTAGGAACATTATGGTTGGGAATGGGAAAACCTCAAGAAACTCTTAATGCTAGAAACGGTTTAAAATATGTAATTACATTAGCTCTTGGTAAAGCAAATGAAGAAATTCATAGAAATAGCGCTTCAGAGTATAAGAGAAAAGAATTAAATGAAATATCTTCAATTGATGGTGCTGAAAAATTAATAGAAGCAGTAAGGTTAGCCCCATCTTCAACCAATAATCAACCATGGTATATAGAAGGAACAGAAAGTGAAATGGTAATTTATTGTAAAAGATTGAGTTTGGTTAAGAACACTTTTTTCCCATTGATGAAAAAATTTCTTCCAATAGATATGGGTATTGCTTTATGTCATTTAAAAATTGCTGCAAATAATTTTGATAAAGAAATTGAATTTAAAAAAGAAAATAAGTCTTCAAATAAAAATTATGAGTATATAATTACTGCATATACAAAACAAATAGACGGGTAACCTTTTTTTATTCAATATCAATATGAATAGGTAGACCGCCTCGTATAAATTTAATATGCTTTTGCTAATTGGATTGAATAGAATTCATAGGAGTAAGAAGGTTATCTGACTCTTTTGCCATTAAAAAGCCGCAATTATCCACGTTACGGTGAACCGTACCATAAGTAACGGTGGATTTTTGACTTCATATAAAAGTAAAAAGATTAACAATAAGTTTAATTGTTAGTCTTTTTTAGTGTTTAAGAAAAGGAATCTCTAGTCGTAGGGTGAATATAACTGTAGGGATATTTTCAGATAATAAAGGTGCTGATGTGCATGATTAGCGATATTAGTGAATATAAGCCCAATTAGACATTTTAAAATTAAACTTTTAGGAGGAGCAATCGTGTTGTTACCATTTACAAAGGAAGAAAAAGTACTTAATGAAAAGCCTTTTACTGATTATGAGGTTCAGTTCAATTTAGTTCATAGAATATCCGAAGATGAAGGGGCTTTTTTGCTACGCTCCCAAGAAAACGACTTAGTAATAGCCCAATCAAATATAAAGTTTCCAATGTGGGTTTGGATAAACCCAAAGGCCAAAATAAATATACCGGAAGTGATTAAAAAGGTTGATGAGATTTTTCAGAAACAAGAGAGTTTCAACATTGTAACCACGCCCTACTTTATGAGCCTATTTTTTGAAAAGTATAAATGTCAGTACAAAGTAGTAATGGAAATGGAATCATACCAGTGTAAAGAAGTTATAGACCCTAAACACTCACAAGGAGAACTGACTTTGCCTACAATGGACAATTTAGATATAATAGGAGAATTATATAGAGGCTTTATTTATGATGGATTTGCTAAAAATGTTTCTAAGGAAAGCCAAATGGAAAGCGCAAAGAAACTAATCCAGTCTGGCAATCTATACACACTTAAAGTAGATGGTGAGGTAGTTTCTATGGCCAATATTGCACATCGTGCACCAAGGCATGGAAGAATCAACAATGTCTATACACCACTAGCTCACAGAAAAAAAGGTTATGCCAGCAAGCTGGTTGCAGATTTAAGCAAGTTGATTTTAGAAGAGGGTTTAACTCCAGTTTTGTTCACCGACCTAAGCAATCCAACATCAAACAAGGTTTACAAAGATGTTGGCTACACAGAGTGTGGCAAAGTAGTCCAATATAAAGTTGAAAAAAATTAAAAATAGATTTTGTATCAGAAGGAAAAAATAACATATTTAAGATTAAACCATCTGGATGAAGGGGCTCGTATGTAACCTTAAAATAGTTTAAAAAGAAGACTAAAAGACATTTTATGGACTGAAAAGATGTCCTTTCTCCTATTTAAGATTAGCGCTGCTTCTCCACTTGTTAAGATAAGGAAGAGCTAACAAGAAATTGATTGTTAGCTCTTCTTTGCTTTCTATAGTTAATAGAATGTTAATAATTAAAGTAGGTAACTCCTTTTTTGCATCTAAAGGTTTCTTCGTCAAAAAGTAATAATCAACAAAAATATTAATAATCTAAAAAGTAGGAAGGTCTAGCTAAATAGATAAAGAAGAAAAATATAGGGACCTTTTTAATGTTTCCATGATAGCTCCGTAAATGCACTGTATATAATGGATGGGGCGCTAAGAATAATTGACACGCTAATAGATTAAACGTTAGGTTACAAAGGAGGCACACGATGAGGTTTGCAGGGATAGGCTTAGTTATGCTAGCTGCTATATGTTGGGGAGTTAGTGGGGGAATTGCCGATATTTTAATGAGCAAGGGCTGGGATCCTATTGTAATTTCACTTTGTCGAGGGCTTTTTGGATTTATATGTTTTTTTACGTGGTTTCTCTTTCGTTATAGAGAAAACTGGATTTTCTCTACTCGTTTGTATATATGGTCCCTATTGGCCGGTGTTGGTATTGCAGGAAATTTTACTTTTTATTTTTTAAGTATCCAAGCATCGAGCATTGCTGTTGCTGCTACTTTAATGTACACTGCGCCTGTGTTCGTCCTGTTGATCTCCTTTTTACTGTTAATAGAACGTTCGACTTGGTTTAAATGGGGGTGCATCTTTGGTGTACTTATAGGGATTATCCTGCTTACAGGTGCTTATAACACCGAATCGATTTCAGTGAGCTTTCTAGGAACTGTATCAGGGCTTGCTTCTGCCCTTTCCTATGCATTGTTTATATTCGGGTTTAAAAAGGCCTCATCTATCGGAAAACCACAGGTTACGTTAACCATCGCTTTTTTTACACTTTGCGTTATCCTTTTTCTTTTTGCTGACAATAATGAAGTAGCTGCTGTGGTTAGGTCAAGCGACATATGGTGGTTTCTTGTATTAGGGATTTTAGGTGCTGGAATTTCATTTATACTTTATGTGATTGGCCTTCGTAGGACGGCACCGACAACTGCTTCAATGGTCGCCATGGTAGAGCCGGTGACAGCTTCTTTATTCGGAGTTCTACTTATTGGAAATGAGTTAACCATAACTCAATTTCTTGGAATGGCAATCATCTTGGTTACCATTACTTTGCTTAGTGTAAAACAGTCTTACTGAAAAATAATTTGTTAAGTGTAGATAAGAACAGTGGCATAAGTTCGAGTATTAAGAGAGAATAGATTAACTAAAGTTTAGTGAGGGGCTTAACAACAGTCAAAAAAATTAATGTGGTTGATGGTTAGTTGTGACGATTATGTATTTGTTATTATTAAGGAAGAGGCAAATTAAAAAAGGGTGGGGATAAAATGATTGAATCAAGATGTGGAATTTTGTGTAGTAAATGTAATTATAGAGTGGAGTTGGATTGTAGAGGTTGTATAAATATAAAAAAGCCTTTTTGGGGTGAGCGTTGTCCAGTCAAATCATGCTGTGATAGTAAAAAGCTAAATCATTGTGGAGACTGTAGAACTTTTCCCTGTGACTTACTTAAGCAATTTTCTTATGATGAAGAACAAGGAGATAAGGGACTCAGAATAGAACAATGTGAAAAATGGAAGGATTAACATAATTAAAGGACTAATAAATATTTAGTAAAGTATCAACCACTGACATATCACATAAAAATATATTGCATTGACTTAAAACTCACATGTTTTTTTATCGTTACTGATGTACAGTATGTTTTTGGATATACTGTTTCTCAAAGTCGTATATTAGGGTGGGGAATAATGCCAAATAAAAGGAACAAACCAGTGCTGCTTCTGTTAGGTAGTTTTCATATGAATAGTCCCAATCAAGACTTGTTTAATGTACAAGCTGATGATATTTTAAGTCCAAAAAGGCAAATGGAAATTAAAGAGATTGTCAACTTACTGAAAGATTTTAAACCAACTAAAGTTGCTTTAGAGGTATCTACTGATAAGCAAAAAGAGTTAAACACTAAATTTAGAGAGTACAAATAACACATATAAGCTAAGTAGAAGTGAAGGTGAACAGCTAGGGTTTAGGGTTGCAGCTGAGTTAGGGCATAAAGAAATTTATGCGATAGATTGGAATAAAGGAACAGGGGACGGTAGATTTATCGAATACGCAAAACTACATCAAAAGAATATCTACGATGAGATCATTAAACACGGAGCAAGTTCAAACGAAAAAATGGAGGATTTACTAAAAACAAAAACAATAAGAGAAGTTTTGCTACACTTAAATGATGAAGAAGTCCTTGCTCGAGATCATCAAATTTATTTGAAAATGTGTAAAATCGGACACGGTGAAGAATACCTAGGTATTAACTGGTTGAAAGGCTGGTATGAGCGGAATTTAATTATTTTCGCTAATCTTTCAAGGATAGTAACATCAAAACAAGACAGAGTTTTGGTAATCTACGGATCGGGTCATATCCCACTGTTGCATCAGTTTACAAGGGATAGTGGAGAGTTTGAAATAGAGAGCCTAAAAAGTTATCTGATGTAGCTGAACTAACAAACTTTGGATCAGCAGTAAACTTAAATGGATATGCCTTTAGAACTATATCCCCATACGAGTTGGTCTACTACCTAAAGCCTTGTTTTTTAGCAAGGCTTTATTTTTTTTGGAGATAAACATCAAGCATAGATTGAATTTTATTAAGCAGTATTGGAATAATAAGGTTATTAAACAGAACTTCTTAGGAGGAAACTTTATGGACTATTTAATAGTCACCTATAGAGTAGCTACTATTATGGGATTGTTGCTAATTCTAGTTTTGCTAACTGGGAGGAGAAAAATAGGTGAGCTACCGGTTTTTGATTTTTTGACTATAATCATTCTAGGAAGTGTAGTAGGTGCAGATATAGCTGACCCTAAAGTCTCTCACATGCCAACAGTATATGCAGTGGTATTGCTTATAGCTATACAGTATCTTATGAGTTATTTTACTGTAAAAAACCGAAGGTTTGGTAAAAAGATTACCTTTGAGCCGGTTATAATCATACAAGATGGAAGATTTATCAAGGCTAATATGGAAAAGTTAAGATATTCTATAGAAAATGTGCTAATGTTTTTAAGGGAAGAGGGGATTTTTGATAGCCAAAAAATATAGAGGGCTAAGAACACCTCTAATTATAGATGGCGTGATCTATGAAGAAAATCTGCAGAAACTAAAGATAGATAAAAAATGGCTTAAGGATCAGTTGCAGTCAAAAGGGGTATATAGTTTTAAAGAAGCTTTTTACGTGGATATAGACGTAGAGGGAGAGCTGTCTATATCAAAAACAGATGAACGCGGTAATTTTTTAAAAGATTATATTAAATAGCTTTAAAATATTTATGGACCTTTAATTATTAAGTAAAGGTCTTTTTGTTATGTTTAATTTAAATGTGGTTAAGTTATTATCTAAAAAAAACAAAAGAATTAGCAGGAGCTTTGACCGAAAGTTTTAATACTTGCCAAGATTTTCAATCATTGCTATGCTTATAAAGAATATAAAAAAACAGACTGCGAAGGTTTCGATAAAAACACCAAGGATCAACAGTTAGTGGGGGGTGTATGGGCTGGAACCATCATTTATCATTACTTTCTTACCGATAATAATAGTGTTGCTAATAATACTACCTAGCGACAAAAAAAAGAAGAGACGAGCTGTTTTGCGTCGTTTAAAAAATAAAAAAAGGAGGATGAAGATGAGTCATAAGATTATGGAAAAATATATAGGTCGTATGTGTTTAATATATACTCTTGATAACCATGTACAAGGTATGATAAAAAGTATAGAGGGAAGTTGGTTAGAGGTGGAATGTGGCAAACATAAGAAAATAGAGTTAGTGAATGTAGAGTTTGTAGAAAAAATAGAGATTCTTATTCAAAAGTAGCCTTGGCTAAAGAAATAAGCCAACACCTAACTGGCTTTTCAGTGGAAATTAGATGGTTATAAAATATATAATTAAGTCATAGGGGGTATTTATGGAAAAGAATTATTATATTAACACCGAAGAAGAGAAGAGAAGAGAAAAGCAAAAATCGACTGGCTACCTAAAGGTGAAAAAGATTTTAACTATATGCTAGGCGCAGAAGAAGAAAAAGAAAAAGTGTTAGAAGATGGTCGTTTTTATATGGCTTGTTTAAATGAGGACATTTCACAATATGAGTTTGACAAAATCTATTTTTTTGAAGAAAATGTTTTTGATACTCCAGATTATATACTCTTTGCCACTGAAGATAGAGCTATCAAATGGATTAAAGAGGAGAATTTAAAACTAGAAAAAGAGGCAAAAACAAGCTGGCTAAAGCGGCTTTTTTGGGATCTGATATAAAGAAGTTTCTATGGAATTCGCACAAAATACAAGGGCGAGAAAGTAGCAGGTGAAAGCATAGTTGTCGAAACAGGAAATTTTCCGGGAAATAATAGGGAGTAGGAGAGGTTATTGGTTAAAGTTGTCGAAAAAAATTAAAAGTGAGGATGTAGCAGCAAAAACCTAAAACAGCTGACATTTCATAAATGGCATTGAAATGAGGGAGAAAAATTGAGTAGTGGTATTTACACAACCTCAGATGGAGAAAAAGAAATAAAAGAGTTTTACAACAGACAAGTTAAAAATCTAAAGTTAGACTGCGAAGATATATATGTGGATACAAGGTTTGGCAAAACCCATGTTTTAAAGTCAGGCAGAAAAGATGCAAAGCCTATATTGTTTTTTCATAGAAACAACGGCACTGCAGCTCATTCATTAAAGCAAAACGAGGGTTTACTAAAAGACTATCTAGTTTATGCTGTTGACACCATAGGGCAACCTGGGAAAAGTGAGCAGCGCATTTTATCCCATAAGACGCACGAATATGGTCAGTGGGCTTCTGATGTTATAGATTCCTTAGGTTTTAGTCAAGTAGCTTGCATGGGAGAGTCCTTTGGTGGGGGGATTTTAACTAAACTTATGTGTGTGGCTCCAGAAAAGATTTCTAAAGCAGTCTTGTTTGTTCCAGCAGGTTTTAAAAATGTATCAAAGAAATTTTTGATTAAGATGAGTATCTCAAAATTGTTATACACAACCACTAAAAAAGACACCTATCTTGAAAAGGCACTTAATGCAATGGTAAATGATACTGAAAATATTGACCAAAACACCCTAGATATGAATCGTCTATGCTTTGACTATGTAAAAACGAACATGCAGTTTCCTAATAAAGTTAAAGCAAAAGAGTGTAAGACTTTCAACTCTCCTATATTGCTGTTTGCCGGCAAAAAAGATCCGGTTTTTCCAGCAGAGAAAGTGGTTAAAAGGGCTAAAAAGTTATTCCCTAACGTAGAAGCACATTTACTTAAAGATTGTAGTCATTTTTATTCATTATCAGAAAAAAGAAATGCATATATTAAAGAACGTGTAGATAACTTTTTATCCAACTAAAAAGCAGGCTTTAAGAAAGAGACAGTGAAAGCTGTCTCTTTTCTAGGTGCGTCCAGCATGTGCGTTAACTTGGCGGTGAAAGTCCGCTGTGGACTTGGTAGTGGGAACCACTAGTCGAAGGCAAGGGTGTCCACCGTGAGGTGGAATCTGAAGGAAGCCCTAGGCAAAATCCCGGTCTGAGGAACACAAACCACATATAAGGCTTGCTTAGGACGGACGAGTTTGCCTAACAAAACAAAGTCCAACACTACCCGAATCCTAAGGAGTAAATGTGGCAGATATATGGGAGGAAGGTTAACGTGCTTACCTGGGGAGGTCTGAGTGGCATGCTACTGCAAGAGAATGGAATTTTCTCTCTTAGTAACCTATATCGAGAGATATAGCTGAACACTCAGAAGTCAGTTCAAGTCATAGTACCGCTTAAACCTATCGAACCGCTGTGTACGGGTCCGTATGCATGGTGGTGTGAGAGGACGGCGGTTAGTCACCGCCTCCTACTCGATTGCCGCTTAGGAACTTAAACAAAACCACTTTCAACTTATACATAATAATGCTTACTTAGAAAAAAATAATAAAAGGCTTCAATATTCGATTAAGAGGGTGATTAAAATAAACACAAAACCATATAAAAAAGTCGGCACACACGACGGCAGATTTCATGCAGATGAACTAATGGCAACAGCAATATTGCAGCAGATATTTGATATAGAAGTTGTAAGAACGAGGGATCCTGATACTCTAGAGAAGTTAGATATAGTTTATGACGTAGGCGGAGGAAAGTTTGACCATCATGGCGAGGACAAAGAGTATCGGAGTGATGAAATTCCTTATGCAGCTAGCGGTCTGATTTGGCGAGAGTATGGTTATGAAGTGATCAGGGCATTTGATGGTTCCTTAACTAAAGAAGAGATTCAGTCGGCACATCAGCATGTGGATAAAGTGTTAATAACAGGGATCGATGCACTAGATAACGGAATAAGGCCTGAAAACGAAACTTTTCGTCTTATGAACATATCAGCAATGTTGTCAGGGTTTAATCCACCTTGGTACTCTGCTGAGAGCGAAGATGCTGCCTTTTACAACGGGGTAAGGGTCTGCTCGCAGGTATTAAAGAACACTATATCCCAAAGCTTTGGGGTTTTAAAGGGAAGAGATGAGGTTATCAACGCTTTTACACGTAGGGAAAATCCTAATATTTTAGTGCTAGATGTAAACTGTCCTTGGCAGGAAACAATAATCGATATCGACGAAGAGGAGGAGGTTATGCTAGCGATATATCCGGATAATAATAGGTATGCCCTCCAAACTGTAAGGGGAAAGGATAAAAAGGATAGAATGCAGCTTCCTAGAAAATGGGCGGGAAAAGAAAACCAAGAGCTTGCTAATCTTTCAGGAGTTAGTGACGCTATTTTCTGCCATACAGGCCTTTTCTTTGCTGCTTCAAAAACTCTAAAAGGGGCAAAAGAGCTTGCCCAAAAAGCTCTTCAAAATGCCAAATAACAATTGTAGCTTATTGAAGCTAAGAAGTATACGGGTATAGTTTACAGAATGCCAAAGCAGTAATCTTAATATTATAAATAACTAAACAATATTGAGACTATTTTGTTGTTTATAATCTTTACATCTGTTACACTATTGTTACACAGGTTTAAATTCTTAAATTTGGGAGGGGTTCAATTGGAAAACAAGATTAAAGTAGAAGATTTCTATAGGTTAAAAAATGTTAGCGGTATGGATATTTCGCCAGATGAGCAGAAGGTTGTCTATGTAGAGCAAAAGGTTGATAAAGAAAAGGATAAAACAACATCTAATATTTTTTTGGTAGATCTAAAAGCTGAGAACATAACCCAACTTACCTTTTCTGGTAAGGATCGGAGTCCAGTTTTTTCTCCAGATGGTAGTAGGATTGCGTTTATATCGTCTAGAGAGAAAAAAAGTAAGATTTGGATTCTGCCCTTAGCGGGAGGAGAAGCTTGGTCAGTGCCAACTAAACAGTCAGTTTCTGGACCGTTAATTTGGACCCCGGATGGTGAAAATATAATTTATAATGCTGATGTGTTTAGCAATGATAGGGATAATTGGACCCCCTACCCTGGAGCTCCTGAATATGACAGAGAGCGCCTTATTAAAATTGCTGACAAACCCCACAGTGACAAAGACGATAGCGATGAAAAAAAAGAAAATGCCGTAAAGGTCGTTACAAGGTTTGATTATAAAAGAGATGGTTTGGGCTTTTATGGTGATGTAAGATCGCAGATATTTATTACGCCTGTCCCACATAAGTTTGATCCAGATGTAAAGCCTGAAGGCGAGCAAATAACTTCTGGGGACTTTGATCACAGCAGCCCAACTTTATCACCATGTGGAAAGTACATTATAGTAAGTGGGCGTAGGACAGAAAATGCTGATCTTGAGCAAAAAAGTGATTTATGGCTTTGGGATATTGAAGCCAAACAGCCGCATTTAATATACGATGCACCTGGCCCTACATATAGTCCAAGCTGGTCTCCTTGTGGAAATTACTTGGCATTTCTAGGTCATAACAACATCGAGGGGGCATCTACTAGTACCCATTTATGGATTGCTAATATCAATACATTTATGGATATGCTTAAAAAAGCCCAGCATCCCAAACCTCTTACAGAGAAAGATGTTCAAAACGTTACAGCAAAAATAGATAGGACGGTAAGGGGACCTAAAGGATGGAGAGGGGATAAACTAGTATTTTTAATGTTAGATAGAGGGGCTGGTTGCGTTTATGAGGTAGAGCCTAAGGCACAGCCAAGAGCTATCTTAGCAGCAAGAGATAGGTCTATAGCTAACCTAAAGGTGGCCAATGATAACATAGTTTATGTTTACACAACTCCTGTTAAACCAGATGAGATTTATGTATATGACGGAAATGAAGAAAAGCAGATATCTAACTTAAATACCCGATATACAGAAGAGGTTTCTCTTGGAAAGTGGGAGGAATTTACCTACAAAAGTGATGATGGAGAAAATATTGATGGTTGGGTAATCTATCCACCAGAATTTGATGATAGCCAAAAGTATCCAATGGTTTTATTAGTGCACGGCGGTCCACACAGCGCCTATGGGCCATCATTTATGTTTTTAGCTCAGGCCATTGCAGCCCAAGGGTATGTTGTTTTATACACCAACCCAAGGGGTAGCGAAACCTATGGACAGCAGTTTGCCTGTGTCATAGATAAGAACTGGGGCGACAGAGACTATGCTGACGTATTAGCTGGGGTGGATGCACTTGTGGCAAGAGGATTTATAGACACAGATAAAATGTTTATGCACGGCTGGTCGTATGGAGGCTATATGGCTTGCTGGATCTCTACACAAACAGACAGGTTTAAAGCTATATGTGCAGGAGCCAGCGTAACTAACATGTTAAGTGGGTACGGCACTTCAGATATTACACTAGCAGACGAGTATGAATACGGTGGCAAGCCATGGAGCGACTATGCTCACTTAATCAAGCACTCACCTATAGGTCACGTGGAGAACGTAACTACTCCTGTGATGCTTATGCATGGTGAAAATGATCTTCGAGTTTCAGTTGCACAAACCGAAGAGTTTTATATAGCTTTAAAAAGATTGGGCAAAGAAGCTATCATGGTACGGTATCCCAACGAATTTCACGGACCAAGCAGGCCGATTCACAGGCTAGACCGACTAGAACGCTTAGTTAGCTGGTTTAATTACTATCGTGGATAAATAATCTTGTTTAGAGAAACCCTGTTGATGTGGAGTCAACAGGGTTTTAATTAAGAGTAAAAGCCCGATTGGCTTAACTAACAATCAGTAGGAAAAAAAACCTACTGATTGAAGTTTCGCTTTATCGCAGGTTAACTGGCTGTAAAACCCCACTTTAACATTTAGTGGAAAAACCATAAACTGTAAGTGGGGTCAACAGCCAGTAAAAGCCCGATTGGCTTAACTAACAATCAGTAGGAAAAAAAACCTACTGATTGAAGTTTCGCTTTATAAAAGTTAGCCAACCTACACTAATGTTTATAAATGCGTTATAATATAATGAGGTTAACAAAACAGAACTAGGAGGATTTTAATGCTAGGTATTTTATACTCAATGATGGCTGGTGTTTTTATCAGTGTACAAAGTGCTTTTAACGCTAATGTAAGCACTAAAGTAGGTGGGGTTGAGACAACGGCTATAGTACATGGTGTAGGTTTTATAGCATCTTTAATACTATTAAGCTTCTGGCGTGAAGGGGATGTTAGTAAAATAGGGGAAGTAAACAAGCTTTACCTCTTAGGAGGAGTGCTGGGGGTTGGCATTGTCTTTAGCGCAATGAAAGGAGTGTCTCTTTTAGGGGCAGCATTTTCAATATCTATTTTATTAGTTGCCCAACTGTTAGTGGCAGTTTTGATAGATACCTTTGGGCTTTTTGGAATGGATAAAGTCGCGCTTACAGTTAACAAGCCCATCGGAATACTGATAATGATTATAGGAGTATTGATTTTTCAATCTAAATAGATAACTTACAATACTTTAAAGGAGTGAGTTGGTTGTTTAGTAAAGAGGAGCAGAACTTGATAGAATCGTTATTTTATAAGCTGGTTTCGGTGAGAAGTGATACAAACACAATTTATGAACCAATTATTGAAGATTTGATACTGAATTGGTTTAAGCAAAGGGATTATTTTACTCAAAATCCTGACTATGTGGGAACCTACTCTATTCCTGAAGATGCCTTGCATCGCGAGGTTGTTTGGGCACTTGTCAAGGGGACATCTGAAGAAACAATAGTACTAATAAACCACCATGATGCCATTGGAATTGAAGAGTTTGGAAAATATAGAGATGTAGCTTTTAGACCCGATGAACTTAAAGAAAAGCTTAAGTCAAGAAAGAAAAAAAGTAAGATGCTAGTTAATGATATAGAAAATGAAAACTGGATTTTCGGTAGAGGTACCGCTGACATGAAGGGTGGAGTTGCTCTTCAGATGGGGCTTATTGATAAGATTTCAAAAATGGATGATTTTAAAGGTAACGTGCTATTTATCTCTGTGCCCGATGAAGAGACCATATCAAAAGGGGCGATTGCAGCAGTTTCTTTGATGGATGAGCTTTCAAAGCAGCACTATCTAAAATATGTATTAGCTATAAACTCTGAGCCTTATTTTAACAATGTTAAGGATAAAGCGATTATGTATGAGGGCTCTGTAGGAAAGATAATGCCTATAATTTATATTAAAGGTGTAAAAAGTCATATAGGAGACCCATATGCAGGAGTCAGTCCGTCTATGATTTTGGCTAACATTCAAAGGAAAACAGAGCTAAACCCTAAAATGTGTGATGTATACAATCAAGACGCCACCCCACCACCAATATGGGTACACCTCAAAGATAGAAAAAAAGTTTATGATGCATCAATTCCCGAGGCTGCAGTAGGATTTTTTAACTGGCTCACCTTTACTAAGCAGCCCACCGATATTATAAATGACTTGAAAAGCTTTTGTTTCGACGCAATGGACCAAACGATTAGTGAAATCGAAATGTCTTATAAGCAATACTGTCGTATGAACAATGACAAGTATCAGGGGTTAGAATATGAGCCGGAAGTACTTACTTTTTCAGATGCATATAAACTTGCCTTAGAAGAAAATGGAGAAACCTTTGAAAAGCAGTATCAAGAGGAGCTAGTTCTAGCTAAGGAAGAGTTTCAGCAAAAGAAAATAACTTTGCCAGAAGTTGCGGTTAAGCTTATAGAATTTACAGTTGAAAATCTTAGTAGTAATGATCCTTTGATAATTATAGGACTATCAGGGCCCTTTTACCCTCACATCAACAATCAGCTGTTAGAGGGGGGAGAAAGATATAATCTAGAAAATCGAGTCAACGAAATAGCGTCGCGGCATTACTCCATAAAATATCAATCAAATCAATACTTTATGGGAATTTCAGATTTAAGCTATTGCGGATTTGTAGGGAATATCAAGGATATCGAGGCGATTAAAGAAAACAGCCCCGGATGGGATGACGTCTATAAAATACCTTTTGAAAAGCTACGAAGCCATAATATGCAGGTTGTTAATATCGGGCCATGGGGAAAAGATTTGCATAAAACAACGGAAAGAGTTTATGGACCCGATGTTTTTACGCGAGTTCCAACAATAATTTTTGAGCTAATAAATGAAATACTGGAGGTATAAGATGAAACTAAACAAAATAGTAGCTGTGGACAATGTAGGACTAGTAGATGAAGTAGTACAAGAACTAGAAAAGATAGCGAAACAAGTGGTGCTGCACGATGACTTTCCTAAAAGTAATGCTGAAATTATTTCTAGAATAAAAGATGCTGACGCAGTGTTAGTATCATGGAACACTCCTATTGATAAAGAGGTAATACAAAGTTGCTCGCAAATTAGGTACATAGGCATGTGTTGCACCTTGATAGATGAGGATAGCGCCAATGTTGATATTAGAACTGCTAATAGTAAGGGTATAAAAGTACTAGGCGTTAGAGATTATGGAGATGAAGGGGTTATCGAGTTTATAATTAGCGAGCTAGTCAGATTGATGCAAGGTAATGGAGAGCATCAGTGGCAGCAGGAAGTCTCGGAGTTAACAGAGCAAAAGCTGGGCATTATCGGAATGGGCACATTAGGCAAGATGCTAGCTGAGAAAGCTCAGAGCTTCGGGATGGAAGTGTACTATTATAATAGAAGTAGAAAAAAAGAAGTGGAGAATACGGGAGTGAAGTATTTAAAGTTAGACGATTTGCTTAAAGAAGCAGACGTAGTTTCTACACACCTTCCTAGAAATACCAAAGTTATCGATAGTGCTGGTTTTGAAAAACTAGGTGATAACAAAATATTAGTAAACACCTCTTTAGAGCCAACTTTCGATGTAAGTAGTTTTAACAGCTGGGTAGAAAAAAAGGGGAACTATGGAATATTCGATAAGGCAGCTATGGGCAAGCATTATGATGTGTTAAAAAAGCATAGCAATGTGATCTATACAGATAAAGTTGTAGGATGGACAAAACAAGCCAAAAAGAGGTTATCCTATAAAGCACTAGAGATATAAAAACCTTTCTAGAAAGTAACACAAACTAACTTAAGGGCACCTGAATCTACATAAATAGATTAGGTGTCCTTTTTGTCCAAAAAGAATATTTAAAATATTTAAAATATATAATGACGCATAATAGCAAAAATGTTACAATAGTATTACATAGATGATAAAATTTAAAAGTTATTAAAAAGGAGGTTTTTTTATGTCTAAATCTAGGTTGCTTAAGTGGGTAATAGGTGTGCTGGAGTTGTTAATTGGAATCAGCATCCTAGGAGATCATGTTGTCTTTGGTATGTTTTGGGTTCCGGTACTTGTGATGCTAGCGCTCCATATTTTATCATACTTTCTATCTAAACAAGATAGCGGCTTAACTAGAGGCAATGGTTTTGGCATGGTTGCTGCTGTGGCATCCTTTGTGCCTATTCTTAGGAATATATTAAGAATCTTAACCGCAATATTTGTACTTTATGAGGCTGCAACTCCGGAGGAAAAACTTACGCATAATATAATTAAAGGTTAGTTATTTTGCGCCAAGGGGGGGCCTTTGGTGATTTTTTTTATTTACATTCCCTACCATTTACATATAATAAATATACAAACAAGCATATAGTTGAAATATATATATAGAATACAGAGCGCATCAAAGAGCTATTTTGCTAAAAAGGCAAGTTTTGAGAGTTGTGCATTTCGAAAGAGTTTTAGACACCGTCTATACAGGGGAGTCTATAAATGCTAAGATTGAAATTGAGTTATGTGGTGGTAAAAAACAATGCTTACTGATGCATATGCATCCAGATGAAATAGTAAATGACGGGGACGTGGTTGGTTTTAGAGTGCTTCCGGATTTTGTGGCTGTCGTACAGGATAAATAGCGTAATAAAAAAAGTGTGAATCACCTTTTTAGGGGTTCACACTTTTTTTAACTATTGATTAAGTTTCATAAACCTGTGGGAAGCCAAGGTGTACTCTCTACTATCCTCGATATTAGTTAAAACGGGGGTGTTATTTTTCTCCTCATAGCGATAAAGCAGGACAGTTTCGGACTTTTTTGGCAAAACAGCTATGTATTCTTTATCTTTTACTGTAAAAATTGACAGAACATCACACGTAACTTCTTTGTTATTGTGCAGTGTTAGGCGTATGGTACCTTTCTTTTTTCTGTGCTTTTCCTTTAAATCTTTTAGGTTATAAGTCATAAATTTGGCACTCCTTTATTTGTTAGTAGTCCACCTAATATTATATATAAAAAGTTCAAATTTATCCAAAGAAATTAGGTAAGTTTAAACCATATTTTTTGCTTATCTGTTATAATAAGACTATAGTGTAGGAGGTAGATGTTAATATGAAAAAAAACGTAAATATAACGCTTGTAATTGTTTGTGTTTTGCTGTTATCTGCATGTACTAATGTTGTGACTGTAGATGAACCTGAGGAAGATAAAACTGTAGAAAATATAGAATATAATAAACCTAAGCTGCCAGAACCAGTTAGGGTACAGATAAGTGCTGTTGGAGATGTAATGGCACATCAGCCTCAAATTAACGCTCAATATGATCAAAACACAGGAGAGTATGACTTTGACAACAACTTCAAATATATCAAACCTCATATCCAAGAGTCTGATTTGGCGTTGGCAAATTTAGAAACAACTTTGGCAGGAGGAGAAAGGGGTTATTCTGGTTTTCCTCTTTTTAATGCCCCTGATGAATTAGCAGAAGCTTTATATAACGCAGGTTTTAACGGAATTTCAACGTCAAATAATCACACCTATGACACCGGTAAGTCTGGCATGCTAAGAACCCTAGATGTACTGGAGAAAAAAGGATTAGCTCCTGTTGGGACGAGGAGGAACGAAGAGGAAAAAAGTTATGAGGTTTTCGATGTAGAGGGAATCAAAATAGGTGTATCTGCTTACACATATGAGACCCCTATAGTTAATGGGCATAGAACGATAAACGGCATAACTATACCGCATGATGTAAATCCCCTTATAGATAGCTTTAGCTATCAAAATTTAGATGAAGAGCTAAAAGCAATGAAACAACGAGTGGAAAAGATGGAAGAGCAAGGTGCTGAGGTTATAATTTTCTATATGCATTGGGGAAGTGAATATCATAGAGAACCTAACTCTTATCAAAAAAAGATTTCTCAATCGTTAGCTGATAGCGGTGTAGATATCATTTTTGGTAGCCATCCACATGTTGTACAACCAATTCAGTGGTATGAGTCAGCAGATGGAGAGCATGAAACCTTAGTGGTTTATTCCATGGGGAACTTTATTTCTAATCAAAGATATGAAACTTTGGAAAACAGATATACTGAAGATGGACTAATAGTTAACGTTAACCTTAAAAAGGACATAATAAAAAATGAGGTTGAGATTGAGGCAGTAACTATCATACCGACATGGGTTAATCGCTATTTAGAAGGTGGTAAAAATGTATATGAAATAGTTCCTCTTACAGAAGCTTTTAGCTCCCCAGAAAAGTTCAACCTAACAGGACAAGCTCTAAAAAGAGCTAAACAGTCGAAAAAAACTACCGTAGAGCATGTTTTAAGTGGAGAGATAAGGAATGTTTTTCTAGATTCGGAGTATACATTACCTGTTGCTAATTAGTTGTATTCTGTGTCTCAAGCTCATCGACTACATGTTTACTGCTTAGCAGCACCATAGACACTCCTACGCCGGGGTGTAAGGAGTCCCCAACAAAATAGAGGTTGTCGACAGAAGGTGATTTAAAGTGGGGGCGTAGATAGTTTGTTTGAGTGACTGTTGGACTTATGCCAAAGGCAGCTCCTTTATAGCAGTTAAATACTGTCTCAAAATCTTTTGGTTGAGTACAGCTTTTGTAAACTATATGCTTATCTATATCTGCTAGACCGTTAATTTTCTTGAGATTTTTTAGAACTCTGTGCTCTAATAATCTAATGGTTCTATCACCCCAAGAAGGTTTGCTTTTAAGGTTAGGTACCCTAACGACTACATTTAACGCTTCGCTTTCTTGCGGTGCCATTGTTTTATCTAAAGCGCTAGGACAATAGATGTATAGGGAGGGGCTTAAAGGCAGTCTCCCCTTAAAAACACAATCTATATTTTGTTTAAAGTCTTCCCCTAGGTAGAAGTTATGCACAGCTAACTGGGGAAGCTTTTTATTTATACCTAGATATAGAACATAAGCAGAGCAGCTGTAATCTAAGCTATCTATTTTAGGTAACTTCGGTGACGGTGGCACAATATTTTGAGTGGCATACCCGTATTCCCCGCTACAAATTACTAAATCCCCTTTTGTTATGGATTTTTCGGTTTTGACTCCAATAGCTTTACCCTTTGCAACCAGGATTTCTTTTACCTCAGCATCAGTTTCTATAATACCGCCCAGTTCTTTTACCACTTTTTCTAGAGCTTTAACAAAAGAATGCATACCACCTGGTATATACCATAGTCCGTATGCTTGTGGAATAACAGATAGCAAGCTATGTACACAAGGACCCTTAAACGGCGATAGCCCGGTAAAAAAGGCTTGAAAGGTTAAGAACTCTTTTATCTTAGGGCTTTGGATGTATTTAGAAATATAACTATAGGAGGAGGTTTGTGGCCTTAACTTTAAGGCAATTGCCAAGGATAGAGGACTGAAAGAATCGCTTATTTGCTGCTGCTTTTTTTGAAAAAATGTCTTATTAGCAAATAAATATTTATTATAACCATGGGACAAAAACTTAAGGTAGCCGTGGGCATCTTTTAAGGAAACTGTTTCTAGGTTTTTTAGTAAATCAGAAAGTTCGGTGGAAAAATCAAGGTGGGTTTTATCGTCATAAAAAACTCTATAATTAGGTTCTATCCTCTGAAGAGTAAAGTAATCTTGATGTTTTTTTCCTAAATCCTCAAATAGTCTTTTATAATTTTGTGGATTCATCAAAATGGAAGCCGTTAAATCAAATTTAAATCCATTTGAAGAAAGACTTGCCACCTTACCACCGATGTGTTCATTTTTTTCTAAAATAACTACCTGATAGCCTTTACTTAATAGCCTTGCCGCAGTGGCAAGGCCAGCGATCCCAGCGCCAATAACAATTACTTTTTTGCTCATTTTCCATCACCTTATAAATTATTGTTAAATAAGAACTAAGCCATAGTATACCCAAAATAAATAAACCCTATAAAATAAGGACCGTGACAATGAAAAGTCTCAGTCCTTACTTTATAGTAGTCCTGTGCTTAAATAACGCTCTTTTGTATCAAAAATGCTTGAAAGGACTTTTTTACCTAGCCCTAGCTTTTTAGCCATATTTAAAGCTACAAAGGTGAAAGCTCCAGCGGAGATAGCATTATTCATTAACATCGCACAGTGCTTTTCGTACAAGAAGTGGACCGAATAATTCAAAGACTACAACTGCCGTAAGTACAATTGGCATAACTGTATTGGGTTCAAAAATACCTTTTTGCTCTGCTATAATTGCCAGGCCTATAGCTACCCCAGCTTGAGGGGTTAGTGCCCTTCCTAAGTTTTTCTTCCAGCTCATAGGAAAAGCAGTTAAAGTACTTCCTAGTCGGCTGCCCACAAGCTTTGCAAAGAAACGTGCAAGCACATATAATAGGCCTATTTGCCCAACAGCAGGTAGAACTGACAAATCAAGTTTTGCACCTGCTAAAGTAAGGAAAATAAGCAAAATAGGATGCTCCACAGCTAAAAGGGAGCGGCTTATTCTCTTCGGTTTTCTAGAAAAGTTGATATAAACTGCACCGCTTACGATTGCAGCAAGCAATTCAGGTGAGCCCAAGCGGTTTGCCAAACCTACCGTTAGTAAAATTATCCCCAGAACTGTTACTAATATATGGGAGTCGCTCTTTGCATGATGAGAAATTCCCACTAAAAACACTCCAGACATTAAGCCTAATGCTAAGGAAAGACCTAATTCTTTGGCAGCCATAATGAAAGCTACTGAATTTCCGGGATCGTCAGCTAGGCCTGTCTGCATAAAGCTAATAACAATACCAAAAAGCGTAATAGCAAGCAAATTATCTAAAGCGACTATTGATAATAGCACCTTTGAAAAATTACCTTTGGTGGGAGTTTCTCGAATACAAGCGATAATAGCACCAGGGGCTGTCGCGATACTAATAACTGCTAAGACTAATGCAAGTTGAAAATCCAAACCAAATAAATATAACGAGAAAAATACAATAACTGAAGTTAAAAGAGCCTCAGCTAAAAAAACCAAAGTGGTATCTTTAGCTAGCTTGCGCATTGTCCCCCAATGAAGCTCAGAGCCTATGGATAAGGCAATAACACCTAAGGCTAGGTCGTTGATTGGGTTGAGCTGGGACATTATTTCTACACTAACCAAGCTTAATACTGAAGGCCCAATTATAATTCCAGCTAAGAGGTTGCCGGTCACAGAAGGAAGCCTTATGTAACGGGCAAGCTTTCCACCAGCAGCTCCAGCTAGGAAAATAATTCCTACAGCTAAAGAAATACTCATTGTGAATCACCTTCGGTTTTAACTATTCCCTTACAAAAGTCTAATGGCACCGTTAGAGCAATACCGGTATCAGGCTCATTTAAGTCGCCAATAACGCTTTCAATAGCTTTAATTGCTTTTTCACGGGCTTCATCGTTTTCAACAACGACAAAGATTGTTTTATTACATGTAGGGTCTTTACCCTGATCTAATTCAGCAAAACGTGAAAAGAAAGGCACATGGTCAGCTATGATATGAGCCATACCTGCACTTTCTATTACAGTACCTCCTTTAATATTTTCATCATAAAACTCATCTAAGATGTCAACTACTTTATCTGGGTCATTTATTATTGCAATTAATAAACGCACTATTAAAAACCTCCTTTGTTATTTATGATATCACAAACAACAAGGGAGTGTAAAAGTAGACTAGCCATTAAGTCTTCTTTTTAACTCGCTTAGCTCATGTTTAAGTTCAGAAGGTAGGCGCTTGCCAAGGGTTTGATAGTGCTCTTGTATTGAATTCACCTCGGTAAGCCACTCATTTTTATTAACCTTTAAAACTTTTTCCATGTTTTCTTTGCCTATGTTCAGCCCTTCTAAGTCGATACCATCTACTGTCGGCATGTAGCCTATATCTGTTTTGACAGCTTTTCCTTCGCCTAAGGTGCGCTCAAAAATCCATTTTAGCACTCTGCTGTTTTCACCAAAGCCAGGCCAGATAAACTTGCCATCTTCGCCTTTACGGAACCAGTTGACATAGAAGATTTTTGGCAATTTATCCCCTGATGATTTACTACCGATGTTAATCCAATGTTTTAGGTAGTCTGCCATGTTGTAGCCGCAGAACGGTAACATTGCAAAAGGATCCCGACGAACCGTGCCAATCTTATCGGAAATAGCAGCGGCGGTAATTTCCGAGCCCATAATAGAGCCTAAAAACACACCGTGATTCCAGCTAAAACTTTCGTGAACCAAAGGAATGGTGCTAGGGCGGCGACCTCCAACTAAAATGGCGGAGATGGGAACGCCCTTAGGATCTTCCCATTCTGGAGCAATGACAGGGCACTGACTTGCTGGAGCTGTAAACCTTGCATTAGGGTGAGCAGCCGGTTTATCAGAACCTGGGCTCCAATCCTTCCCATGCCAATCAATTAGATGCTCAGGAGCACCATATCCGATACCTTCCCACCAAACATCACCATCGTCTGTTAACGCAACATTAGTAAATATACAATTCTTTTCCAAAGTTTTCATAGCGCTGGGGTTGGATTCTTTAGATGTTCCTGGTGCAACACCAAAAAAACCAGCTTCAGGGTTGATAGCATACAGCCTCCCGTCATCGCCAAATTTCATCCATGCGATGTCATCGCCAATGGTTTCCACTTTCCAACCAGGGATAGTGGGCACTAGCATTGCTAGATTAGTTTTCCCACAAGCGCTAGGGAAGGCTGCTGCCACATACTTTACTTTGCCTTGGGGGTTTGTCAGCTTTAAAATAAGCATATGCTCTGCTAGCCATCCCTCATCTTTAGCTTGGGCAGAGGCAATTCTAAGGGCAAAGCACTTTTTGCCTAACAAGGCGTTGCCACCATAGCCGGACCCATAAGACCATATCATACGCTCTTCGGGGAAGTGGCTTATATACTTTTCTTCGATAGGAGCGCAAGGCCAGGTTGCGTCTTTTTCACCATCCTTAAGAGGATAGCCTACAGAGTGTAAACATTGTACAAACTCACCCTCTTCACCTAGGACTTTTAAAACTTCTTGTCCCATGCGAGCCATTATTCTCATGTTAACAACTACATAAGGGCTATCGGTAAGCTGCACGCCAATCTTTGAGATGGGCGAACCAATTGGCCCCATAGAGAAGGGGATAACATACATGGTCCGTCCTTTCATAGAGCCACAATAAAGCTCGGTCATAGTCTTTTTTAGCTCATTTGGGTCGATCCAGTTATTAGTAGGTCCTGCGTCTTCTTTGTTCTGGGTGGCTATATAAGTTCTATCCTCCACACGAGCTACATCAGAAGGGTGGCTACGGAATAAATAACTTCCAGGCCGCTTATCCTCATTTAGTTTAATAGCCATACCAGAGTTCACCATTTGTTGCATAAGGCGGTCATTTTCCTCTTTGGAACCGTCACACCAATAGACATCATCAGGTTGACAAAGCTCAGCCATTTTTTCAACCCATTGTTGCAATTTTTTGTTAGAATGCATTAACAAACCTCCCTAAA
This sequence comes from Proteinivorax hydrogeniformans, assembly GCF_040515995.1. Lineage (GTDB taxonomy): Bacteria > Bacillota > Proteinivoracia > Proteinivoracales > Proteinivoracaceae > Proteinivorax > Proteinivorax hydrogeniformans. The sequence goes on along the minus strand of NZ_CP159485.1, from coordinate 2,770,112 downwards.
TTGTTGTTAATTATTACATATTGAGTTATTATATTATGTCACTTTCTATATTCCACAAACGAATAAATATCCCTTGTTTATAGTTGGAAAAAACATTACTGAGTAGGAAATATATACTTACATTCCCAAATAGTATGGGTTTCTATCTAAAAAGCATTCATATATACTTAAATAAACTTAGAAATAGGGAGGAGTTTTCTAATTTATGAATAAAGCTAAGTTGATTTTAATACTTGTCTTAGGGTTATTTGTGCTTGTGGGATGTGCAGAAGGCGGGGAGCTAAGTGAAGGTGAGCTTGAGTTAGAGGACTTGACATTCAATAGTCTAGAAGGTGAAGAAAAGCAAAACCTACATAATGATGAAGAAGAAAAAGAAGAGTCCGATAGCGATAACGAAGAAATTGTAGACAAAAATCATCAAGAGCACTCTCAGCAGCCTGAGCCAAACAGCCCAAAAGACGATGCTGATTCTGATGATGCTTCAATTAATGAAACAGATGAAAAAAACCAAAAAAGTGATCGTGATTCACAGCAAGAAAATCAATCCAATCAACCGATGTCAAATGAGGTTAACGATAACAAACCTAAAGAAGTAGAGGTGCAAAAACCTAAACAAGACTCAGATTATAAACCGGAGCCGGAGCCAGAGCCAGAGCCAGAGCCAGAGCCGCAGCCAGAGCCAGAGCCAGAGCCAGAGCCAGAGCCAGAGCCAGAGTCGGAGCCAGAGTCAGAGCCAGAGACGGAGCAGAATAAGCAGATTGATTACTCTGTGAAAATGGATTCAGCTAAGTTGCCAGCTTTTGAAGCCAACAGTTACGAAAGAGAAATGCTAAAGCTTGTTAATCAAGAAAGAAGAAGAGCCGGCGTTTCTGAACTGAAACTACACAACAGGCTTTCTTCAGTAGCTAGGGTAAAAAGTGCAGATATGATTTACAATGATTATTTTGCTCATGATTCCCCGGTGTACGGGTCACCTTTTGAAATGATGAGACATTTCGGCATAACATTTAGAGGAGCGGGAGAAAACTTGGCCCTTAACGTAGGAACTAAGGAGGCACACCGTAGTCTTATGAACTCTGACGGACATAGAAAAAATATATTAAACCCAGACTTTACCCACATAGGTATAGGGGTGGAAAAGCAGGGAAGAAGTATATACTTTACCCAGATGTTTTTAACAGAATAAGTTTAAAAAACAGAGTCGATATCTCTGTAGTAATTTTAAACAAAGAAACAGGTGTTAAGCCAAAGCTGACATCTGTTTCTTTGATTTTATCCGTAATTATTCAAACTGTTTATTTAGTGGTACAATATATGGAGATATATATCTACTGGAAAGGATGTTAATATGGGAAAGAAGTTGGTTTTAGCGGAAAAACCTTCTGTTGGTAAAGATATAGCGAAGGTTCTTAATTGTAATAAAAAGGGAAACGGGTTTTATGAAGGGGTTAATCATATCGTTACCTGGGCTTTAGGCCATTTGGTGACACTAGCTGAACCGGAGCAGTATGGTGAGCAATATAAATCCTGGTCAATGGAACATTTACCTATGCTTTTTGATCCTTTAAAACTTGTGGTCATAAAACAAAGTGGAAAACAGTATAGCGTTGTAAAAACACAGATGAGTAGAAAAGATGTTGACTCTATAATAATAGCCACCGATGCAGGTCGAGAAGGAGAGCTTGTTGCCCGCTGGATTATTGCCAAGGCTAGGGTGAAAAAGCCTATTAAAAGGTTATGGATTTCTTCTGTAACTGATAAAGCAATAAGAGACGGGTTTAACAATTTAAAAGACGGAAAGCAATATCAAAACTTATATAACTCCGCCCAAGCCCGCGCTGAGGCTGACTGGTATGTCGGTATAAACGCAACTAGGGCGTTAACTTGTAAGTATAATGCCCAACTCTCCTGCGGCCGTGTGCAGACGCCTACACTAGCTATGATAGCTAAAAGGGAGGCAGAAATTAATAGCTTTACTCCTAAAAACTACTTTGGGATAAAAATAACTGCACAAGGTATAGACTTTACTTGGCATGATAACAAAAGTAAAGATGGTAGAATTTTTGATGAGTCGAAAACAGAGAAGATTATTGATTCACTAAAAGGTCAGAAGCTTAACATAAATGAAGTAAAGACAGAGGACAAAAAAAGTTATGCTCCGCCTTTTTATGACTTAACAGAACTACAGCGGGATGCTAACAAAATTTTTGGCTTTTCAGCAAAAGAAACACTGTCTATCACCCAAAAACTCTATGAACAACATAAGGTGCTAACCTACCCTAGAACAGACTCTAAGTATATAACTACAGATATGATAGATACTTTAAAAGATAGAGTAAAAGCTTGTAGCGCCTTAGAACACTCTTCTGTAGCCAATAAGTTGTTGCAAGAGAACTTAAATGTTGGCAAACATTTTGTGGACAACAAAAAAGTCTCAGATCACCATGCTATTATACCAACGGAGCAAAGGCCGATGGTGAGCAGTTTAAGCGATAAAGAGAAAAAGATATACAGTTTGGTAACAGCGCGCTTTTTAGCAGTGCTGCTTCCGCCATTTAAATATCAACAGATATCTGTTATAGGTAGCGTTAAGGGTCATAGTTTTCATGCTAAGGGCAAAAAAATTACCTCTAAAGGATGGAAAGTTGTGCTAGATAGGCAAAACGATGACACGGTTGACACAGTAAACCTTAACAATATAAGGCAGGGACAAGAAGCAGATATATCAGCAGTAGCAAAGACGTCTGGGCAAACATCACCTCCAGCTTTGTTTAACGAAGGAAGCTTATTAGCTGCTATGGAAAATCCTAAAAAATATATGGACAAAAAAAGTAAAGACTTACAAAAAGTTATCGGTGAAACTGGGGGAATTGGCACAGTTGCAACCAGAGCAGATATTATAGAAAAACTTTTTGGTAGTTTTTTAATAGAAAAACAGGGTAAAGATATAAATATAACATCTAAAGGTAAACAGCTGTTAGAGTTAGTGCCTGAAGACTTAAAATCACCGACATTGACAGCTCAGTGGGAGCAAAAACTTACTGCTATTTCTAAAGGAAGTCTAAAAAAAGAAGAATTTCTAAAAGACATAAAAAATTACACCGTAGAAGTTATTAGAGAAATAGAAAATAGCCAGCAAAAGTTTACCCATGATAACTTAACTAGGAGTAGATGCCCTAAATGTAACAAATTTATGTTAGAGGTTAATGGGAAAAAAGGAAAAATGCTGATTTGCCAAGATAGAGAATGTGGCGGTAGAGAGAATGTAGCCAAAACCACAAATGCCCGCTGTCCAGAGTGTAAAAAGAAACTGGAACTTAGGGGACAAAAAGGTGCAGAAGTTTTTGTTTGCAAATGTGGTCACAAAGAAAAAATGTCTAGTTTTAACAAACGTAAAGGCAAGCAAAACCAAAAGGTTAACAAAAGGGATGTAGCTAAATATTTAAAAAAACAAGATAAAAAAGATGAGCCGCTAAACACTGCTTTAGCTGATGCTTTAGCTAAATTAAAAAAATAATTTAAAATAATATGTACAAAAAATTGTGTAACTGTGATATAATAATAGCTTGTACTGGTACAACACTAAAAATATTGGCAAAATTGAATAGATATCTATAAACTAGGGCACTCTAAAAAATAAAAATGCCCAAAGGAAAGTAAAAAGGAGAAATAAACATTGACAACATTTTTTGAATTTGGATTAAGAACAGAAACAACCAAAGCGCTTACAGATATGGGGTTTGAGGAAGCAACGCCGATTCAGGATCAAGCTATTCCTATAGCCATTTCTGGCGCTGACATGATTGGACAGGCACAGACAGGTACTGGAAAAACAGCAGCCTTTGGCGTGGCCTTAGCAGAAAAGCTAGAAGAGGAGAACAACAAGGTTCAAGGCATAGTGCTTACTCCTACTCGTGAGCTAGCTATTCAAGTGGCAGAAGAGCTAAACAAAATCTGTCAGCATACAAAAATTAAGACACTACCTATCTATGGTGGACAGGATATTGGTAGGCAAATTAAAGCTTTAAAAAGAGGACCGCAGATAATAGTAGCTACCCCCGGTAGATTGATGGACCATATGCGACGTAGAAATATACGTTTAGATAATATAAAGATGGTAGTGCTAGATGAAGCTGATGAAATGCTAAATATGGGTTTCGTCGAAGATATAGAGTTTATACTAAATGAAATACCTACCCAAAGGCAAACTCTGCTGTTTTCAGCGACTATGCCTAAGGCTATCAAAGAGTTATCTAACAAGTTCTTAGTTAACCCGAAACATGTAGCCATAAAACCTAAAAAGATGACTGCCCCTAATATAGAACAAGAGTATATCGAAGTTCCAGAAAAACAAAAGTTTGATGTACTATGCCGTCTTTTAGACATTCATCTTCCAGAGTTAGCTATCGTTTTTGGAAGGACCAAAAGAAGGGTAGATGAGCTATCCGAAGGGTTAAATAAGCGTGGATACAGCGCTGAGGGAATTCATGGTGATCTAACCCAAGGCAAGCGTGACTCTGTAATGCGAAGGTTTAAAAATGGTTCTATCGAAGTGTTAGTAGCAACCGATGTTGCAGCTAGAGGCTTAGATATAACTGGGGTAACTCACGTATACAACTTTGACATTCCACAAGATGCAGAAAGCTACGTGCATAGAATAGGGAGAACTGGTCGTGCTGGCAAAACAGGGCTTGCTATTACCTTTGCAACTTCAAGGGAAATGGCCCATCTTAAGTCAGTTGAAAAGGTGTCAAAAGGCAAAATAACTAGAAGACCTATACCTTCATTTTCTGAAGCAATCGAAGGTCAGAAAAAGATGACTGTAGAAAAGCTTTTATCCACTGTCGAGTCAGACGATTATAATAGCTATAAAGGTCTTGCGGAGCAGCTACTAGAAGAGGTGGACTCCGTAACCTTACTCTCAGCTTCGTTGAAGTTACTTACCAAAGAACCTAATAACGTACCAGTAAAGCTAACTGGTGAGCCGCCAGTGGGAACAAGATCAGGCGGATATAAAGGAAAAGGTGGCAAAGGCGGTAACTTTAGAAGAAGTAGGAGTAAAAAAGGAAGCAATCGTGACCGCGGTGGTAAAAAGTCCGGGGGATATAAAAAACACTAGAGCATTACAAAAAGGGATTCGTCTACGACAAGTAGATGGATCCCTTTTGTTGTCTAAAAAGTTTTATATTGTAAGCTCCAAATATCTAACCTTTCCTGGCAAAAAGGAAAAATGGCAATAAAAATAGAATATAAACTAAAATAAAGTAAAGAGGAGATGACAAGTTGGGAAAAGTTAAGAGTGTACCACGTTCAATTCAGATTCTTTATGGGGTAGGAGTTAGTTATGCTATAGTGGACCAAATATTTGCTCAGTGGGTGCTTTATTATTACCTTCCGCCGTCTGATGCCGGGATGCAAGTCATAATGGCACCGCTTTTTATATCGTTGGCATTAATTATTTCTCGTTTTGTAGATATGATCGCCGACCCATTAGTTGGTTACTGGTCTGACAAGACGGACTCTAGTTGGGGTAGAAGGATGCCTTTTATCGGCTTAGGAGCCTTACCTTTAGCGCTTGCCACTGTTGCTTTTTTCTACCCTATTACTAACAGCGACTTAAGTGCTTTTATATATTTAGCTGCTATCGGAAGTTTGTTTTTTGTTTTTTACACAATTGTGGGGGCTCCCTACAATGCATTGATACCTGAGATTGCTCAAAACAAAGAAGATAGGCTTAATTTAGCGACATGGCAGTCTGTCTTTAGATTAATTTATACAGCTATAGCTATGATATTACCGGGGATGTTGATAGCGATGCTAGGTGGCGGAGAACAGGGTATCAGATACATGGTTATTTTACTCAGCAGTTTAGCTGTTGTCGGCATGATGGTCACGGTCTTTACTGTCAAGGAAAGAGAGTATTCCGGTGGAAAAAGAAGTGATGACTCTCTTATAAAGTCTCTAAAATCAATTGGGGGGGACAAAAACTTTTGGGTTTATTTAATCGGATTTATGTTCTTCTTTTTAGGTTTTAACATTCTAAGGGCATCTACTAACTACTATGTTGTTGAGATTATGGGTTATGGAGAAGGGCACATAACAATAGCTTCTGGTTTGCTTTTTGGTAGTGCCGCACTATTTTTCTATCCGGTTAATCGATTGTGTCAAAAAATTGGTTACAGGAAACCAATGCTGTGGTCGTTGACTTTACTTATGGTTTTTACTTTGCTTTTATTTAACTTAGGCAAGTTTTGGTTTTTACCTACAGGCGCAGGCTTTGTTATCTTCTTTTTAATGGGCCTGCCGATATCCGGTGCAGCTTTTATATTCCCTCCAGCTATGTTAAGTGAAATAAGCGCTGTAAACACTGCGAAGAAAGGTGAAAACTTAGAAGGAATGCTATTTGGTTTACAAGGTTTCTTTTTGAAAATGGCCTTTTTACTTTCTATAGCAATCTTACCTATAGTGCTAGTTTGGGGAGGAGATATACCGCTTATGGAAAGTATAGTATCTACCCCCGACGGTGTACAAAAGACAGGGGTTTACGCTACCTCAATTGTAGCCTTTGTTTCATTTGCACTTTCTTTTGGTTTTTATTTTAGGTATCGGGAGGAAAAGGTTGAGGATTAGGAGGCAAACGACATGTCCATGTCTAGCTGTTAAAGTGGGACAGCCCAACTATCCAACCATCTTATATCCAACTTCCAACCTCTCACCTCCCATTACACTAAAAATTAGATTACAGAAAGAAAATGTAGTATAATACTTGGTAACCCAAAATATAAGGAGGCCAAAACTTATGCGAGTGCTTTATTATGATTGCTTTTCCGGTATCAGTGGTGACATGAATCTTGGTGCTATGCTGGATTTAGGTGTTGATAAGGACTACTTGATTTCTGAGCTTAAAAAGCTTAATGTCGATGGATATGATATAGAAGTTAAGGTCGATGAGCGAAAAGGGATAACTGGAACTAAAGTTAATGTACATAACTTGCAGCATCATCATGGCGATGAGGGACTTGATCACCATCACCACCATAGAAATCTAACAGACATAAAAAATATCATAGATAAAAGCGACTTAAATGAAAATGTTAAAAGTCTGAGTCACAGGCTTTTTTTAGCAGTTGCTGAGGCTGAGGCAAAGATACATGGCAAGTCATTAGATGAAGTACACTTTCATGAGGTCGGAGCTATCGACTCTATCGTGGATACTGTGGGAGCTGCTGTATGTTTAGACAAGCTGGATGTGGACAAGGTTATTTTTTCTCCCATTGCTACAGGTCGAGGGTTTGTCCATTGTGCCCATGGTAAGTTCCCTGTACCTGCCCCAGCGACAACTGAGATTTTAGAGGGGCTACCTGTAACTTCTGGCGATGCTGAAGTGGAGCTGACCACACCTACAGGAGCTGCCATAGCTAAGGTGTTCGGTGATGAATATACTAAGGACTTTGATTTTACTGTTGTTAAAACTGGATATGGTATTGGCGGAAGAGATAACCTAGTTCCGAATGTGTTAAGAGTAATCTTAGGTGAAAAAAAAAATTAGTTGAAGAGCGTACTTGGGTCATTGAGTGCAACATTGATGATATGAACCCGGAGTTGTTTAACTTTGTTTCTCAAAAGCTTTTTGATAATAGCGCTTTAGACGTCTTTACAACTGCTATTTCAATGAAGAAAAACAGGCCAGCTACCAAACTAAGTGTGTTATGTAATGAAAGTAAGTTAGATAGCTGTATTAACATATTGCTTTTTGAAACGACATCTTGGGGAGTTAGGTATTACCCGGTAAAAAGGCAAAAACTGAAGCGTTCTTTTAAAAAAATAACAACTCCTCTAGGGGAGGTTACCATTAAGTTATCTAATGATAGCAAAGTTACTAAAGCTAAACCAGAGTATGAAGAGTGTGCTAAGTTAGCTAAAAAACATGGCATACCCCTTAGGGAAGTTTATAGCACTGTAATTAAATATATCTAATCAGGAGGGGGGATAAAAATGGAACGTTATGATAAGCTCGTAGATTATATTAGGAAACTAGAGAGTGTGGTAATAGCCTTTTCAGGAGGAGTAGATAGCACCCTTGTGTTAAAGGCTGCAAAGGATGCGTTAGGGGACAACGCCGTTGCTCTTACCATACATGCTCCCTTTCACCTTAACTGGGAGATAGAAGAAGCGAAGGAGATAGCGCAGAAGTTGGGTGTTAGACATGAGATAATAGAGTTTAGCGATATCATGCCGGAGATAATAGACAATCCTTCTGATAGATGCTACTTGTGTAAGAAAAAAGTTTTTGGTGAGATAAAAGATTTTGCCGAAACTGAAGGCATAAGATATGTGTTAGATGGGACAAACGCAGATGACGACAAAGACTATCGTCCAGGTCTGAAGGCTTTAAAAGAACTGGATATCTTAAGTCCGCTACAGAGTGTCAAAATAACAAAGTCGGAAGTTAGAGCTATTTCCAAGAACTTGCAGTTAGACACATGGGAAAAACCAGCCTACGCTTGTATTTTATCTAGAATCGAGTATGGTCAGAGAATAAAAGAAGATGATTTGCAAAAAATTGAGGATGCGGAAACTTATTTAATAGATATGGGTTTTGCCACAGTTAGGGTTAGGTTACACGGGCAGTTAGCACGAATAGAAGTAGCTGAGCAGGATTTAGACAAGCTTTTAACACCTGACACTTATAAGAAGGTAAACAGCAAGCTAAAAAGCCTTGGTTTTTCTTATGTAACCGTAGATTTGGAAGGATATAGAATGGGAAGTCAAAATGAGGTGTTGTAATGGATAAAAACAAACTATCAGATCTTTTTAACAAAGTAAAAGCTGGCGAAGTCTCGGTTGATGATGCTGTTGATCGTTTAAAAGGACTTCCTTTTGATGACTTGGGTTTTGCAAAGGTAGATAACCACCGTAAGCTTAGGCAGGGGTACCCAGAAGTAATTTTTTGTCAGTCTAAAACTGTAGATCAGGTGGTTGCTATATGTGAGAATATAGCTCACAAAGGGAATAACGTGTTAGCCACTCGAGCTACCCCCAAAATGTATGCAGCTGTTAAGGAGATATTTGTTGAAGCACAATATAATGAGATGGCTAGGACGATTACTATAACAAAAGAAGAAGTCAAGGAAGATAAAGGTTATATAGCGGTGGTTACAGGTGGCACGTCAGATATGGCGGTGGCAGAGGAAGCGACCGAAACTGCTAAGGCCTTGGGCAATGAGGTGCGTACAGTTTATGATGCGGGAGTCGCTGGGATTCATAGATTGTTTGCTAATCTTGAAACCATACAAGGTGCCAGAGTAGTGATTGCAGTAGCTGGAATGGAAGGAGCGTTAGCTAGTGTAGTTGGTGGTCTTGTAGATAAACCAGTTATTGCTGTGCCTACTAGCGTTGGCTACGGAGCTAACTTTAATGGGCTATCAGCTTTATTGACTATGCTAAATAGCTGTTCTAGCGGAGTATCTGTGGTAAATATAGACAATGGGTTTGGTGCAGGTTATCTAGCTAGCATGATTAATAGGATGTAAAAAAAGGGCGTCTCAAACTATCTAAAAGATAGCTTGAGACGCCCTTATAGTATTATTCTAAGACAAAATCATCAAAAAGCCCCACTAATTTATCAAGCCTGTCAATAAGTGGTGAATGACCACAGTTGTCTAACATAATAAGCTTTGCGTTGTCTCCTATGGCTGCTGCAGTTTCCTGGGAAATACCAGGCTTTACAACCTTATCATCTGTACCTTGTATTACAAGAGTTGGTATGTTTATCTTGTTTACCAAACCGTTACCTTGGGTTAAACCATTAGACTCATCAGTTATGTTAAAAGTTAGAAGAGCCCAGTTAACATCTAGTATGTTGCGTTGTGTCATCATATCTTCTAGGTACTCTTCGTACCTTTCTTTTGATGGCTTATTGTTTACATAAATAGTTGAATTCCAAATAAATTTCATAAACCATTTACGACCCTTTTGTTGAGCCTTTTGGATTGGCTTAACCTGACTTGCTAACTCCTCTTTTGTTGTTACTCTTGCATCTAATTTGTTTTTGCCGAAAATACTTTTTTTGTACAAGGTAAAGCCCTTTACTCCAACCGACTCTAGTAAAATAAGCTTTTGGACATAGCTTTGATGTTGCGCGGAGAAATGCATAGCAACACCGCCACCAGTAGACCAACCCGCTAACACAAAGTTCTTTAAATCTAACTTATCTACAAACATTTTTAAGTCATCGGAGAAGTCACCCAATGAGTCTATAGGGGTATTGTAACTTGATTTACCAAACCCTCTTAAATCAATTGCGTAAATCGTATAATCATCTTCTGAAAGGCTCTCCATTAGTACATCCCAATGCTTTGAGGATGTCATATTTCCGTGCACTAACACCAATGTGTTTTTGCCTACCCCATGCTTACGATACCCAATAGTTTCCCCATTAGGCAGGTCTACCGTTAATACAGTTTTCAACCTTATCACTCTCCTAACAAAATTTTAGTTCGCTATCTCAATTATATAAAGGCTGCTTGAAGGAATCAACACTAAATAATTATAACCTTAGTTATATTTACAAAAGCAATTAATTATTATACTCTTAAGATATAGTTTATAGGTAGTTACAAAATGAACGCGTTAAATCCCCATTTACTTAAACTGTTTAAGAACTGGTTGCACAAAAACGTGGGGGTTATTTTAGTTAAACTTGGGAGGGTTTAATATGATAAAGTTTGAAAAAAGTGTGGATAGGAGAGACACAGACTCCATGAAATATGATGGGGTGGAGGATTTATACAACGTAAAAGACGTCATTCCAATGTGGGTTGCTGACATGGATTTTGCTGCACCACAGGAGGTTATTTCTGCGCTAAAGCTTAAGGTGGAGCACGGAATTTTTGGGTATCCCGGCAACACTTTTAAATACTACGAGGCTGTAGTTAATTGGATGAAAAGAAGGCATAACTGGGAGATAAGCGAAGACTGGATATTCCCAGCCCCTGGCGTAGTACCAGCTATTACAGCTATTTTAGAAGAAATCACACAACCAAATGATAAAGTTATTATACAAAGTCCGGTATATCACCATTTTTATAACATGGTACATAAGGTAGGGTGCGAAGTGGTGGACAGCCCATTAGTAGAACGAAATGGTAAGTATGAAATGGACTTTGAAGGGTTGGAAAGATTAATTTGTAACAATGTCAAAGCTTTTGTGCTTTGCAGTCCACATAATCCGGTGGGGAGAGTGTGGAGCAAAAAGGAGCTTCAAAAGCTAGGGGAATTATGTTTAAAGCACAACGTAACAGTGATATCAGACGAAATTCACAATGATTTGGTTTTTAAACCAAACAAACACACGATTTTTACAGAAGTTGATCCGCAGTTTGTTGACAACACAATTATTTGCACTGCACCAAGCAAAACCTTCAACTTAGCAGGTCTTCAGACAGCTAATATTATAGTGCCAGGTGAGAATCTTCGAAAAATAGTGGGAGAAAAGTTTTCCAAGGTTTACAATTCATTTCCAAACACTATGGGCATAGAGGCCACTAAGGCTGTTTATAAATACGGTGATAGCTGGTTAGATGAATTATTAGATTATGTTGAAAGAAACATAGATTACCTCCAGGAGTACATTGAAGACAAGATGCCGCAAATAAAATTGATCAGGCCTCAGGGGACGTACCTAGTTTGGTTAGATATGAAAGAGGTAGATACAAAAGGGTTATCAGCTTTTGAGTTCACGTTGCAAAACGCCAAGGTGGTTGCAGAGCCTGGCGAGAAGTATGGTGGCCCAAGCTCATCTATAAGATTAAACTTAGCTTGCCATAAAAAGACGTTAGAAAAAGCCTTAAAGCAGCTGAGCTCAGCTTTACAATCTAAATAGTTATAACGCTAAAAGGGTCATCTCAATTTATTTGAGATGACCCTTTTTAGCGTTATAAACCAGCTACTCGTTCTCGTAAAATAGCTTCAATTTTTTGCTTTAGTTGATAAGTAGCGGTTCCTTCTTTAATTTTTTGGTTATAAATATATTCTAGCGCAATTTTCCCCCCAGGATCCATTCCTTGAGCTCCGGCCAAAAGAACCACATCATCCTGTTTGACTACACCTAGGGTATCAGTAACTGCATCTTTTAAGGAGTTGTAATAAGAAATTTTTATCGGGCTTTTTTTCATGACATCAGAAAATGCTCTAAGCTCTTCTGGCAAGACCTCATCCTTAGCGCCTACAAAATCCTTGCTTAAGCTAACCGTTAAATGATCTAAAGAAAGCTTTTCTGCCCATTTCAAAATGGACTGCGCGTTCTCTTTATTTACATCAACTCCTCTACTTCCTCTTACTGCATAAATGAGATGTAATTGGTTATATTTCATATAGTCTAAGGTTTTAAGTGTAACATCAATATTTGCAGCGTTGGCAAAATGATCGTCTAATATTTTAAACTCCTCATTATAGATTAGCTCAAACCTTCGCTCCACTCCTTTAAACTTTTGCAATGCTTTTTCTATTTCCATAGGAGATATTTCGTTAATCAAACCTATGATTATCGCTGTCAGGGAATTATAAACACTATGTAATCCTAAAACGTTAAGGCTTATATCAAAGGACGTAGGATTGACGTACTTTTCTGTTAAAGTAGGAAGAGGCTTATTTACATTAACTGTAAACCGTGCTTTACCTGTGGTTAAATCAAGATTATCAACTGTAACCATTGCATCTTTTGATTGTACCCCACTGGTAATTACTTTTGCCTTTGTTTGATAGATTTGTTTTTTGGTGTCCTCACAATCAACATTAAATATCGCAACTTTTGATGGGTCAAGCTCCCTTAAAACCGTAGTTTTAGAGTGGATATATTTTTCATAACTACCATGAAAGTCTATATGCTCGGGGGTCAGGTTATTTAAGGTGAAAATATCATAATCAACATACGCCACTCTATCAAGCTCCTGGGCTGCCGATGAAACTTCCATAGTTACATAATCAACGTTATTTTCTTTCATTTTTTTAAGATAAGTTTGAAGATCTAAAGATTCTGGGGTGGTTAAGCTTGAAGGAATAGTTTTATCTGCATATTTTACTGCAACTGTCCCTATCAATCCAGTGTTGAAATTAGAATGCGAAAGCACAGAATCAACCATAAAGCTAGTAGTTGTTTTCCCGTTGCTAGCCGTTATTCCCACCATGGTTAAATCTTTTGATGGAGAATGAGTTACATGATCGGAAAGTCTTGCTAAAGCTTTCCGAGAGTTGTCAACTAGAAACTGGGGTATATCATATTGGGGCTGCTCCCTCTCTGCTACAATACCAGCTGCACCATTTTCTAACGCCTCAGCGATATATTCATGCCCATCTAAGAGATATCCTTTAATACAAACAAAAAGGTCCCCCTGCTGCACTTTACTAGAGTGGTACTGTACAGAATTAAACTTAAACTCTTTATAATTAAATACATTTATTATATTTAATAGCGTTTTTAAAATACTAGAATCAAACATAGAAAAATGCCTCCCAAGTCTTTTAGTTACTATTATACCTAAAAAGCCAACTAAAATTAACAAAAAACAGAAAATAAAAAAAATAAAACTAATAAAGGTGAAAAAACATGAAGCAAAACATAAAATCAATAAATATTAATGATAGCACATTAAAAAATTGGCTTCGAGCGTGGAGCTTAGAAGAACCTGACGACTTAGATTTTAATAAGGTATTAAAAAACAAGCTTAAATCTAGGCGAAACAAGGTTTTAAAAACCAGCTATGAAATAAGTAGTAACTACTCACAATGCAAAAAAACTGTTGAGGCTGCCAACAAGCTGTTTGGAACTTTTCAAAGAAATAGGCTTAAAGTAATCCACATAGATAGAAAAATTTTGTTGATAACTTCCGCCATTCTTTTAAAAAAGAGAGGACTTATCCAGTGTATCAACAAAGCTATACACACTCCTGAAAAAATAGAGGATAAAAATATAGCCAAGCTTATGATAGGTTTTAATGTGTTTTTTAGTGCAGAGGATTCTAAAGTGTTAACGGAAGCTTTAAGCACGGATTTGCCATATACGAAGGGTGAAGATATCTTAGGAATGTTATACTCTTCCTTTAAAACAGAAGGGAAAAAAAGTGAACAAGGCTTTTATCTTACTCCTAAAAAAGTAAGAGAACTTGTTGTTAAAAGAACTTTTAGAAACCTTAGCAATCAAACAGTTTTAGATCCTTGTTGTGGGACGGGGGCTTTCTTATTGGAGGCTTATCAGTATAACCAATTTGAAAGTAGTGATATAGAAAAACTTGCGGGTATAGAGCTTGATAGCATTGCTGCCCTCCTCTGTAAAATAAACCTTCTGCTAATTCAGGGCAAAGGTTATAAAATGCCAAACATTATTCAGGCAGACTTTTTGGATACAAATCTTTCTAAAAGGTTTGGCGTGGTTATAGGCAACCCACCATGGGGAGGCAAAGTTAGCTCTCAGATAAAAGCAGATTCCTTTAAGCTATTTCTTGAAAAGGGAATTTCTTTGCTAAAGCCGGGTGGGACAATAGGTTTTTTATTGCCCTATTCGTATTTAATAGTTTCAAAGCATAAGGAAAGTAGAAAAAGGCTGATTAACTGCCATACTATCCAGTCAATTACACACTTTAAAAATGCATTTGAAAAAGTTATGAGCGAAGCAGTACTATTGATTATTTCTAAGAGATATCCACAATATTTCCACAGAGTTAGCATATATCAAGAAAATAATAAAGAAACTTATTTACAAAACAGGTTTATGGACAACGACAGTGCTGTGAACATATTAACTACGCCACCTAACCACAACATAAGGCATAAGCTTAAACAAAACTGCATTTACTTAAAAGAAAATGTGGATTATGGTATGGGAATAGTTACAGGTGATAACCAAAGATTTTTATCTAAGGACAAACTAGAAGGTGAACCCATAATTACGGGAAAGGAAGTTTTTAAATACCAATTAAAAGACCCATCTTTTTTTATAAACTTTTCCTTAAAAAATTGCTTTCAGCAGGTGGCCCCAGAGCAGCTTTACAGACAGGCAAAACTTGTTTACAGATTCATAAACAAAAACCTAGTCTTTGCTTTAGACAGACATGGAGTGCTAACTTTAAATAGTGTCAACTTTCTAATACCTGATATTAAAGGTTACGATATAAGATTTATACTTGCTGTGCTGAACTCAAAAGCAGCACAAATGTACTTTCAGCAATCGTACTGCAGCATAAAAGTGTTAAAATCCCAAATACAGTCAATACCAATACCTAGATGCAATTTAAGTGAACAAAAACCCATCATCGAAATGGTGGATTCCATAAACTACAAAGGGGATAAAACCAATAGCTTGTACTTTGAAGTGGAAAAATTAATTCATAATCTCTATGGGTTGAACAAATGGGAGAAAGAGATTATTGATAAACAAATAGACGTAAAATACTTAAGCAGCTAATAAATAAGTTATGGGCCCTATCATTACAAAATAGGGCCCATAACTTATTTATTAGCTAATTTTTTTTCTTAGAATATAGCTTAACTTTTCAACAGATAGAACAAGTATAAGTACCCCGAAAAGTAAAATACCTACACGCTCCCAATTTCTGTTGCTGATATTCATAATGAGAGGAGCTCCGATACCCCCAGCCCCAACAATACCAAGTAAAGTTGACGAACGCATATTAGACTCCAATCGATATAGCACAATACTGATATACTCAGAAATTGATTGTATTAACAGACCATGCCTAAAAATCTGTATAGGATTAGCACCAACTGCCACTAAACTGAGGAAAAGTTTTTGACAGTCTCTTTCTAAGATTTCTCCATAAAGTTTGGCTAATACGCCTGTACTATAAACAGATAAAGCTAAAGCTCCAGCTAAGGGGCCTGAACCCACTCCCCTAAAAAAGATAATAGCTGTTACTATAACTGGAAAAGTTCTAATCAAGTTAATTATAAACTTAGTTGCAAAATAAACTGGCTTAGGGACAAGATAGTAGCATGTCATAGCTCCCAAAAAGAGAGCAAAAAAAGCTCCTGAAATGGTAGCAAAAACTGCTATTGCAAAGGTCTCCCCCACTGCTCTAACAGTTTGACTAGCATATGACAGGTCGAAATCGAGCATTCGTAAAACAATAGATTGTGCTTGATTTAAGCCAAAATACATTCGCTCGTTGTCAACCTCGATACTATTAGCTGTTAGAAAAAGCGCCGCGATAAAGACAAGTGTTGTTAAAATAGGTTTAACGAAATTTACCACTCTTTGTTGTTTCCAGCTTTTAAGAGGAATCCATAATCTGTGTAAAGTACTTCTAAGACCTAAAGATAAAGAATCTATAACTGCAATCGAAACAATAAGCACCAAGATTATGGTGGCAAGGTTTCCATAGTTCATAAAGTTTAAATCCATCTCTAGAAGTTGACCGATACCTCCAGCGCCTACAAAACCAAGCACGGTGGCACTTCTAATGTTTATTTCTAAAATAAAGAAAAAAACTGAAACAAAATTGTGGGAAATTACTGGGAAGATACCGTAATAAAACGTTTGAGCAGCGCTAGCACCTAAGGCAGTAAAAGAAGCAATCTTATTTTGCGGGATAGCTTCTATCTGTTCTCTCAATAATTTCGTTCCAATGCATAGAGCTGTAATTGATAAGGCTATAATGCCAGGAGTTTTACCGATGCTAAAAATAGTTACCAAAAGAGCTGCCCACACAACACTGGGAATAGTCCTAAATATCGCCAATATCGGGTTAAGAACTAGGGAAAGCAAACGGCTAGGAGCAGTGTTTCGCGCTACTAGTACTGATATCATTACGGAAAAAAAAGACCCGATTACAGTGCCTATTATAGCCATTTCAAAGGTTTCTATAAGGCGTGGCAGAATAGTTTCTAGGTGATCAATGTTAGGACGTGACATCCTAATAAGAAGATCGGCCATATCAGGCAAGCCGGCCACTATTCTAAAAATATTAAAGTTTATCAAAAAACCGCTATAGATGAAAAGCGCCAAAATTATGAGGGTCAAACCGACAGGTTTAATAGTATATTTCATGTAACATCTCATTTGTCAGCTGAGTAGGAGAGTTGTCAAAAACTACTTTCCCATCCCTCAGTCCTACAACTCGACTAGCATATTTCTTTGCAAGATTGATATCATGCAAGTTAACTATCACAGTTATTTGGCGCTTTTTGTTGAACTTAACTAGATAATCCATAACAGACTCCGCGGTGGCAATATCCAAGCTAGATACAGGCTCATCTGCTAAAATTATATTAGGGTTTTGGGTTAGCGCTCTAGCAATGCTAACCCTTTGTTTTTGTCCACCACTTAACCTGTCCACCCTCTGAAACATCTTATCTTTTAATCCTACTTTTAATATATTTTCCTCAGTTAGTTTATGATCTGAAGCAGAGTATAAACCTAAAATCGAGGATAATGTATGAGTATAAGCTAGCCTTCCAAGAAGCACATTGTTAAAGACCGAGTACTTATCCACTAAATTATAATCTTGAAAAATTAACCCTATTTTTGCCCGAACTTTTTTTAACTTCTTTTTAGATAAAGAAGAGATTTTCGCGCCGTCAACATATACGTCGCCTTTTGAAGGTGGTGTCAAAAAGTTTATTGTTCTAAGTAGCGTAGATTTTCCACTACCGCTAAGCCCTACTATTGCGACAAACTCACCTTTTTCAATGGACAGTGACACATCTTTTAATGCTTCAAGATCTTTTTGGTAGGAGACAGATACGCTTTCTAGCCTGACCATCTTTACTGAGCCTCAAGATCTATATCCATTAGCTTTGCTGTTGTTCTAATAACATCATAATCTTTATCATCAGCTTCTACATAACCATGTTGATTAAATAGGTCAATAAGAAGCTTTTTGCCTTCTGGATCTTCGGAAATGTTTAATAGAGCTTGTTGAATTTTCTCCTGCATTTCACTATCTAGGTGACTACCCACAGTCACACTAATATTAGGGATATCCTGGGTATAGCCGAGTACTCGAGTCTCATCTAAAGCAGTGGGAAAATCCTCTGCATACCTTTCTCTAGCATCGACAAAAGTTGTAGCAACATCTACATCGCCGTTTAGCAAAAGCTGTAAGGCGCTGTCGTGACCACCTGCAAAATGGTAACTAAAATCTTGATCACCTTCTAGTCCGAAATCCTTTAAGTGAGCATGGGGAAAGATATGGCCGGATGTGGAAGAAGGGTCTACAAACGCCACAGTTTTTTCCTTAATATCTTCGAAATCTTGTATATCGCTATCCTCTCTTACTATAAATTGGGAGCGATAAAAGGCCTCGCCGTGTTGATTTAATGCCGTTAAGATAACTTCAGCATCACTTTGTTGATTGGCTAAAATATAAGCCATGGGTGGAATAAACCCAAAATCCACCTGTTGAGAACCTAAAGCTTCCACCACCCCAACATACCTAGTAGCAGTAAAAGCCCTAACTTCCATACCTAATTCATCTGACAACATTTCCGCCAAAGGTTCTACATTTTCGACTAAGGCATCAGCATCCATCATAGGGACAAACCCCATATTTAAATAGTCTCGATTCGAGCCGTCTGAGCAGCCAGCGGCAAATATAGATAAAGCCAAAACCAATATAAGTAAAACAGATAATTTTTTCATTCACAAAACCTCCCTATAATAATTCGTCAACTCAAGTTTAGCAATGGATAAATGTAGTATCAATACAATTGCTAACAAATAGATGGCGTATCGATACACTTCTTGCAGGAAAACATAAGTTCGATGTCGAAGTGCTAAATACAGGAGGGTTGGAAATGATTAAATTTATCCATTGCGCTGACATTCATATAAATAGGCCTTTTTTGCGCTTGAAAGCAAATGAAAGTCTGCGGCAAAAGCTTATAGAAAGCTCATATAGTATTTTAGACAACATCATACTGTTAGCTATTTCAAAAAAAGTAAACCTTGTTATAATAGCCGGTGATTTGCTAGATACCCTTGAGCACACAGTTAAAGCAGAGCTAAGGTGTAGAAAAGCTTTTGAAAAGCTAAATGAACACGATATACCTGTTTATATAATTGGGGGGAATCACGACCCTATTAAAGAAGAAAAGGTTTATCCCTACCCTGAAAATGTTCATGTTTTTTCAAAAAATGTCGAATCAATTCCTATAACTGGCTTTAAAGATGCTTATATACATGGCATAAGTTACCCCACAGAAAGTGTACCTAAAAACTTAGTAAAAGAGTTTCCTATGGCAAAAGGAGATATAGATATAGGAGTTTTACACTGTGAGGTGGGAAGAAAATTGTCAGGGGATTATAGTCCATGCACAAAGGATGACCTGTTGTCAAAAAACTACCAGTACTGGGCGCTAGGTCATATACATAAGCCGACAGAACTATCAGACTTTCCTGCTATAGTCTATAGCGGCAGTCCCATGGGGAAAACGCCCAATGAAACGGGAAAAAGGGGATGCTACTATGTAGAAGTCACCTCATCGAGGGTGAAAAAAGAGTTCATTCCTTTAGCAGATGTTATTTGGTTACAACAAAAAATAGACATACAGGGTCTAGACTATAGAGGTCTAATGCTTAGCGTAAAAGAAACACTGGAAAACTTAAAAAGAGAGTATAATGAAAAGGGTGTAATTGTCCGAGTTATATTAACCGGCAGAGGTTACTTACACAATATAGATAAAGATGATCTTAAAGGGATTACAGAAGAGTTGAGGTCAAAAGTAGATTGTTCGCATGATTTTGTTTGGCTAGAAAGCATTCAGAAAGAAACTCTACATGATGTTAATTTACAATCCCTAAAACAACAACAGAGTTTTTTGGGGGACTTTTTAAATTATTGCTCTGAGGTTGAAAAAGACTCTAAGCTTCAACGAGAAATTCTAGATGAGTTAAGTAGAGGTAACGCCAAACTTGTAAACTTTTTAGATAAGCAGCAAATAGATATGGATGTGGTTTTTAAGCAAGGATTACAAAAGGCAGTAGATTTAGTTGTTGAAAAGGTGGATTACTATGAAGATAACTAAGATAAACATTAGTGGGTTTGGGATACATAAAGATTTTAAGTTAGATGAATTAAGCCCACATTTCACTGTTTTTTATGGGCAAAACGAAAAAGGCAAAACCACTTTGAAAAAATTCATATCTTCGATATTGTTCGGGTTTGAAAGCAGAAGAAGGGTTGATAGGTACCCGCCTATAAATGGAGGAAGTTATGGTGGATATCTAGACCTTCAAACAAATAAACAAGTTGTTAGAGTTAAAAGGATAGAGGGTTCAAAGGCAAAAAGCAATATCAAAGCAAAACTTAGTACTTTACATGGTCAAGAAGTTAAGGACTTAGCAGAACTTTTTCCTCCGGGATTTAACAAAAAGATATTTGAGAATGTATTTTGCTTTGATATCAATCAGCTTCAAAACTTCAAAAGTTTACACCAAGAAGAACTAACAGGCTACCTACAGGGTGCCGGCTTTGGGGTGGACGTTAATTCTGTGGTGCAAAACTTAACCAAAGAGACAGAGCAGCTATACTCTCCCCAAAGCACTAAGAAGAAAGTAAATAGCTTATTTATACAACTAGATGAAATTAGTAAAAAAGAAGATAAAGCTAGGTTAGAAGCTGATAAGATTCCTATGTTAGAACAAAAGATTAAAGAGGTTAATAGCCAGTTAGTTAATCAAAAGAAGCTAAGGGAAGGGTTAGAAAACGAAATTAACAAACTAGAAAAATTAAATAAGATAAGACCTGCTTATTTTTCGTTGTTAGAGATTGAGGCTTTGTTACAAAGCCTACCTTCTAAAGTCGTCGATTCTAACCACGTATCTAGCGCATTAGAGATAGAAAAAGAAATAGAATATCTAAAAAATGAGTTAGATCAAATCAGGATAGAAGAAGAGCGTATTCAAATAGAGCAAAGTCAAAAAAAACCAGAAAAACTGCTTCTCACAATGGAAGATCAAATTAACAAGGCAGCGATGGAAGCAAATATAGCAAGAGAAAAACCTCCACTTTTTAAGCTAAAGGAAGAGCTGGAAAGTAAAAAAGAACAAGTAGAAAAACTACTTGAAAGTGCTTACTTTTACGGAGACAATCAGGAATTATTAAGTGTGAATACTAGCTCATGCTCCACCATACTAGATAACATAAACGATGAATACAGTAAACTTAGCAGTGAAAGTGAGTACCTTGAAAAAGAGCAGCAGAAAGTGGAGAAAAGGCTGGAGGAAATATCGCTAAAAGTTAATGAACGAGATTTTAAGGAGCAAAAAAAGTTGTTCAATAGATTACAGTATCTTAAAGGCCAGCTTTCAGGGCAAACGGCAAAAAAGGGTTATACTTTTTCTTTTCTTTCTTTAGGTCTTGTAGCATTGACAGTTTTTGCAGGTTTTTTTGGCATAATAACAACAGGGGCATCAACTTTAATTGCTTTTGTGGGAAGCTGTGTCTTTTTTATATCCTTATCTTATGAGTTTAATAGCTACTTAAAAAGAAAAAGGCAAGAAAATATGGTAAACAAAGAAATAATAAAAATTTGCGCAAAGTTAGGCACATCATCAGATGAAAGCAGTATGCTTAGGCAAAATGAGCGGCTAAATAATCTTGCCTATCTTTTAGAGGAAAGAGAAAAACTTCTATCAATTCAAAAAAAGTTAAAGCATCAAAAACAAAGTACAGATAAGAAACTAGAAGATTTACAAAAAAGAAAGTCTGAGCTTTTAATAAATATTAATATAAACCAGGGTCAGTCAATAAAAGAAGCTAAAATTGCAATTGAAAAAATAGGTAGATGCCAACAAATTCTTTACGATATAAAGAGGAAAGAGTCACAGTTAAGGGAAGCAGAAGGGAAAGTAAACAAATTTGTAAAAAGTGTTTCAGACTTAGTAAACAGAATTTATAAAGGAGATACAGTAGAAACACTGGAAGATAGCTTAGTTAACTTAAATAAGCTAGAAAACCAGCTAAATCTACATAAAAAATACAAAACTGAACAAGAAAAGATTGAAAAAGAGTTGGCTATGCTAGGGCAAAGAAAACAAATTTTGTCACAACAATTAGAGGATAAAAACAACAAACTAAGCAAACTTTACAGTGATACTGAGACTAAGAGTTTAGAGCAGCTTAAAGAGAGGTATAAAAAAAGCAAGCACAAAGATGAGCTGTTAAGTAAGATGCATAAATTAAAAATGGAAATATCATTATCTCCATGGGAGAGAAAAGAAATCGGTAAAGAGTTAGAAAAGATAAAAGGTACTGACATTGACGAGAAAATTGGAAAATATAAAATCCAAAAGAAAGATGCTGATAATAAAATAGACAATCTTCTAAATGAATATGGAAAGCTTGAAAATCAACTGGATACATTAAAAAACAGTCAGGTACTAGAAAATTTACAGTATGAAAAAGAAACACTTAATAGTGAACTTACTGAAGCGTTATCTCATTATTATAGCTTGTCTATTGGTAAAAAAATTTTAGAAAATGCCATGGAAGCTCATAAAAATAAAAGACAGCCTGGCGTATTAGATAGGGCATCACGCTATTTTAAGCAAATTACTTCTAATGAATATTTAAAGGTAGTTTCTGATGAAGAAAAAAATACTTTTAAGGCAATAACAAAAGAAGGAGAAAAATTACTACCTACCCAGCTAAGCAGAGGCACACAGGAACAGCTTTTCTTAAGTATTAGACTTGCTTTAGCTGTGGAGTTTGCTCAGGCAAACAAACCACTACCTTTAGTTGTCGACGACATTATGGTAAACTTTGATAAAGAAAGGCGAAAGCAAGTTTTAAAAGTAATTAAGGATGTTAGCAAAAAAATACAAATATTGTTTTTCACATGTCATGATTATATGGTAGATGAAATATCTTACGAATTTGGGGATAATAGTAGTATAGTTAATCTATAACACCTTGACATTTAACCTTTTTTTGTATAAATTAAAAAATAAAGCAGGTAACACTTTGATGGGGAATAGTAGCTTGAAGAAAAATTCTCAGCGAATCGGGGATGGTGTAAGCCCGAAAATTTTTAACAAGTGAAGGCACTCCTAGTGGGTTCTTAAAGTGGACAGCACTTTGCTGTCAATAAGGGTGGAACCGCGGAAAGCAAGCTTTCCGTCCCTTGGGGGATGGAAAGCTTTTATATTGCAAAAATATAGGAGGTAAATACATGAGTAAAAAAATGGATATGGATACTTTAGTTGGACTTTGTAAAAGTAGGGGGTTTATTTTCCCGGGGTCAGACATATATGGAGGTCTTGCAAATACGTGGGACTATGGACCATTAGGAATCGAGCTTTTAAATAACATAAAATCAGCTTGGTGGAAAAAGTTCGTGCGACAAAATCTAAATGTAGTAGGTTTAGATTCAGCCTTACTTATGAACCCAAAAGTTTGGGAGGCTTCTGGACATATAGGAGGGTTTAATGATCCTTTAATTGACTGTAAAGATTGCAAGTCTCGATACAGAGCTGATAAGTTAGTGGAAGAGTATCATCAAGATAAAGAAGAAGAAGTTACCGGCATAGACGGTTGGTCAGAAAAGCAGCTAAAAGATTTTATCGAAAACAACGAAATTAAGTGTCCGCAATGTGGAGAGATAAACTACACTGACATAAGAGAATTTAACCTTATGTTTAAAACCTTCCAAGGTGTAACTGAGGATTCGCAATCAGAAGTTTATCTACGTCCGGAGACAGCACAAGGGATTTTTATAAACTTTAAAAATGTTGCCAGAAGCTGTCGCAAGCAAGTGCCTTTTGGAATTGCTCAGATAGGCAAAAGCTTTAGAAATGAGATTACACCTGGAAACTTTATCTTCCGTACTAGAGAGTTTGAGCAGATGGAAATGGAGTTTTTCTGCCATCCTGGTGAAGGTGGCAAGTGGTATGACTATTGGAAAGAATTCTGTCACAAGTGGCTTTTAGACCTAGGTGTCAGCCCTGATAGCATAAGAATGCGTGATCATGATGAAAACGAACTTTCTCACTACAGTGATGCCACCACTGATATCGAGTTTAAGTTTCCATTTGGATGGGGCGAGTTGTGGGGCGTAGCTAATAGAACAGACTTTGACTTAAAAAGGCATATGGAGCACTCTAAAAAAGATCTTTCCTATCAAGATCCAATTACCCAAGAGAAGTTTGTTCCATACGTTATAGAGCCTTCTGTAGGACTAAATAGACTAGCATTAGCATTTTTAGCTGATTGCTATCAAGAGGAAGAATTAGAAAAGAACAGTCGTACTGTGCTTAAAATTCATCCTGTTTTAGCCCCATTTAAAGCAGCGGTGTTGCCTCTTTCTAAAAAACTTAGTGATGAAGCTATGGAGGTTTTTGATAAGCTTAATGATAAGTTTATGCTAGACTTTGATGAAAAAGGTAGCATAGGAAAAAGATATAGACGTCAAGACGAGATCGGAACACCTTTTTGCATCACATTTGACTTTGATTCTTTAGAGGACAAGTGTGTAACAATACGCGATAGAGACAGTATGGAACAATCGAGGATTTCAATTAATGAGGCAGAAAAGTTTTTAGAGGAAAAATTAAAGTATTAAAACACAAAAGACTAGGATAAATCCTAGTCTTTTGTTAAAAAGGGTAGGTGAAAAAGTTGTTAGAACTTATATCCCTTGATAGTGTTAGGGAAAGCATGCCATCTTGGGCAATTTTAATATGGGGTGTGGTTAAATATCCCGTAATAGCAATGGCATATTATTTTTTGTTTTACTTTATAGCTAAAATCTTTGAAGCTTATATATTTCCCTATATAGTAAACATAACGGAGAAAACAAATACTTCAGCGGACACTAAAATTATAACCGCGTTTAAAAATCCTGTTAAAAGAATAATACTAACCTTGGGAATTTATATGGCAATAACCTCTATACCTTTTATCGGCGAGAATTATCAAGAATTACTGTTAAGGCTGTATCGATCGTTAGTAATAGCTTTTATCGCCTCTGGATTTTATAACCTTGCTGACACATCCTCTTCATTTTTTGAAAAAATAAAGACTAAATTTAAAATTGAACTAGACCAGATATTGATACCTTTTCTTTCAAAAGCTTTGCGAGTTGTAATAATTGCTATAAGTATCAGCATCATTGCACAGGAGTGGGGCTATGACGTAAATGGATTTGTAGCAGGCCTAGGTATAGGTGGACTAGCTTTTGCTTTAGCTGCTCAAGACTCCCTAGCAAATATATTTGGTGGTGTAGTCATTATTATGGATAAACCCTTTTCAATTGATGACTGGATTAAAACTCCTAGCGTCGAAGGAGTGGTGGAGGACATAACTTTCCGTAGCACTAAAGTAAGAACCTTTGCACAAGCTCTGGTAACTGTTCCTAACTCTGTTTTGGCTAATGAAGCAGTCACTAATTGGACTAAAATGGGCAGAAGACAAATTACCTTTAAACTTGGTGTTACCTACACCACCCCGAAAGAAAAACTTAATAAGTGTGTAGTGCTAATCCGGCAAATGCTAAAAAGTCATCCTGAAGTTCATCCGGAAACTATATTTGTAAATTTTGATGGTTTTAATAATAGTAGTTTAGACATATTTCTTTACTTTTTTACTAATACAACTGACTGGGGAGAGTTTTTGGCGGTTAAAGAAGATGTAAACTTCAAGGTAATGGAAATACTAGAAAAAGAAAATGTCTCGGTGGCATTTCCGTCTAGGAGCGTATATTTTGAAAATAAGTTAAATTATCAAAACCCAAAAGGTAGTGAAGGAAAAGTAGATGAAAATAAAGAGGAGTAAAGCTATAGCATATAACTATTTAAAGGATATAAAGTACAAAGAGCGAGAAACAGGGTATCTTTATTATCATGGATTGAGAGTAGCGAATTTATCGCTTAATTTAGCAAATATGCTTGGTGATTTATCAAATAATACAAAAGAAAGAATGTATATAGCGGCGATTTTTCATGATGTGGCTAAGGGAAGGGAACCTCACAACTTAACTGGCGCTATAAAAACTAAGAATCTACTAAAACAAGTTTTAAGTCAGCAAGAAATTAATGAAATAGCTAGGCTTATCTACTATCACAATAGGCGAGGAAACGATAACCTACATTTAGAAACTAAGATTTTGCAAGACGCGGATATTATCGACCACACAGGAACTTTAGATGTTTGGCTTGGCATGCACTATGTTGTAGATGAAGACTTAAGTCCAAAGCAAGCTTTAAAGTTTTTTTTAGGTGGGAGCTGGCACCAAATGGTGGTGCAGCAACGGGCAAAATTAAATTTTCCTCTTTCAAAAAGAGTGTATGATAAAAGGGTTTATTATGCAGAAAAATTTTTCAAAAAAATGGCTTGGGAAATGAAGGGGAAGTTATAGAGAAGAATGCCTTGTTGATTTATAATGTAGGTATATAATAATATTGGAGTGGAGAAAAATGGAAGGAATAACCTTCGGGGAAAGCAGCAGAAAAATGATAGAAGCAGCTATACTTACCGCTAAAGGAAACGAGGTTTTCTTTAGGGGGTTTTTAAGTGATGATAAGGTTATCGATGTAGAGGTTTTAGCAAGGGGGAATGAGTTTAGTGTTCCTGCCATTTTAAATGACTTAGAACCAGGAGATGTAGTTATTCATAACCATCCCAGCGGAAGATTGACTCCATCGACTGCTGATATTAACGTAGCGTCTCGCTTAGGAGCAGATGGTATCGGCTTTGTCATAGTAGATAATAGTTGTCGCGATAGCTATACAGTTGTGGAGCCTAAAAGGGCAGAAGTTTTACAGAGCATACCTCTAGAGGAAGTTAGAAATGTTTTAGATGACGGCGGAGTTATATCAAAGTTTTTGCCTCAGTATGAGAAAAGAGACGAACAGCTTATAATGGCTGAGAAAGTGGCGCAAGGTTTTAATAGTGGCAAAAACGTGATAGTAGAAGCAGGAACTGGGACAGGGAAAAGCTTAGCTTATCTAATTCCCAGCATACTTTGGGCTGTAAAGAACAAAAAAAGGGTAGTTGTTTCTACTAATACTATAAATTTGCAGGAGCAAATAATATTAAAGGATATCCCTTTTTTAAAAAGGACTTTAGATGTCAATTTTAAGGGAGTACTAGTCAAGGGTAGAAGTAATTATCTTTGCAAAACAAAGCTCGATAAGCTTCAAGGAGACTTGTTTGAGGAGACTGATGATGACCTAACAGAGATTAAAAAAATCAGGGAATGGGCTTTTGCTACCACTGATGGTAGCAAATCAGATTTAGGTTTTAAACCTAAAGGGAAGAACTGGGAGCAAATTTGCTCAGAGGCGGACCTGTGTACCAAAGCTCAATGCTCCCATTTTAGGGACTGTTTCTTTTTTGCGGCGCGAAGAGAAAGCGCTACTGCTGATATATTGGTTGTTAACCATCACCTGCTTTTTGCAGATCTAGCCTTAAAAAGTAAGGGCATGGAAGGCGGTGTTCTTCCTGGCTACCATGGCATCGTACTAGATGAGGGGCATAACGTAGAGGATGTTGCCACTACCTACTTTGGAGCTTCGATAAATCGGTTTTTATTGCTCAAGCAGCTGCGCAGAATATATCAAACAAAGAAGAAGGGTAAGCAAGTGGGAACCTTAAAAGAGGTTTTAAATAAAACCCAAACTCATAAAATGATCCCTATTACTGTTAAAAAAAGCTTAGAAGAGCGGATCAACGCTCTAATACCCCAGCTAGCTCAACTAGTTGACGCTACAAACGAGTTCTTTACCTTTATAGAAAACTGGATTATAGAGGGAGAAAAAAAGAATAAATTAAGAATAACTAAGGAAGTTTCACAAAGTGTAGACTATATGCCTATAAGAAAGATAACAAAAGGGTATATAAAGAAGGCTAGTGAGTTTACTAAAGGTCTAAATGATCTGTTAGATGAAGTTGAAAACCTACCAGCTACAGTATTTTCTCATCTACTTACAAGTGCTGTGGAGTTAAATGCTATGAATAGACGGGTTGAAGGGATTATATCAACCTTAGAAAGCATTTTACTTTCTCAATCTGATGGAGAGGTTAGATGGATTGAGCTAAATAGTAGCAGCAGAGGCAAAAACGTCTCGCTGTGTCTGGCGCCCTTAGATGTTTCTGCAGAGCTTAACGAAAATGTATTTCAAAAGTATGAAACTGTGGTCTTAACATCTGCGACCATAGCTACCAACCAAAACTTTTCTTATATTAAAAAAAGGCTAGGCTTAAGCCGGCAATCTGAAAAGCTAGAGGAGTGCATCCTTCCCTCGCCTTTTGATTATAAAAGGCAGGTAATGCTTTGTGTGCCTATGGATATACCGCTTCCTAATTCTAACGAATTTTTAGCTGAAAATACGGAACTAATTTTAAAAGCAATATTGCAGACCGATGGAAGTGCTTTTGTCTTATTCACTTCCTTTAAAATGTTAAACGATGTATTTTATAAACTCAAAGATCAGTTAGAAAGCAAAGGAATTACTGCCTTAAAACAGGGGCAAAGGCAGAGACATCAACTTCTTGAAACCTTTAAAAACGATGTCAATTCGGTTCTATTTGCCACGGCTAGTTTCTGGGAAGGCGTAGATGTACAAGGAAAATCTTTAAGTAATGTTATATTAGTAAAGCTGCCCTTTAGCGTTCCAGATGAGCCCATAGTGCAGTCAAGGCAGGAGCTTATCGAAAAAGAAGGTGGCAACCCCTTTATGGAATACACTGTACCTCAAGCTATCTTAAGGTTTAAACAGGGGTTTGGAAGGCTTATAAGAAGTAGAGAAGATAAGGGTATTGTTGTTTGCACTGATAAAAGAATTTTGACAAAACACTATGGAAATATGTTTATCCGGTCGTTGCCAAAATGCACCACAGTAAGTGGTAGTAGCGAAGAAGTTATGAGCAAAATAAATAAGTTTATGAACTAAAAATAACCCCCGTCTAAGTTGCGGGGGTTATTTTTCTAATCTTCTTCA
Source organism: Proteinivorax hydrogeniformans (assembly GCF_040515995.1). Classification (GTDB taxonomy): domain Bacteria; phylum Bacillota; class Proteinivoracia; order Proteinivoracales; family Proteinivoracaceae; genus Proteinivorax; species Proteinivorax hydrogeniformans. The sequence goes on along the minus strand of NZ_CP159485.1, from coordinate 2,741,158 downwards.
TTGTTATTTTCTTCTGTATCATCATCAACTGCTTCTTCAGGATCGTCAATATCAGGCTCATCCTCTTCATCCTGTTCACCATCTTCGTCCTCGTCCTCTTCTTCCTGTTCATCATCGTCTATAAACTCATCTTCAATCATGCCATTTTCTTCATCCTCATCCTCCAAAGGAGGAGCATGCACAGAGCAACGCTCTGTTGGTGGTGGCTCAAAAAATCTATACTGTCTTTCCCAAACTCGATTTTCAGGACAATAATCAGTGGCCAACTGCCAAGAGTCAATACAGATTTTATAGGTGTCATCGCCATGTATATCACAGCTTTTTTGAGGCTCTGTACCGGTTATAAAAAACTCTGTAAAAGGGTCAGGGCAGTTGTCAGTAGCTAATAATAAACTGTCTGAGCATAAGATGACTTCAGTAACACCTTGTGGTGGCTGCAGTACAGGAACTCCTTCAGGATGCAAGATGGGTAGAGCTCTATTCATATAATTGGCCCAAAACCTAGCTGCAGTACCGCTAGGAAGTCTTATGATCTCTTGCTTAAACGCATCGGTATATCTACTTTCCTGTACCGACACCAAAGTAGTTAATCCACCGCTAGACCCAGCGATTGAATAGGTGTTTCTAGCTGACCCCACATCAGTTCCAGTTTTTAAAGACACATCAACATTTGGTACTGTACCCCTTATATAACTAGCAGTTCCGTCGGGCGAGTCGATAACGCTACGCATCAAGCTAGCTGTTAAAAAAGCCACTTCAGGACTAATAACCTGTGGCCCTGGCTGGGGATTAGCAGCATAGATAGTATTTCCATCAATATCCCGTATCTCCTGTACCATGTAAGGTTCTACCAAATAACCACCATTGTTAAAGGTTGCATATGCAGCAACCATGTTTAGCAAGCTTTGGGAGTCAGAGCCTAAGATGCTAGCAGGATAGTTAGGATTAATTCCATGGATATTATAGTTATTTAGGAAAGATTGAAAATCAGCGATTCTATTTTGTGAGACTATTTCCGCTGCAGTTGTAACTGCATACATATTACAAGACTCTGCCATTGCTTGCCTTAGGTTCAGTTCTGATTCGTGGTAGTCACCAGTGAAATCGGTAATTTCTGCCCCAAAATCTTCTTCGAACTGCTCAGCCACCTCACTACTACATGGGCGTAAGGTTAGCGGAGTGTAATCCCCATTTTCCAAAAAGTAGGCATAGTAAATAGGTTTCATTGCCGAACCGGGGCGTGCGTTTCCAGAGAAGAGATAGCTCCACCCAGTGTTACGCCAATTGCCTCTAGCTGCTAAAATTTCGCCTGTTGCTGAATCTATAGTTATAGCGCCTAAATGAAACTCTTCAGGCCGAGGATTATCTCCCACTATATTCTCATACTTGCCAATTGCGACGTTATCCATTTGCTTTTGTAAACTTAAATCCAGCGTTGTTATTATTTGAAAACCTGATCGCTCATAATAAGGGTTGTCATAACCCATATTAGATAAAATCATATTAGCTTCTTTTGCCGCCCTGTTAATGTTTATTGTCTGGATATCACCGGCAGTGTTGATTAGGTCTAAATCGATAAGAGTGTTGTTAGCTTCTTGAAACTGTTGGTCGGAGATAAACTCTTGATTTAACATCCTATTTAACACAAGTGTCCGCCTTCTATAAGTTCGAGACTGACTTAAAACTTCTATATCTTGCTCTTCTCTAGGGTTAAACTCCTCGGAAGCTTCTGGTGGAGTAATATTTCTATCTAAATCTGGAGTAAAAAGGTAGGGGCCGTTAATTATACCTGCTAAAAGGGTGGCTTCATCTAAAGTGAGTTCATCTGGTGTTTTGTTAAAAAAGTAGCGGGAAGCAGCTCCCACCCCATAATTGCCATGCCCAAAGTATATAGTGTTAAGGTATTGCTCTAAGATTTCATTTTTGGAATAAAGCTGTTCGATTCTTATAGCGTATACTAGCTCCTTGACCTTTCTATTCATGGCTCTTTCTCCAGTTAGGAAAACATTTTTAGCAAGTTGCTGGGTTATCGTGCTCCCACCTTGCGCATAACGCCTTTGCGTTAGGTTGACTAAAGAGGCCCTTGCAATGGCAATAGGATCAAAGCCTATATGGTCATAAAAGCTATTATCTTCTACAGCAATAATGGCGTTGATTAAGTAAGGGCTGATATTTTCGATAGGAGTATAGATCTGTCTATAGTTTGTAAGACCCATTTCCTCATAGTCTCTGGAAAAGACCATGCTCGGAGCGCTAAGCTCCTCTAAATCAGGTTGAGGTATCGTATATGCTAAATAAACTAAATACCCTGACACTGATACTGCAAGTAAAAGTAGGAGGATAACAAAAGAAAGAGTTATTTGTTTGAAAGTAAATCTTTTGGCTTGTGTTTTTTCTTTTCTTTTTTTCATATACCTGTCTTTTCTGCTTTTGAATTTACCGTTTTCATCGGTCATATAACATTCCCCCAAAGGACAATAATATATGCTATTATTCCTTAATCTTACAAATTTATTTATCCTTATGTAGAATTTTTTTTTATCTGTGGTATAATTGTGCTTGGAACTTTGTAGGATGTTATCAAAAACTATTTAGCCAATTTCAAGGTTTGATAAAACGTAAAATCATTAAGTTTGGATTCGTAGACAAGATGATCTATGTTTTTAAAAGACAGTGTTAGAGCTAAAGGCTCTGGAAAATGGCATTAAACAAAAATTATCAGGACATGATATAAGTAGGGAATACAAAAATAGTGTTAAAGGGCTTAATTATATTATGTAACGTAATTATTCGTTTAAAAACTAGAGGATTTATTACAAAATGTAAAATAAGTAAAATTAGATATTAAGTTGTAGCGAAAGGAGAACTTTTTTTGGAAGCTGTGAACTTAACGATATCATCGTCACAAAAAAATGATGGTGAAAGCTCAAATATTCAAGTTGATGCAAAAGGAAAGCTTTATAATAAAAATGGAACTGATTATATTGTTTATGATGAACCTGAAGGGACAGGCTTGGAAGGGACCATCACGACGGTTAAAGTTAAAGATAATCAAGTGACGCTTATTCGGTCTGGTCAAACCGGGATGAAACAAGTCTTTTTATCAGGCAAGCAAACACAAAGTCTGTACAAAACACCTTATGGCAGCTTTCCTATGGAAGTACAGTCAGAAAAAGTAGAAATACAAAGATCTACTGATGGGATAAAAATAAGATTAAAATATAACCTAAATGTAGCTGGTCAAAGCGTGGGACAGCAAACATTAAGCCTTAATGCACTAAAGTTATAAAACCTTTAATCGAAATGGGAGGGAGTAAGCAATAAAAAGCTTACAAGAGGGGCTAATCATGGAAGGAGGCAACATTTATGTCACAAGCATTAATTGCAGTTGTAGCTGGAACGCTTGTTGGGTTTTTGTTTAGTAAGGTTAATTTACCTGTTCCTGCCCCACCAAACCTCGCAGGGTTAATGGGAATCGCCGGTATAATGATTGGTTACTGGCTAGGTGACAAAATACAGTTCTTTTAAAAACAAAGCTGCTGCAAATATTAAATATTTGCAGCAGCTTTTTACGTTTTTAAGTCCAAAGTTTCTGTCATTTATGCTATAATGAAGTCAACGCCAAATATTGGGCAGGGGGGATTGTTGTGGTTAACCATGATAAGGAAACAATAATGGCAGTTTTAGATAGCATAGATGAAGCGATTCATGTTGTAGACAAAAAAGGAATCACAATATTTTATAACTCAAAAGCTGCTTCTTTAGATGGGCTTTTAGTAGATGAGGTTATAGGAAAGCACATAACTGAAGTTTTTCCATCCTTAGACAGGGATACGTCCACACTGTTGAAAGTTTTAAAAACAAAGAAGCCGATATTTAATCAGCAGCAGAGTTTCTCTAACTACCGAAGAAATAGGGTTGTTACGGTGAATTCAACTCTGCCTATTTTTAGGCATGGTGAAATCATCGGTGCGGTAGAAGTTTCTAAGGATATTACTCAGCTAAAGTTTCTTTCGGAAAAGGTAGCTCAACTGCAGCAGATGTTATATAGCAAAAACCAAAGTAAAAAAGAGCAAAAGCCTAACTTATATCAGTTTGGAGACATTGTAGGTGAAAATAATAACTTTATGTCAGCTGTTAACAGAGCACAGAAAGTTGCTAGGACTGACTCGCCGGTCTTGGTTTCTGGAGAAACTGGGGTAGGAAAAGAGCTAATTGTGCAATCTATACATACTGGATCGGTGCGACAAAATCGACCATTTGTCACACAAAATTGCGCCGCTATGCCGGAAAATTTGCTAGAAGGACTTCTTTTTGGCACAACTAAGGGAAGCTTTACTGGCGCTTCCGATCGCCCTGGCTTATTTGAACTTGCCGATAATGGCACATTATTTTTAGATGAAATCAATTCAATGCCTCTTCCGCTGCAAGCTAAGCTTTTAAGGGTGTTAGAAGACCAAAAAATTAGAAGAGTAGGCGGCATGACAGAAAAAAAAGTCGATACTAGAGTTATAGCTGCGATGAACGTGGATGCTAACTGGGCGTTAGAAAAGAATATACTAAGAAAGGACCTTTACTTTCGTCTAAGCGTTGTTAACATTCACCTCCCGTCCTTGAAAGACCGAAGAGATGATATCCTACCTTTAGCTAAATATTTTTTAGAAAAGTACAATACAAAGTTTAAAACAAAAGTTAGAGGCTTTGAAGACGAAGTAGTAGCTGCCCTTAGCAATTATGACTGGCCTGGAAATGTACGTGAACTTTCAAACTGTATTGAAGGCATGTTAAACTTTAAGTCGAGTGGGAAATTTTCACTTGAGGACCTGCCGCTTATAATTCAGCAGTCTTATAAACCTAGGCATATAAAGCAAGGGTTAAAAGATTTAGTGGCAAAGTATGAAAAAGAAGCTGTTTTGGGTGCTCTTATAGATGCAGGCTTCAATATAAGTAAAGCTGCTAGGTCCTTAGATATACCGCGGCAAACTCTCCAATATAAAATCAAACAACATCAAATTAAAATATAAAAAATCCCGACCCTTAAGATTAATTAGGGTTGGGATTTTTTTGCGTCTTTATAATCCTTATAACTACTGCTTTTTAGGATATTTGAACTTGTCCTACGCAATTTGGCATAATAGTTGCTTTAAAATAAGCAGAAGATAAAACTAAACAATAAGGAGGAAATATAAAATGGACAAATTATGCAAGTACGGGACCCATAGAGTTATAGAACCTAAAGGTGTGCTACCACAGCCAGCGTGGAAAATAGATAACACACCTAAAATTTACAAAAACGAGATTCTAATAGATGTGGACACTTTAAATATAGATTCGGCAAGCTTTACTCAGATTGAAGAGCAAAGTATAAAAGAGGGAAAAGAAGTATCAGATATAATCTTAGAAACAGTATCTAAAAGAGGTAAGCAGCATAACCCGGTAACTGGTTCAGGAGGGATGTTAATAGGGAAGGTAGCAGACATAGGGGAGCAACTTTCAGGAAAAATAGACCTTAAAAAAGGTGATAAAATTGCAACTTTAGTATCCTTATCGTTAACCCCTCTCTTTGTCGAAAGGATAGATTCCGTTAGAAGCGAGACAGACCAAGTAGATATAGAAGGAAAAGCTATCTTATTTGAAAGTGGGATATATGCTAAACTACCAGATGATATTGACGATAATCTAGCTCTTGCTGTTTTAGATGTTGCAGGAGCGCCTGCTCAGACCCAGCGCTTAGTCAAGGAGGGAGATACCGTCATTGTTATAGGGGCAGGAGGAAAGTCAGGTCTGCTTTGTCTTTATGAGGCGAAAAAGAAAGTGGGACAAAACGGCAAAGTTATAGCAGTGGAGTTTAGTGATGAAGGCATCGAAAGAGTTAAAGAAGTGGGGGCTTATGATGAAATTATTCAGGGCGATGCAACTGACCCTGTAGAACTGCTAGAAAAGGTTGAAAATGTACTTGATGGCGAAATGGCGGACTTAACAATTAACTGTGTAAATATTCCAAGTACAGAGTTATCAAGCATATTAGTTACCAAAGATAGAGGGACAATTTACTTTTTCAGCATGGCAACTAGCTTTACACAGGCCGCTTTAGGTGCTGAAGGAGTAGGCAAAGATATAGATATGATAATAGGAAATGGCTATGCTTATAATCATAGCGATATTGCAATCAACATATTAAGAGAGGACCAAGCAATAAGAAATATGTTTCAAAGAATTTATACTTAAGGGGGATAAATACTATGAAAGATAAATTTGCTGGTGTATCAAAAAAAGAATGGGAAGATTGGAGATGGCAGCTTAAAAATCGAATAAGTACAGTAAAAGAGCTAAAAGAAGTGGTTTCATTGACGGATTCAGAAGAGCATGGTATAGGAAAATGCCTAGAAAACTTAAGGATGGCTATAACACCTTATTACGCTAGCTTAATGGATAAAGACGATGCAAACTGCCCAATAAGAAAACAAGCTGTACCAATTGGCAAAGAATTAGATAAAGGTGATAGCGATTTAGAAGACCCACTTTCTGAGGATACCGATTCACCGGTTCCAGGTATTACTCACCGATATCCAGATAGAGTTCTATTTTTAGTGACCGACCAATGCTCGATGTATTGTCGTCACTGTACTAGAAGAAGAATGGCAGGCTCCACTGATAGCGCAATGCCAACCTCTCAGGTTGAACAGGCGCTAGAATATGTTCGCAACACTCCAGATATAAGGGATGTACTCATATCTGGAGGGGATGGACTTCTGCTAAGTGATGAAAAGTTAGAATATATCATTAAAAATCTTCGTGAGATAGAGCATGTGGAAATTATTCGTATTGGAACGAGGGCGCCGGTGGTCTTGCCACAAAGAGTGACAGAAGATTTGTGTAATATGTTAAAAAAGTATCATCCAATTTGGATTAACACACATTTTAACCATCCTAAAGAATTAACTAAAGAAAGTAAAAAAGCAGTACAAATGTTAGCTGATGCCGGGATTCCCTTAGGAAACCAATCTGTGCTTTTAAAAGGAATCAATGATTGCACAAACATAATGAAAAAACTTGTGCATGACCTAGTTAGAAACAGAGTGAGGCCCTACTATATTTATCAATGTGATTTATCTAAAGGCATAGAACATTTTAGAACTCCAGTAAGCAAGGGGATAGAAATAATAGAGGCGTTACGTGGTCATACCTCAGGTTATGCCGTGCCTACTTTTGTAGTGGATGCTCCAGGTGGTGGTGGCAAAATACCTGTAATGCCACAATACTTGATTAGTCAGTCGCCAAATAAAGTTGTGTTAAGGAATTTTGAAGGGGTTATTTCCTCCTACTCGCAGCCAACTAACTATGAGGACAAATGTAACTGCGAATACTGCGTCGAAGAGGAAAAAGAGGGAGTGGAAGGTCTGCTCGCTGGTCAGAAACTAAATCTAGAGCCTAAAAACTTAAAAAGGGGTAAAAGGCGGAATAAGTAATGAACAACATTTTAACAAGTATAGCATCTCCAGAAATCTTTTCGTTATCGATTGTGGGAATGGGCAAAAACACTGGGAAAACCGTGACATTAAATTATCTAATCAACAAATTTAACTATTTAGAAGGGTTAGCGGTAACAAGCGTAGGGTTAGATGGGGAAGACATTGACCAAGTGACGTATACTGAAAAACCAGCTGTTTACTTTTATGAAGATATGTTAGTGGCTACTGCTTCAGAAACTTTAAAAGAGTTTGATTGTCAGTTTGAAATTTTAGCAGGTACGGAAGTTTATAATCAGCTGGGTGAAATTATGTTAATTAAGATAAAGAGTTTCGGAACGGGGATAGTAGCTGGTCCTAAGCAGTCCCAACAGCTTATAAAGGTGTTAAAAAAGCTTAAGCAATTTGGGGCAAAAAAAGTTTTTGTAGATGGCGCAATAAATAGAAAAGCTGCTGCGGCGCCAACAGTTACCGATGGAACTATCTTAGCTACCGGGGCGGCTATAACTAGAAACATAAACAACCTTGTACAAGAAACTGTACATCAGGTTAACTTGTTAAGTTTACCAAAATGGAAGGGGAAAACACCCTCAGATAGTAGTAGGCTAATGATGATTATAGGCGAAAATATACAAAGAACTCCTTTTAGTTCAGCTATCAAAGCAAAAGATATAATTCAGTATTTTAAAGATGGGCAAAGAAATGCGGTATTCGTGCCTGGGGCGGTAACCACAGGATTCATTAATGAAGTAACTTCCTTTGTGTCAAAGGGGCATAAGGTTGATATTATTGCTAAAGATGGAACAAAGATTTTCTGTTTGCCCCAAGATCTAAATAACTTCATTAAAAAGGGAGGAAACTTATATGTAAAACGAAGTTGTAAGCTTTTGGGTGTTTTTATAAACCCTGTATCTCCAAAAGGTTATGAGTTTTCCTCTCAAGATTTAGTTAATAAATTGCAAAGGTTTATTAAACTACCTGTAGTGGACCCGCTTAAGTAGGGGGTGATATAGATGGATTTTTTTAGCGGAAATGCTTATGAAGGCATTGGGTTTGAACAAGTTTGGCTCCAGTTAGAGCCCCACTCACCTTATGGAGTTAAACGTAAGAAGGGTATATGCCCTTCTATTAACAGAAAAAAACTAAAGCGGGAATATACCTTAGTTCAACAAGTGATTGATAGCCAAAAAAAAGATGCTAAGGTATTTTCTTATATATCTGACGGTTTGTATCGATTAAAAGACATAACCGGGATTGTACACAAGGCTCAAAGGGAGGTTGCTCTTTTAGACGAAGAGTTCTTTAGACTAAAAAGCTGGCTTATGACTGTAAATGAGCTTGAAACAAACCTTAAACAGTTTTGCTGGAGAAGGCCTAAAAACCTTGAACTAGAACCTTTAGTGGCCCTTATAAAAATGCTCTCCTTAGATAGTGGGGGGCCGAGCTTTTACCTGTCTGATTCTTACAGCCCAAAACTTAAAGAACTGCGCCAACAGGTGAAGCGGATAAACAGAAGTCTAACTAGGTATTTAAGTGGGAAAAAAGATAAGTTGGAAGAAAAGTATGGGATAAAGTTTAACTATAAGGATTCTGTAAGTGTGAACAAGTTTGAAATAGAGCTTGTGGAGGACTTAGAGAAAGATGACAACCTGATGTATTACGCCGAGTCTTATTCAGAAGTTGAATTTAGGATTCGTCCGGATGAGACAATTAGGAAACTACAAAACGAGCTGTTAAACGCAAAGGAGCAGTTAGATGGAGAGGAATATCAGGTAAGAAGAAAGTTAACAAAAAAAGTTAATCTCTTTTCTCCCTCTATAATAGAAAATTGCAACAAGCTTGGCCACCTAGATTGGCTTATAACAAAGAGTATTTATGCTAAAGAGATAGGGGGTGGCGCTCCTACCTTGGTAAAAGATGAAAAAGTAGATCTAGTTAATGCTAAAAACCCTATCTTAGAATCTCACTTGTTGCAAAAAAATAGGAAAATGACTCCCATAACTGCTACTTTTACAAACGGGGTTACAGTTATCACAGGAGCAAATATGGGCGGAAAATCAGTTACTTTAAAAACTGTAGGGTTGTTAATAGCTATGGCTCAGTATGGATTACTGGTTCCCGCTGAGAAGTTTGAGTTTTCACCTAAAAAGTTTATTTATTATTCTCAATTAGACGGTCAGTCCCTAGATGAGGGGTTAAGTACCTTCGGGGCGGAGATAGAGGGAATAAAAAAGGTGATAGCCTATCGTAATAGAAGAGGGTTATATCTAATTGATGAGTTAGCTAGGGGTACAAACCCACACGAAGGTGGCGCCTTAGCGTTAGCCATAGCTAATTACCTAAATAAAGGAAATAGCACAGTGTTACTAACAAGTCACTTTGAGGAGATTGTAAAAGGAGACTTCAACCATCTTCGTATAATAGGATTAGATAACCTAACTTCAGAGGATTTGAAAAAACATCTTATGGAACAAAAGAATGGCTTGAGCACAATCCATTCTGTAATGGATTATAACTTGAAACCACTAAAAGAAACCGGTATTCCAAAAGATGGCTTAAAAATAGCTGCTCTTTTGGGCCTGCCGAAAGAAATTGTCCACTCAGCAGAGTGTATGTTAGAAAGTCGTAAGGAGGAGGGTACACATGGCAAAGCAGATAGTTAATGAAAGTTTAAATGTAGATAAAGAGCTGGTTCAAAGAGCAAGAAATGCAGCTAAGTTTATCGCAAAAGAAGTCGGGGAGTTTATAGAGCCTAGGACAACTGTAGCCATTGAACGAACAGTAGGTAGGTTGTTAGGAATCGATGGAGTAGACTCTGACCAAGTTCCTTTGGTAAATGTGGTAGTTGACCATATCAATGACAAAGGTTTATTATCTACGGGATTGATGTATTGGATGGTAAATGCTTGTGAGCACTACAGCATGACCCCTCAACAAGTTGCTCAAAAGGTGGCAGAAGGAGAGATTGATCTAAGTAAGGTGCCTACCGTAAAACCTGAGATGCTTAAACAAAAGATGCGTGAATATGCCGTAGAATCTTTAAAGCCGATAAATAATTCTAAGGATGAAAGAAGCAGGATGATTGATAAACTAGGAGAGGGGAAATCACCACAGCTTTATGTTATTGTGGCCACCGGTAATATCTATGAGGATGTAATTCAGGCGCAAACGGCAGCAAAAAAAGGTGCCGACATAGTTGCTGTTATCCGAACAACAGGCCAAAGTTTACTAGACTATGTACCTTACGGAGCAACTACTGAAGGTTTTGGTGGGACATACGCAACACAAGAAAACTTTAAGATTATGCGCAAAGCGTTAGATGAAAGTTCTGAAGAAGTTGGCAGGTATATACATTTGGTAAACTATTGCTCAGGACTTTGTATGCCTGAAATAGCAGCTATGGGTGCAGTTGAAAGGCTTGACATGATGCTCAATGACGCTTTATATGGCATATTATTTAGAGATATTAATATGCAAAGAACATTGATAGATCAAAATTTTTCTAGAATCATAAATGGATATGCCAAAATTACTATAAATACTGGCGAAGACAACTACCTAACTACAGCAGATCCTTACGAAGAGGCGCATACAGTATTAGCTTCACAGTTTATAAATGAAAGGTTTGGCTTAGATGCCGGCCTGTTAGAAGAACAACTGGGCTTAGGGCATGCCTTTGAAATGGATCCTGACATGAAGAACGGCCTGCTGTACGAAATAGGCCAAGCCCAAATGTCAAGACAGATATTCCCTAACAGTCCATTAAAATATATGCCTCCTACAAAGCATATGACAGGTAATATTTTTAAGGGGCACCTTCAAAACGGTTTGTTTAACTTAACGTCTATATTAACAGGGCAGGGGATACAGCTTTTAGGAATGCTGACTGAGGCTATACACACCCCATATATGCAGGATAGATACTTAGCTATAGAAAATGCAAAATACGTCATGAATAACGCTCATGACTTAGGAGAAGAAATTACCTTTAAAAGAGATGGAAAGATTCAAAAAAGAGTGGATGAAGTTTTAAAAAATGCAGTAACCCTTTTAGAGGATATTGCGAAAATAGGGCTGTTTACCGCGCTAGAAAAAGGTTATTTTGCAGACGTTAAAAGGCCATTTAACGGTGGTAAGGGTCTAGAAGGAGTTATCCTTAAAGATGAAAACTACCACAATCCCTTTAGCGATATTATGAAAGCTAAAAACTTTGAAAAAAGACAACAAAAGGGAGGAGTGTAGAAGATGAAAGTAGATTTAACTAAAGTTAAACCATATGGAGATACGTTAAATGACGGCGCAATGCAGCTATCCTTTACGCTCCCCATAGACAGTAGTGAAGAAGCAAAAGAGTCAGCGATAATTTTAGCAAAAAAAATGGGATTAGAACAACCAAGCGTTGTCCACATGCAAGACTTAGGGCCTCAGTTTACCTTTTTTATTGTATATGGCAATTGTAAACACACCGTAGATACCACAAAAATCAAGGTTGCTAAAGTAGAACAAGAAACTATGGATTTTTATGAAATAAATAAATACATCAAAGAGGATATAAAAAGAAAAATTACGATTATAGCAGGTTGTACCGGCACTGACGCTCACACTGTGGGCATAGATGCCATTATGAATATGAAGGGTTTTGATGGAAACTATGGGTTAGAAAGATATCCAGAAATCAACGCTCTAAACCTTGGCAGTCAAGTTCCTAATGAAGACCTTATAGCAAAAGCTATAGAAGTTAAAGCAGATGCAATCTTAGTATCTCAAGTAGTGACACAAAAAGACGTACACATCCCAAACCTTACCAATTTGGTGGAGCTTTTAGAAGCAGAAGGGTTAAGGGATAAGGTTGTTTTAGTTGCAGGAGGGCCGAGGATAAACCATGAACTGGCACTAGAACTCGGGTATGATGCCGGCTTTGGCCCGGGCACAGTACCAGCAGATGTAGCCACTTTTGTGGTTAAAGAGATGACAAAGGTACGAAAATAAAATAGAACAGAAATTAAAAAACAGCTATCCTTTATGGAAGCTGTTTTTTGCTGACTACATGGGTGTTTGTCTTTTCTTAACAATAAAGGTACAATTAAATGGTATTAGAATAGTTCTTTGAGCTAAAATAAGTATGAAAGCTTTTAAATTGGTAATAGCTCTTGAATGCTGTGCTAAAAGAAGGTAAAATATACAGATGGATTTTTAAAAAAGTTTACATAAATAAAACAAAAAATATATATAAATGGAGGGAAAGTTATGACAAAATATATCTTTGTAACGGGCGGAGTTGTTTCATCACTAGGCAAGGGTATTACCGCAGCATCTTTAGGAAGACTGTTGAAAGCTAGGGGATTAAATGTAACTATTCAGAAGTTTGACCCGTATATCAATCTAGACCCGGGGACGATGAGCCCTTATCAGCACGGGGAGGTTTTTGTTACTAATGATGGTGGAGAAACAGATTTAGACTTAGGTCACTATGAAAGGTTTATAGATGAAAACTTAAACAAAAACAACAATGTTACTTCTGGTAAAGTATATTGGTCTGTGTTAAATAAAGAAAGACAAGGAAAATATTTAGGAAAAACCGTTCAGGTGATTCCTCACATAACAAATGAAATAAAGTCACGTATAAAAAGAGCTGGAGAACAAACAAATGCCGATGTTGTTATAACAGAAATAGGTGGCACAGTTGGCGATATCGAAAGCCTACCGTTTTTAGAGGCGATAAGGCAAATAAAAAATGACGTGGGCAGAGAAAGCGTTGCCTATATTCACGTAACCTTAATACCTTACTTACCTAAATCTGGGGAATTAAAAACAAAGCCAACCCAACATAGCGCCAAGGAATTAAGATCGATTGGAATACAGCCCGATATCATTGTTTGTCGTACAAGCAATAAGCTTAACGATGAGATTAAAGATAAGATCGCCCTGTTTTGCGATATAGAAAAAAATGCAGTTATTGAAAATGGCGATGTTGACACAATATATGAGGTGCCACTGAGTTTAGAAGAGCAGGGTTTTGCTGAGTTAATAACCACAAAGCTAAAACTAACAGACCGTTGTCAATTACCTGACCTGACAACGTGGAAGAGCATGGTAAAAGATATCAAGAGTTTATCTAAAAAGGTGAAAATTGCTTTAGTTGGTAAATATGTTGAACTACCTGATGCTTATCTAAGCGTGGCAGAGGCTTTAAGCCATGCAGGCATTTATCATGGTCATGAGGTAGATATTAAATGGGTGCAAGCAGAAGATCTAAACTCAGTAGAAGATGCTCAAAAGCAGCTTGAGGATGCTCATGGTGTGCTAATACCAGGTGGATTTGGCGACAGAGGAGTAGAAGGAAAGATAAACGCAATTACTTATGCTAGGCAAAACAATGTTCCGCTGTTTGGAATTTGTTTAGGTATGCAGGCTGTGGTTATTGAATTTGCCAGAAATGTATGCGATCTGACAGATGCTCATAGTGCCGAATTTAAAGAGACTCCCCACCCTGTTATAGATTTGATGCCAGAGCAAATGGATGTTGAAGAAAAAGGGGGAACCATGAGGTTAGGAGTATATCCTTGCAAGATCAAAGAAAACACCAAAGCCGCAAAAGCCTATAACGAAGAAATTGTATATGAAAGACATAGACATAGATATGAATTTAATAATACTTATAGAAATCTGTTACAGGACAAAGGGCTTGTATTTAGTGGGTGTTCACCAAATGGCAGATTAATTGAAACTGTTGAACTGACAGATCACCCTTGGTTTTTAGCCGCCCAATTCCACCCAGAATTTAAAAGTAGACCTAACCGTAGCCATCCGCTTTTTAAAGATTTTGTATCTGCTTGTGTTTCTAAAAAGTAGTTTGTTTAATTAAGCATATTAGCAGGAATATTGGGAAGTTAATAGAATAAATATTTAGAAGATAGATATAAAATGTTCTCCTAAAGATGGGGGTGACCCAATTGGGTTTAGAAGATATCAAAAAATCAGGAGAAGAGTTTTTGATCAAGCTTGGAAGGGATTATTATTATGGGGGTTCTGGCAAGAAAAAAAGGGGAGACTTTCAAAGCTTGTATGATGAATACAAAGACTTGTTTTCATTAGAAACTATTAAAAAGGTCCAGAGCCTAAAACAAAGTGGATGCACAGAAGATGCGTATCTCATATCTTTTCTGATTAAAGGTTACTTAGGCAGAGAAATTCAAGCTATTACTAAGGAGATTTATGATGCTGAGCTAAACTCTCATATGCTTTATCAAGGCAAGGAAACATCTCTTAGGTTTGGTAAAATGCTACTTTCTATAGAACAAGATAGGGAGAAAAGACTTCAACTAGATGAGCTTGTTACCCAAAAGCAGGTGCAGTTTAACTATCTAAGAAAAAGAAGAATACGAAAGCTGAAAGAATGTGCAAACAAGCTTGGCTATCAAAATTACTTAAACCTTATAGAGGATGTTGAGCAAATAGATACATACCAGCTTATAAAAATTGCTAAGGACTTTTTGATAAGAACAGAGGACGTATATCTAAAATGCTTATCTTTTTTGAATGATTACATAGGAAATGGTGAGCAACCTATCAGAAAGTCAGATATAGCCTTTATCTTTAAGTCAAATAACTTTGCAAATCTTTTTCCTGAATTAGAGCTTGTGCCTTCTATTGAGGACACTTTCTACTCCCTAGGTATTAACGTCCACCAGCAAGACAACCTTAAAATTGACTATGAGAAAAATGAGTCTAAATCTCCCACTCCTTTTTGTTGTCCTATAAAAGTTCCAGATGAAATTCACTTAGTGCTCAATCCCACAGGCGGAATAGATGACTATCAAAACTCTCTACATGAGGCCGGTCAATGTCAGTTTCTTGCCCATATAGATAAAGCGCTACCAATGGAGTTTAAGAGAATGGGAGACAAGTCCATAAGAGAGAGTTACGGATTGTTATTTCAATTTCTAACTTTAAATGAAAAGTGGATAAATAGATTTTTAAACTTTGATAATGAAAAAAGTGACTACTTAACTTTTGCGTGGTCTTATAAGCTGTACGTTATTAGGAGATATTGTGGAAAGCTAATGTATGAAGCTCAGCTATACTCCAAGGAATACAGTGAGAAAACCTTAGAGGAACTTTACGAAAATATAATGAGTGATGCGGTAAAATTAGATGTAAGCAAAAACAATTACCTTTTGGATCTAGACTTAGGTTTTAACACTCCAGAGTACTTAAAGTCTTGGGCTTTAGAGAATTCTTTAAGGAGCTTTTTAACAAGTAACTATGGGGAAAATTGGTTTGAGAAAAAAGAAGCTGGAAAGTTTTTGCAGGCGTTATGGAAAAGTGGCACAAAATATAATTACAAAAAGATGATTGCTAAGTTAGGTTTTACTCAAAAGGATTTAGCAGATCTTTTGATTGAACAATTTAGTGATATTTTAGAAAGATGATGGATTCCATCATCTTTCTTTTTTAAGTGATAAAAATTAATCTTTTTTAGAAAGTTTATAGCCTAAAACTCGACAGAAGAAGGATTTTAAAGCAGATTGTAGAATATTCAAAAGAGAGGGGGGATTTAAGTGTCAAAAACTGTACTAATAACCGACGATCAGTTCGGCATCAGGAGGTTGTTAACTGAAGTTATCGAAAGCAGAGGCATAAATGTGTTGCAGGCGTCAGATGGACTAGAAGCTTTAGAAAAATTAAAGAATAATGCTGTGGATTTAATGCTCCTAGATATGAAGATGCCTAATATGGACGGCTTAGATACGTTAAAAGCTCTAAAAGAAAGAAACATAGATGTTGATGTAATTTTTATGACTGCTTATGGCGAAGAAAAATTAACAGTTGACGCAAAAGGATTAGGTTCTAACTCTCATATCTTTAAGCCATTTGACTTAGAGGACGTGATAGAGATCGTGGAGAACCATTTATTTAATAAAAAATAAAGGTATTAAAGAGAACATCTAGAAGTTATAATGGTCAATCTTTTTTTATTATGTCAATACTAGTTTAAGTCCTTGTAATAAAGGATAAAATAATTTAAACAAGAATTTAGGAGGGAATGTAATGTCATTAGTAACATTAAGAGAACTGTTGAAGGATGCCCAAGAAAAAAATTATGCTGTAGGGGCCTTTAACACAAACAACATGGAAATAGTGCAAGCAATTATTGAGGCTGCAGAGGAAGAGCGTTCTCCTGTAATCCTACAAGCTAGTCAAGGAGGCGTAAAATATGCTGGTCTAGATTACGTAGTAGCTATGGTTGAGGCAGCTGCGAAAAATGCAACTGTACCTGTGGCACTTCACCTAGATCATGGAACCTCATTTGAACAAATTATAAAGTGCGTTAGAGCTGGGTTTTCATCGGTTATGTTTGATGGTTCTAAGCACCCACTTGAGGAAAACATCGAAAAGACTGCAAAGGTTATCGAAATAGCCCACGCAGCGGGATTATCTGTGGAAGCTGAGTTGGGAAAAATTGGTGGAACGGAAGATGACATCACAGTTTCTGAAGAAGATGCTATGATGACAAACCCTGAGGAAGCTAAATACTTTGTGGAAAAAACTAACGTAGATGCACTTGCAATCGCTATTGGTACAGCTCACGGGCCATATAAAGGCGAACCTAAATTAGACTTTGATAGACTAAAAACAATTAGATCAATGGTATCAACTCCATTAGTGCTTCACGGAGCTTCAGGTGTAGGGGAAGAAAGCATTAAAAAAGTTATTGAATTAGGCATAACAAAAATAAACATCGACACAGATATCCGTCAAGCTTTTACCCGTGGTGTGCAAGATGTAGTAAATAGCAAGCCAGAGGAGTATGACCCTAGAAAAATTTTAGGTCCAGCTAAGGAAGAAATGAAAAAGATTATTAAGGAAAAGATGCAATTGTTTGGATGTGCTAATAAAGCTTAACAGATAACAAAGGAGACATATTAGAAATGGATAGAGAATTAGCTTTAGAATTTGTTAGAACTACAGAGGCTGCAGCGTTAGCCTCTGCTCCTTTTATGGGCAGAGGAGATAAAGAGGCAACAGATAATGCTGCTGTTGTTGCAATGAGAAATGCTTTTGATAATGTGGATATTAGCGGAACTGTTGTAATAGGTGAAGGAGAAATTGACGACGCACCGATGCTTTATATTGGAGAAAAAGTGGGAGGAGGTAGCAATCCTCAAGTTGATATAGCTGTTGATCCAGTTGAAGGGACAACGATTGTTTCTAAAGGACTTCCAAATGGAATAGCTGTTTTGGCTGCAGGTTCAAAAGGCTCTTTTTTACATGCACCTGATATGTACATGGATAAAATTGCAGTTGGGGCCAAAGCGAAGGGTGTGGTTGATCTTGACTTGCCTATCGAGGAAAACATACGACGTGTCTCTCAAGCAATAGGTAAAAATATTCAGGATATGACTGTGGCAATTTTAGATAAGCCTCGGCATCAAGAAAGAATTTCAAAAATGAGAAGCCTCGGGTGTAGAATTAAAATCTTCCCAGATGGAGATGTGGCGATGGCAATGGCTACAGCCACCGAAGATAATACAGTGGACCTGATGACAGGGATAGGTGGAGCTCCTGAAGGTGTTATAGCTGCTGCAGCCCTAAAGTGTTTAGGCGGTGACTTTCAAGGAAGGCTTAAGCCGAGGGATGAAGATGAACGAAAAAGAGCTATGGATATGGGAATAAAAGATGTAGATAAGAAGCTCACAATTGACGACTTAGCCAAAGGTGAAGACATTTTCTTTGCTGCTACTGGAATCACCGGAGGCGATTTTTTAGAAGGAGTCAGATTTAAACAGACCACCGCCAGCACTCACTCTTTAATAATGAGAGCCAAAACTGGCACAATAAGATATATTAAGGCCATACACCGACTTAAAAAATAAGGAGGTTAAAAATATGCAATTTTTTATCGATACTGCTGATATTGAGCAGATAAAAAAAGCAAATGATATTGGTATAGTCGATGGAGTTACAACTAACCCAAGCTTGATAGCTAAAGAGGGGCGAGACTTTCACCAGGTTATAAAGGAAATTGCCCAAATAGTTGATGGTCCCATAAGTGCGGAAGTGATATCTCTAAAGTGGGAAAACATGGTGAAAGAAGCAAGGGAGTTAGTGAAGCTAGCACCAAACGTGGTAGTGAAGATTCCTATGACCAAAGATGGGCTAAAAGCTGTAAAGATACTAAGCAAGGAAAATATTAAAACCAACGTGACTTTAGTTTTTTCCACAAACCAGGGTGTGTTAGCTGCTAAGGCTGGAGCTACTTACGTAAGTCCTTTTGCTGGAAGATTAGATGATATCGGGCATAATGGGATAGACCTTATAGCAGAGATGGTTGAAGTTTTTGAGAACTATATGTTTGATACAGAAATTATTGCAGCTAGTATTAGACACCCACAACATGTCCTTGATGCTATGAAAGTAGGGGGCCATATCGCCACTGTTCCATACAGTGTCTTCGAAAAAATGTTTAAGCATCCTTTAACCGACAAGGGAATAGAAGCGTTTATGAGTGACTGGGAAAAATTTACTCAGAAATAAGACATACTAAAAAGCGTACGTAGGCAAAAAAGTGATACACTAATTATATTTTGTGTGATATAATAAACTTATAACACAAATATTATAAGGAGTGTATTAAATGGAACGGGAATTGGCGTTAGAGTTTGTGAGAGTGACAGAAGCTGCAGCGTTAGCTTCCGCTAGACTCATGGGGCGAGGAAAGAAGAATGAGGCTGACCAAGCAGCTGTTTCTGCTATGCGGGCAATGTTTGATACAGTTCAAATGGAAGGCAAGGTAATGATCGGTGAGGGCGAAAAAGATGAGGCTCCAATGCTTTATATTGGAGAGGAGCTGGGAGCTAAAAACGGTCCCAAACTGGATGTGGCGGTAGATCCAGTTGAAGGAACTAACCTTGTTGCTAAAGGCTTACCAAACGCCTTAGCGGTACTAGCTATAGCTCCCAAAGGGTGCTTACTTCATGCTCCTGAAGCATACTACATGGATAAAATAGCAACAGGACCTATGGGAAGAGATGTTGTAAGCTTAGAATTAACGCCAAAAGAAAATCTAAATCGTTTGGCAAAGGCCATGCAAAAAGATGTATCCGATTTAGTTGCGGTGATATTAGATAGGCCAAGGCACAATAAGTTAATACAAAAAGTAAGGGAAACCGGTGCTAGAGTAAAGCTTATTACAGACGGAGATGTTGCTGCTGCCGTAGCTGCAGCACAGCCTAACTCAGGAGTAGATATAGCTTTAGGTATAGGTGGTGCTCCGGAAGGCGTATTAGCTGCTGCTGCCTTAAAATGCTTAGGTGGCAAGATGGAAGGCAGATTATTGCCTGTAGATCCATCGGAGTTTAAAAGTAAATCGGAGATTGACTGGGAAGCCCATCAAGGTGAACCTATTTTGACGATGGATGACTTAGCTAAAGGGGACGACGTTATTTTTGCTGCAACTGGCATAACAGATGGGAGTATGCTAAGAGGAGTAAGGTTTATGAAAGAGGTGGCACAAACTCAATCTGTTGTAATGCGCTCTAAAACTGGCACTGTAAGAACGGTGGACGCAACTCATAGACTGGACAGAAAGCCAAGAGTGTTCCAAGAATTAGTAGGCTATAAAAAATAAATTTTAAAAAACATAAAGCTACAAAAATGCTATCGTGGTTTAGAACCGATAGCATTTTTTGTGGTATTTTTTAGTGGGTTGTAGTGTTATACTAAAAGCTAGAACTACATAAATCGAAAAAATACGAGGTGGAATAGATATGATATGGATTACCTTCTTTGTCAGCGCCGCGGTGATAATACTAGCTGGAACTCAGCTTTCTAAAAATGCCGACATAATAGCTTATAAAACAGGGCTTTCAGGTGCGCTGATAGGGGCCTTGCTTTTGCCAATAGTAACATCTCTTCCAGAAATAGTTACTAGCGCCCAGTCAGCTTTAATTGATAATCCTGATATTGCTTTAGGAAATGTCTTTGGAAGTAATATGTTTAATATTCTTGTTATTGCTGTAGTTGATGTTGCGCAAGGTAGAGGACCTGTGTTGTTACATGTAAAGTTAGGACATATACTAACTGCTGGTATTGGTATGCTATTAGCATCCTTGGCAGCTATATTTATTTTAGTGCAGATAGATATTGGGATTTTTGGTATTGGGATAGACACTTTGATTTTAGCTGGCATCTATTTGGCTGGCTTAAGGCTACTTATAAGGTATGACAAAAAAGATACTCAAGCAGAAAAAGAAGATTTTAATGAAGAACATCAGTATGCAAAAGAGAGTTTGAAAAAATCTATAACTATATTTGTTATAGCAGGAGTGTTTATAGTAATTTCCGGTCGTTTTCTAGCTATTTCGGGAGATGAAATAGCAAAAGTTACAGGTCTAGGAGGATCTTTTGTTGGGTCATTTCTAGTAGCAATTACTACATCACTTCCTGAACTTGTCGCAACGTTTACTGCTGCTAAGTTAGGAGCCTTCGACATGGCTATAGGTAATCTGTTAGGAGCAAATATAATGAATGTACTTATTATATTTTTTACAGACTTATTTTATGTTGGGCGACCGGTTTTGACAAACGTCTCTACCGATAACGCTATCACGGCCCTTTTTGGAATTTTTCTAACTACAATAGCGATTATCGGTTTGATTTACCGCAGCAAAAAAAGCGTACTGACGCTTGGGTTTGATAGCTGGGCAATTATCATAGGATATATCATGGCTGCGCTTATAATGTTTAACTTGGGAATGTCAGTATAGTTTCTAAAATGAATATAAAAGGAAAAACAGGATATAATAACCAAGGTTCCCACAACAATAATTAAGTTGAGGTGATTAAAATGGGAAAACTCAGTGCTATGCTTCTTGCATCAATTTTAGCTGCAATCTTTACAGTTGGCCTTGATGCACAGAAAGCAGAGAGTCTGGGCTCCTTGGATGTTGTAATTTTAGATAAAAAAAACCGGGAAGAGAGAGTGTTAATTAGAGGACAAGAGCAAAAAACATATATGAGCTTACATGACTATGTAAAGCAAAAAGAAAGTGGGGCTGGAGAAATTATCGAGTACAAAGTAAAAAGCGGAGACTCAATAAGTTCAATAGCCCGCGAGCATAAAATAGAAGTTTCAACTATACTGTATAACAACCGTATAGCAAATAAACACCTGATAAAACCAGGTCAAAAGCTGACTTTTCCAACAGTGAATGGCTACATATATACTGTAAGTGAAGACTCGCATATAGCGAAGGTAGCCAAACAGTTCAATGTTGACATAGAGTCAGTTATAAGGACAAACAATTTAGAATCTGACAAATTAGAAGTGGGAACAAAGTTAATTTTGCCAGAGTTTAGTCCGTCTAGCACCCGACTTGTTAGTAGAGGTGGTAGCAGAGAGACACTTAAGTGGCCGGTAAGTGGAGCTATAACTTCTTCATATGGTTACAGAATGCACCCAATACGCAAGGTTAACAGCTTTCATAGGGGGATAGATATAGGTGCTAGTAGGGGGACACCTATACTAGCTGCAGCTTCAGGAGAAGTTGTTTATAGCGGTTATCGAAATAGTTACGGGAACACCATAATTTTGCAACATGAAGATAGCTTTACTTTATATGCCCATGCTCACCAATTAAAAGTAGAAAAAGGACAATGGGTAAATCGCGGTGAAGTTATTGCGACTGTGGGTTCAACAGGCATGGCCACTGGTCCTCACCTTCACTTTGAAGTCCGAATTGATGGAAACAGGTCGGAAAATACAGTTGACCCCAAAAAATTCCTGCCATAAATATATGCTGCTTTTTCTTGACTAGCCTTTTTAAATTTGTTACAATTCAAGTATTGTCTAGAACAAAATGTTGAAAAGAGGTGGAAAAAGTTGAAAGCAGCTATTCATCCAGAATATAATAAAACGACTATAGTTTGTGCATGTGGTGCGGAAATTCCTACTAAATCAACTCAAAAAGATTTAAAGGTAGAAATCTGTTCAAAATGTCACCCATTTTACACTGGTAAACAAAAGCTAGTGGATTCCGGTGGTAGAGTAGATAGATTCCGTCGTAAATACGGCATGAAATAAACAGAGCCCCCTAAGGGCTCTGTTTTTATATGAGCTGTTGTATAGTATTGAGTTATACTCTGTGTTATGGTAATCTAAAAGATATTAAACCATATATAAGTGGGGGGAGACAATTTGCATCTGATTAAAAATATGGGTTGGATTGAAGTAATCACCGGAAGTATGTTTTCAGGTAAAAGTGAGGAACTTATAAGAAGGATAAAAAGAGCTAGATATGGGAAAAAGAAAATTGAAGTATTTAAGCCCAAGATAGATGCTAGATATTGTAGGAAGAGTGTAGTATCTCATAATGGCGACAAGATAACCGCCACTAATATTGAACGAGCCTCTGAAATAAATGACTTTATCTCAGAGGATGCTCAAGTAGTAGCTATCGATGAAATCCAGTTTTTTGATGAAGAGATTATAAAAGTATGTCAAAGCTTAGCCGATAGTGGTAAAAGAGTTATTGTAGCTGGATTGGATATGGACTTTAGGGGCGAACCATTTGGATATACTAACTTACTTATGTCTATGGCGGAATATGTTGACAAGCTCCAGGCAATTTGTGTTGTCTGTGGCAACCCTGCCAGCAGAACACAGCGTTTAATCGAAGGAAGGCCTGCTTCTTTAAGTGATCCAACTATTTTGGTTGGTGCTAAAGAATCGTATGAGGCTAGATGTAGACAGTGTCATGAAGTACCGAAGGAGCGGTAATTATGAGTGAAAAGCACAACTTTGCTGTAGGCGGACAGGCTTTAATGGAAGGGGTTTTGTTTAGGGGAGCGGAAAAAACTGCTATTGCAGTGAGAAAGCCCGATGGAGAGGTATTTTTAAAATCATTTACACAAAGACCTTTAACTAAAAAAAATAAAATTTATGGTATTCCTATTATTAGAGGTGCAGTAACTTTATTTGATGCCCTAAAAACTGGCATGAAAATGTTAGCATTATCTGCTGATATTAGTGAAGGGCAAGAGGAAAAGAGTTTATCAAAAAAAGAGCTTGGATTTACAATGGTTACTGCAATTTTATTTTCAGTATTACTTTTTTTTGTATTGCCAACCTTGCTTTCAGGCCTGGTTACAGGGGGAGAGCAAAGCAATATCTACAATAACCTCATTGAGGGGCTATTTAGGCTGATCATCTTTTTAGGGTATGTTTTAATAATTTCAAGATTAAAAGAAATCAATAGATTTTTTCAATATCATGGTGCGGAGCATATGGTAATTCATTGTTACGAAGCAGATGAAGAGCTAAATGTGGAAAATGCAAAAAAAATGACCACCTTACATCCTAGATGTGGTACAGCATTTATGCTCTTGGTTATGGTGATTAGTATTTTGTTTTTTTCGCTGTTCCCGTGGGGAAGCATGTTAAGCAGGGTAGCTATTCGCATTTTAGCTGTACCCTTGCTAGCTGGCATTGCCTATGAGGCAAATAGATTAGCTTATAAAACCTCACTGTTAAAACCATTATTACTTCCTGGGCTATGGCTGCAGCTATTGACTACTAAAAAGCCTGATGATAGGCAGCTAGAAGTAGCCATCTTATCATTTAAAGCTGCCCTAGGGGAAGAAGAATAGCAACTAGCGGTACCAAATTTCTTAAAAAAAGAGGTGTATGAAGTGTTAGAAAAATTACAGGCATTAGAAGAGCGTTTTTTAGAAATAGAAAAAAGTATTTCTGACCCGGAGCTTGTAACAAAAGACCAAAAAAAATGGAAAAAGCTCACAAAGGAACATGCCGACTTGCAGGAAACAATTGATAAATATAGAGAGTATAAAGATGTTTTTGAGTCCTATGAAGAAGCGAAAGAGATTATCGCCTCTAAAGTTGATGATGATCTAGTTGAGCTAGCAAAAGAAGAGATATCAGAACTTGAGCAACAAAAGCAAAAGCTAGAAGAAGAGCTTAAGGTACTGTTGCTTCCTAAAGACCCTAATGATTCCAAAAACGTTATAGTGGAGATAAGGGGAAGTGCCGGCGGAGATGAAGCGGCACTATTTGCTAATGATATTTTTAAAATGTACTGTCGTTATGCAGAAGGTAAGGGTTGGAAAACAGAAGTCTTAAACTCACACTACAATGACATTGGCGGGATTAAGGAGATTACATTTGTTATAGAAGGAGAAGGAGCCTATAGCCGTTTTAAATATGAAAGTGGTGTTCATAGGGTGCAGAGAATTCCATCCACAGAATCTGGTGGCAGAATCCATACTTCTACTATAACAGTAGCGGTGCTACCTGAAGTTGAAGATGTGGAGGTAGAAATCAATGCAAACGACCTTCGTATTGATACGTTCTGTTCCTCTGGCCCAGGTGGACAAAGTGTTAACACTACCCAATCTGCTGTTAGAATTACTCACCAGCCCACTGGGGTGACAGTGTCTTGCCAGGATGAAAAATCTCAGCATAAAAACAAGGATAAAGCTATGCGTGTGTTAAGAGCTCGATTAGTAGAAATATACGAAGAGGAGCAAGCCAGCGAAGTAGCTGATGAGAGGAAAAGTCAGGTTGGTACAGGTGACCGAAGCGAGAGAATTCGTACCTACAACTTTCCGCAAAGTAGGGTGACCGACCATCGTATAGGACTTACCCTTCACAAGCTAGACGGGATATTAGCTGGAGAGCTAGATCAAGTAGTGGATGAACTTATTACAGCTGACCAACTGGAAAAGATGAAAAAGGTGGACTAAATGAAGGAACTAACTATTAAAGAAGCCCTGTTAAGGGCTTCTTATGTGCTAAAGGACCATAAAATAGAAAACCCTTATTTTGAAAGCCAAATGCTGCTAAAGCATGTTTTGCAGTGTCGTTTAATAGATCTATCTATAAGAGATGGAGAAAAATTAAGTGAAGTTGAGCAAGAGGCTTTCGAAAAAATGGTTTCAAAAAGAGCAAAGCATTATCCTTTTGCATACATTACCGGCAAAAGAGAGTTTATGGGGCTCGAGTTTAACGTTACAGAAGACGTTTTAATTCCAAGACCAGATACTGAGATTTTAGTAGAATGGGCATTATCTAAGCTAGAACTTTCAGAAGGAGTTTCAAAGATTGCTGATGTGGGCACAGGTTCCGGTGCCATAGCTATAACCATAGCTAAACTTTGTGAGAATGTGAGGGTTTACGCTACGGAAATTTGGGGAAAATCAATACAAGTAGCTTCTAAAAATGCTAAAAATTTAGGAGTGAGTGAAAAAACCACCATTTATCAAGGAGACCTGCTACAGCCTGTTATCGATGAAAATTTAAAGATGGATATGGTTTTATCAAACCTACCATATATATCAGATGAGGATTATCTAAACCTTGATAAAACTGTAAAGGAATATGAACCAAAAAGGGCTTTAATAGGTGGGAAGACAGGTTTAGAGCTTTATCAAAATCTTTTACCACAAGCCTTTAAAGTTTTAAAAGATAACGGTTGGATTGCTTTAGAGATTGGATATGACCAAGGTGAAACTTCTGAAAGGTTATTACAAGAAAGTGGTTTTAAAAGAACAAAAATACTCTATGACCTAGGAGGAAATCCTCGGGTTATTGTAGGTCAGAAAGTGGTATAAAAAAACTGTTGAGATTTAAATCTCAACAGTTTTTTTATACCACTTTATTAATTTGTTTCGATTAGCTTTAGAAAAAAGTGGCAATAATTATCAGTGTAAAAGGTAAAGAAATTAGAGGGGGCGCAAACAATGTATAGTAACAAAAAAGTTACTTTAAGCGGTGTAGACACGTATAATTTA
Organism: Proteinivorax hydrogeniformans; assembly: GCF_040515995.1. GTDB lineage: Bacteria > Bacillota > Proteinivoracia > Proteinivoracales > Proteinivoracaceae > Proteinivorax > Proteinivorax hydrogeniformans. The sequence continues at coordinate 2,714,879 of NZ_CP159485.1, read as the reverse complement.
CCAGTCCTAAGTGCCAAAGAGATGGAAAGGCTTTTTAAAGAGCTGGCAAAAGGCAGTGAAGAGGCACGCGAGAAGCTCGTTAGAGGAAATTTAAGGTTGGTATTAAGCGTGCTAAAACAATTTAAAAATAGAGGGGAAAACTTAGATGACTTGTTCCAGATTGGCTGTGTTGGGCTTGTAAAGGCCATAGACAATTTTAATCCAGAACTAGGAGTTAAGTTTTCCACCTATGCAGTTCCCATGGTGATGGGAGAAATAAGAAGATACCTCCGCGATAATAATACAATAAGGGTGAGTAGGTCAGTTAGGAAAATAGCCCATAAAGCTTTACAAAAAAGAGAACAAATGTCAAAAGAAATGGGGAGGGAGCCTACAATAGCAGAACTTTCAGATGCACTAAAACTTCCTGCAGAGGAGATAATATTTGCTTTAGATGCTAACTATGAGCCTATGTCACTTAGCGAACCTGTTTACAGTGATAGCTCAGATCCTGTCTCCATCGAGGAACAAATAAGGGATGAAGAATGTGATAATACATGGCTGAAAAAAATACTTCTTAGCGAGGCTTTAGAGAAGCTTTCGATAAGAGAGAAAGAAATTCTAACTAAACGATTTTTTGCAGGCAAAACCCAAGTTGAGGTTGCCAATCAAATTGGGATATCCCAAGCACAAGTTTCTCGTCTAGAAAAGGCGGCGCTGGAATTTATAAAAGACTATATAAGATAAGGAGTGTTGCAAAATGATAAAAATATTAAGAGTGCTAACTGTGGCCTTAGCTTTGACAATGTTAATGGTAACGAACTCTTACAGTTATGAAGCCCATGGGGATAATGATGTGGTACGTCTTCATGTCTTGGCCAATAGCAACTCTCCAGAAGATCAGCTGGTAAAATACAAAGTCCGTGACGAGATTTTAGCCCAGTTTACCCCCCACTTTTCAGAAATAGAAAGCGCCATAGAATTAGAACAATTTATTGAAGACAACATAGAGGAGATAAACAAAATTGCTGATAGCACACTTGTCTCTAACGGTTTTAGCTATGAATCTACTATAAGCATAGGAAAATTTGAATTCCCTTCTCGCTTGTATCTAGAAAAAATTTATCCTGCAGGTGAATATGAGGCGGTGAAAATAGTTTTAGGTGAGGGCAAAGGAGACAACTGGTGGTGTGTTATGTTTCCACCCTTATGCTTTGTAGGAGAGTCTAGCCCTAGTGAGTGCAATGATTTTTCCCATCAAAAACAGAACAAAGAAGAGGAAAAACAGGTTGAATATAGATTTAAATTTTTCGATGTTATTAAATCATTATTTAGTAAAATTTTTTCTTAAGTAGTTTTGACAGTTGTAACATTTTCCTTTATAATAAAACATAGTTAAACACTATGTTTTATTTTTTTTAAACTCTTATCCGAGTAATTCACTATGTTTTAAAGGGGGTGGGCAGTTGAGGCTGTCAACTAAAGGAGAGTATGGAGTTAGAGCTATGGCTGTTTTGGCCTATGAGTATAAAAATGGTGCTACTTCATTGAGAGTAATAGCTGAAAGAGAGCATCTTTCTGAACTATACTTAGAACAGCTATTTAGGGAGCTTAAAAAAGCTGGGTTAGTATCAAGTATAAGAGGGCCAAAAGGGGGATATATGCTTTCGAAACCTCCTAGTGATATTACGGTGGGAGATGTAGTTAGGGTGTTGGAAGGTCCGCTAGCTCCCGTAGATTGTGTTTCAGAAGAAGAAACCAAAGACCCTTGTTCAAAGGAATCTTGTTGTTTAACAAAGTTTGTTTGGGCTAAGCTAAGGGATAGCATGGCTAAAGTTTTAGATGAAATTACCTTTGGAGATATAATAAAAGACTTGAGCAATGAAAAACTAAAATTGAATGATAGGTAATGATAATTACCATAATAAACCTAGAAATATTTTTATATATTAAAATCTGTTAAAGGAGAGTTGAACAGTGAAAAAAGTTTACTTAGACCACGCTGCAACAACCCCATTAAACCCTAAAATTTTAGAGACAATGTTACCTTTCTATAAAGACCTATTTGGCAACCCTTCCTCTGTGCATTCCTTTGGAAGAGAAGTCAAAAAGCATGTTGATAAAGCTAGAAATCAGGTAGCTGAGGCAATCAATGCTGACTATGATGAAGAAGTTATATTTACTTCAGGAGGAACGGAGGCAGATAACCTTGCAATTTTAGGAGTTGCCGCCGCATTAAAGGACAAAGGAAAACATATTATCACATCATCAGTTGAACATCATGCCACTTTAGATACGTGCGATGCCTTGGCTAAGGAAGGCTATAAAGTGACCCGTCTTTCAGTTGATGAATATGGTGTTATCGATCTCGATGAACTAAAATCAGCTATAAGCGAAGATACTATACTTATCACCATAATGCATGCAAACAATGAAGTTGGAACCATTCAACCTATTAAAGAAGTAGTGGATATAGCAAAAAAACATAATGTATATGTTCACACTGATGCGGTTCAATCATTTGGTCAAATTCCTGTAGATGTTAATCAGTTAGGTGTGGATCTTCTTACAATTTCCGCTCACAAGATATATGGTCCAAAAGGGATAGGAGCACTTTATGTAAGAAAAGGGACGAAGCTGAAAAACACAGCTCACGGAGGAGGACAGGAAAGTAAAATTAGACCTGGTACAGAAAACGTGGCTGGTATTGTTGGGTTAGGAGAAGCTGCTAGGCTAGCTTCAACTTCCCTTGATGAAATAAAAGATATGGAAAGAAAAAGAGATAGACTTATCGAAGGATTATTAAAAATGGAGGATGTCAAGCTAAACGGTCATCCATCAAAAAGGCTGCCTTCTAATGTTAATGTATCTATCGAATTTATAGAGGGAGAAGCTTTGATATTAAGTTTAGATATGGAAGGGATAGCAGCTTCAAGTGGCTCTGCCTGTACTTCCGGATCGTTAGATCCTTCTCATGTTCTTATGCATATGGGGCTAAGTCATCAAACGGCACATGGTTCGCTGCGCCTTACCTTAGGAAAAGGAAATACCGACGAAGATATCGACTATGTATTAGATCGAGTGCCTAAAATTGTTGAACGTTTAAGAAGCATGTCACCGCTTTATGGAAATCAAATTAAAAGGGGGAGTGAATGCCCATGTACACAGAAAAAGTAATGGATCATTTTCAAAATCCAAGAAACGTAGGGGAAATAAAAGATGCTGACGGTGTAGGTGAAGTAGGAAACGTAAAATGTGGAGACATTATGAGGATATATTTGAAGGTTACTGATAACGTTATAAAAGATGTTAAGTTTCGCACCTTTGGCTGTGGTGCCGCTATTGCTACAAGCAGTGTAATCACTGAAATGGCAGTTGGAAAAACTATTGAGGAAGCCCTAGAATTGACAAACAAGCAAGTTGCCGATGAGCTTGGAGGATTGCCACCAGTAAAGATGCATTGTTCTAACTTAGCAGCTGATGCCTTAAAAACAGCTATAGAAGATTACAAGGAAAATAATAAATAAAGCTAAAAGAGCTGTCTTTTCAGGAAATAATATCCTGTTTAGAGATAGCTCTTTTTTGGATTTATACCTAAAACTATTTCTTGCCACCTTAAGAAAAGCTATATAAAAAAATCTTATATGATGTTTAAAAGGAGTTTATACATTCATGAAGAAGTATATTATATATAGTGAAAAAAATAACAAGGAAAGGTGTGGTCTTATGAAAAAGCTTTTATCAATTGGAATTATAGTAGGTTTTATCGGTGCTATTTTAACAAAGCTGGGCAACCCCGTTAACATGGGCTTTTGTATCGCTTGTTTTTTAAGAGATATTGCAGGAGGGCTAAACATGCACCAAGCCGGGATTGTGCAATATCTAAGGCCTGAAGTTGCAGGATTAGTGCTAGGCGCGTTTATCATAGCTTTAGTTAAGAACGAATTTAAGGTTGAGGGCGGTTCTGCGCCTTTATTAAGATTTTTTATAGCAATATTTATGATGGTGGGAGCTATGGTGTTTTTAGGGTGCCCACTTAGAATGGTGCTGAGAATAGCAGGTGGAGACTTAAATGCTATTGTTGGGTTATTTGGCTTTATATTCGGAATTTATCTCGGCCTTAAGGCATTAAAGGGTGGATTCACCTTAGGAAAAGCTACAAAACAGGAAAACAAAACTAGTGGATATATAATGCCAGCGTTTTTCGTTATGCTGTTAATTTTTGTTGTTGTAAAACCAGAGTTTATAAACTTTAGCTCCGAAGGACCTGGTTCTTTTACAGCTCCAATTTTAGTAGCTTTAGGCACAGGGCTTATAGTAGGTATTTTAGCGCAGCGCTCTAGGCTTTGTATGGCTGGGGGCATAAGAGACGTACTTATGATCAAAGATTTCCATATGGTATCAGGTTTTATAGGGATTTTAGTTGCAGCCCTTATTACCAACATAGCCATTGGCAAATTCAACCTAGGATTTGCTGAACAAAACGTGGCGCACACCGAGCATATATGGAACTTTTTAGGTCTTGCCCTAGTCGGTTTTTGTGCTATCTTGCTTGGAGGGTGTCCGCTAAGACAGTTGATTTTAGCAGGGCAAGGCAATTTAGATGCAGCAACCACGGTATTAGGGTTAATAGTAGGTGGAGCTGTGGTCCACAACTTTGGCACAGCTGCTAGCCCCGCTGGAGTTCCCACAAACGGCAAGATCGGAGTTGTTATTTGCTTTATAATTTTGGCAGTTATAGTGTTTACACACAGCAAAAAGATAATAGTAAGGAGGGATAAAGATGTTTCAATTGGACGTTAGAGGTTTAGATTGCCCACAACCACTTTTAGAGTTTAAAAACCAATATGAGGCTGGCGGAAATTTTATGGCGCTGATAGACTCCGAAGTTGCTAAAGAAAATATACTTAGGTTCTGTAAAAATAATAAAATTAAGTATACAATAGAGGAGGGAGAAGACATAATAATAAAGGTGGAATGTTAAATTGGATAAAAAGCTATTAATTACTTTTCCAACCACTTATGACAGCATAAAAGCTGAGGAAGTGCTCAAACAAAATAAAGTTTCACTAAGAGTAAGACCGGTACCTAGAAATATCAGCTCTGACTGTGGTCTAGCTATCCAGTGCGAAACAAAAGACGAAGAGCAAGCCTTAAAGCTACTTAAGCAAAATGAAGTGGAAGTGGAAAGCACACATTATATTTAATTGTTTTTAAGAAAGTTGCTTAAACTATAAAAAGCAACTTTCTTTTTTTTAAAAAAGAAATAAAGTTTTTGTAACAAAAAGTTTACTTTTAGGTTTTTGATAATTTATTGACTAGTGGTTGGGATGTGATAGACTTGATTATGGTGAAAATAATATAGTAAATATATGAATGGAGGCAGTATAAATGTCCATGGAGACTTTTTTTGGGGCTATAGGTGGATTGGGGCTTTTTATACTTGGAATGCAGCTTATGAGCGAAGGATTACAGCGCTCAGCAGGCAACAAACTGCGTAAAATTTTGGAAATCATGACTGGAAATAGATTTTTAGCTACATTTACGGGGGCGTTTTTAACTGTTTTGGTTCAAAGTAGTAGTACAACTACAGTTATGGTTGTTGGCTTTGTTAATGCTGGCCTTATGAATCTTACGCAAGCTGTAGGAACTATTTTTGGCGCAAACGTTGGGACAACCGTGACAGCTCAGCTGATTTCCTTCCAGGCGATAGATGTTTTTGCATTGCCTATGATCGCTGTAGGTGTGGTCATGCATTATTTCGTCAAAAAGAGAATCTATAGACATTTAGGAAAAGGAGTGCTTGGCTTTGGTATTCTTCTATTAGGAATGAATATTATGTCAGACTCTTTAAGAGTGCTTGAAAACTATCCTCCATTTTTAGAGATGTTGAAAGTGCTAGGACAAAATCCAATTTTAGGTATGTTAGTTGGTGCGCTATTTACTTTAGCTGTACAAAGTAGCAGTGCTTCTACGTCAGTAATTATATCGATGACACTAGCAGGAGTATTGGAGCTAGATAGCGCATTAGCTCTTATTTTAGGTACTAACATCGGAACGTGTGTAACAGCAATGCTAGCAGCAATCGGCGCAAATCTAACTGCTAGAAGGGCTGCAGTGTCTCATGTTATCTTCAACTTAATCGGTGCTTTGATTTTCCTGCTAATACTTCCTTGGTTTACAATTTTTATCGAATCAAACTGGGACACGGTTGCTAGACAAACGGCTATGGCCCATACTATTTTTAACATAGTTAATACTTTGTTATTTCTACCTTTTGTAAATTGGTTTGTTATCTTAATTACAAGAATTGTTCCTGGTGAAGAGCTTATTATCGAAAGAGGAATAAAATATATAGATAGAAGACTTTTCAAAACTCCATCTCTTGCCTTAGGTGCAGGAGAAAAAGAAGTTGCCCGTATGGGAGAAATAGCTGGAACTATGCTTGAGGACTCTCTAAATATCTTATTTAAAAATAAAAAGGACTATCTAAAGGACGTTCAACAAAGAGAAGAAGTTGTGGACGAGCTAGAACAGGAAATAGCCACCTATCTTTCTGAGCTCTCTAACAAAGGACTTTCTGGTGTTGACGCTAAAAGACTTACTATGCTTTTGCATGCCATTAACGATATAGAAAGAATAGGAGACCATGCAGAAAATGTCGCTGATTTGTGTGTTCACAAAATCGAAGATGACCTTCCCTTTTCAGAACAAGCCCGGGAGGAACTTAAAAGCATGTCGAAAAAAGTGTCTGAGATAACCGACAAGGCTATGAAAGCGTTTAAAGAAAACGACCATGATTTAGCTCGAGAGGTTATCAAGGATGATGACGGCATAGATGACCTAGAAAAGGAATTGCGGGATAGACATATACAACGAATTAATAAAGGGAAATGTTATCCGATGTCAGGGGTAGTTTATTTAGATATGTTAAGTAACATGGAACGGATTGGCGACCATGCTACAAATATCGCCCAGGTCGTTTTAGGAGAATTTTAGTAGTTATAAATACAGGGGTGTACAGTTGTAAAACTGTATGCCCCTTACTTAATTTAATATTTGTCAAAACTTTGCTTGAAACTAAAGTATAAACTTAATATTTTCGCTTAAATTACACGGTCAAAGTGCTAATTCCTTGTCTCTTAGCGTGGCTTGTTTGACTTTGGACGCCTTGTAAACTATAATTTTTATAAGATTTATGTTTAAAAGTAAACTTAGGAGGTTAACGATGTGAAAACTTCACAAAGAGCTTTTAGTCTGCTAGAAAGTAGTGGCTACAAAGTAACTAGTCAAAGGCAAATTATCTTAGAAATAATACTTAATAATAGAGAAAAGCATATGAGTGCTGAAGAAATACATGAAAAAGCTAACAAGTCTAATGCCGATATAGGTTTAGCAACTGTATACAGAGCTTTAGAGTTATTCGAGGAATTAAAAATAATACATAAAATGAATTTTGGGGATGGACGAAGTAGATATGAACTTTGGGAGGAAGAGCACCATCACCACCATCTAATCTGCACTTCTTGTCATGAAGTCTATGAAGTGGCAGAAGATTTGTTAGATGTCTTAGAACATAAAATAGAGAATAAATACAAATTTAAGATATCTGGTCATCAGCTAAAGTTCTATGGGGTGTGTTACAACTGTAAGGAGGACAAAAAAGATGAAAGTTAAAAAGTGCCTGAGCCTTATTTTAATGGCTGTTATAATATTAACATCCTCCACTTTAGTCATTGCTTTTAATGGTGAGGAAGGCTTTGAAGATGATGAAAACATTCCTTTTGAAAATGAAGAAAACCTTCCCTTCGAAGATGAGGGTGAAGCGGTTTTAGTTAGGGGTGAGGTTTTACAGGCTAGTGAACCTACAGAAGGAGAAAAGTATTGGGAACAGGGTGTGCAGAACCTAAGAGTTAGAATCACAGAGGGTGAATTTGAAGGGCAGGAGTTTGAGTTAGAACACATGTTATTTGGAGTTCATACCTTAGAGCTTTCTGCTGGAGATAGAGTAATGGTTTATATAGAAACCACTGACGGGGAAATTACCACTATAGGTGTAGACGAAATAATTAGAGATCATATTATCTATATCTTACTGGTTATCTTTGTTATAATCCTTGTGGCTATAGGAGGACTTAAAGGGGTAAAGGCCTTGGTGACGTTGGTTCTGATGGGTCTTGCTGTTATTTATGTTATATTGCCACTAATGATGGAAGGTTTTAACCCCTTAATACTAACTGTGGCCTTTTCCATAGTGGTTGCAATTTTCACTCTGCTAATTATTGGGGGAGTTAATCATAAAAGCTTTGCAGCGATTTTAGGAACTGCCACGGGATTGTTTTTGGCTGGAATACTAGCTTGGGTATTTGCTAATGCAGCTAACCTAACTGGTTATGTTTCTGAGGAAGCACAAATGCTACAGTTTATTGATGAGGGAGTAGATTTTGATGTCAGGGGACTTTTGTTAGCTGGTATTATAATAGGGGCGTTAGGGGCAATATTAGACGTGACGATGTCTATCGCTTCGGCCATAGAAGAGATAAAAATGGCAAATCCTAAGCTAAAAGCAGCAGAACTTTTTTCTGCTGGCATGAACGTCGGACGGGACATAATGGGAACCATGGTAAATACTCTAATCTTGGCCTACACTGGTAGTGCCTTGCCTTTATTGTTACTGTTTAAAGCATATGAACAGCCTATGTCAGCTATAATCAACTCTGATTTAATAGCTACAGAAATTATTAGAGCCATTGTGGGAAGTATGGGCCTGATAGTGGCTATACCATTTACTGCTTTGTTTGCTGCGTTTATACATCATAAAAAAGGATAAGGAGTACAGATCTTTAATGGAAAATAAAGTTAGAACTAGAATTTTACATGAAACTGATGAGGATTTTATAACTGCTGCTAAGGCACTCAATGAGGGGAAAACGGTTGTTTTTCCTACGGAGACTGTATATGGATTAGGTGCAAATGCCTTAGATGATAAAGCGATATCTAAGGTGTTTAAGGCTAAAGGTCGTCCTTCTGATAACCCTTTGATATTGCACATCCCTAGCGTTAAATGGTTAGAAAAATTGGCGGTGAAAATACCCCCTGAGGCTTTTCTGTTAGGTGAGAGATTTTGGCCAGGGCCTCTGACCTTAGTTCTCTTAGCAGATAAAACTAAAGTACCTTCTGCTGTAAGAGGTGGGCTAGATACAGTAGCGGTAAGGATACCTGCTCATCCTGTTGCGAAAAACCTTATACAAAAGGCAAATATACCAGTTGCTGCACCATCTGCTAATAGATCAGGGAGACCTAGTCCAACAAGCTTTAATCATGCTTTAGAGGACTTAAACGGGCGAGTTGATTATATTATAAACGGTGGGGATGCCAAGATGGGGCTAGAATCTACGGTGTTAGATTTAACAGCATCAAAGCCAGTTATTTTGCGGCCTGGACTTATAACCAAAAGTCAAATTAATCTTGTAGTTAAGGCACAGGGCCATAAGGAATATGCCGGTGGGAAAGTGCTTTCGCCCGGTACTAAATATAAACACTATAGCCCTCAAGCACCAATGGTAGTTTTTGTTGGAGACCAAAATGACGTAATAAAAAAAATAAAAGAAAGAGCACAAGCGGAGAAAAAAGCAGGCAAGAAGGTGGGGGTGCTATCCTTTGAGCAGCATCTTAAGCATTTTAATGATGTTGATGAACTAATTTCCATGGGTTCGCAGAATTCTCCGCTAGAAGTAGCTGGTAAGTTGTATGGGAACTTGAATACAATTGATAAAGCTGGTGTTGAAATAATATTGGCAATGGGGCTAGACCTAGACGATGAACTTTCCTATGCTGTTATGAACAGGCTTTTAAAGGCCTGTGGGAATAATGTTGTAAAAAGTTGAATATATTATGTTTGACTATAATATAGGAGGTAGTGTATGTCTAAAAGGGTTGTTATACTCCATCTAACATCAAAGAGGATAATGACATTAACCGCGTTAATTCTCTTAACATCTATGTTGATATTAAGTGGTGGCGAAATCACTGTTTTCGCCGGTGGTGTGGACTCCTTAAATTGGGGACAGCTGCTATCACTAGTTCTAATAGCTATTGCCCTAGGAACTGACGCCTTAAGTTTATGTGTTGGAGTAGGTATGAAAAAGCTAACTGCAAAGGAAATAATTAAAGTAAGTGTTGTTATTGGCCTCTTCCATGTTTTTATGCCCCTTATTGGACTCTATTTGGGACAAATTTTCGGAAGAATGCTAGGAGAGATAGCCCAGTATTTAGGTAGCATCATAATTGTTTTAATTGGAGCTAATATGATATATGAATCATTTAAAGAAGAGGATAATGATGAAGATTGCACCAAGAAACTTACCGGTATTTCTCTTATGATACTTGCTTTAGGGGTTAGTTTAGACGCACTTTCAGTGGGATTTAGCTTAGGCACTTTAGGTTTTTCTACCACAGTAGTAGTACTTACATTCGGCTTTTTTGGAGCTTTAATGTCTGCTATTGGACTGATGTTCGGTAAATACATAGGAGCTGTAATCGGCAATCATGCAGAAAAAATAGGCGGTTTAGTGCTTATTGCATTAGGAATAAAAATGATTTTCTTTTAGGAGTTGGTAAAAATGAATATTTTAATAATTTGTACCGGAAACACCTGTCGTAGCCCTCTTGCCGCGGCATACCTTAATTCTATAACCCGAGAGGATACCAAGGTTGAATCTGCCGGGCTTATGGCGGTTGAAAGGTTACCTGCCTCAGAAAACTCCATAAAGGTTGCTGACAAGGAAAACATTGATTTAAGCAGCCATAAATCTAAACAAGTTGACCAACAACTAATAGATAATGCTGATCTTATATTAACAATGACAGAGGGGCATAAAAGAAATTTGCTAGCCCTATTTCCACAAAGTGAAGGAAAAGTCTACACTCTAACAGAGCATAGCCTAAAAAATAGTAAGGATGACAAAGCTGCTCAAAACGGTGATATCTGTGACCCCTTTGGTCAATCACTTGCTCAATATGAACGTTGTTTTAGACAAATAAAGCAACACCTAAAACATTTATCAAAGTGAACAAAAGTTTCATTTCGACTGTCGATAACTTTTCGACAGTCTTTTTTTACGTTTTTTTGTCGCTTTAAAGAGGAAAAACAGGAAAAAAATAGAATAATGAAAATATATCATAAAAAAACACAGTTTGGGGTGGATATTTTGCTAAACAAAAAGTTGCCTAAATTATGGTCCACAAAATGCAAAAATAAACTAAACAGATATAATTCCAAAGAACTATTATCAAAGGTTAAAAATATAAGCCTTCTAAAAGGGCTGAATTTTAAGGTGTTTTCATTAACGATAGGATGTTTGCTGATAGCCATAATTACAATTTTTGTTTTTATTATGCCTCAGATAGAGCGGGGAATAATGGGACAGTTTAACGACAACAGCCTACTGCTAACTCAAAGGCTTGCCGATAGTATCGAGGCTTATTTGGAGGAGACTTATCAAATTTCCGCCGGATTAAGCGAAAAACCTTCTTTAAGGCAAAGTGAAGAAGTTATGGCTAGAACATATTTTCGAAATTACTTAATTAGAAATGACCAGGTAAATGGGGTGAGCTACTTTAATACCCAGGAGGAAAACAGGTTCTCAATTGGGATGGGGAGTGTAGAATACGATGAAGGTGTAAAAAAGGCACTAAATGGGGAAATGTATGACTCCGGTGTGGTTATTAACGAAACCAATTTACCAATTATAATACATGTTATGCCTATTTATAGAGAAGGAAGTAACACTGATGTCGTGGGCGCTTTAGCTATTGAATATAATTTGCGAGCTACATGGGAGCAAGCTAACAGACATATCTTAGGAAACACTGGTGGAACGATGATAATTGATGAAGACGGTTATGTAGTGACTAATACCGGATCGCTTAGAGGTGATACTAGTGCTGTACTCCCATTTTCATCGATGCAACACCAAGAAAGTGGGGTTTTAGATTTTGAGTATGAAAAACAATATGTTGGGGCCTACTCTCAGGTGGGGATATCAGACTGGATGGTTGTTATTTATCAAAGTGAAGAAGAAGCGCTTGCTGCTTCATTAATTTTTCGAGAAATGACCCTTCTCGTCACTGTAGTAGCTGCTGTTTTAACTGTTTTGATTTCATCTTTATTTGTTTATTTTACATTTAGACCTTTAAAACAACTAGAAAATGCTGCTAACAAAGTAGCGGCAAAAGATTTAAGTGATGATACAAAAATTAAAAAAACTAAGGACGAAATTGGAAAATTGTCAGCTGGATTTGAGTTTATGGTTGGCTCATTAAAAGAAATGCTTAAAACCACAACTGATTTATCTAACGATACTCAACGAACTGCAGATGAAATGGCAACAGCTGTAAACGAGGCTGCTGTCGCTGCTAAGCAAGTATCCAAAACTATGGAAGAAGTTGCCGAAGGAGCTGAAAAGCAATCTGAAGCTAGTCAAGTTGTCCAAGAAAAAATAGATAAGGTTCAAGCCCTATCAAATGAAATGGTTCAAAAAAGTAAAGGGGCGATAGACGTTAATGTTAAAATGGTGGACACAGTCAACCAAAATAAACAGGCTTTGCAAGGTCTTATAAATGGTCTTGAAAAAATATCCAAGGGTAATATGCAAGTATCTGATGATATGTCAAGTTTAGTGGAAGAAACAAAAAGAATAGGTGAAATTATCTCTGTAGTAACTGATATTGCAGATCAAACCAACCTGCTGGCGCTAAACGCTGCCATAGAAGCAGCTAGAGCAAAAGAGCAAGGGAGAGGATTTGCAGTTGTTGCTGAGGAAGTAAGAAAGCTATCTGAGGAAACTAACAAGGCAGCTGAAGAAATAAAAAAAATAGTGGAGCATGTAAACATAAGTGTTTCAACTACAGCGGTGTTAGTGGATGAACAGTCGAAAGCTTCTAAAGCGCAGTTAGAAATGATAGACAGGTCTGAACAGGGATTAGACGAAATCGTTGCAGAAGCTCACAAAACATTAGATGCAATAAAATCTATAGACTCTCTATCGTCTTCGCAGTTAAAAGATGTAAAAGAAGTAGCGTCAGAATCAAAAAAAGTGTCGAAAATTTCCTCGAAAACAACTGCCTCTAGTCAAGCTGTGGCGATAACAACGGAAAAACAAACAGATAGCCTAAGTAAAATCGCCTCAGTGACAGATGAGTTAAATAAAGTGTCTGAACAACTAAAAAAGCAAGTACAGAGTTTTAAGCTTAAAAAAACGCATAACTAAAAGTTGTGCGTTTTTATTTTTTATAAATAGGTCTAATTACTCAGAACTGTGAGGCTTTTTTTTCCAAAATAAAAGGGTAAAATGTCGAAGATATCGAATATTAAAAGTGGAATAATAATCTTTGATTATTCAATTGCGGGGGGGCGTTAAATTGATACAAAAAATCTTAACAAAGCTAAAACGCAACAAATCAAGTTTTAAAAGTAATATTTTTTCAAGAAAGAAAGGAAAAAAACTCGCATCAAAGGATGCTACTCCTAAAGCTTCTACCTCAAAACAAAAGAAAACTAAAAGAAGTTTCAATTTAAGAGATGTTTTCGCAAGTGTTAAGGCAACCAGCCTATTTAAGGGACTGAATTTAAAGGTGTTATCACTGAGCGTTGGCTGTCTTGTGCTAGTGCTGATGGTAATTTTAGTGTTTATATTACCTCAAGTAGAGGATAGCTTAATTGAACAGCACAATGAAAACACTTTACTGTTAGCCCAGCGGTTAGCAGCTAATATGGATGATTACATAAACGATATTTATGAAACAACTAGAGATTTAAGCGAAATGCCAACATTAAGGAGTAATAAAACAAGTGAAGCAAGAACTTATTTTACTAATTACATTCTGAGGTCAGAAAGAGTTAGTGGAGTAAGTTTTTATGACGCTGATGGAGTAAACGAATTTGAATTTCGTATGGGTGAAGTGGAATATGAAGAAGGGTTAGCTCAAGCACTTCAAGGTGAGAAGTATGATACTGGATTTATGCTTGATGGCAATAACAACCCCATAATTTTACACGTGATACCTGTATATGCTCAAGGCAGCTCTACTACAGTAACAGGAGCTTTAGCGGTGGAGTATAACCTGCGAGAAACTTGGAACCAGACCCAAGATTATAGGGTAGGTGAGACCGGTGGGGCCATGATAGCAGATGATAGCGGAAACTTAGTTGCCCATAGATATAACGCTAATGTTTACAACAACGAAAATGTTGCCGATATGTTACCTTGGGCTCAGATGCAAGGCGAAAGAGAAGGTTTAGTGAGCTACTTAGATGAAGGTGTGGAATTTATTGGAGCCCATGCCCTTGTCCACGTATCAGATTGGAGCGTTGTGGTTTATCAGTCGGAGCAAGAAGCCTTAGCTACGGCTTCAATCTTAAGGCGGATGATAGTAACAATCATAGCAATTACAGCCTTTGTAGTAATAGTAATTTCCAGTATCTTTGTCACCGTAACCTTTAAACCGCTAGGGGAGTTAGAGCGTACTGCTACAGAAATAGCTTCTGGAGATCTTACAAAAGAAATAAATATCAAAAAGAGAAATGACGAGATTGGAGAGCTTTCAAAGGCTTTTGAATTTATGTTAGGATCTTTAAAAGAATTACTAAAAAATACAGTTCAATCGTCAGCCGATACAGAAAAAACTGCCGACGAGCTGGCGATTGCTGCTAATGAAGCAGCCAGCGCAGCTCAGCAGGTTTCTACAACCATGGAAGAGGTTTCGACAGGTGCTGAGAACCAAGCTACTGCTAGTCAAACAGTTTTAGAGAAGATAACCGTCGTTCAAAATATAGCAAAAGATATAGCTGAAAAAAGCAAGGGCGCCATTGAAGTTAATGTGAAAATGGTGGACACAGTTGAGCAAAATAGCATGGTGCTAGAAGAGTTAATAGCTGGACTAAAAGAGATAGCTAGTGGCAATGTCAAGGTGGCCGATGACATCACAAACTTAGAAAAAGAAACACAAAAAATAGGTGAGATAATTACAGTTGTAACTGATATAGCAGCACAAACCAACTTGCTGGCACTAAATGCCGCTATCGAAGCAGCTAGAGCTGGCGAGCACGGTCGCGGGTTTGCTGTGGTAGCTGATGAGGTGCGTAAGCTATCGACGGAAACAACAAAAGCAGCAGACCAGATTAAAGGTATAGTGGGACAAGTACAACAAAAGGTTTCCACAACCTCTAGCTTAGTTAACACCCAATCAGAGAATGCACAGCAGCAATTAGAAATGGTTGATAGATCGCAACAAGGTCTAAAAGAGATCACTTCTGTGGCAAACCAAACCTTAGAGGTAATTAAAACTATAGATAAATTTGCCACAAACCAGGTGGAAGATGTAGAAGCAGCCGTTGTTGAGTCGGAAACAGTAGCGCAAATTTCTGAAGAAACATCTGCTTCAAGTGAGGAAGTGGCAGCAACTACAGAAGAGCAAACTGCTAGCTTACAACAAATTACTGCGGCAACAGACAACTTAAGTGAAATGGCTACTAAATTAAAAGAATACGTAAGTAAATTTAAAGTTTAAATATAAAAACGAACGGGAACTAAACTTCCTGTTCGTTTTTCTTTAACAAACGTTAACTTTTCTATATTTTATCTAAAATAAAAGGAACTTAAGGATTATTTGTAGAATATGCAAGTAAGAATATCAATTGTTAAAATTAAAGCCAACTCTTAAAGGTGGCTTTAATGTCATGGGATAAAAAAATAGATATAATGGACAAACTAAAAAATATACACTCTAAATAGGAGGAATTTATTATGAAAATTGCCTTAGCAAGTGATCATGGTGGATACAGACTTAAGTCAGAGCTTAATGAATTTATAAAAAACGAACTTAAACTAGAAACTAAAGACTTTGGAACTCATGGCCCAGAAAGCGTAGATTACCCTGAGTATGCAAAGGTTGCTGCAGATGCTGTGATAAATAAAGAATGTGACTTTGCCATTTTAGTATGCGGAACCGGTATAGGTATCAGCATAGCAGCTAATAAAATAAAGGGGATAAGAGCTGCTAACTGCCATGACTGTTTTTCTGCTGAAGCAACAAGGCTACACAATGACGCCAATGTGTTAGCCTTAGGAGAAAGAGTTGTTGGTGGAGGACTTGCCAAAAAAATAGTACAAACTTTTCTTACCACAAACTTTGAAGGCGGCCGTCACTTAAGAAGGGTGGAGAAAATCACTAAGTTAGAAAGTTAAAAGAAATTTTACTTATAGGCTTAATAAGGTGGTGTAATGTGTGTATTATCAGCAGGTGAAAGATGCTTTAGCGGAGCTGAAAGGTAAAATCGATCTATCGCCAAATCAAATTTTAGTAATAGGTTGTAGCACCAGTGAGGTCATGGGAAAACATATTGGTAAGGCGTCTAATCGGGATGTGGCTTCGCAAATTATACAATCTTTGTTAGATTTTAAAAAGGAAAATAATGTTTTTTTAGCTATACAGTGTTGTGAGCATTTAAATAGAGCACTGGTTGTGGAGAAAGAGGTATGCGAAAGATTTAACCTAGAGCCCGTCACTGTTACTCCACATCAAAAGGCTGGTGGTGCCTTAGCTGAGCATGCCATGATAAGTTTTGTTAATCCATTAGTTGTGGAAGACCTCAATCGTCAAGGTAAAGCTGCTATAGATATAGGTAATACTCTTATAGGGATGCATTTAAAGCCAGTAGTAGTTCCTGTAAGGCTAGATAATAATAAAGTTGGGGCTGCATCTATTATAGCTGCCAACACCCGCCCAAAGCTAATAGGAGGAGAACGAGCAAAATATTAAACAAGGAGAGGGGATTTAAAAAATGGAAAATCTAAAAAGAGTGGACTCACAAGTGTATGATGCAATCAACGATGAACTGACTAGGCAGCAACAAAACATCGAACTTATAGCATCAGAGAACTTTGTAAGCGAGGCTGTTATGGAGGCTCAAGGCTCAGTACTAACTAACAAATATGCTGAAGGGTACCCAAATAGGAGATATTATGGGGGATGCGAGCATGTAGATGTTGTAGAAAAACTAGCTAGAGTTAGAGCTAAAGAGATTTTTGGGGCGGAACATGCCAACGTACAACCTCACTCTGGTGCATCTGCAAATTTAGCAGTTTATACAGCGGTTCTTAAACCAGGTGATGACGTTTTAGGGATGGACCTATCTCATGGTGGGCACTTAACTCATGGTAGCCCGGTGAATATCTCTGGTATCTACTATAACTTCCACGCCTATGGGGTGGATGAAGAAACGCAAAAGGTAGATTATGAAGAAATCAGAAGAAAAGCTCATGAAGTTAAACCAAAACTTATAGTAGCAGGTGCCAGCGCCTACCCTCACACTCTAGATTTTGCAAAGTTTGGCGAAATAGCCAAAGAAGTTGGCGCTTTCTTAATGGTTGATATGGCACATATAGCAGGCCTTGTAGCTACTAAGCTTCACCCAAGTCCCGTGCCTTATGCTGATTTTGTAACTACTACAACTCATAAGACTTTGAGAGGACCTCGTGGTGGCATGATACTTTGCAAAAAAGAACACAAGAAAATGATTGACAAATCGATATTTCCAGGACTTCAGGGCGGGCCTCTAATGCATGTTATCGCTGCTAAAGCAGTAGCGTTTAAAGAAGCAATGGAGCCAGAGTTTGTTGAATACTCTAAAAAAGTTGTGGAAAATGCTAAAGCTTTAGCTGAAGGTTTAATGGAAGAAGGTATAGATCTAGTTGGAAATGGAACCGACACTCATAAAATGCTACTTGATTTGAGAAGCCTAGGCATAACTGGCAAGGATGCTGAAAAAGCTTTAGATGAGATTGGCATCACAGTTAATAAAAACACGATTCCTTTTGACCCAGAAAGTCCTTTTGTAACTAGTGGAGTAAGAATAGGGACTCCAGCTGTGACAAGCAGAGGATTTGGTGTGGAAGAAATGAAGCAAATTAGTAAGTTTATGTATACAACGCTTACAAACGTTAATGATGAAAAAGTTAAAGAAAATGTTAAAAAGGAAGTTTTAGCCCTTTGCAAGAACTTCCCTTTGTATTAAAATAATAAGGATGGGAAAAAGATCTTGGGAGGTATATTATTACAATGAGCAAAGTTACAGTTATGGACCATCCACTTATTCAACACAAATTAACTTTTATTAGAGACAAAGAAACAGGTTCAAAAGAATTCAGAGAGCTTGTAGAGGAGTTATCCCTTCTACTTGCTTATGAGGTTACCAGAAATCTACCACTTAGCGAGGTAGAGATTGAAACTCCAGTTTGCAAAGCAAAAACAAAACAGCTTTCCGGAAAAAAAATGGGCGTAATTCCGATTTTGCGGGCTGGACTAGGTATGGTAGATGGAATATTAAAGCTTATTCCTGCGGCGAAGGTAGGACATGTCGGAGTATACCGAGATCCAGAAACCTTAAAGCCCGTTGAATATTACTGCAAGCTTCCAAGTGATATTCAAGAGAGGGAATTGATAGTTGTAGATCCGATGTTAGCAACTGGTGGTTCTGCCATCGCCGCCATTGAGTTTTTAAAGGAAAAGGGTGGAAAAAATATCAAGTTTATGTGTCTAGTGGCAGCTCCTGAGGGAGTAGATGCTGTACAAAAAGAGCATCCTGATGTTGATATTTTTGTTGCCTCAGTCGATAATGAGCTAAATGAACATGGATATATCGTACCGGGATTAGGTGATGCAGGTGACAGATTGTTCGGAACTAAATAAACGCGATAGACCATCTTGGGATGAGTATTTTTTAGAGATAACAGAAGTAGTAGCTAAAAGATCCACATGCCTAAGAAGAAAGGTCGGATGTATATTAGTTAAGGATAAGCGAATATTAACAAGTGGTTATAATGGTGCACCTACTGGCATGGACCACTGTCACAAAACTGGATGTATACGAGAAAAGCTAAATGTTCCTTCCGGTGAGCGACATGAGCTTTGTAGAGGACTACATGCGGAGCAAAACGCAATTATCCAAGGGGCCCTTCATGGTATTAACGTAAAAGGAGCTAACTTATATGTTACGACACAACCATGTGTGCAATGTGCTAAGATAATCGCAAATGCTAAAATAAAGAGGGTAATATTCATTGGCGATTATCCTGACGATTTAAGCAGTAGTATATTAAAAGAAGCTGGTGTTTTGTTAGAACAACATAAAAAATAAGGTTTTTAAAATCATCATTATTCGATATTTATAATATCGTTTAATGATGATTTTTTTTGGGGGGAGTTCTATGAGACATCGAAGAAAGTGGGTGTTTATATCTGTAACTATGGGGGTAATAGTTAACGCTGTGATACTTTATAACTATTATGACGACGCTACTTTTCAAAGCCTAACCAATGTGGATAACTCTTTAATATTGGCGTTACTATTTACTGTGCTAGCAAGTATATTATTAGAAAGTATGAAGCTAAAAACTTTAGCCTCCCAAATTGGGGTTAATTTAAGGCTAAAAGAAAGCGCCAAGCTCCACCTTGTTACGGTTTTTGGCGGCTACTCCACTCCGATGAGTGCAGGTGACACACCCCTATTTATGCTTTGGGGACTTTGCAAAAAAGTTGAGATGAATAAATGGGTTGCGCTGTCCATTGTTAAAAATTTTTTAACCAAGCTAACCTTTATGCTTTTTCTTATAATATCACTACTACTTACATATATTACAGATACGAACGCTGTAGGGCAGGCAATATATAAAGTAGCAGCAATTAGCATAATTCCTTCTACCTTCTTTTCTTTACTAGTGATATATAAATTTGGGCTTGTTGAAAGATTTATAAGACTATTGCCTAAAAGAATAAAGCGTAATTGGGCAAAAGGTAGCCATATACAAGTAAAGCAACTGATGTCATCAAAAATTATAGTGCCATATATATTTACAGTACTTTATTGGTTGGTGTTTTTTTGTCCGCCATTACTTATAGCAATTAAGATGAATATTGAAATATGCCTTGTCCAACTATACATAAATCAATTCTTAATATATACTACCTTGCCTTTCTCTCCTCTTCCGGGGGGGAGTGGAGTGGTGGAGCTTATTTACTTTAGCTTATTCATAGATTACATTCCTACAGGCCAGCTAGTAGTTTTTATCTTGTTATGTCGTTTAATATCATATTACATTCCGTTATGTATAGGAGCTTGTGTTGCTACCAAAGAACTAAAGTGATATTTTGAAGGATTTTGGCGATATATGGAGAAATAATTAAATTAACACAAATTTTAAAATTAGGGTGGTAATTCATGGAGAACCAGTACATATTCGCCTTAGATATTGGCACTAGAACAGTTATTGGGTTAGTTTGTAAAATGGTGGAAGAAGATATACATGTAGTAGCGCATCAAATTGAAAGGCATCAAGGAAGAGCTATGCGTGATGGGCAAATCCATGATATAAAAGCAGTAGCTATGGCTGTAGAAAAAGTAAAAACCAAGCTAGAAAAAAAGCTTGGGGTAAGTTTAAAATACGCATCTATTGCCGCGGCAGGTAGGGCCTTGCGAACAGAAAGAGGGAATGCTTTAGAAAAGGTTTATAAGGAAAAGCCGCTAACCTCAGAAGATGTAGAAAGGCTAAAGCTTGCAGCAGTTGGTGATAGCAAAGAAAAAATTCAAACTAAGTATCCCAATGAACACCTCTACTGTGTAGGTTATACCGTGACAGAAACTCAAATTGACGGTTATCAAATTACCAACCTTGAGGGGCAAAAGGGAAGTGAAGTTTCCTTAGAGATTATATCGACCTATTTACCGCAGGTAGTGATAGATAGTCTTTTTGAGGTTTTAAAGCGAGCGCAAATTTCTATTAAGTCACTGACTTTAGAACCTATCGCTGCAATGGATATAGCGATAAAAGAAAACTTAAGGATGCTAAACATTGCTCTTGTAGATGTGGGAGCTGGCACATCTGATATAGCGATTTGTAAAGGTGGAACCGTGGTAGGATACGGCATGGTGCAAAAAGCAGGAGATAAAGTAACAGAAGCACTATCTGATCACTATCTTTTGGATTTTCAACTAAGTGAGAAAATAAAGCTTGAGTTTAGCAAAAAAAACAAAGTAGCTTTTAAAGATGTTTTAGGTATAAAAAATGAAGTGAGCAAAGAAGAGTTTTGCAAGGTGATAAAACCAGCTGTAGAAGACGTGGCAGAATCAATAGCAAAAGAGATTGTAAAGCTTAACAGAGCAGTTCCTAAAGCTGTTTTTTGCATAGGAGGTGGCAGTCAAATACCTATGTTTAAAGAAATTCTCGCTGACAAGCTAGAGCTTCCTAGAGAAAGAGTAGCTATTAGAGATAGGCAAAGTCTAGAAGGAGTGAAGTTTCCATCAAGACAGCTAACAGGTCCTGATGTAATAACCCCCTTAGGGATAGCCTCTGTTGCAGACAAAACTATAGATCCGAACTTTTTTGTGGTGAAAGTTAACGGCCAACAGGTCAGCATTTTTAATTCTAAAAAAACAAAGGTAGCTCAAGCACTTTTTAACGCAGGAGTGGAGGTAAAAGATCTGTTTGGCTCCACAAACAAAATAAGTTACACTATAAATGGGGAGAAATTTAACGCAACAGCTAAACGCAAACCACCTAGTTTAATAAAAGTAAACGGTGCAATGTCCAACCTAGATGCCAAAATCAAAAGTGGAGATAGCATTGAGTTAATTTCAGATTCCCAGCATAAGGGTTTATCCCTTAAAGAGATATTAACTCCATATGAAGGGAAAATAGAAGTAGATGGAAAAAAAATAGACTTAGTATTAGAAGTAATCTTAAATGGTACTACAGCTGACAACCTTTCCACTGAGGTTAGAGATGGAGATAACATAGAAATCAAAAAAATAAACACATTAGCCGACTTAGCGGCTAATATGGATGTTAACCTAGGAAAATATAACATTATAGCAGGCGACACTATTTTAAGTAAACATGACTTTATCACACCAAAAATGAATCTTATAACAAAAAAAGTGAAGAACGTTATAGAAGAGGAAAATCGCTGGCAGGATGCTCCTGTAAATTCAAATAAAGAAAAAAAGCGCAATAATGGCATAAAGCTATGGGGAAATGGAAAAGAAATAACTATTTCAAAAGAAAATCCTAAAATAGTTGATGTATTTGACGCCCTACAGGTAGATATATCCAATCCAAAAGGAAGCCTAATACTAACTAAAAATAATAAAGAAACTGATTTTACAGAACCGGTTCAAGATGGTGATAAGGTAAAAATCTACTGGAGTGAAAACTGATGAGGGAGATAAAAGAAAGCATTTTAAACAAAGGACTTAGAGCAGAAGCGCCATACCAAAGGCTTCACTGTGAAATTGCCAGCTTACTTAACTCGATTCAAGATGGAATTTACATTACCGACGGTAACTGCAATACATTAAAGGTTAATTCAGCATGGGAGAAAATGTCCCAAACCAAGGAAAACGACGTAATTGGGCGGCATATGGAACAGCTAGTTTCAGAGGGTATATGTTCACAATCAGTTTCTCTTTTGGTTGCAGAACAAAAAAAACCTGTCAGCATTATACACCGAATAAAAAGCGGCAAAGAGGTTTTGATAACCGGAACTCCAATATATGGAGAATCTGGCAACATAACAACCATAGTTACCACCGTTAGGGACATGGATGAACTCAATAGAATTAAGGGTGAACTGCAAGATAGCAAAAGAAAAAACGCGCAATATCAGCGACAGTTAAAGCTACTAGCTAAAAATGAATATAAAGAAGTGATAGGTAATAGTACACATTTTAAGGAGATATTAAATTTAGCAAGGCAGGTTGCTCCATATAAAAGCACCGTTTTAATTACTGGAGAATCTGGTGTGGGAAAAGAAGTGATAGCTAAGCTAATTCATAAATCAAGTGAATTAGATGGTGCTTTTATTCCAGTTAACTGTGGTGCAATACCAGAAAACCTATTGGAAAGTGAATTATTTGGTTTTACTAAAGGTGCTTTTACCGGGGCTAATGCTACTAAAATGGGACTTATTGAAGCTGCTCAAGGAGGTACACTATTTTTAGATGAGGTAGCTGACCTTCCTAAGCATCTTCAAGTTAAACTTTTAAGATTTATTCAAAGTAAAACGATAAAGCCAATAGGAAGCTCTAAAGAAAAAGCAATAGACGTAAGGATAATAGCGGCAACTAACAAAGAAATTGATAAGATGGTTGAAAAAGGGACTTTTAGAGAAGACCTTTTCTACAGGCTAAACGTTATTCCGATTCAAATTCCTCCTTTACGAGATAGAAAAGAAGATATTATATCGCTAGCAGACTTTTTCGTAAAAAAAGCTGCATCCAAAAAGGGTGAAAATATTCAACTATCCCAACAAGCTAAAGATTTTTTATTAGATTATAACTGGCCAGGAAACGTAAGAGAGCTTGAAAATGTTATCGAGCGTGCAAGTGTACTTGCAACCTCACAAATCATCAATAAAGGAGATTTAAAGATAGAAAGTTATTCTAAGTTGAAGAAAGACGGTGGCGGATTAACAGGCCAATTAAACAATCTCGAAAAGGAAATTCTTTATAG
Organism: Proteinivorax hydrogeniformans; assembly: GCF_040515995.1. Taxonomy (GTDB): domain Bacteria; phylum Bacillota; class Proteinivoracia; order Proteinivoracales; family Proteinivoracaceae; genus Proteinivorax; species Proteinivorax hydrogeniformans. The sequence continues at coordinate 2,691,333 of NZ_CP159485.1, read as the reverse complement.
CGCCCAGCAGCAATTTAAAACTACTAGAAAAATTGCCAGGGCTTTAGATATAAGTCAAACTAGTGTGGTAAGAAAGCTTAAAAAACATAAATTAGTTTAGAGGAGGGCTTTAAAATGGAAAAAACAATGCTTAGGATGAGAATGAACCAATCAGATGCTCACTATGCAGGAAACTTAGTGGATGGAGCAAAGATGTTAGCCTTGTTTGGGGACGTAGCTACGGAGCTACTTATTCGAAATGATGGTGATGAAGGTTTGTTTGTGGCATATGACTCGGTGGAGTTTAAAGCTCCTGTATATGCCGGAGACTATATAGAAGCGTATGGCAAGATTACAAAGACAGGTAATACCTCTAGAAAAATGGAGTTTGTTGCTCAGAAAGTAATTGCGCCTGTAACTGATGGAAAGTATGACTCCCAAGCAAAAGTTTTGGCGGAGCCAGAAGTAGTTTGCAAAGCAACAGGCACCTGTGTAGTTCCAAAAGAAAAACAAAAGGTAGGTGAGTAATAGTGAAACCGTTAATAATAACCGCTGCTCTAGTAGGAGCAGAAACAACGAGAGAGCAAAATCCTAACTTGCCCCTAACTCCACAAGAAATAGCTGAAGATGCTTATAATTGCGTTCAAAAAGGGGCTTCTATTATACACCTGCACGTCAGAGATAAGGATGGAAACCCCACCCAATCAGTTGATGTTTTTAAAGAAACAATTGAGGAAATTCAAAAAAAATGTAATCCAATAATTCAAATATCCACCGGAGGGGCTGTCGGCACACCGCTAGAGGAAAGAGCTGCGCCACTAAAGTTAAAGCCCGAAATGGCAACTCTTTCCACAGGGACAGTAAACTTTGGAAAAGAAGTATTTTATAACCCATATGATTACTTACAAAGCTTTGCCAATGATATGCAAAAGTATAATGTTAAGCCTGAAATAGAAGTTTTTGAGCTAGGCATGATAAATAACGCTCTGGTTATGGCCAAAAAAGGGCTCATTAAAGAGCCTTTGCACTTCGATTTTGTGCTGGGTGTTCCGGGAGCTATGCCGGCAGGAGCTGATGAGCTTATGTACCTGTCTAAAAAAATCCCTGATAATGCAACTTGGACCGTAGCTGGAATAGGTAGGCATGAACTACCGATGGCAAACTTGGCTATTTTATTAGGAGGGCACGTAAGAGTTGGCTTTGAAGATAACATCTTCTTTAAAAAGGGTGAACTAGCTGCATCAAACAGTCAACTGGTGGAGAGAGTTGCAAAACTTGCTAATATCTTAGATCGCCCAGTTGCATCAATTGACCAAGCAAGGGAAATTTTAACCCTTTAAAATAACTGGCGTTGTGAAAAACATTACTTTTGGTAAAATATTGTTTTATTTTTAGTGATGATGTATAATGTAGAGGTGTCAATGTGGATAATAAAGCTATTATGGAAGTATTAAAGTACTTCTCTTTATTAACTTTTGTAGGTCTTCAAATCTCAATCTGCGTATTGGCAGGATACTATATAGGTTTTTACCTACAAAATTTAACGGGTAGTCTAATATTTATGATTACACCTTTAATTGGTGGAGTAATAGCGGGCTTTACGTCTGTTTATTATACAATAATGAAAATTTTAAAGTAGTGGGAGGTGGCAATATATGTTGCCACTGTTAGCAAAAAAAACCTTTCAAAAAAATGCTTTTATAACCTTTATGGTAATGTCAGTAGTTGCTGTTTTAATGGCTCTGCAAGGAGAGTTCCACGTAGTTTATGGCATATTTTTAGGTGGGATTATGGCTATAGTAAACTTTGGAATATTGTCCATAAGTGTAACAATCCTGCTGGAAAGAGAAGGGCCACAAAAATTTTGGTGGGTCATACATAGTCTTATCCGCTCTCTACTTACGATAGGAATACTTTTTCTCAGCTTTACTAATGACGGCATATCGTTCTTTGCAACTGCCATAGGTCTTCTTTCAGTAAAGTATGTGATATTACTTACAGGCATTTACCAAAGTTTTAAACAAAAGGTTATTAAATGGATAGATGGGAATAGAAAGGTTTAAAAAGCATCAAACTAGTTATAAGAAACCTAGTGACGAAAGGGGTGAGAGACATTGGGAGAAATGGATAAATTGCTTGAAGGACCCCAGACAGTTTTTGAAATCGGTGGGCTACAGGTTACAGAAACTATAATATCTATGTGGATTGTAAGCGTAGTAATTATAATCATAGCCGCCTATTTTCGCTCAAAAGTGCTAAGTGAAAAGCCCAGTAGGGCAAAGGACTTTGCCGAATTTATTGTTGAATCCATTAACAATATGGTTAGAACAAACATGGGTGATAACAAAGTAGGCTTTGCTCCTTATATGGGTTTTTTATTGATTTTTATAGGTATAGCCAATATATCAGGTCTGTTCGGTCTGTTTCCCCCAACAGCTGATATTAATACCACTGTAACCTTAGCGCTAATGACCTTTGTGCTAATCCACTATTACGGTCTTAAAGAGAAAGGTTTTGAGCATATTAAGGGGTTAGGATCACCCATAATTTTGTTTTTGCCACTAAACGTTATAAGTGAGCTATCAAAGCCAGTTTCTTTGGCGTTTCGTTTATTTGGTAACGTGTTTGCTGGCACAATTATACTAGCTTTAATCTATGGAGCATTAGGGAACCTAGCTATTGGAATACCTGTTATTGGTCATTTGTACTTTGACCTATTTGCAGGATTATTACAATCATTTATATTTGTTATGCTAACAATGGTGTTTATCACATTGGCAATGGAATCTGAAGCAGATTAATAAAACTGCTTAAGTAACTTGAAAGGAGGGATAGACAATGGAACATTCAGAATTCACGGTAGCAGCCTTTGCAGCTCTTGGAGCAGGTGCGGCTATGATCGCAGGTATTGGTGCAGGTATCGGTCAGGGTTACGCAGCTGGTAAAACTGTTGAAGCTGTTGCCCGTCAGCCAGAAGCAAGGGGCCCTCTAACTGCAACAATGCTTTTAGGTCAGGCGGTTGCTGAGACAACTGGTATTTATGCCTTTGTTGTTGCATTTATTCTAATTGGCATCGCTCAGGGAGTAATGTAAGAAGCTTAGTAAAATCCTTTGGGGGGAAAGGTCACGTGCCATTTCCCCTTTTGTTAGTTAAAAAACATCTGAATAATGGTGTTTATATAGATAGTTTTACCTGATAGAAGGGAGGGCTAACTGGTGTTAGATTTTTTGCCAGAAAGTATTCTGTTTATTTTCGTCAATATTATACTTATCTATTTACTTTTAAGATGGCTACTTTTTAAGCCTGTAAACAAAATGTTAGATGATCGCTCTCAGAGAATTAAGCGAGATATCGAGGTAGCCGAAAACAAAAGAAAAGAGGCTGAACAAACTCAAAAAGAGTTTGAGCAAAAGATGGCTAAGGCCTCAGAAGAAGCACAAGCCATTATAGATAAGGCTGTTAAAAAAGGTCAAGAAAAGCAAGAAGAACTTATCGAAGAAGGTAAAAAAGAGCAGAGTAAGTTGCTAAAAAGAGCAAAGCAAGAAATTGAGCTAGAAAGAAGTAAAGCAGTTTCACAGTTAAAAGATGAGATTTCAACAATGTCCTTGATGGTGGCAGAAAAGATTGTTAAACATTCCATGACAGCTGAGGAAAGCAACAAATTGGTTTCTGAGGTTATCGAAGGGATGGAGGATGCTTATGAGCAAGATAATAGCTAAGCGCTACTCCAAGGCGCTATTTAACCTCGCCCTAGAACAAGATATCGTAGATGAAATCTATGATGATTGTAGGGGAGTGGCAGAATTTTTAGACAAAGAGCAAAGTGCCTTACAATTTCTAGCAAGTCCAAACGTAACTAAGGAAAAAAAATCTCAGCTTATAACAAAGAGTTTCGAAGGAAAAGTTAATGAGCACACTTTAAATTTTATGAAACTACTTATTACAAAAGGGCGAACTGAATACTTAACTAAGTGCTGCCACTTGTATATAAAAAGTGTCGAGGAACACAAAGGTATAATTAAGGCAAATATTCAAACGGCTCAAAAGCTAAATGACAGCCAGCTTGATAGCGCAAAAGCTAAAATTTCTTCCATTACTGGAAAAGAAGTTTTGCTGTCTTCAGAGGTACAGGAAGATTTAATAGGTGGTATGGTGATAAAAATAGGCAATAAGATTATAGATGGTAGCGTCAAAAACCGTCTAAAGCTCATTGAACAATCGCTAAAGAACGTACAAATTAAGTAACGGACAAATGAGGTGAGAAGAAATGAAGACTAATTTAAGGCCGGACGAAATAAGCTCAGTTATTAAAAAGCAAATTGAGCAGTTTCAAGGGCAGCTAGAAGTAGTGGATACTGGTACAGTTATCCATGTAGGTGATGGTATCGCTAGGATACATGGCCTTGATAATGCTATGTCTGGTGAACTTCTTTTATTTCCAGGTGATGTTTATGGAATGGCTCAAAATCTTGAGGAAGATAATGTAGGAGCTATTATCCTAGGGCCTTTTAACGAAATAAAGGAAGGAGATACCGTTAAAAGAACTAACCGAATTGTAGAAGTTCCAGTAGGGAGCGAAATGGTTGGTAGAGTAGTAAACCCATTAGGGCAGCCACTAGACGGTAAAGGTCCAATCTCTACTGACAAACACAGACCTGTTGAAAGAAAAGCACCGGGGGTTATGGCTAGAAAAAGTGTACATGAGCCGCTTCAAACTGGTCTAAAGGCTATTGATTCAATGATTCCTATCGGAAGGGGTCAAAGAGAGCTTATCATCGGTGACAGGGGTACTGGTAAAACAGCAGTCGCCGTAGACACTATATTGAATCAAAAAGATACAGACGTTATATGTGTTTATGTAGCTATTGGTCAGAAAAACTCTACTGTAGCAGGGGTAATAAATAGACTAGAAGATGCCGGTGCTATGGATTACACAGTTGTAGTTAGCGCAACAGCTTCTGAACCTGCACCCTTACTGTATTTAGCACCATATGCAGGTACAGCGATAGCAGAAGAGCTTATGCATCAGGGTAAACATGTTTTAGTAGTTTATGATGACTTGACTAAACATGCCGCTGCATATCGTGAGCTATCACTGCTTCTAAGAAGACCGCCAGGTAGAGAAGCATATCCAGGAGATGTGTTTTATTTACATTCTAGACTGCTTGAACGCGCTGCTAAACTTAACGATGAAGAAGGTGGAGGATCCATTACCGCTTTGCCTATTATAGAGACGCAAGCTGGTGATGTTTCTGCTTATATCCCAACGAATGTTATTTCCATAACAGATGGTCAGATATTCCTAGAAGGGGACCTTTTCCATTCAGGGGTAAGACCTGCTGTAAATGTTGGCCTTTCGGTATCTAGGGTTGGTGGAAGTGCACAAATTAAAGCTATGAAGCAGGTTTCTGGAACGCTGAGACTAGATTTAGCTCAGTATAAAGAGTTAGCGGCATTTGCTCAGTTTGGTTCTGACTTAGATAAAGCCACCCAACAAAAGCTATCTAGGGGTGAGCGCCTTACTGAAATACTAAAACAGGGTCAATATCAACCATTACCTGTTATCGATCAAATACTTATTATATATGCAGGTGTAAATGGGTTTTTAGATGACCTAAAGGTAGAACAAATTAAGGAGTTTGAAGCTGAGTTTGTGAAATTTATGCACCAAAGCTATGATGGTTTGCTAAATGGAATCATCGAAGAAGGTAAGATCACAGACAGCCACAAAATGCAGTTAAAAGAGGCTATTGAAAAGTTTAAAAGCTCCTTTGGTAAATAGTAAAGCAACCGGTAAAGAGGTGATGCTATGCAAGGAATCCGGGACATAAAAAGAAGGATTAAAACTGTAAAAAACACACAGCAGATTACAAAAGCTATGGAGATGGTAGCTGCTTCTAAGCTGCGAAAAGCACAGGCGTTAGCTTATACAACTAGACCGTATGAAAAAAGCCTAAAAGAAGTAGCAAGTAGGGTTTTGACTGCTGGTGGGGATGTTGAGCACAAGTTAATTCAACCTTCAAAAGAAGGCAAGCCTGGTTACATAGTAGTAACGGCAGACAGAGGCCTTTGTGGTGGATACAATAGTAATGTAATCAAAAAGGCTTGCACAATAGATAAAGACAATAGCTATATGATAACAGTTGGCAAAAAAGGTAAAGAAGCCTTAAAAGCAAGAGGGTATAATATTGTTGCTGAGTTTATGGATATAGGTGATTTGCCGAGCTACAATCAAGCACGGAGTGTTTTTGAAACAGCTAGTAAACTTTTAGATCAGGGTATATTTAGCGAGTTAAACGTTATTTATACAGAGTTTGTAAATGCTATGCAGCAAAATGTAGTTTTAGCAAAGCTGACTCCTGTAAAAAGTGAAGATGAAAAAAATAGTGATAACGTATACCTTTATGAGCCTAGCGCTCAGCAAGTGTTTGACACCCTAATTCCTAAATACCTAACGGGAAGAATTTATAGAAGTCTAGTCGAATCTAAGGCCTCTGAACATGGGGCTAGAATGACTGCTATGGGCTCTGCCACAGATAACGCCACTGACATGATTAACGAATTGACATTATCTTATAATAAAGCAAGGCAGGACTCGATAACTCAAGAGTTAATAGAAATAGTTAGTGGAGCACAAGCTTTAGATTAGTTGTTGAAAGGAGGATGTACATTGAACGAAGGAAAAGTAACACAGGTTATAGGACCTGTAGTTGATATTAGTTTTGAAGGTGGGCAAATGCCTAATATATATAACGCTATCGAAATTCCTAGAGAAAATGATGAAAAACTAGTTGTAGAAACAATGCATCACTTAGGAGACAACACAGTTAGATGTGTAGCCATGGACGGTACAGAAGGGTTAGTTAGAGGCGCTAAGGCAATAGATACAGGAGCTCCTATATCTGTACCAGTAGGTGATAAAACACTAGGCAGACTATTTAATGTACTAGGGGAATCTATTGATGGGATGGGCGAAATTGATGAGGATGTTGAGAAAAACCCTATCCATAAGGAACCCCCTTCATTAGAGGATCAGGAAACCAGTACCGCTATTTTAGAAACAGGCATCAAAGTTATAGACCTTTTAGCCCCTTATGCAAGAGGTGGAAAGGTTGGACTTTTTGGTGGAGCAGGTGTAGGGAAGACTGTTCTTATAATGGAACTTATTCGTAACATCGCCACAGAGCATGGAGGATATTCTGTTTTTACAGGTGTAGGTGAGAGAACAAGAGAGGGTAATGACCTGTATTATGAAATGAAGGATTCTGGGGTTATCGATAAGACAGCCTTAGTTTTTGGTCAAATGAACGAGCCACCAGGAGCGAGACAAAGGGTGGCGCTGACAGGTCTTGCCATGGCGGAATACTTCCGCGATCAACAAGGTCAGGACGTACTTTTGTTTATAGATAACATTTTCCGCTTTACTCAAGCTGGTATGGAGGTATCAGCCCTGCTTGGAAGAATGCCTTCTGCGGTTGGTTACCAGCCAACACTTCAATCGGAAATGGGTCAGCTTCAGGAGCGAATTACCTCAACCAAAAAAGGTTCAATAACTTCTATACAGGCGATTTATGTTCCAGCTGATGACTATACGGATCCAGCTCCAGCAACAACATTCGCTCACTTAGATGCAACCACAAATCTATCTAGAAAGATTTCTGAGATGGGTATTTACCCTGCTGTAGACCCGCTAGATTCCACTTCTAGAATCTTAGATCCTATGGTAGTTGGGAATGAGCATTATGAAGTAGCAAGAGGAGTTCAAGAGGTTTTACAACGCTATACTGAACTTCAAGATATAATTGCTATCTTAGGTATGGAGGAGCTCTCAGAAGAAGATAAACTGACTGTAAACAGGGCTAGAAAGATTCAAAGATTTCTATCACAGCCATTCTTTGTTGCTGAACAGTTTACTGGAACCCCAGGCTCGTATGTTCCTATCAAAGAGACTATCCGTGGATTTAAAGAAATATTAGATGGAAAGCATGATGAATTGCCAGAATCAGCTTTTTACATGGTCGGAACCATAGAAGAAGCTATAAAAAATGCTGAGGATGAGTAGGTGAGTCCTATGAATTTTTTATTTGAGTTGGTTACACCAGAGAAAAAAGTTTATTCAGGTGAAGTGGAGATGATTATCGCCAAAGCTATCGATGGCGATATCGGAATTTTAGCTAATCATACCCCAATAGTAACTCCCCTTGATATCGACCAGCTTTGTATTAAACAAGATGGCAAAAAAGAATATTTAGCTGTAGGCGGAGGAATATTAGAGGTTAGTAAAGATAAAGTTCTGGTTTTGGCAGAAAGTGCAGAAACTCCAGAAGAAATAGATCTTCAGCGGGCCAAAGAGGCTAAGGAAAGGGCAGAAAAACGTTTAGAAGACCCGGATCCAGATACTAATTTGACGAAAGCTGAAATTGCTTTAAAAAAGGCAATTAACCGCATAGAGGTCGCTGAAAAGGATAGCTAAGTTTTAATTATTGGGGGTGCTAGCAGAATGGATGAAAAAGAAAAAATTAAAAATATCGCTTCAAAAGATCCCCTTGAGCAGGCGCTGCTAAAGGGCCAGGGAATAAGTGGTTTAAAGGCGGATGAAAAAAGGGTTTTCTTAGGGCAGTACAGAGAACGGGTGATAATAGCTCTTTCTACAGATCAGGTTGAGCATCCAGGCACTTATCCTGAAGTGAATGAAGCGATAAAGCATCCAAGAGCTAGCAAACTGATTTTAAATCGACATGCAGACTTAGATAAAGCCAGCGAATATATAGAGTTAGCTAGAAAAGAAAGCATAGAGTTTACTACAATAAGCTCTATGCAAAAAGATACTCATATTGGCTTAATAGTTGCTGCGGACAATGCAGTGGATATCGAGGATGTTTTTGTAGAGGACTTAGGCGATAGGTTTAAAAAAGCTGGTTTAGACCCTAAGCTATTAAACTTTATCGGACATAAGGTATGTCGTAAATGCTATAACAAAATAAAAGAAAAAACCCCAGATCTTTTGCATCTTTTTGAGCAATCAACTTTTCTTGATAAAATTACAGGATCAGAAAAGTGCTGTTAAAAAGAGGCTGTCTCTTCAGGAAAAAGCATTCCTGATTTAAGACAGCCTCTTTTTTGATAAATACTCCTTTATAATGTATAACTACTTTGGATTAAGGCAACAATTACTGTTATACAGGGGGTGTAGGAGATGGAAAAAACCATATGTATAATTATAATTTTTATTTTATCTATGGCTAGTATAACTTTAGCGGTAGAAACAGCTCCTGCTGAAGGAGTAAGTGACATATATAGCTTAATGAAGGTCTCCGAGAAAATAGCTGGGGAGGTAGTTGGTTACTCTATACAGGGGCATGTTAAGGTAGATGAGATTTATAGTAAAGAAGAGTTAGACAAAGAATTAAAGTTTTTTTTAGGGCAGGACTTAGATTATGCAACTACAGACATTACTGAAGATTATGCGTATGGCGAGTGGTCTTTAGGGGATACTTATCATAACCTTTCAATGGTTGTGGATAGTGATAATCAAGGTACATACGTGGTTTATAGCTTAGAGTTAAGCCAAGAAAGTTGTTTAATAACAGCCCACAACCACATGTTTACTAAAGTTTCCAAATATGGTGAACCTTTTATTGCCGCTAGTATCCATAAAATTTATAACGGGACTTTAAGCAGTTCTTTTAAACTAGACAACATAGAGAAAGGTTTTTCCCAAGTGGATGCCAGTTTAAACTTAGATAGCGAAGGTGCTGGCTATATAGGTTATGTAGGCTATGCTGAATCCATAGAAAATCATGTTATGATAAACGATGAAAAAGTGAATTTGCATATAACGGTATCAACTGACGAAACTCAAAACTTAGAATATATCAACATAGCGACTCCGTTAATTATTAACAGTTATTAAAGTAGGGGGAAATTAGATTGGAAAAAATAATAATTACAGGTTCAAGTTCTCCTTTACAAGGAACCGTTAAAGTTAGTGGCGCAAAAAATGCAGCACTACCAATTTTAGCGGCTTCTCTTTTGTGTCAAGGTGTCTCAACATTAGAAGAAGTTCCGCCCTTACAGGATGTTAAAGTTATGCTTGAGGTATTAAAGGAGTTAGGGGCCGATATCAACAACAGTAAAGATAAAGTTAGCGTTAACAGCAGCAACATCGAAAAATCAGAGGCTCCATACGAACTGGTGAAGAAAATGAGGGCTTCGTTTTTAGTAGCTGGACCTTTGCTTGCAAGATTAGGCGAAGCTAATATTTCTTTGCCAGGTGGGTGCGCCATAGGCACCCGCCCTATAGATTTGCATCTAAAGGGCTTTGAGGCTCTAGGCGCTAAATCAGAGTGTGGCAATGGATATATAAAGGTTTGGGCAGATAAGTTAATAGGTGCCAATATATACCTAGACTTTCCTTCAGTGGGAGCTACAGAGAATATCATGATGGCTGCTACTTTAGCTGAAGGTCAAACAATTATAGAAAATGCTGCTGCGGAACCAGAAATAGTAGATTTGGCTAACTTTTTGAATAATATGGGGGCTAACATTAGAGGTGCTGGCACCAGTGTTATAAAAATCAAAGGGGTAGAAAGCCTAAGAGATTGTAACTATACAGTGATCCCCGATAGAATAGAGGCTGGAACTTACATGGTCGCTGCTGCCATAACAGGTGGGGATATAATTGTAGAGAATGTGATAATGGATCATCTAAAACCAGTAGTGGCAAAACTTCAGGAATCGGGGGTAAAGTTTCAAGAGGCAGATACAAGCGTTAGAGTAACTGCACCACAAAAAATTAAAGCTGTGGATATAAAAACCCTTCCATACCCAGGATTCCCCACTGACATGCAACCACAACTTCTAACCTTGATGACTGTTGCAGATGGAAGTAGCGTAGTCACTGAAAGTATTTTTGAAAATAGGTTTATGCATGTACACCAGCTTGAACGTATGGGGGCAAAGGTAAAAATTCACGAGCGATCGGCCTTAGTTACAGGAGTAGAAAGATTGTCGGCTGCAGAAGTTAAAGCAACTGATCTAAGGGCTGGCGCTGCTCTGCTACTAGCGGGCTTAGTAGCAGAGGGAACAACTGAGGTCACAGATATATACCATATAGATAGAGGGTATGTGAATATAGTGGCCAAGCTGGAAAGAATGGGTGCAAAAATAAAGCGTTCTAAATAGAAAACGTCTAAAAAAATAGGCGTTTTTTATTTTTTCGGCATTTTATTTTACCTTTCACATAAAATTAAATATGTGAGGAGGTACTCGTTATGGGAAAATATGCTTTGTACTTTGTTATTTCGCTCCTTATAATTACAATAATCATGCCTGCTATTTTGGTAAAAGGTTGTCGTTTTGTAAGTCCGTATCCTATAGAAGAGATAGAAGATGATGATATTTCAATCTCAGTCTTCTTCCATGAAGAAGATCGTATCAAAGAAATGTCACTAGAAGAGTATATAGTAGGTGTAGTTGCGGGGGAGATGCCTGCATCATTTAATATAGAAGCACTAAAATCTCAAGCGATAGTTGCAAGGACTTACGCATATAACCAAGCGATAAATGACGGTTGCGACAACCATCCAGATGCCGATATATGTACAGACTATAGGCATTGCCAGCATTGGATCTCAAAAGAACAAGCAAAATCAAGCTGGTCATTATTGCAAAGAAGCAGCAATTGGGCAAAAATTGAGCAAAGTGTAGCCAAGACAAGGGGGAAAATACTAACTTATAATGGAAAACCTATCGATGCTTTATACCATTCCACCTGTGGCGGACAAACAGAGAACTCAGAAGATGTATTCACTAGTAAAAAGAGGTATTTAAGGTCCACAGTTTGCGACTATTGTGAGCACTCCTCACGGCTTGAGCAAACAGTGGAAATGACCCAGCAAGAATTTGTAGATAAAATCAGCTCTCTAGTAGAAATAGATTGTATAGATTTTGAAAATGAATTAGGGATTGTTCAGAGGGTAGACACAAATAGCGTTAAGCTCCTTAGGATTAAAGATGAGCTATACTCAGGTACAGAAGTTAGAATGGCCTTAGGATTAAACTCCACTAACTTTTCGATAAATCCAGAAGATGATAAAGTTATTTTTAATATAAAAGGCTACGGTCATGGAGTGGGTCTATGCCAATATGGTGCAGATGGAATGGCTAACTCTCAAAAGAACTATGAGGAAATTTTGCATCATTACTATAAAGATATAGAAATTGTACAAATTTACGAAAAATAGGTATAAAAAGTTTAAACTTGGTTATGCTACTCCTTTAGAGGAGTGGTGAAAGTATGAAAAAAATATTTGGCAACCTTAAAACTGTTGTTGTTAAGTGGTTTTTATGGTTAAAACAAAAATTAGCATTAGTATTCTTAAAAAGTAAACAACTAATCAAAGCTTTCTTTAAGAAATTTCTTTCCTTACCTAAATCCATAAAAACAGCCTCATTATATGTGGTGTTTATAGTGCTACTATTGTCATTTACTTTTTGGAGAATAAACTCGATACCTTCTTTTTCAGTTCCCGAGACTTCTACACAGTCTAATACAGTGCAAGAAAATGTAAACCATGATTTTTATGAAGGATTAGATCTAAGTAGGGACTTAGGAGTAAAAGAGATGGGAACTGAATCTGAAACAGAAGAAAGTGAAGAAGCAGATGAAGCTACAACTGAAATTGCTAAGCTGTCTTGGCCTGTGCAAGGGGAAGTGATCAAAAGATTTAACGATATGTGGACTCTTGGTAACACTCATCAATCAATGCGAGGAATTGTCATTCAAACTGAACCTGATAGTACGGTGAGGGCTGCGCTGTCAGGCACAGTTGAGAAGGTATATAATGATCCTATGCATGGAGATACAGTCGTTTTAGCCAGCGACCAGTATATAACCATCTATTCTAGTCTTTCCTCAGAAATACTGGTGAGTGAAGGCCAGGTAGTTTCTAAAGGTGACAGCTTAGGAACTGCTGATAATACTTCACTATTAGACGTTTCGCCATTCTTCCTCTTGTTTGAAGTTAAAGAGCTAGATAGTGAAGGAAAAATTACTTATATCGATCCACAAACCTTGCTTGATTAGGCCGGTAATATTTCTTGAGAGCTGCATGTCAGCTCTCTTTTTGTTATCTATAGTCATAAAACCCCCAACTTAAGTAATATAAATAATTAGCTTAAGGTTGGGGGGAGAAATATGAACGATTATATAGTAGAAAGAGTGTTAGAAATTAGCGAACATGTTATAAAAACAGAATCTACAGTAAGGAAAGTTTCGGAGATGTTCGGTGTAAGTAAAAGCACTGTTCATAAAGATTTGACTGAAAGGCTTCCAAACATCAACAAAGAGCTTGCAGAAAAGGTAAAAACTATTTTAGAGAAAAATAAAAAAGAACGGCATATAAGAGGGGGGATAGCTACAAAAAATAAATATCTTCAGCCGAAAAATTGATAATCAACTAAAAAATAAAGGAATTTTTAGGCAAATGTAGAATTCTAAACATTAAGTTATTTTAACTGAGATCGGGAGGGAGATTATGCTTAAAATAGGCAAAGATATAGGGGTAGATCTAGGAACAGCTAGCGTACTTGTAACTGTTAAAGGAAAAGGAATTGTCTTAAATGAACCATCAGTTGTCGCAGTAGATATTGATAGAAATAAAACATTAGCTGTTGGCGAGGAAGCTAGAAGAATGCTAGGAAGGACACCGCTAAACATATCTGCAATCAGGCCCTTAAAAGAAGGAGTTATTGCTGATTTTGATACCACAGAAAGTATGCTGAAACACTTCCTTTATAAGGCTACGGGAAGTAATCCATTTTTTAAACCTAGAGTTATGGTTTGTGTGCCGGCTGGCATAACTTCGGTTGAGCAAAGAGCTGTTATGGAAGCGGTGCTAAACACAGGGGCGAAAGATGTATTTTTAATAGAAGAGCCCAGAGCCGCGGCTCTAGGAGCTGATTTAGAGATTTTTGAACCTTTTGGCAATATGGTTATTGATATTGGTGGTGGCACTACCGATGTAGCTGTAATATCCTTAGGCGATATCGTTAAAAAGGATAGCATCAGAGTAGGTGGAGACAAGCTTGACGAAGCTATAGTGAGATTTATTAGGGACAAGCATAACTTAATGATTGGCGAGAGAACTGCAGAGGAGATAAAAATTCAGGTGGCAACTGCCGATCCTAACACTAGAAAAAAGTCAATAGAGGTTAGGGGACGAGACATTGTATCAGGTCTTCCTAAAAACTTAACTGTTGATTCTGATATGGCTTTTGAGGCAATAAAGGAGCCGGTAAACTCAATCTTACGTAGCGCCCATAAAGTGTTAGAAAGGACTCCCCCAGAGTTGGCTTCAGATATAATAGATAAGGGGATTGTTATGACAGGTGGGGGTGCTATGCTACATGGACTAGACACTTTCTTGACAGAAAAGCTTAGGTGTCCTGTTTTTTTAGCCCAAGACCCAATATCCTCTGTTGTGAGAGGGACAGGGATTGCCTTAGAAATGTTAGATAACATTATGGACACGCTCACTAGCAGTAAAAAATCAGTTTAAGGCTAATAACCCATTGACTATTCTAAAATTATAAATTATTCTAGTCTATATAAAGAATATATTGAGGTGGTAATTTCATGATCAGAGGTTTACAGATGTCCAAACAAGGTATGATAGCTCAACAAAAAAAGCAGGATAATATTTCTAACAATATTGTTAATGCAAGTACCCATGGCTATAAGAAAGATCAAAGCGTAATTGGGGCAAAGCCAGAGATGTTTATACATAGACTCAATGATGCAATTTATGACACATCTTTTGGAAGAAGGGATTTAAAACCTGGTGTAGGAGCTTTAGGGACAGGCACTATAGTAGATGAAACTTTTACCAACTTTTCCCAAGGGCCAGTTACTCAAACAGACAGAACCAATGACTTTGCCTTAGTTGGCCAAGGTTTCTTTACTGTTTCACATAATGGAGAGGAATACCTCACCAGAGACGGCGAGTTTAACGTAGATACTCAGGGTAATCTAGTGACAAATAAAGGTGCGTTTGTATTAGGGCAAAATGGTCCTTTAAATGTCGGTAATGCTGATTTTCAGGTTAATGAGCAAGGTGAGGTTTACTCCGATGGTGAGTATATTGATACTTTAAACATTACATCGGTTGAAAATCCAAACTCGTTATTGAAAATGGGAGAAAACTTATTACAACTTACTGACGAGAGTGAAGTAGTTGAAGCAAACACAACAGTTCGCCAAAGTTATCTAGAGCAGTCAAATGTAAATTTAGCTGAAGAGATGGTGGATATGCTTGCGACGATGAGAGCGTATGAAGCGAATCAAAGAGCAATTCAAACTCATGATGAGACTCTCGGAAAGGCAGTTAATGAAATAGCTCAACTTCGCTAAACAAAAACAGTAAGGAGGTAATAAAATGCGATCACTATGGATAGGTGGTTCAGGCCTTTTAACCCAACAAAAAAATATTGATATAATAGGGAACAATGTGTCAAATGTAAACACTAATGGATACAAAAAAAATAGAACTAGCTTTGAAGATATTCTTTATGCTAACACCCAACAAAATCAGCAGCCTGTTGACGAGGAAATACGTCAAACACCTCAGGGAATCCAAATCGGCAATGGTGTAATTGTTTCTGGAACAAAACAAATCTTTAGCCAGGGAGCAATAAACAATACGGGAAAAACTTGGGACTTAGCTATAGAAGGACCAGGCTTTTTTGGAGTAGAGGTAGATGGAGTTACACATCTAACTAGGGAGGGTAACTTTAGTGTTGACTCTAACGGTGATTTAGTTAATTCCAGTGGTTTTGAAGTAGCAGGAGAGTTTCAGCAAAACTTAAATGACGTATCAAACATATCCATTAATGCTGCAGGAGAAGTCTTTGGTACTCCGGACGGCCAAGAGGAATCGGTCCAAATTGGAACTGTTTTTACATACAACGTAAACAACCCCGAAGGACTTTTGTCTATGGGAGATAACTTGTTGCTTGCAACGGAAAACTCTGGACAGCAAGAGCTTTATCAATCGAATATAAAACAGGGTGCCCTAGAAGGTTCTAATGTTGACCTAGCAGAAGAAATGACAAACATGATCACTGCTCAAAGATCATATCAAACTAGCGCAAGGGTTCTGCATACAGCAGATGAAATGATGAGTCAGGCAAATAACATAAAGAGGTAAAAAAATGCATAAAAAAATTATAACGTTATTGGTGCTAACCCTGTTAAATATAATGTCTTACTTTGTTATCTACCAAAGAGACGATGTATATAGCACTGTGTTAGTAGCAACGGTTACTTTTGTGTGCATCTACTGGGGAAAAGGCTTAAGCTTATTAACTGCTGCTATCCCAGTATTGTTTATTTACCGTGGCGACTTACTTTATACAGCGGTTTTGCTGGCTTCTTTGGCTATTTATCTGTTTGTTTTTGATTATTTTCTAAAGCTAGCTTATAAAAAAGAAACTAACAAATCGTTGCTAAAGTTTTCCGTTTATGGCATTTCGCTTGGAGTACTAGCAAGAATAACATTCTTTGGAGCTGTTGTTTATCGATGGTCTATCGAAGTGATAGCAATAGCTGTAATGATAGATATAATAGGTGGCATAGTGGGCTTATTTGCAACTAGCTTTGCTAGTTTTTACTATAAAGATTGGTTTGCTGAATAAAAGAGTCACCATCTGAGGTGACTTTTTATCTTTTCACCTTTGTGTAATAATCGACAATTATTTCCTAGAAAATATTTTGTTCTACAAATTCTATTTAGGAGGTGTGTAGTTATGTGGCGTGACATGTCAAAGGAAAAACTTTTATGGAAGTTAAGAGACGGCAGGCAATTTTTGTTTGAAAATATGTTAGGGAGCTTTTCAATTTTCTTAGGCTTCTTTATTCTGCTCTTAAACATAGTTCCCACTGGCAGTAACGACCTATTGTTGTTAGGATTATTTATGCTCGGTATGTTCTTTCTTTATAAACAAATGTGGTTTTTTAGCCTTGCAGCAAGTCTAATGGCCTCATTAGGTATTTACTATAGACTGTTGATAAGCAATTACTTTTCCTCAGGCGAGGAAGCTTCTGTTTTCCTATTCATAGGGTTAGGTTTTTTGGCACACTATGCTCTATTACGAAAGTGGAAAGCTATTTGGCCGCTAATTCCTGGAATAACTATGGTCCTTTTTGGGATTCTGACTTTGTTTAAGGAGGATTTAGCTAGAAGTGTTTTTACTACATACTGGCCTATAACGCTTATAGTGATAGGAGTAGTACTTGTATTTTTCCCTAAACAAATCTTCGATAAGGTAGCGCAACTTAGATTTAAAAAGAACACATAAACAACTCAGCTTTTTAGCTGAGTTGTTTATGTGTTTAATTGAAAAGGGAAAATAACGGTATTAGTTGGGACTAAACTTGCTTGTTAAAGGCAATATAAGAATAAGATATTGACTTGGCTATCTCCTTTTGTTACTTTTTAGTTAGGGAGGAGAGATATAACATGGTTGAGACCATTTTAACAGCGCTATTTTTAGCCTTAGGTTTTTGTATAGGAGTTTGGGTTTCTGTTGATATATTAAAAGGGTTAGTCAATTTCATATACGCACAGTGGGGTGAAAATGAATGAACATTTTTAGTGAGTTTGCTCAACTTTTGTATGAGTTAACAGGAGTCAATGTAGCGCTGCTTCTAGCTTTTGGTTTTTTTACTGGAGTGCTAGTGGTTTTTTCTGCGACTTTATTGATGACATTATATAATTTGCTGGCGACAAGAGCATAATCTTGTCGCTTTTTCGTATTTTTTGTTTGTAACCTTCTAATACTAAGATAAGAAAGAGAGCTATATTTCTATTTTAGGAGGTTAACTAATGCCTGTTAATTCAGATATTGGACAATTAAAAAAAGTAATAGTGCATAGACCATCGGATGAACTTGAATACTTAACGCCTAAATATTTGGAGCAACTGTTGTTTGATGAAATCCCGTGGCTTGGTCGAGCCCAAAAGGAGCACGACTTGTTTGTTAAAAATTTGGAGACCCAAGGAATAAAAGTTTTCTATCTAACTGATCTGATTGAAGAGGTTTTGCAGACGGAAAGCTTAAAAGAAGAGTTTATCATCAAGCACCTAAACCTAAGTCATATCGCTAATATCGGAACAAGAGAAGCTGTCCATGATTACCTAATGGGAAAAGAAGCTTCTTATGTTGTAAGAACACTGATTAGAGGATTGAAGAAGGACTATGTTCAGACACTTAAGTCATGTAAATCGTTATCAGATCAAACAAAGGAAACATTCCCATTTTACTTAGCGCCGATACCTAGCATGTATTTTTCTAGAGACCAAAGTGTAACCATAGGAAAAAATATGATGTTAGGCTCTATGCTAAATGATTCTAGACAAAGGGAAACACTGTTTATGGAATATATTACTAAATATCACCCTAAGTTTTCAGAATATGAAAATGCCCTTGATAAGCCTGTACCCCGAGGTTTAGAAGGCGGAGATGTGATAGTTGCTTCTAAAGACTTGCTAATTATCGGACTTTCCGAGCGTACCACCGAGCAAGCTATAGAAACAGTGGCTCAGCAGCTTTTAATTGACAAAGGTATTGTAAAAGAGGTTTTAGTGCTACAAATACCAGCAAAAAGAGCTTACATGCACTTAGACACAGTGTTTAACATGGTGGACAGGGATAAATTTATTTTATATCCTGGAATAAAAGATGAGGTTTATGCCTATAGGCTCACTGCAAAAAACTCAAAAGAAGTAGAAGCTCAAAAAGCAGGAGAACTAAAACAGGCCCTTTCCGACTCTTTGGGTTATAAAGTTAACATAATCCACACCGGTGGCGACGACCCAATTACAGCGGCAAGAGAGCAGTGGGGAGATAGCACTAACACCTTAGCTTTGGCCCCAGGAACCGTGATTGCCTACAATAGAAATACTGTAACTAACGATATAATGAGGAAAAATGGTATCGAAGTTATCGAATTTGAAGGTTCAGAACTAGTTCGTGGTAGGGGAGGACCTCGCTGTATGTCGATGCCCTTTGACAGACTCTCGCTTTAAAAATAAATGAACAAAATGAATAAAGGAACATAGCTAGTTTAGCTATGTTCCTTTATGTTAGCTTACATCTAGTGAAATTCTAGTTTCTTTGCTATAATTAATAAAAAGGAGGTATAACAAGGTGAAAAAAGCTTTAGTTACTTTAAATGTTTCGGAGAGTAAAAGATTAATTGCTAAATCTGTAGCTAAGCTTCCTCAAGTAAAAAGCGCTATCAAAAATGGCATGATAGTGATAGCAGGAGGGACTACTAATGGCTACATAGCAGAAGAATTAACAGGGAAAAAATTAAATAAAGAGCTTTATACAGCTGGAGTCGTATGTCAAGGCAGAGGATGCATAACTCCCGAAGAAGAAAGAATAGCTCCAATTGTGTTGGATAAAGGTAAAATATCTGATCTGAGTTGGGTGGAAGCGTTAGATAAGCTAGGCAAAGATGATGTCTTTATAAAAGGCGGAAATGCAGTGGACATTAACAACAATGTGGGTATAATGGTGGCTCACCCTCAAGGGGGAACTATTGGAGCAGCATTAGGAACCGTAATTGCAAGAGGTGTTCACCTAATTTTACCAGTAGGTTTAGAAAAGTTAATTCCGTCTGTACACCAGGCTTCACTAGTGGGAGGAATAGAGGAGATAGATTATTCATTAGGGATGCCAGTGGGCTTAGTTCCTGTTACCACTGGACAAGTAATTTCGGAAACTGAAGCAATAAACCGTTTGTATGATATAGAAGCCACTCCCTTTGCAGCAGGCGGTATTGGTGCAAGTCAAGGTAGCATTTCAATGCTGCTTAAAGGGGAAGACACTAAGGTAAGTCAAGCCTTCGGTGACTTAAAAGAGATTAAAGGTGAAAAAGAGCTAAAGGGCACCAAACAAAAATGTCCTTGTAGGCGGCCATGCAGTTATTTTAAATAAAATAATTCCTGTTAAGAAATTACTCTTACCAGGAATTTAAATTGTTTTAGCATGATAAAGCTATAGATAGCTACCTTAACTTGCTTTTTGTTTTACATATAGGCTTTTTGTGGACACAGGCGTTTGTTTTCCTAAAAGGTTAGTACCAAGCACACCGGTTATAATAAAGATAGCTCCAATCAGGTGGTAATAGTAGAAGGACTCACCTCTAATAAAAACACCAGCGGTGATAGAAATTACTGTTACAAGGTTTGCAAATACCGCCCCTTGAGCTGCGCTAACTCTCGACAATGTAAAGTTAATTAAAAAGAATGCTACAACTGAAGATAAAATACCTAAGTAAAGTAATGGAAAGAGTACTTCAGTATATGTAAGAGGCTGGAAAAAGGAAGTTAATTCACCCCTTACAGCTTGCTGTATAACCGCTATACTTGTAAATATAACAGCGCCTGCCCCCATCATAGAATAAGTGCGTTGAAATGGTGTTAACGACACAGAAAGACTACGGGAAGTTATGTTAAAACCGGCACCGGCCAATACTGCCACAAGCAAAACTATAATTCCAGCTAAATTAGAAATAACTTCACCATCAGCCCTTCCTTGCATGATGGCAATAAAGACAACCCCTGAAACAGACGACAAGATAAAAGGGATTTGAATTTTTTTTGGATGCTCTTTCAAGAATATGGCGCTAAATATTGCTACGAAAATTGGAATCAATGCAATCATCATACCTGCTTCTGAAGAAGAGGTCATCCTAACCCCTGTTGTCTCAGCGCTAAAGTAAAGAAAAGGCTGGAAAAATACCAGCAATAACAACTTTTTGGAAATAGGTACCTTCTTAACCTTCAACCTGCTGCCTAACGCAAGCTGAACTATCGTCATAGTTAAAAAAGCAAATATAAAGCGAAAGCTTAAAAGATGAAACGGTGAAGAGATGTATTCTAAAATCTCAGCAGTGAACATAAAAGAAAAACCAAAAATAGTAGCATATCCTAAACCGGTAAAAAAATGAATATTCTTCTGTATGGCCTTAATCATATTACGACCCCCTAAACTTTATTCATTTTCATTATAATGCTTTAACAAATATTTTTGTAGCTTTTTTTAGAAAATCATATTTATATCATTGCAGAAGGGATGATAATTGTGTCAAAAGTTATAGTAGTTGGAAGCATTAACAAAGATCTAGTTTTTAATACGAAAAGGCATCCTATACCTGGGGAAACTGTGATAGGTGATACACATTTCCAGTTTAATGGTGGCAAAGGAGCAAACCAAGCTGTTGCAGCTGCAAGGCTAGGCGCTTCAGTTACGATGGTTGGCGCAGTTGGTAACGATCAATATGGGCTTGAAATATTTGAGGATCTAAAACGTGAGAATATAAACACCGACTATATTAGCTTTAAAAAAAATCAGACTGGTTTAGCAGCTATAACAATAGATGAAGTAGGCGAAAATTCTATCGTGGTAATACCGGGAGCAAATGGTCTGTTAGAGCCTAAGGATATACCCAACGACTTAATATCATCTAAAGATACCGTTTTACTTCAATTTGAAATACCCCTTCCCACAGTAGAGCATGTTGCAAAAATAGCAAAAAGTGCTGGAGCCACAGTAATATTAGATCCCGCACCTGCATTAACAATTCCAGAAAGTATCTATCAATATATAGACATCATAAAGCCAAATCAAGGGGAAGCGAAAGAAATTTCTGGGCATGACTGTATAAACAAAGCAGCTGAATTTCTTTTGCATAAAGGAGTAAAGCAAGTGATTATAACCTTAGGCAGAGATGGAGCTATACTATTTAATGAAAATGGGCAAACTGAATTTGCAAATATAAAAGTAGAGACAGTTGACACGACAGCTGCAGGGGATAGTTTTTCTGGGGCGCTAGCTGCAGCGCTATCAAGAGGTGAAGATATAGAAAAGGCCATAGGCTTTGCCATTAAAGTGGCTGCAAAAACTGTAACAAAAATGGGTGCCCAGAGCTCTTTGCCTAGGATAAATGAAATTTTTTAATAGGAGGAACAAAATGAAAAAAGTAATTTTAGATGTAGACCCTGGAATAGACGATGCAATGGCTCTTGCGTTAGCATTTAAAAGTGAAAAATTAGATATTTTAGGAGTAACCACAGTAGCAGGCAACCTATCTTTAGACAAAACCACAAAAAATGCCGCTAAAATCTTAGATATTTTAAACGCAAAATGCAAAGTTTATGCAGGAGCGGCGATGCCTTTAAAAAAGAAAGTTCATACAGCTGAGCACATTCATGGACCAACAGGGCTTGGTTTTTTTAGTTGGTCAGAAACTGAAGAAAATATCTCTTCTCAGGATGCAATATCTTTTATGGCTGAACAAATTAATAAATATCCTAATGAAGTTACTATCATTGCTGTAGCGCCTTTGACTAACATTGCTAAGCTTTTAAATAAATATCCAAACATAGAAAGTAAAATAGCAGAAATCATAATAATGGGCGGAGCTGTTAATGTGAAGGGAAATGTATCTGAAGAAGCTGAGTTTAACATTTATGCCGACCCTGAGGCTGCAGGCGCTGTATTTTCAAGCAGCTGCAATAAAAAGCTAGTAGGCCTTGATGTAACGCTAAAGGTACTACTAACAGCTGAAAATTTAGAGGAGATTAAAGGTTATAACAATAAAATAGCAGATGCAGTAGTTGAAATGACAAGATTTTATTTAGGTAAGTATAGGGATGTAAATAAGTTATCAGGATGCGCTTTACATGACCCGCTAGCTGTGGGAGTGGCTATAACCGAAGAGATAGTAAAAACAACCCCTATGTATTTAGAGGTTGTTGAAGAAGAGGGTGTTAAGAGAGGTAAGATTGTACAAAGTGACACAGGTCATCCTGTAGACGTTTGTCTTAAAGTCGATGCTAAGGAATTTTTAAATTTCTATATGGATACCTTAAAGTAGCTATTGATCCATACCGACTAAAGTTATAATACGACCGGTATTTCTTCCATCTCTGCGTACCGAGAATAGTTTTTCGTCACAAAAATTACACAAGTTTAAGTTATTAAAACTTCCTCGATAACCTGCCTGTCGCAAATTATGCTGTGAAGCCGCCGCTATATCAACAGTATAAAAATCACCTTTTTTACCAACAATATTGGAAGGGTAACGGTATTTATTGATAAACACGTCATATAAATATTGATCATGTTGCACATAACATTTATCGCAGATGCCAGCTACATAAGTTACAGAAATATCTTCAAGCCTAGCACCTAAAGTTAGCATTCTTTTAAGTAGGCTAACTTCTAGCCTACCCACAACCCCTCTCCAGCCACCATGGGCTAAAGCCAAGATATTTTTGCGAAAGTCATGTAACACAATGGGATAGCAGTCAGCTGTTGTAATCGCCAAGTATAGACCAACGTCAGTAGTTATTAGCCCATCTATGTCTTTTATTATCTCTTTTGAGGTGAGCACGCCACGCCCTCCGTCTGCTAGGTTCACTTTTTTGTGATAGCAATCGTTGGCTAAATTCGGGCGCACAATTCTATCTAAAGGTACACCGGTTTTTTCATGTAGCCTTTTAAAGCTTTCTGCAGGAGGAAGCTTTGTAGCAGCATCTGTCTTAAAAGAGCCTATATCGGTTGTGGATACAAAAATATTTAAACCATCGTTATTAAACTTATAAACACACATAACATTCACCTCATTTATTTTTTTGCAGGATATTTAAAGGTTAACCTATAATACTATTATATCAAAAAATTTAAGGAGGTTTCATTAATGAACAGAACTATCGTTTCAACAGAAAAAGCACCAAAAGCCATTGGCCCCTATGCACAAGCAAATAAGGTTGGGGATATGGTCTTTACCTCTGGTCAAATTCCTCTAGATCCACAAAGTATGGAAATCCCTACTCAAGATGTGCAAGAGCAAACAAAGCTAGTGCTAGACAACCTAAAAGCAGTTGTTGAGGCTGCTGGCAGCTCAATGGACAACGTTATTAAGGTGACAGTATTTATTAAGAACATGGACGATTTTGGAAAAATAAACGAAATATACGGTCAGTACTTTACAGAAAATCCGCCTGCTCGTTCTTGCGTTGAAGTTGCCCGTTTGCCAAAAGATGTCCAAGTGGAGATGGAAGCAATAGCTTTAGTAAAATAAACAAAAGAGGCTGGGACGTATCTAGCCCAAAACAAATAAAAAACGGTTCTGATCATCGACTTTGATGGTTGGAATCTTTTTGTATCTCAGGTCAACTGGCTGTAAGCCCCCCAAACTTCAAAGTTTCACTTTATGCGGTAACGATTACAGCAATTATGAGTCCACAAATTAACAGAAAATTAAAGGTGTTAAAGGTTCGAGTGTAGAAATAGGT
The DNA here is from genome assembly GCF_040515995.1 of Proteinivorax hydrogeniformans. Lineage (GTDB taxonomy): Bacteria > Bacillota > Proteinivoracia > Proteinivoracales > Proteinivoracaceae > Proteinivorax > Proteinivorax hydrogeniformans. The sequence goes on along the minus strand of NZ_CP159485.1, from coordinate 2,666,982 downwards.
TTATAATGGTTAGTCTAACTAGGGGGGGATAATGTGGATTGGAAGGCGTTTGAAGAATATGCTGAACAGCTAATGGAAGAGGAAAATATGCATCTTAGATCCTCTGAATATGTACCGTTTTACCTTTAGCATTGAGGAGGTAGAAAGATACACAAATGTTTCCGTACCCTATAATTATAATAAAAAAGAGAACAAACTTGAAAAGCAGCTCTGGCCGTCGCTTGGAAATTACGAGGTCGGAGGGGGAATTCGTTCTTGTATCAAGGACTTATTAAAATATGGACAGCTTTATATAGACAAAAGTTATAGTATAAAAGAGGACAAGGTCCATAAGATGTACCAGCCTGTCTATAAGTTAGATAATAACACTTACTAATGGCTACGCTTTAAAATCAAGGATAAATTGATAGTGTCAAGACACTGTAGGTTAAAAAAAGGAACCTCACTTCCACAATACATATAACATTTAACAAGACCGTGGCGGCCTTGACATCCACCCCGCCTGTGGTTCTTGTTTAAAAACCGATGGGCGGCTCCGAGGACATTACATTTTTTTCCAACCCATCGGTATAGGACATTATACCACAGGCGGGCCCCCGTCTGCCAAGGCTTCCCTGCGGCGCCACTACTGTAACCTCCGGGCTCACCAAGAACATTTTAGTTTAAATGCTAATTTTATTATTAAGGCCTCTTAGCGCTACTCTTGTTAAGTTTACTCCATATTCCATTACTGGAACATTACTAAAACTTTCTTTGCCAATCTTTTTTCTCGTTTTTAAATCTTTTAACTGTTTCCTAACTTCAGTTGTCAATTCAATTACTTTATTGTCTTTTTGCTTATAAGTTTCTAGGTAGTGGTCTTTAACTTGCTCTTTGTTTGCCTCCACAGCTCGCATAGATGCCATTTTTTTTGCCCCATTTAGACTCCAAGCCATAGGGCGACTGCTCAAACGGGATGATAAAACATGGCTCACATGCCCTTCGGCACTGCACCCTATCTCTGGATTTTCAATTGATGCCTTTATACCATCCCAAGTGTTCTTAATATAGGTTATAGTTTTTTGTATTCTCTTTTTCCTTGGTTTGCTATCTGCCTTTGCAAGTGCTTCTTTTAAGTTTTCTAAGACAGCCTCTCTATCTAGCTTCTTTATGTTTTTATAAATCTTTGTCTTTAAGTTTGGAGCATGAGCTGTAGCCATTATGATGTATTTAGATAAATGAAACTTATCTAAGATAAACGTGGAGCTAGGAATGTATTCCAGCCCTGAGCGTATCCATTTTGCTCCATCGCCTAGTATATAAATATCATTGATACAATTAACATCGTATTGGGAATATATGAAATCGCAGACTCTAAACCAAAAGTCTTCCGGCTTTTCATCAATAGAGGTAAAATACTTAGGATTTATTAGCATACGCCTACCATTAACTTCTTTTACGCCTTCATGAACATAGATTAGTCTAGCTTGTGCTCCCCTTTTAGAGCGTACTGATAAATGGTCTTCATCGGCTTCTATATAAAGTGTGGGAACTTCTTTTTTATCACAAGGGATCTCATAATCTTTTGCCTTAAAGTCTCTTACTGTATTAGCAGCTGTTTGTTTGCTTAACTTTAACTCTGAGTTATATCGGCTTAGTTCCTGTGTTGCTTTTTCGTACGAAAGCTTTGTAGTAGCTTCAAGCAACTCGGATTTTAAAGTAGGTTCTATTCTCATATGTGCTGTTATGCCAGCATTTTCATCTGCTAAATAGGAATATTTCTTAGTCTCTTTGTTTTTAAAGTATGTTCGTTTATAGGTCATTTCACCAAAAGGGGTGAGTATACTTTTATAGTCGCCTTTTCTTTCTATGACCCAGTCCTTTCGTTCTTTTTTATCTTTAACTATTTGTTGATCCATTGCTTCAATTACTTCTTGCATTATCCCTACACCAAGACCATCTAGTTCCTTTTTTAATTCTTTAGTAAAAGTATTGTAGTCAATACCTCCTTCAAGAGTTTCTAAAACTTTTTCAGTTACATGAAGGATTTTTTCTTCTATTACGCGAATTATTTCCATGAGGAACCTCACTCCTTTGTTAGGATTATTCTCGTGTGGAGAATTTTGAGGTTCCTCTTCTTTTTTTAAAAGTATTTTTCCTGCTTAAATCCTACAATAATTTTACACTAACGGATAAATTATAAGGGAGTTACTTTAGTAGAGCATGGGGGGAGCCAACCGGGAGTATCCTCCAATTTTGTTTTTATACCTGAAGAAAAAGTGGTCGTAGCTGTGCTATCAAATGTTAGTGGCGTTTCAGCAGCTAAAATTTGGCAAGCTGCTGTTAACACAACTTTAGGCTTACCTATTAATCAAGAGTCTGACATACCCACTCGTTATAAAATGAAGGCAAAGGAAATAGACTCATTAGTGGGGACCTATCAATCTGCAGAAGGACAGAAGCTAATTATAAAAACTAAAGATGGTAGACCTGTCTGTCAATTAGGAGATAAAAGCTATGATTTAATAGCTACAGCAAAAGATACTTTAATGCTCAGCAAAAGAGGGCGGAAAATAAAGTTCTATTTTGATGAGAAAGGTAAGGCTTGGGGAGTTCTACTAGGAATGCGTATACTACAAAGACAGGACCTGTAAGCAGATAGATTGGGTAAGGAATTAAACTCCTTTTAAATTTAATTATTTTTTTAAAAAAATAAAACTCCCTTATCCCCTATGAATTCAGGCAGTATAAGAAAATCTTATATCATGTATAAACAACTATGGAAGAGTTGAAAAGGATTTTTTTCACTTCGCTAGAATAGTATATATACAAAGAAATATAAACCAACAAAAGCTGTGCATCTTATTGCATAAAATTTAATAGCTGGGATGACCAATGCGGGAGAGTCCACCTTAGGTGGCGCCGAAGGAGCAAAGGAGCTTACAACGCCAGTAAGCTTTTAACCTCTCAGGTAAAAAGGACCGTGTTGTGACCAAACTCTGGAAAGTCTTAGGACACCGACGGAGCAACCCTGAAAAGGGGAAATCTCTCAGGTTAGTAGACAGAGGCAACGGCAAATGTGCTGTTGTCTTATTTTAATTTAAGGGTGAAAAATATGGAAAAAATAATTATAACAAATAATGATATGGTAAAAGATTTTTTTAATAAAGAATGTGATAAAGAGTACATGCACTTACTTTGGGCAGAATCTCTTCCTAAGGTGTTGCAAATAAGCAGAGACAAAATACATGTTGGGTACAAACTTGTAAATCATCCTTTAGCCAGCAGCATTAAGCCTTATCGAAACTTGTTTAAAACAGTAGTGGTTTGTAAGCACGATGCAAAGCTAGACTTTTTTTCACTTACTGTTTTGGAGGACGCCATAGTTAAGGCGAAAGATTTTGATAAAGATGTTTTTATAACTCCCCAAATAGAGGAAGACTATAAACTAATCGACCTTGAAATGTTTAAGGGGTGTTTAAAATAAAAAATCAAGGAGGTCTAAACATGGAAAAAGTATATGATATGACTATTATAGGTGCTGGACCAGGAGGTTTAGCTGCAGGAATTTATGGATCTCGTTCTAAGCTTTCAACACTACTTATCGAAAAAGGTAAAGTAGGTGGGCAGGCAGCAACCACTGAGGAAATGGAAAACTACCCAGGATTTTTTGGTAAGACAACTGGACCTGAGTTAACGTCAAAGATGGAAGAACATGCAAAGCACTTTGGTACAGAATTTGTAAAAGATCAAGTAGAAGATATTATCGATGAAGGTTTTGTAAAGAGAATTAAAACCAAAAAAGGCGAGGAATATCTTACAAAAACCATCGTAGTATCTACTGGAGCTGAGCCAAGAGTTCTTGGAGTTAAAGGCGAAGGAGCCCTAAGAGGAAAAGGAGTTTCTTACTGTGCAACTTGTGACGCAGACTTTTATGAAGACCTAGATGTTGTGGTAGTAGGAAATGGTGACTCAGCTATCGAAGAGGCAATCTTTTTAACAAAGTTTGCTGCTAAAGTAACAGTTATAGTAATACACGATGAAGGAATTTTAGATGCAACACCAGTTATTGCAGAACGAGCTTTCAAAAACCCTAAAATAGAATTTGTCTGGAACAGCGTGCTAGAAGAAATCAAAGGTGACGGAATCGTAGAAGGAGTTAACATTAAAAACTTAAAAACAAAAGAAATCTCTGAGTTAGAGGCTAATGGTGTATTTATCTATGTAGGAACCGTACCAAAAACAGATTTTTTAAAAGATGTAATAAAGTTAGATGATAGAGGTTACATTATTACAAATGAAATGATGGAAACATCTAAAGATGGAATTTATGCAGTTGGAGATGTAAGGCAGAAGTTTTTACGCCAGGTAGTTACAGCTGCTGCCGACGGCGCTATTGCAGCCACCTCTGCAGAAAAGTATATCTCTGAAGAGGAAATGTTTAAAGAAGAAGTGTTAGATGTACAAAAGCCAGTTGCAGTCTATTTTTGGAGTCCAGGAAGTGAAGAAAGCTTAGATCTAATGGCAGAGCTAGAAAAAGAGATAGATACAGATAAATTTAAACTAGTAAAAATTGATACCTATAGAAACTTGAGAGTTTCCCGACGTTATGAAATTTCGGAAGTTCCATCTCTAGTAATCTTTAAGGATGGAAATCCGAGTTTAACTTTAAAAGAAAATGTTACAAAAGAAAAGGTAAGCGAAAGCTTAAACAAATTTTAAAGGAGGTGAAAACATGTTAGAATTTGATAAAAAGAATTTTGAAGAAGAAGTTCTAAATGCAGACGGCTATGTGTTAGTAGACTATTGGAGTCCTAAATGCGAGCCATGCATGGAGCTTATGCCTCAAGTAACCGAGCTAGCTGAAAAGTATGGAGACCAAATCAAATTTGGCAAACTAAACATTGTTCAAAACAGAAGATTAGCTATATCTCAAAAAGTATTAGGCCTACCAACCATAATACTTTATAAAGGTGGAGAAAAAGTTTGGGAACTTTCTAAAGACTTCACCATCGAAGACTTAGAAGGTAAGATCAAAGAAACCCTATAGGGAGGTGAGTCCATGACTTTAAAAGTTGGAAATATCCAAATTACCGACGTGATTTTTGGGGAGAATTCAGAAATCAAAGAAGGTACCCTTGTTGTAAACAAAGAGGAACTATTAGACTACATCGGTGGGGATCATCGCCTAAAGTCTATGGATATTCAAATAGTTAAGCCAGGTGATTCTGTTCGTATAGTACCAGTTAAAGATGTAGTAGAGCCTAGAGTAAAAGTGGGGTCTGACGCTAACATTTTCCCAGGAGTACTTGGAAAAGCTGAAACTGTTGGAGAAGGCACAACTCATGTTTTAAAAGGAGTTACAGCTGTCACAACAGGTAAGATAGTAGGATTCCAAGAAGGTATTGTTGACATGTCAGGTCCAGGTGCAGAATATACACCATTTTCAAAAAATATCAATATTGTAATAGACTGCACGCCAAACGAAGGTATTAAGCAGCACGAGCATGAAGAAGCTGTTAGATACGTTGGCTTAAAAGCTGGAGAATATCTAGGGAAATTAGGTGAAAACGAAAAAGTTTCTGAGTACGTTGAGTACGAAACTTTAGATTTCATTTCTGGTTATGAAAAATATAAAGATCTTCCTAGGGTAGCATATGTTTATATGCTGCAAAGTCAAGGTCTGCTTCATGACACTTACCTATATGGTGTGGACGTTAAGAAAATGCTGCCAACCATAATAAAGCCTACAGAAGTAATGGACGGAGCTATTATTAGTGGTAACTGTGTATCAGCTTGTGACAAAAACACAACCTACCATCACTTAAATAGTCCGGTAATCCATGACTTATACAAAAGGCATGGTAAAGATATCAACTTTGTAGGGGTAATTGTTACAAATGAAAACGTAACACTACTAGACAAAGTTCGCTCCTCAAATTACACCGCTAAGCTAGTAGAAATGCTTAAACTTGACGGTGCAGTAATCTCTGAGGAAGGGTTTGGAAACCCAGATACAGACCTTATCATGAACTGTACTAAAATTGAGAAAAAAGGTGTTAAAACCGTTTTAGTAACAGATGAGTACGCAGGTAGAGATGGAGCAAGTCAATCTTTAGCTGATGCTGATAAGTTAGCTGATGCTGTGGTAACCGGTGGTAATGCTAATGAAGTAATTACACTGCCACCTATGGATAAAGTAATTGGTTATCAAGAAGTAGCAGACGTTATAGCTGGTGGTTTCGATGGTAGTTTAAACAAAGACGGTTCAATAACCGTTGAGTTGCAGGCTATCACAGGAGCTACTAACGAATTAGGATTTAACAAGCTTTCTGCAAAAGGATTATAAAAATTAAAATACAAAAACTTAAGGAGGTAGTCTAAATGAAAGACAAAAAGTTTGTAATATTAGGCGACAGAGATGGCATTCCTGGTCCAGCCATCGAAGAGTGCATAAAGTCTTTCGGCGGTGAAGTTGTATTTACAACTACAGAGTGTTTTGTCTGAACTGCCGCAGGAGCAATGGACTTAGAAAATCAAGGTAGAATTAAAGAGTTAGCGGAAAAGCATGGTGCTGAAAACCTAGTAGTAGTTCTAGGTGGAGCAGAAGCTGAAGCTTCTGGTTTAGCAGCTGAAACCGTTACTGTTGGAGACCCTACCTTTGCAGGTCCATTGGCAGGAGTCCAGTTAGGACTCAAAGTATATCACATCTTTGAAGATGAAATTAAGTCTTTAGCTGATGAAGGCGTATATGATGAGCAAATCAGTATGATGGAAATGGTACTAGAAGTTGATGAAATAGCAGATGAAGTAAAAACATTTAGAGAGCAAGGCTCTAAGTAATTACTCTCTTTAAAGAAGAAAACTTAAAAAAGGAGGGGAGTCCATGGCTAAAATTAGGATAGTTCACTACCTTAACCAGTTTTTTGGACAAATCGGTGGTGAAGAAAAAGCCGATGTGGCACCTATGGATAAAGAAGGAGTAGTAGGGCCAGGCATGGCTTTATCTGGCCAGCTGCAGGACGTAGGTGAGATTGTAGCTACAGTAATTTGTGGAGACACCTACTTTAATGCAGATATCGAAAAAAGCTCCCAAGAAGTAATTGAATTGATTGAAAAACATAAGCCTGATATGGTTATCTGTGGTCCCGCTTTTAATGCAGGTCGTTATGGAGTGGCTTGTGGAGCTGTTGCTCAGGCAGTTTTTGAAAAACTTGGTGTGCCAGTAGTTGGTGGCATGTACGAAGAAAATCCAGGCGTAGAAATGTACTCTAAATTTGGGTATATCGTAAAAACCAAAAACTCTGCTAGAGGTATGGGCGTAGCTGTTAAAGATATGGTAAACATCGCAAAAAAAATAGCTGAAGGTAAAGAGGTAGATTCTAAAGAAGATAACTACTACCCAAGAGGAATTAGAAAGAACTACTTTGCCCAAAAGCGTGGTTCCGAAAGAGCGGTAGATATGCTTATCTCTAAACTAAAAGGTGAGGAATTTACCACAGAGTATCCGATGCCAGATTTTGATAGAGTTGAGCCACAACCAGCTATAAAAGATCTTAAAAACGCTAAAATAGCGCTAGTTACTTCTGGGGGAATTGTGCCTAAAAATAACCCAGATAGAATTGAGTCATCTTCTGCCTCTAAATACGGAAAGTATAGCATTGAAGGGGTAAAAGATTTAACAGAAGAGACTTATGAAACAGCCCACGGTGGCTATGACCCAACTTATGCTAACGAAGACTCCGATAGAGTCCTTCCTGTTGACGTACTAAGAGAAATGGAAGAGCATGGTGAAATAGGTTCTATCCATCCTTACTTCTATAGTACAACAGGTAACGGTACTTCTGTTGCAAACTCAAAAGCTTATGCTGCTGACATCGCAAAGCAGCTAGTGGAAGACGGAGTTGACGGTGTTATATTAACTTCCACCTGAGGCACCTGTACTCGTTGCGGTGCAACGATGGTTAAAGAAATAGAATCAGCTGGCATGCCGGTTGTTCATATTTGTACAGTAGTGCCAATTTCTATGACAGTTGGAGCAAATAGAATTGTACCAGCTATTGCTATCCCTTATCCTTTAGGAGATCCTGAAGCATCTAAAAAGGATGAGAAAGAAATAAGAGAAAGAATAGTTAAAAAGTCCCTTTCTGCTTTGACCACCGAAGTAGATGGGCAAACAGTATTTGAAGATTAAATCAATAAAAGGGTAGTGATTATTTGATCATTACCCTTTTTGTAACCTGGAGGTGTACTAAATGACCTTTCCTGTAATAAAATCAACTGCGTATTCGTTAGTTCATACGCCAAACCTACTAATACATCAAGGAACTACACAAACCGAAGAAAGAAACAAAAATGCTAATAGCGAATATTTAAAAGAACTACCGAACAAATTGAGAAAGTTTGACGAAGTGGTTGCTTACCCACCAAACCAAGCTTATATTGGTGGCATCAGCCCAGAAGATCTTTCAAAACTTGAGAAGCCTTGGCACCAAAACCAGATGAATGAAGCATCTCGCTATGCCAAATTTGGTGAAGTAATGCCAGAAGATGAGTTTTATGGACTAATGGCTATATGCGATACCTTTGAACTAGTAGTACTTGAAGAAGGATTTGCTGCAAAGGCAAAGGAAAAACTAGCTCAGCACCCTACAATCTCAAAGATAGACCTAGCAAAACTTGATAAGGGCTGGGACAAAGAAAGCCTAGAAAAGGTTTTAGAAAATGGCGCTGAACCACTTTATATGAAAGATGAACTGGTAGGCTGTGTTAAAAGAGGACATGAAACGGATAAAAACCTAACCTCTCACATAATCTTAGAAAATATAGCGGCTAAAGCATCAGCAGTTTTAGCTCTTTTACAATTAGGAAAAAATAGCGATGTTGATTTAGAAGAAGTGGATTATATTATTGAAGCGTCAGAAGAAGCTTGTGGAGATATGAACCAAAGAGGTGGCGGAAACTTTGCAAAAGCTATAGGAGAGATAGCTGGATGTAAAAACGCAACCGGTTCTGACGTGAGAGGCTTTTGTGCAGCACCTGCTCACGCCCTACTTAATGCAGCAGCTTTAGTTAAAGCAGGAGTATTTAAAAATGTAGCAGTAGTAGCTGGTGGTGCAACAGCAAAACTTGGCATGAATGGAAAAGACCACATGCAAAAAGAACTACCAATATTAGAGGACGTACTTGGTAGCTTTGCTGTGATGATTAGTGAAAATGATGGGGTAAATCCAGTTATTCGTACAGATATAGTTGGAAGACACACCATCGGCGCCGGGTCTTCCCCTCAGGCAGTTATTAAGGGTATAGTAACTGATCCCTTAGATGGAGCAAATATGGGTATCGATCAAATAGATAAATACTCTGTGGAGATGCAAAACCCTGAGATAACAGTTCCAGCAGGAGCTGGGGATGTTCCAACAGCAAACTACAAAATGATTGCCGCTTTAGGAGTTAAAAGAGGGGATATAGAACGCAAAGATATTCCTGCCTTTGTAGAAAAGCATGGAATGCCAGGATTTGCTCCGACACAAGGTCATATTCCTTCTGGAGTTCCCTATATCGGCCATGGTGTTTCCGCTATCCTAAATGGCGAGATTGAAAAAGCTATGATTATCGGTAAGGGTAGCTTGTTCCTAGCTCGAATGACAAACCAATTTGACGGTGTATCGTTTGTAATCGATAAAAATACAGGAGCTGCTGAAACCGAAGCAGATACAGGCAAAACAAAAGAACTTCTTGCAAAGGCTCTACGAGAAGTAGCAGAGAAATTCGAAAATTAGGGGGTGCTAATATGACCCATGAAAAACAAGTATCAAATGCCCTTAAAAAAATGGCGGATGCCTTAGAAGGTAAGAATACTGCCCATAAAATCAAAGTGGCATTAACAACAATTGGGAGTGAGCTTTTGGCGGAGGAGTTAGTGCAAGGTGCGCTAATGGCTTGCTCAAAAAACCCACTTTTAGACGTAGTTATTATAGGCCCTAAGACGGATGCTCCTTTTGAGCAATATAATACTGATTGTGAAAAAGAAGCTCATAGCTATTTGGAGAAGCTCCTTAAGGAAAAGAAAGTCCAAGGAGCAGTTACACTTCATTATAACTTCCCTCTAGGGACATCTACCGTAGGAAAAGTCAATGCTATTGGCTCCGGTAAAGAGATGTATATAGCAACAACTACAGGCACCTCTGCTGCGCAAAGAGTAGAAGCTATGATCTTAAATGCTATTTTGGGTATTTCTGCTGCTAAAAGTGGCGGCATAAAGAGCCCTACTGTAGGGGTACTCAACGTAGAAGGGGCACGTCAGGTAGAAAAAGCATTAAACACACTTAAAGATAACGGACTTGAATTTAGTATGGGAGAAAGTGTGCGTAAAGATGGAGGCTCGGTTCTTCGAGGAAACGATATTTTAGCAGGTAGCTGTGATGTAGTTGTATGTGATACCTTAACAGGGAATATCCTGATGAAACTCTTTACCGCTTCAAATACTGGTGGCCAGAAGGAAACCGTTGGTTGGGGCTATGGTCCTGGCATAGGAAGAAATATGGAGAATATAATATCAATTATTTCAAGAGCTTCTGGCGCTCCTGTAGTTAGTGGCGCTCTTCAGTACACATACGAGATGGTAGCAGGAGACCTGCCTGCTACTGCTAAAAAACAGTTTAAGCAGGGAGATAAGGCTGGTTTAAAAGAAATACTAGCAGACCTAGCAAAGCCTTCGCAAAAAACTGAAGAGGTTACTGCGCCACCTAAGAAAACAGTAACTGAAGAAATTACAGGCATAGACATTCTTCAACTTGATGATGGAGTTCAAGTTCTTTGGAAGGAAGGTATTTATGCAGAATCCGGTATGGGTTGTGCAGGACCTGTAATTATGGTAAACCCTGATGATTTAGACAAAGCTAAACAAGCTTTAGGGGCAAACAAGATTTTATAGTTGTATAAAAAGGTGCTGGCCTTAAAAGTAAATAGGCAGCACCTTTTTAGTGTTATTGTCACTTAGCTTACGTGATAAAATCTGAGCAAATGTTCAAATACCTGTTTAGTTGTACATATTATTATAAAACTTCTAAAAAATACTATGCAAATTACTGTTTACATCTGCCTAAAACCTTGCTAATATATAAGTGAGATTTAAATCGTATTTTATGAAATTGATTTTTTTACTAGAGCTAGTGATTTTTTTCTCTAAGTATATTTTTTAATTGGGGGAGTTTAATATGCGTTTGGAAGTTAATTTTCGATGTAGTAAGGGGACAGCTATAAACTTTAATTATAATCATCATCTCTCAAATATAATAGCTGAATCTACGGAAAAGGTAGCATTTTCTAGTGATGAGCAAAAACCACAAAGTTTGCACACGTTTTCTCAACTTTATCTAAAGGACTATTCCATTTCAGGCGGTAAAATGATCTCTGGTTCAGAGCAGATTCAATGGTATATATCATCACCGGACCATAGTTTTCTAGAAACTATTGTAAAGGGATTAACAATCTGTGGCTATGTGTATCTTGGCGATACTTTGCTTGAGTTTACCCAAGCGAGGCTACTTGAGCATCCGTATTTTTACGATGAGATGGACTTTACCTGTATGTCCCCTATCACCATAGCCCATGCTGCAGGTGGGGGAAAAGAACAATACTCCAGTATAGATGGGGAATTTTTTGGTGAGAATTTACGTCAAGATCTTATTAGAAAGTACTACATTATTAATAAAAGCTTCCCTAAGGATGAAAACCTTTCATTTTATTTTGACTCTAAATATATGCAGAAAAAAAGCAGGCCTAGTCGTTTGATTAATTATGACGGTAAAAAGATTATGGGTTATATGATACCTTTTAAGGTAAAAGGAAGCAAAGAGCTGATAGAAATCGGCTATCATGCTGGTTTTGGAAATAAAAACGATTGTGGTTTTGGGATGGTTAAGGTTTGGCACAATACAAGAGGATAATATTTTAAAAAGCGCTACACTTAGTAGCGCTTTTTTTTAAGATTTAGCTGAAAAATTTTGGTTTTAACCTTTTTTTAGGTATAATAATATATTGAAGTATTAAGAATGAGTGACCTAATTAACTTAGAGGTGATTTAAATGGATAAAATTGTAGAACAGCTAACCCGAAAAATACCAACGGAGAATGTTAAGACAGAACATATCTTAGCACCTTATACAACCTTTGAAATTGGTGGGCCGGCAGAATTTTTTGTAATCCCGTCTAAAGTAGAGCAGATTAGCTGGGCTCTAGATGTGGCAGCAGAACAAGAGCTTCCTTATTATGTACTAGGCAAGGGTTCTAATCTACTTATAGATGATAAAGGGCTTAGAGGTGTTGTTATTTATCTAGGAGAAAAATTTACCAAAAGCGAAGTGATTGATGAAATTAAAGTAAAAGCACAGAGTGGGGCCACATTGGAGTCTATAAGTCTCCTAGCTATGGAACATAGCCTTGCAGGGTTAGAATTTGCTGTGGGAATTCCGGGAAGTGTTGGTGGAGGAGTATTTATGAACGCCGGTGCATATGAGGGACAAATGGGAGATGTTGTTTGTGAAGTAACTGGCATAGTAGACGGGAAAATAAAAACATATCTAAAAGATGATATGGAATTTGGTTACAGAAGCAGCACTTTTCAAAAAGATGGCACTGTTATTTTAGAAGCAACTATAGGGCTAGAAAAAGGTAATAAAGAGATAATAAAGGCAAAAATTGATGAACTATCAGAAAAAAGAAAATCAAAGCAGCCACTTAATATGCCATCAGCTGGTTCTGTATTTAAGAGACCGGAAGGTTATTATGCAGGAAAACTTATACAGGACTGCGGGTTGAGAGGATTTTCCATTGGTGGAGCCCAAGTCTCTGAAAAACATTGTGGGTTTATAGTCAACAAAGGGGCTGCCACTAGCCAGGATGTTAAGGATTTAGTTGCACATATCCAAAGAACAGTTAAAGACAAGTTTGGCGTTGAGCTACAAAGAGAGCTTAAATATATTTAAGCTAGTGAAATAAAATGCACTGTATTGCTATAGGGCTAGTGATATTAGTAAAGACAGGTGATATAAAGAATGAATTCCATGGACAATTTCATTAATTTCTTGCAAAAATACGAAGAAAAAGATATTTTAATACTTTGTCATGATGATGCAGACAATGATGCAATAGGTGCAGGCTTTGCACTGACAGAGCTTTTAGGTGGTACTTTAGCTGTGCCGCAGAAAATATCTGAGCATGCTATCGAGCTTATAAAAAAGCTAGCTGCAAAAGTAATTGTAAACCCCGACCCTGCAAAGTATGATTTGACCATTGTTGTTGATACAGCTGATGGACAGCAGCTTCCTAATATCTCTTTAGATAACTTTCTACTGATAGACCATCATCCAACAAACACACTAAAGGAAAAAGCAATGAGTTATATACATGAAGAAGTAGACGCTACATGCCAACTTGTCTACGCTTTGTATAAGCATTTGGAAAAACCTATAACCCCTGCAGTAGCTCTAAGTCTAGCGGCTGGAATATTAGGAGATACAGTTCAGCTAACCAAAGCCTCGAACAACGCCATATCAGACCTTGGAAGTATTTTGCAAGATGGTAACATAGGATATAGCACAGTGTTAAATACCTTTCGGGTAAGCGGAAAGTTAGAAAGAAAACAAAAGCTTATAGCTGCCACATCGGCAAAGCTTCATGATTTTGATGATGTTCTTCTCATATTTAGCAATACAGAAAAGAACTTTCTTTACTACACTGCAATGATGTTTTTAGAGCTAGGGGCAGACATTGCTCTAGTTGTATATAAAGCAAGTGATTGGATACACCTAAGGCTTGTAAAATCAAACCACTGTCTAACGTCGCACAGTGCTATAGACATCATAAAAGAAGCTACAAAAGAAGCTGTTATAGAAAACTTGTGGGGGGACCAGTATTTCTCCGGGTTTAAAGGCAGAGGTGACTATGCTCAGATCATCTCCACAATATTTGAAAAGATAAAAGACTATAAAGAGGAGACCGAAGAAAAATAGACTTACAAAAAGGCCAGGGAGCTTACCCTGGCCTATCTTTATACACGTAATAATTTTAGTTTTCCTCCACCGAAAATTCCTTTAACAAAATCAAGCTTTGTGTCTTGAAAATGATGTCTTTGGTTTTCGCTAATCAGAAACCTTATACCATTTTCCTCAAACTTTTGGTCATTAGAGTTGGCTGACTCTTCCAGAGCCAGTTGAAGCTGAGGGCCACCTCAACCAGCAGCCATATAAAGTCTAACATAGCTGTTGTCTAAATTGACATTTTGTTCTTCTATAATCTTCTCAAGGTACTTAATTGCAGCATCAGTAAATTTAATCAAATCAAAACCTCCTTTTTTACTTGGCAAAGATTGATGTTTTTAGTTTCTCACTTTGCATATTAAATTATTTAACTTATACCCTATAGGGGTATATTTTTATTATAAAATATTATTCTCGTAATTTCAACTATCTGATTTTAAAAATATTAGTAGGATTAGAGGATTAAAAAGAGTTAAAAAGAATACATTAAAAATAGCAAAAACTAGCTAAGAAGAGAGGTGTCTAAAATAAACCTTTTTAAAAATGGATTAAAACTTATGCTTATGATGGTAGTGGTCTATATAGCGTACGCCTTTATAACCGGAGTTTTGCTTTTTGCATTTATAGCAACAGATGATAACGGATATCAAAAAGAACAAAGCGTAGAAAGATTTTATGGTCAAAAAGAGGGGCCGGATAGAGTGGTGCTGGTTGAGGACAGGTATCAGTCTGGTCTTACTAGACTAGATCTAATATCAAATGCCGAAAAATCCCTAGATATCTCTTACTATACACTACATGAAGGGACTTCTTTAGATATATTTTTAGCTAGCATTATCGAAGCAGCTGATAGAGGAGTGGAGGTTAGGATTTTATTAGATGGTCTATTTCACAACCTTAGGGGTGACCTTAAAGATGTGATATACACTTTCTATCAGCACCCCAACATTGAGCTTAGACTATATGAACCACTAAATCTTGCAAAGCCATGGACTTTTAACAACCGCCTCCATGATAAATTTATCGTCGTAGACAGACAAAAAGTCTTGCTAGGTGGCAGGAATATAGGAGACAAATACTTTGTCTTAGATCCTGCACAGTATGATGGTTTAGCTTCAAATGATAGAGATGTTTTGGTGATTAAAACAGACAACGCTGACACATCGGGCAGTGTTGTTTATGATGTCATTGAATATTTTAATCTTCTTTGGGAACATGAATACACAGATATATCAGTTTCTTCTTTAACAAATAGGCAGCAGCGAAATGCAGATAAGAAAAGAGAAGAACTGCGATCTTTTTTAGCTGAACAAAAAAGTAAGTACCCCCATAGATTTGAACAAGAATTTGACTGGCTAGAAGAATCTCATCCCACCAAAAAGATTACCTTAATACACAACTCCATCACAAGATTTAATAAAGAACCGCGGGTCTGGATGGATATAACAAAGCTTATGGAAATTGCCGAAAGGTCAATCATTATCCAAAGTCCATATCTGATACCTACATCTTCTATGAAAGAATACCTAAACCTAGCAAATGTTGAGGCAGATACTAAAGTTTTAACAAACTCTATAGGTACTAGCTCTAATTACTTTGCTATGTCGGGACATATCAGGAATAGAAGGGATATTGTAGATGCGGGTGCTGATGTTTTTGAGTACCAAGATCAGGAAACAGTTCATGCAAAATCTTATATTTTTGATGAAAGGATAAGCTTAGTGGGGTCCTTTAACTTAGATTCTAGGAGTGCTTTTTTGAGTACAGAAACTATGTTAGTGATTGACAGCTATCAATTTGCCGCTCAGCTAGAGGACGAAATAGAGTCTTATATAGAAAATAGCTTGCTATTAAAAGAAGATTATTCATACGCATCAAGCGAAGTGGCTGATAAAAAAAGTGTCCCAACATTTAAGAAAATAACGATACGCCTACTTTCTTATCTGACATATTTCTTTGATTTTATGCTATGATTACTAAATATGACTAAAGTCCCCGTCGCTTACAAAGGCTGGGAGAAAAGGCTATAAAGCTAAATGGGTATATGAGTAGAAATTTTTGAAAAATTTAATTGATTATACTTAGTGCTTAGTTTATAATACAAAATGCATGATATTATAAGCTTAGAGGTGTAGATGATGAAAAAGTTTAAGTTTTTTGGTGACAACAACTACTACATTAAAAACCCCTACAAAATAAATCCCAAAATAGAAGCACTCAATATATCTTTAATTTTCTTACTGTTAAGTTTTACATGGGTTTTTATAACGGAATTTATAGTGGATAACTATGTTGAAATTCGACCATATATTATCTTTTGCAGTACAAAACATGGGTATATATGGCGTTAACCACCATAGTTGTTTACTTTTTAGTAAAAAGAAGAGTGGCGCTTTATAAAGATGCGTCGCAAAAAGCGCATGTGGCCTTTAAAGAGTTTCACAAAACCTATAAACAATTGTCTTCATATCAGGAAGAGGTTAAATACCAAACTGACTTAAATGACAATATCTTTGAAAGAGCTCAGGTTATCATCGTCATAGGTGATGAACATGGAAACCTTAAAAAGCTCAATCCTTTTGGAGAAAAGACCTTTGGATACAAGGAAAGTGAATTAATGGATAAAAAATGGGTTGATTATATTATTCCGGAGGGAAATAAAAAATACATAAACGAGATTTTTGAAAGGCTAAAGCAGGGCAAAGAGTTAAAGGATTTTGAAACCCAAAACTTAACAAAGCATGGACAGGTACTAGATGTCCTTTGGAATACCAGTGTAATCCAAGGAAGGGAAACTGAGTACGTCTTTATCGGAACTGATTTAACTAATCGAAAAAAATCAGAACAAGCATTAAAGCATCTTGCTTACCATGATCAGTTAACTGGGTTACCAAACAGAGCAATGCTTAAGCAAATCATAGATAAATCCACTAAAAAAAGTGGCAGACTAGCTCTTTTACACCTAGATATTGATAATTTTAAATATATTAATGATAGCCTAGGGTATAACTTTGGAAACATATTTTTACAAAGTATAGCAAATGAATTGAGTAAGGCTGTAAAATCTCCTGATATTTTAGCAAGCTTAGACGGAGATGAGTTTGCTATCTTAATCCAAGACGTGCAAAGTAAAGAGGATTTAGTAAAAGAAGCTAGAGCAATTAAGGACCTAGTAAGAAAAAGGTGGGAAGTAAACAACTATGACTTCTTTGTTTCGGTAAGCATGGGAGGAGCATTGTATCCCGATGATTGCCTAACCTCCGAAGATTTGCTAAGAAATGCAGAGATAGCGATGTACTATGCAAAAGAGACAGGTAGAGACAAAGGACTTCTATATACCGAAAAAACAGAGGAGAAAAACATAGATTACGTAAAAAAGGCAAGTCGAATTCAACACGCCATTGAAAAGGATCAATTTTCTCTGTATTATCAACCTCAGGTATCTTTAACGGGCAAACGTATTACTGGCGTGGAGGCTTTGGTAAGGTGGATACACCCCACTGACGGATTTGTATCTCCAGGCGAGTTTATTCCCCTTGCAGAAAAAACAGGCCAAATTCGCGATATTGAAAAGTGGGTAGTTAGTGAAGCGCTTAATCAAAAGAAAAAGTGGGAGCAGCAGGGAGTAGATTTGAAGGTATCTATAAACCTTTCTACCACCACTTTAAATAGTGATTTGCAGATCTTCAGCCTAAAAGAATTATTGAGCTCCTATGATGTAAGGTTAGATCAGATAACCTTTGAAATCACGGAAACTGCAATAATATCTAACTTAGAGGAAGTAATAGAAAGACTCAACTCCCTAAAGGAACTCGGCGTAAAAATTGCTTTAGATGACTTTGGAACGGGATACTCATCTATGAACTACCTAAAAAAACTCCCCATCGATCAAATTAAGCTAGACAGAAGCTTTATAGATAAAGTGGAAAAAAGTAAAGAAGATGAGGTAATAATAAAATCCATTCTCTACCTAGCAAAAAAGTTTAACTATGATGTTATAGCTGAAGGTATAGAGACAGAAAATCAATTACAAAAACTGAAAAACTTTGAGTGCCCCACAGGTCAGGGATATTTATTCAGCAGGCCAGTCCCGGCCTATGAGCTTAACTTAAATTAAATACATAAAAAATCCCATCAGCATACCGCTGATGGGATTTTTGGCCTCAAAATATGTAACTATTTATTCCTTGACTAACTCATTAGCTAAAGGAAACAGATCTTGAATACTTTTTGCATACCTGTGAGCACCAATTTCTTTTCACAGTCCAGGCCTATTATTAAAAGCTTGCTCGCCTACGACAATTTTAACATGGGACAACTGTTATCGACGTTAGCTGAACAAGTGCAAACAAGCATCAAGGAGTTCAAACTTTAAAAAGGTTAAAATAATAAAGTGAAACTTTAATAAGAAGGGGTAACAGCCAGTTACCCTGTTGTAAAAATATAAAATATTATGCAGATGCACTGGAACTTTTACAATTATATATGTTAGAATATAACAGTTAAGCTAAGCAGATAATAATATAAAGCTTTACAATAATTATTACATATATAAAGAGGAGAATGCTATGAAATTTACAAACCTTGGTGTAAGTCAGCGCATCGTTCAAATACTAGATAATAAGGGGATAACAAAGCCTACTGAAGTCCAGGTTAAATCTATACCACCCCTGCTAAAAGGTAGCGACGTGGTATGTCAAGCTCAAACCGGTACCGGGAAAACCTATGCTTTTCTGCTCCCGATTTTTGAAAAGATAGATCCCACAATTTCCGACTTGCAAGCTGTTATTATAACTCCCACTCGAGAGCTAGCTATTCAAATAACAGCAGAAGCTAAACGTTTAGCAGAAGGTAAAGATGTTACCATATTATCAGCCTACGGTGGCAAAGATATAGGCCGACAAACTAAGAAGCTACATAAGGGCGTTCAGCTAGTGATCGGAACCCCTGGTAGATTACAGGATTATATAGCAAAAAACAAGATAAACTTAGGCAGATTATCGATGGTAGTTCTAGATGAGGCAGACCAAATGTTTCACATGGGCTTTTTAGAGGAAGTGGAAGCAATAATGCAAAAAATGCCCAAAAAAGAACGCCAGACAATGCTATTTTCCGCCACCATGCCGGGACAGATACGGGCGTTAGCTTCTAGGCATATGAGTAACATAAAAGAAATTAAAATACAGGGTTCTACCGTCACTTTAGATGATACAAAGCAGTTGGTTATACTAACAAGTGAAACAAAAAAAGTTGAAGCTCTCTGTAACTATATCGAAGAAAATCACCCTTTTATGGCCATAATATTTTGCCACTCAAAACAACGGGCAGTTGAGCTGAATATGGCTTTAAGGCAAAGAGGATATAACTGCGAGGAATTGCATGGTGAATTAAGTCAATCCAAGCGAGAAAAAGTTATGAAGGACTTTAGAAACCTTAAAACACAATTTTTAGTAGCTACTGACTTAGCAGCTAGGGGCTTAGATATAGAGGGGATTACTCACATATTCAACTATGATACACCTCAAAATGCCGAATGGTATATACATCGTATAGGCCGAACTGGCAGGATGGGCGAAAAAGGTGTTGCTATAACATTTGTTACTCCTAAAGATCAGCAGAAGCTAGCTGCAATAGAACGAGGTATTAAGTTAACCCTTTCTAAGAAAAAAGCCTTTGCCAAAGATGGAAAGTTTGAAGCTAAAGCTCCTAAAAGAAAGGAAAAACCTAAAAAAGTTGTTCCCAAAAGGCCTAGCAAAAAGAAATTAAAGAAAGTTAAGGGCGTTAAAAGAAAAAGAAAAGATAGCGACCAAAGCTAGTAGCAACAGCTATTAGCTTTGGTTATTTTTTATAATAAAATCCAAAATAACTAAATTAAAAAGGGAAAGTTTTAAAAAAAGCAGGGAAAACAGAGTGCTCTGCAGTAAAAGGTTGTATAGTAATTTTTTTTAGGAGGATGTTTTTATGAATCAATTAATTTTAGAATTTGTTATTCTTGCAGCAGGGTTTTTCGTTGGTTTATTCGTGATTTTGTTGGCATCCCAGTTTAAGGGAGCGTTTTGGAAGATAGCTAAACATATAGGTGGAGTTATTTTCATCGTAACCGGTGGCTATTTCATAGTTTCCGGGGCAAATGAAGAACTTTATAGCTATATATCTTTCGCCTTAATTTTTGTAGGTTTATTTGTGATTTTAATTAATTTATTAACTAAAGGCCATAGATTTGATAAACAACAGAATAATAAAAAAGTAGTTATTAAATAGTGGTATATGTAGCCATCTGAAAGATAAAATACTAATATAACATGTTAAAAGTGGAAATCTAATTCATTTTAGCAAAAAGATACTTTTAACAATATTAGGGGGGATATACAAATGGCTACAATTATTTTTGAGCTGATTGTTCTAGCTTTAGGGTTTTTCTTTGGCTTGTTTTTAATATTGCTTGCTAAACAATTTGAAGGACCAAACAACTTAGAAAAACTTAAGCTAGCGGGAGGCGGGGTTTTTACAATTACCGGAGTTTTAATGCTTTTTGGCGGAACATACACAGCTTTGTATACCGCACTTTCTATAACTTTAGCTATAGTAGGGGTGCTGACGATAGCGCTAAATCTATATGTAGAGATTGAAAAAAGCCCTGAGAGCAAAAAAAGTACTCCAGACATATCATAGAAAAAAGGTGGGGGATTTATGAAAAGTAAAAACTTAATTAATGAACAAAACTTTAAGTTAAAACTTAATAAGGCACATTATAATGATATAGGTCTAACAAAAGAAGAGGCCTTAAACTTAAAAACAAAAAGAACCAAATTAATACCAGAAATAAAGGACCATTATAAAGTGGTGGGTTTTACCAATAAAGGTGTAGAAGTTGAATTTATCCGCAAAAAACACTTTAAACCAGAGGCGCTGTATAAGATAGAGGTATCGATAAGCGTTTTTTATGGGATACATCATCAAAGTCCCGAGGTGTCCTTATCAAAGCTTGAAGCTGAGTTAGAAGCTCGAAAAAATCAGCTTTTAGCCCCACCGGCTCATCATGCTTCGCTGTTAATATCAAATATTACAAGCGTAAATACTAATAGCTTACCTATTATTACCCCACCTATAATGAAGAGTGAAAACAAGCAAGATAAAGACTCAACATACCACTAAATAATTAAAGAGCGTAACCTTAGAAGCACTTAAGGTTACGCTCTTTAATTATTTTATGTACTGTTTGTTATGCATGTGTAAAGAAAAAAATGCAATATGGAATAATTACCCTCTAATAACAGCAGCACGCCTTGCCTCACACAACGAAAAACCCCACACACATAGTCTATGCGACAAATTTAATGCAAAAGAACAAATATTTTCAACAAATACGAGATTATTACCACGCACTACGAAGTATTACGAAATGGTGAAATGTAAATAAAAAAATGATTAAAAACCTTTTAATGTCGAAAGTCTATGCTACAATTTATACAAAGCAATCAATTTGCTGATAATTTTGTCTAAAGTTTCCATTGTTACTGATGGAAGTAAAATAAATCAAAAAATTGTTAGGGGGAAATAAGAATGAAGAAAGTAGCATTATTGTTAAGTCTAGTACTAGTTTTATCTGTGGCACTAGTTGGTTGTGGCGGAGAGCAACAACTAGGTGAAATTGACAACCTTGTAGTAGCCCAAGGGGCAGATGCTGACTCACTTGACCCACATGCGGCAAATGATTCACCATCATCAAAAGTTAAAAAGCAAATCTATGAAACATTGGTAACTAGAGACGAAAACATGGAACTACAACCAGGACTTGCAAAAAGTTGGGAACAAATCGACGAACTAACTTATGAGTTTGTTCTTGAGGAAGGCGTGCTGTTCCACAACGGTGAGGAGCTTACAGCTAGCGATGTTGAGTTCACGCTTCGTAGAGCGCTAGAGTCACCTCACGTTGGACATATTGTAGGAGCTATCGATCCTGAAGGTTTCGAAATTGTAGACGATTACACAATCAGAATTTCTACCGAAGAGCCTTTTGCTCCAATCCTAGCTCACTTATCCCACACTAACGCAGCAATTCTTAACGAAAAAGCTGTAGAAGAATTCGGCGACGACTATTACAGAAACCCAATAGGGACAGGTCCTTACATGTTCGAAAGCTGGGAGCAAGGAGATAGAATTGAGCTTGTGAAATTCGAGGAATACCGTGGCGAAGGTGCCCACATTCCAAGAGTTACAATTAGAAACATCTCTCAAAACAGTAACAGAACTATCGAGCTAGAAACTGGCGATGTTCATATCGCTTATGATATCGAGCCTACTGATATCGACAGAATAGAAGCGGATCCAAACATTAACTTAATTAGAGATCCAAACCTTACAACTTCTTATATTGGTTTTAACCTACTAAAAGATGAATTCCAAGATGTAAAAGTACGTCAAGCTATTAACTATGCAATCGATGTAGACACTATCATCAATACTGTATTAGAAGGTTCAGGCCAAACTGCTACAGGTCCAATTGCTCCAAACGTATGGGCTGCTAACGATAACTTAGAGCCATATGGTCACGATGTAGAAAAAGCAAAAGAGCTTCTTGCAGAAGCTGGCTATGAAGATGGATTTGAAACTGTAATCTGGACAAATGACAACCAAACAAGACAAGATATCGCTGTTATGGTTAGAAACCAATTAGAACAAATCGGCATTGATGCTAGAATCGAATCTATGGAGTTTGGTGCATACCTTGATGAGACTGCTGCTGGTAACCACGACCTATTTATCTTAGGTTGGGGTACAGTAACTGCAGACCCAGACTATGGCCTGTTTCCACTATTCCACTCAGAGCAACACGGTTCAGCAGGTAACAGAACTTTCTACTCTAACGAAAGAGTGGACGAGCTGTTAGAAAAAGGTAGAACAACAGATGACGAAGAAGTAAGAATGGCTGCTTATACAGAAGTACAAGAAATTATTAGAGATGAAGCTCCATGGTTATTCCTAAATACCGGTGAAGAAAGAACTGGTGTTAACGCTTCATTAGAAGGGTTTGTTAACGACCCAACAGGTCACCATCCACTGTGGAATGTACGTGTAGCAGAGTAAAAAAGATTTACTTTACACTGTAAAAAATTTATCAGTTATATTGTGTAGGGTCATTGCAAAATGACCCTACACTTTTCTAAACCGGGAAGGGAGGACTATAAATGCTTAAATATATAGGAAGAAGACTTTTGCTTTTGCTACCTGTTTTATTAGGTGTGTCTTTTATTGTGTTTACTCTGATGCACATTACACCAGGTAACCCTGCTGCAATAAGGTTAGGGGAGCAAGCTACAGCAAGAGAAATTGAACAGCTTGAAGAACAAATGGGGTTAAACGATCCTTTTTTACTGCAATACACTAGATTTGTTTCGGATATAGTAATCAGGCAGGATTTCGGTAGGTCGTACCAGACTGGTACCCCTGTAATAGAGTCTATCTTTTCTAGATTTCCAAATACTGTAACCCTCGCAGGATTAGGTGTACTTGTAGCCGTGGTTATAGGTGTGCCGGTCGGGATTATTTCCGCCACCAAACAATATTCATTGTTTGATAATGTAGCTATGGTTTTAGCACTGTTAGGGGTGTCAATGCCCAACTTCTGGCAAGGTATGTTACTGATACTAATTTTTTCGGTGCATCTAGGAATGTTCCCGCCTTCTGGGTTTGCCACTCCAATGCATTGGGTACTTCCAGCCGTTGCTCTAGGAACAAGCTCTGCAGCAATGATTGCTCGTATGACACGTTCTAGTATGTTAGAGGTTATTAAGCAGGATTATATTAGAACTGCTAGGGCAAAAGGACAAAAGGAATCTGTTGTAATATACAGGCATGCGTTAAAAAATGCACTTATCCCAGTAGTTACTGTTGTTGGTCTTCAGTTTGGCTACCTTTTAGGTGGCGCAGTGCTAACTGAAACAGTGTTTTCTATAAATGGCGTCGGTAGATTAATGGTTGACGCTATAAACCAGCGTGATTTCCCAGTTGTTCAGGGTGGTGTACTATTTATCGCTCTAACCTTTAGTTTGATTAACTTGTTAGTAGACATTTTATATGCGTTTATTGATCCAAGAATCAAGGCTCAATATAAGTAACGCCTAAAGGAGGTACAAATCAAATGGCACAAAAACCAGTAGTAAAAGAACCTCAATCACAAACTGAGATAAAAGCTAGACCTAAAGCTAAAAAGAGGAGTCAGTGGGCTGAGGTTTGGAAGCGCATAAGAAAAAATAAAGCTGCAATGGTAGGTATGTTTATAATCGGTGTGCTGGTATTTACAGCGATTTTCGCTCCTCTGATTGCACCTTATGGTTACGATGAGCAAAATCCAGAAGTTAGAAGACAAGGACCAAGTGCAGACCATATTTTTGGCACAGATCACTTTGGTCGGGATGTGTTTAGTAGAGTTGTTTACGGCTCAAGGATTTCTATACAAGTAGGTTTTATAGCTGTAGGATTGGCTATGGTAGTTGGTGGTATGCTTGGTTCTATTGCCGGTTACTATAGTGGTAGAATAGATAATGTTATTATGCGTATCATGGACGTTTTTATGGCTATCCCAGGAATCTTGCTAGCTATCGCAATAGCTGCAGCCTTAGGCCCTGGACTGGTTAACGTTATGATTGCTGTAGGTATAGGTTCAGTACCTCGTTACGCAAGAATCGTAAGAGCTTCTGTACTTTCGATAAGAGATCAAGAGTTTGTGGAAGCTGCCAAAGCGATGGGAGCTAACGACTTTAGAATCATTATAAAATATATACTGCCAAACTGCATGGCTCCAATTATCGTACAAGGAACGTTAGGTGTGGCAGAGGCTATTTTATCCGCTGCGGGATTAAGCTTTATAGGACTTGGTATCGAGCTTCCAAGGCCAGAGTGGGGTGCTATGTTATCTGAAGCACAAAACTATATAAGAACCGACTGGCATATGTCTGTATTCCCTGGACTTGCGATTATGGTGACTATATTCGGGCTTAACCTTCTAGGTGATGGTCTAAGAGATGCCCTAGATCCTAGGCTAAAAGGATAATTTTAGGGAAAGGAGTGGAACAAAAAAATGGCTAAATCTAAAGAGCTTTTGAAAGTTAATGATCTTTCTATTCAATATATAACTGAAGACGGTACGGTAAAAGCTGTTGACAACATGTCTTTTGAAATAGGAGTAGGCGAGACTTTAGGTATCGTAGGAGAGACAGGAGCGGGAAAAACCACTACCGCCCTTGGTATCATGCAACTTGTGCCAAATCCTCCAGGTAAGATCGTAAATGGCGAAATCTTTTTTGAAGGTGAAAACCTACTAGAAAAAACTGAAGAACAAATGCGAAAAATCCGCGGAAAGAAGATATCAATGATTTTCCAGGACCCTATGACATCTCTAAATCCTGTTATGACAACAGGTGAGCAGATTGCAGAGGTTATCAAACTGCACGAGGATGTAAATGACAAGGAAGCTGACAAAAAGGCTAAGAAGATGTTAGAGACTGTAGGTATTCCTGCAGAAAGAAGTGGCGATTATCCCCATCAATTCAGTGGTGGAATGAGACAAAGGATAGTTATCGCTATTGCACTAGCTTGTAATCCCCAGCTGCTAATAGCTGATGAGCCTACAACAGCACTTGACGTAACAATTCAAGCTCAGGTTATGAAGCTTATGAAAAACCTAAAAGATGAGTTCGAGACATCCATGATTTTAATTACTCATGACCTAGGCGTTGTAGCAGATATTTGTGATAAGGTTGCAATTATCTATACCGGTTATGTTGTTGAATACACAACAAAAGAAAATCTTTATACAGAACCATTACACCCTTATACTCAAGGTCTATTCGGTTCAATTCCATCTATTGATGATGACGAAGAAAGGCTTAACCCTATCAAAGGACTAATGCCTGAACCGACAGAAATGCCAGATGGATGTCCTTTCCACCCAAGATGTCCGAAAGCAATGCCTATTTGTTCAAAGGAGCTTCCTAAACGTCAAGAGGTAAAAGAAGGTCACTTTGTAAATTGTCACTTATATTCTAAAAAGGATAAGTAAACAGGAGGTGAGCTAGATGGCTGAAAATATTTTAGAAGTAAAAAATCTTAAAAAGCACTTTAATACACCTAAGGGGTTACTGCACGCCGTAGATGATGTAAGTTTTTCTATTAAAAAAGGTGAAACATTAGGTCTAGTTGGGGAGTCAGGCTGTGGTAAATCTACAACTGGTAGAGTGCTACTAAGACTGCTAGAAGCAACTGATGGTGTAGTAAACTTTGAAGGAAAAAACATTCTTGACTTTAACACTAGGCAAATGAGAGCTGCTAGACGTGATATGCAAATTATATTCCAAGATCCGTTCTCCTCTCTAAATCCTAGGATGAGTATCAGCGAAACTATATCTGAACCACTTGTTATAAATAAAATATATAAAAGCAGAAAAGAGCTAGATGCAAAAGTAGAGGAACTTATGGATACTGTAGGCCTTTCTCAAAGGCTTATAAACTCTTACCCACATGAGCTAGACGGTGGTAGAAGACAAAGGGTAGGTATCGCTAGAGCGTTGTCCCTAAACCCCAAATTCATCGTACAAGATGAGCCGGTATCTGCGCTAGACGTTTCTATTCAGGCTCAAATTCTTAACCTAATGGACGAGATTCAAGATGAGCTAGGTTTAACTTATCTCTTTATATCTCACGACTTAAGTGTAGTTAAGCACGTTAGTGACAGAATTGCTGTTATGTATCTTGGTAAAATTGTGGAGATTTCTGACTACGGTTCTATGTTTAAAGACCCACTTCACCCTTACACTCAAGCGTTGCTTTCAGCGATTCCAGTTCCAAAACTTAATGCTCAAAAAGAAATGATTATTCTTGAGGGCGACGTTCCAAGCCCAATTAACCCTCCAGCGGGTTGCAGATTTTACGGAAGATGTAGGCACAGAAAAGACATTTGTAAACAAAAGACGCCTGAATTAAGAGAGTATGCACCAGGTAGATTTGTTTCTTGTCACAGAGCGGAAGAACTAAAAAAGTAGGCTGTTAACAGCCTACTTTTTTTTTAATTATCCTATAAAATAAATCGCCAGGTCAAATAATATTGCTACAGCAAAGACTACGCCTGCTCGATACAGATGAATTATCCTTTCTTGTCTTGTCTCTAACTTAGCCAGATAACTTTCCTTAAATGTGGTTTTGCCCTTAAAAGATTTTTTTATGTTCTCTTTATCCTTATTAAAGCTAAAGACAAAAGCATAAAGTGTTAGAATTATCCCCATTAGAAACAAAGATGTGTTGATAATGTCTAAAAGATCTCCCTCTGAAAAGAAGCCATAAATCAAACCCAAACCAGCTGCTATTAGCGCTGACACGAGCCCTTCCTGTCCCACAAGTACGATGATTTTTCGCGTGCTTTCATTTTTGTAATTGAAATTGTCCATATAAATCTTCCCTTCATTACTATGTATAACTTTACTTAAGCTGGGCGTTATTATTGATATTTCTCCCTTAAATTATTATACATCAAAAGACTTAAAAAATCAGTTCTAAAAATTGATTTACTAATGACTAGCTTTTGATAAACTTTTCCGAAAAATGTTTCAAAAATTCATCTGTTTTAATAACAAAACGTTCAACAAATGGTACTTTATTTCATAAAAGCTATATTTTGTTGACACTTTAGTTTATGTTGATAAAATTAAACTTAAAAGCGGGGGATCTTAAATGAAAATTGCATCAGTCAAGCTAAGGGAGTTTCGCACCCAAGCAAGCATGACAGAAAAGGAAATAATAAATTTTATTTTAGCAAACCCTAAAATTACTATAGAAATGACTGTTCATCAGCTAGCAGAACAAACCTTTTCGTCTCCTTCCTCTATTATAAGGATGTGTAAAAAAAATGGTTTTTCTGGTTATAAGGATCTCTGTAATTCCTTGATTTATGAACAAGCGCTAAGACAGAGAAGTAAAACCTATGAAAAAAACAAAATAACTAAGTCAGATAGCATTAAAGAAATTGTGGATAAGGTAACTTATCGAAATATTGTATCTTTAGAGGACACTAGAGATTTGCTAGATGAACATACTCTAAGTAAATGTATTAGTCTGATAGAAAATAGCCATAATTTGTACTTTTTCGGAATAGGCTCCTCTTCGATAGTGGCAAAAGATGCCCAACAAAAGTTTTTGCGCCTTAATCAAAATTGCTTTGTAAGTGAAGACTGGCACTTACAGCTACTTACGGCACGCAATATGACGAAAAATGATCTAGGTGTTGTCATTTCCTATTCCGGGCAAACAGAGGAAATGATTGAGTGTGCAAAGGCTATGCAACAAAATGCAGTACCCACTATATCTATAACTAAATATGATGCATCACCTATAGTAGGAATTTGTGATTATAATTTATATGTCGCTGCTAACGAGTCTACATTTAGAAGTGGAGCGATGTCATCAAGAACTTCCCAACTAAATGTAATTGATATTTTATATACAGGTTTTGCAAATACCCGATATGAAGATTCTCTCGATCTAATAGCCAAAACACACATACGAAAGGGGACTAAAAATGGTTAACTTAAAAAATATGTCAACAGAACAGGCTAACATTCGTACTACAAACTTAGATAGCATGACGATATTAGAAGCTTTAAGGGTAATGAATGAGGAGGACGCAAAGGTTGCTGAATCTATCAAAGATGAACTTTTGCATATTGAAAAAGCTGTTAAACTAGTAGTAGCTGCTCTAAAAAATGGTGGTAGAATTATTTATATGGGGGCAGGCACCAGCGGTAGATTAGGACTTTTAGATGCTGTTGAATGTCCGCCTACTTTTGGCACAGACCCCGAAAAAGTTGTTGGCTTAATTGCTGGAAGCCATAAGGCTTTTGGCAAAGCAGTAGAAGGGGCAGAGGATAGCGAAAACATGGGGGTTGAAGACCTAAAAAATTTGAACCTATGCTCAACCGATATAGTTATCGGCATAGCGGCCAGCGGAAGAACTCCTTACGTGATTGGAGGGCTTAGGTATGCTCAAAAAGTAGGGTGTAAGACTGTGGGCATTGCTTGTAACAAATCTTCTGAAGTTGGTAGCATAGCGGACATAGCCATTGAGCCTGTTGTAGGTCCTGAAGTACTAACTGGTTCCACTAGGTTAAAGGCAGGAACAGCCCAAAAAATGGTGCTTAACATGATATCAACAATATCTATGGTGGGCATAGGTAAGGTGTATAAAAACTACATGGTAGATGTACAGCAAACTAACAAAAAGCTTCAATCTAGAGCAATTAATATTGTTAAAAATGCTACTGAGGTAGACGAAGGGACGGCAGTAAAAAAGCTTGAGGAAGCAAAGGGTAGTGTTAAACTTGCCATAACTATGATATTGCTAGAGTGCGACTTAAATACAGCAAAGGAAAGACTAAAAAAATCCAACGGTCATGTACGCAAAACTTTAGTATAAATAAAAAAGAAAGAGGTGTTTAGCATGGCAAAAGCTAACAGACAGTTGGCTAGTGAAATTCTAAAGCTTATTGGTGGTAAGGAAAATGTATCAACAGCAACAAATTGCATGACAAGACTGAGAGTCCAATTAAAGGATGATTCAAAGGCAGAAATTGAAAGTCTTAAGGCAACAGAGGGTGTTTTAGGAGTTGTAGAAGCTGAAACCCTACAGATTATTGTAGGCCCTGGAAAGGCTAAAAAGATAGCTGACATCTTAGTAGAAGAATTTGGCGTAACTAAAGAGTCAAATGTTACCGAAGACTGGCAGGAGAACAAAGAAAGTGTTAAAAAAGGTCGAAAACAGAGCAAACTTAAAACCGCGTTAGAAACAATTGCCAGCATCTTCATTCCTATGATACCGGCAATAATAGCTGCTGGTATTTTTAACGGGTTTGCAGGTTTAATTGGCACAATGATAGGAGAAGGTACGATACCTGATACTCAAGCTTGGAACTTAACTCAAACTGTCTTTGCCCTAATCGGGCATAGCTTTCTCGGTTACTTTGCTATTTTTACAGGCATAAATTCAGCAAAAAGATTTGGCGCAACAGAAGCCTTAGGTGGGATGATTGGTGCTATGTCAATTGCCCCTCAAATAGATCAAATTTCACAAATGGTAGGACTTTATAACCAGGAGGTACCGCTAGAGTCTATTCTTACAACAGGTAAAGGTGGTATTATAGGAGTAATTTTCGGAGTTTATATTCTTTCTATTGTTGAAAAACGTGTTAGAAAAGTTGTTCCAGATGTTTTAGATCTAATTGCAACACCTTTACTGACCTTACTAATACTAGCTGTTTTATTTGTGTTTATTGTAATGCCGGTATCTGGATTTATATCTGATGTATTAGTTGATGCTTTAAACGTGTTGATAGCATCAGAAAACCAAGTAATTAGTGTGATTTCCGGTTATGTACTAGCGGCAGTGTTCTTACCAATGGTGCTACTAGGTCTACACCATGGACTTATTCCTATTTACGCAATTCAGTTAGAGTCTATGGGTGGAGTATCCCTATTTCCAGTTTTAGCAATGGCAGGAGCAGGACAAGTGGGAGCTGCAATCGCAATTTATATCAAAGCCAATAAAGTTAAAAATACTCGTATGAAACAAATAATTGCAGGAGCACTTCCTGCTGGGATATTAGGTATTGGAGAACCTCTAATTTATGGTGTTACCCTTCCCTTAGGTAAACCTTTTATAACTGCCGGTTTAGGTGCAGGGTTTGGAGGAGCGTATGTAATGGCAACTAATGTGCTAGCTTCTGCTTGGGGTCCTTCAGGGCTTGTAGCGATCCCGCTAATGCAAGATCTAAGTTCGATAATCAATTTTATAATAGGCATCTTTGTTTCTTATGTAGGTGGATTTATTGTAACTCAGCTATTTATTAAAGAGTCTGATGTAGCCGATGTTTAATAACAGCCTAGGTTTCGCCGTTTATGTATCTACATTTGAACAGCAAAAACCTATTTTGGAAAAGCTTACAGGAAGTAATGCATATGTTTTTACTTCCTTTCATATCCAAGAAGAATTTAATAACTCCTATACTCTCAAAGCAAAACAAATGTGTAGCTGGCTTAGCAAAAAAGGCTTTGCCATTATGGGAGATGTATCGCCTAAAACCTTAGAACAGTTTGGACATGATAGTATTTTAGACTTTGCACAACATATGGGGTTAAGTGCTTTGCGCCTTGATTATGGGTTTGATAAGGAGGAAATTATTAAGGCTTACGACAAATTTTCTATCATTATTAACGCTTCTGTAGAAGATTCTAGTATAGTAGAGGTAGTTTCGCCTAAGCAAGAGGTCTTTGCTATGCATAATTTTTATCCCCGGCCTGAGACAGGATTAGACTCCGAACAATTTGACAGTATAAATCAAGGATACAAGAAAAAAGGGGGTAAAGTACTCGCCTTTATTCCTGGAGATGATGTCAAGCGTGGACCACTATATGAAGGCCTTCCTACATTGGAAAAACATAGATATATATCACCTTACGAAGCATATTTAGATCTTGCAATTAACTACAAAATAGATGGCATTTGTGTAGCCGATGTAAGATTGTCAAATCGGCAGCTAGAGCTAATCCAAAGCTATATTAGCAAAGGGGTTATTTCCATCCCAACGCAGCTAACTTTAGAGCACGAGTATCTGTATGACACTGTATTTACAATTAGACTAGACTCCCCTAAAAGTGTTAAAAGATTACAGGAATCAAGAGAATATAGCTGCTCAGGTAAAACAGTACAGCCTAACAACTGTATTTTTAGGGAAACAGGCTCCATCACAATGGATAACAAATTATATGGCAGATACTCGGGAGAAATCCAGATATTAAAGACCGATCTTTCCAAAGATGAAAAAGTAAATGTTATAGGTGTTGTTGATGAAAAATATAAAAATATATTAAAATGTATTAAAAATGGCGCAAAAATAAAGTTTATCGCAGGTTAACTGTCTGCAAGACCATAGTTTACCAGCTTGCCTACTGATTTAAGTTTCTTTTTATCCGCTTGTGTCAGTAACTATTAAAAGCTGTTAGTAAGTTTACTTACTAACAGCTTTTTAACAATAAATATAAAATAAACTTAAAGGCGAGGTCTTGAAAGAAAAAAATAACTATTAACATGTGTATATATTAATAGGGCAAAAAGAGGTGTTTTTATCAAAACTGTTATAAAAAATGGAAAGGTTATTACCCCTTATGAAGTTCTTTGTGGAGTTGAAGTTGTAATTGCCAAAGGTAAGATAACAGAAATTAAAGCTACAAATGACGTTGATGGAACCTACGATCATGTCATCGATGCACAAGGTAAATTTTTAGCCCCAGGATTTATTGATATCCACAACCACGGAAACTCTGGCTTTGATTTTATGAAAAGTAGTTATGAAGCTATAGAAAACATAGCTAGCTTTCACCTTAAAAACGGAGTTACCAGCTTTTTAGCGACCACAATTACGGCGCCAAAAGAGGATCTACTAAAGGCAGTGAAAAGTTTTAAAAATTACATGATTGACACTGAAAATAAAAAGGACGGGTTAAGTCAGCTTTTAGGAGTGTATTTAGAAGGTCCATACTTTGCGCCAAACAAAAAAGGGGCGCAACCACTTAAGCATTTAAAAAAACCACAGGTAAAGGAACTAACAGAGCTGCTAGATGTATCAGGAGGAATGATAAAAGTTGTATCCCTAGCACCTGAACTTGATGGGGCTACTGAAGTTATCTCCTTTCTTAAGGAAAATGGAATATCTCCATTTGCTGGACACACTGACGGTTCGTTTGAACAAACTCAAGCTGCTATATCCCTAGGTGTGATCGGCGCTACTCACCTTTTTAATGGTATGCGAGGGTTTACTCATCGTGAGCCTGGTGTGGCGGGTGCAGTATTAACTGATCAGCGAGTTATGTGTGAGTTAATATGTGATGGCATTCATGTTCATCCTAAAGCTATGGAGTTAGCTTATAAGTTAAAAGGAAAAAATGGTATTATCTTAGTATCAGATGCTATGATGGCTGCAGGTTTGCCTGACGGTGACTATGATTTAGGTGGGCAAAAAGTCATCGTAAAAGATAAAGTAGCTAGGCTGGAAGATGGAACACTAGCAGGGTCAACCCTTACTTTAAGCAAAGCTGTTGCAAACATGGTTAATATGGTAAATGTGCCTATCCACGAGGCGGTTGGCATGGCTACTCTAAATCCTGCTAAGGTTATAGGTGTAGCTGATAACAAAGGAAGTATTGAGACAGGAAAAGATGCAGATCTAGTTTTATTTGATGAAAACATTAAAATAACCGATGTGATAGTTGGAGGAAAAATAAGGAAGTGAATGTTTTGAGGATACTAGTTGGAAGTGATTATAATAATATAAGTCAAGTAGCAGCAGATATTATTGCGGCAAAGGTTAGAAAAAAAGCCCGATGTAGTGTTAGGGTTAGCAACAGGTAGCACACCCATAGGAACTTACAGGCAGTTAATATCCAAGTACAATGCTAAAGAGGTAGATTTTTCAAAAGTAAAGGCCTTTAATTTAGATGAGTATTATGGACTAGATAAAAAACACTCTCAAAGTTACGCGTATTATATGGAGAATAACCTTTTTCAGCACATTAATATAGACAAAGGTAATACCCATATTCCTAACGGTACTGCAAAGGATATACAAAAGGAGTGTAACCGTTACGATCAGATTATAAAAGAGTGTGGTGGGATAGATTTTCAGCTGTTAGGTATAGGCCATAATGGCCATATTGGATTTAATGAGCCGGCTGAAGCTTTAAAGATTTCTACCCACCTAGTAGATTTAAAAGAAGAAACAATCGCCGCAAACAGCCGTTTTTTTTCGAAAGAGGAAACGATACCAAAACAAGCTATAACCATGGGGATGCGTTCCATATTTGCAGCTAAAGAGATTGTCTTACTTGCGTCAGGGGAGGATAAGGCTCAAATCGTTGCGCAAATGCTAAGTGGCAAGATATCGCCTAAGGTCCCTGCCTCGGTGCTGCAAATTCATCAAGATTTGACCCTGATAGTAGATGAAGCCATTGCCAAACATCTTCATGTCAAGGGACTTTTTGAACAAGAAATATAGATAGTAAAAACTTAGATATAGGAGGTTGAACTCATGCTCAACTTTTTTAAAAAAACGCCTAAAGAGTCTAAGATAACAGCACCACTGCAAGGTACCATAGTAAATATAGAGGATGTAGATGACCCAGTTTTCTCCCAAAAGATGGTGGGAGATGGTGTTGCCATTAATCCTGAAAATAATGAAGTTGTTTCTCCAACTGATGGACAGGTAATTCAGGTTTTTGATACAAAACATGCAGTAGGTATAATGGCCAAAAACGGAGCTGAAATTCTTATCCATATTGGCTTAGAAACTGTTAAATTAAAGGGGAAGGGTTTTAAGACTCTTGTTAAGCCAGGAGATAAAGTTAAAGCTGGTCAGGTACTAATAACATTTGATTATAAATATCTGGCTGAAAATGCTAAATCCTTAGTAACTCCTGTTGTTATAACAAATACCGAAGAAATGGAACTTATAGAAAAAATAGCTTGTGAAAATGTAAAACCACAAGACACAATTATGAAGTTAACAAAAAAATAGGTAAAAAGCTCACTACCCACTTATCCAATTTGACGATATTAGTAATCATTGTTAAAATCACAACTATACCAATAATTAAAATAGTAAAAAATGTTAGGAGGTTCTAAATGGCTAAAGGACTAGGAAAGAAATTTGTGATCAGTATAGTTGTTGCCCTGATACTAGGTGCGATAAGTGGGCCGCTGGTACGATTATTTTCACAGTCTTTGTTTGACACTTTAGATACTTACTTATTTTCTCTAGTTGGTGATTTATTTTTACAGGCTATTAGCATGCTGGTAATACCCATTATATTTATATCCTTAGTAGTTGGTACTGCAAACATAGGAAACCCGCGCAAGCTTGGTAAAATGGCGGGGAAAACAATAGGCCTTTATATTCTTACCACTGTAATTGCTATATCTATAGGATTGTTAATGGGGAACTTATTTCAGCCAGGAGTAGGCATTGACAGAACCCATCAGGCAGAGGAAGAAGCCTATGTAGAAGAAGAGCTAAGTGTAATAGATACTATAAAATCAATAATTCCAGAAAACCCAATAGAAGCTATGGCAGAGGGCAACGTATTAGCTACTATTTTTATGGCGCTTCTACTAGGGTTGGTGATGGCCATTAAGCATGAAGAAACAAGGCAAATTTTCACCCTCTTTGAACAGGCTCAAAAAATCATTATGCACATGATTACCCTTATTATGTATACAGCTCCACTGGGTGTTTTTGGACTGATGGCCTCTTCCATTGGAAATGCAGGGATGGAAGTTTTGGCAGGCATGGCATATTACTCTGTGCTAGTAATTGTTGGTATTTTAATTCAGATGTTTGTTGTATATATGATTTTGCTTGTGGTTTTTGTACGGGTAAGTCCCGTAAAATTTTATAAAAAACTAATTAAGCCATTGCTAATTGGTTTTTCCACTAGTTCTAGCAGTGCTACCCTTCCTGTAACCTTAGAGACAGTAGAAGATGAATTGGGTGTTCACAATGATGTGGCTAGTTTTGTCATTCCCTTAGGTTCTACACTAAATATGGATGGAACAGCATTAGTTCAAGGGCTAGCTACAATTTTTATAGCCCAAGCCTATGGAATAGACTTATCTGTGGGTCAACAGATTACCGTTGTGATAATGGCAACCAGTGCATCGATAGGTACAGCAGGTGTACCTGGAGTAGGTATAGTAATGCTATCTATGATTTTACGCAGCGTTGATTTACCGGTAGAAGGCATAGGCTTAGTAATAGGTGTAGATCGAATTTTGGATATGGTGCGCAGTGCTAAAAATGTCGCTGGAGATGCTGTTGTCGCCCTAGTTGTTGGGAACACCGAAGGTAAGTTCGACAGAGATGTATTAGAAAATTAGATAACAAAAAGGTAATAGGTAGATTAAACCTATTACCTTTTTTGCTCCTTATAGAAGGTTTTTAAAAACCTGTTCACATCTACTTTTAAAGCTGCTTTATCAAGTACGCTACAATGCTTTGAGATGATTGCAATTAGCTGGTCACATTGGCTACTTTTTAAGCTGTGAGTATCTGTTTGTTCCATAGCTGCTAAAAAATGCATGGTCATATAAGCCACCTCATGCTCCGTAAAATTAACTTTATACTTTTTTTCCACAGCTATTAAAGCTTCGCCGCAGGCTAGAAAAATATCGCTATATTTATTTTTTATCTCAGTTAAAAGAGGATTGTTTAAGCTGCTTGCATCTTTTAACCTAGCTATTGTAGGAACAAGGTGGTTATATAAATTGTCTCTTAAAGATGGGGACATAGAAAATGTTAATCCTAGTCTCCCTTCGACAAAAGCGATAATTTCCTCAACTAGCTGCTTCATTTTCACATCCTTATCCTTTTGCTTGTACTTATTCTTTCGATTGGCATGGCTGGTACCCAATAGATGAAAGGTAATAAAGCCTACCTCATCAATGGGGAATTTTATACTAAAATGCTGCTCGAGCTTTTCTGCTAAAGAAGCTGCAACTGCAAACTCTTGGGTTTTCTTTAGTTCTTGTAGCTGGTCACTAGGCATATAAATATCCTTATTTAACTGTACTCGTTTCAAAGCCAGTGCTATATGAGAAATTAAGCTTATATAAGCTTCGTAACTAAACTTTATACTTAAAATTTCTTCCGCTTTTTTAAGTTTCTTTTTTATAAAAAGCAAATCTAAACCGGGAAACTGCTGGCTCATTTGTGCAATATGACGGTCTATATCACTTTCTAACTCTTTAGCATAATGATCGCTAGACAGGCTAGTTATAAGCTGACTAAAAGCTAAACTAAGGTTTTCTTCATCTCCTTTTACTTTTACACCATATCCTTTCTTTTTAAATAGCGTTAAATCATAGTTGTACAACCATTTTTCAATGCTAGCTAAATCATTGTAAATAGTGGTGCTGCTCACATCGGCTAAGGTGGCCAGC
This sequence comes from Proteinivorax hydrogeniformans, assembly GCF_040515995.1. Classification (GTDB taxonomy): domain Bacteria; phylum Bacillota; class Proteinivoracia; order Proteinivoracales; family Proteinivoracaceae; genus Proteinivorax; species Proteinivorax hydrogeniformans. The sequence goes on along the minus strand of NZ_CP159485.1, from coordinate 2,629,929 downwards.
CTTTTTACAGCAGTTACTTTTTTATATTTTAAAAGGTGGAAAAGTATAACCTGTTGCCTTTCCAGCGGCGATAGTGTGTAATTTTTTAGTTGCTTGCTAAGCCGCTGCTTTAATAGAACAATCTGCTCATTAGGAAGGTCAAGCAAAATCCCTCTCCTTGGGACTTTTTTTAACTGAGATATGCAATTGGAGTTAAGCCAATCATCAACTGCATCTAAATCATACTGTATAGTTCTTTTGCTGACGTTAAACAAATCAGACAATCTTTTTAAGGTTGTATAGTTTTTTAGACTAAGTAAATACCAAATGATTTGGGTTTTCCTGCTATCTAACATAATCCTCACCTCTTTGCCACATTTAAGCAGGGATATAACTTTCTAAAAGTGTTAATGTTTATTTTATATCATGAAAGGGCGGTCAATACAACGCCTGTTTTGAGCGATTTTAACAAAGACAAACCAAATGTGGCAAATATTCGTTTATAAATATCTGAATATCAAAGGTGCTAGAAGGTATTTTGGCGAATGTTTTAAGTATAGAAGGTAAAATATTTTTAAGCATTTATAGCTAATAAGTCTAAAAAAATATCGATATGATAAAACTAAATCTAGGGAGGAATTAAAATGGAAAAGATTAATGTGACAGTAAAAAATGAGTCGGGATTACATGCACGGCCGGCATCTTTATTTGTTAAAGAGGCAGGCAAATTTGAATCTGAAATCTTTATCGTAAAGGATGACAAGGAAGTTAACGGAAAAAGTATTATGGGAGTGATGTCACTTGGTGCAAAAAGTGGCACAGAACTAACGATTAAAGCTGAAGGAAGCGATGCAAAGGAAGCTTTAGAAGCCCTTGAGCAGCTGATCAAAAGTAATTTTGGTGAATAGGGAGGTAAAAATATGTATGCAGCTTCAAAAGGAATAGCTATTGCAAAAGCTTTAGTATATGAAAAGCATGAAATAGAAGTAGCCAAAAGCAGCATAGAAGATGTAAAAGGCGAGCATACCCGATTTGAACAAGCAATCTCAGCTGCTTATGCGGAAATAGAAAAAATTCAAACTCAGACGGAAAAGAAAATGGGCAAAGAAAGTGCTGATATATTTGGAGCTCATTTAATGGTGCTAAACGATCCAGAGCTTATTAGCCAAGTAAAGAGCGCCATAAAAAACGAAAAAGTAAATGCAGAATACGCCCTTAAAAATACGGTTGATACTTTTGTTGCCATGTTTGAAGCTATGGAAGATGAATATATGAAAGAAAGGGCAGCGGACATAAAAGATGTGTCAAGCAGAGTGTTGGGACATCTTCAGGGTATTAAAAATCAAGACTTAACTAGCTTAGATGAAGAAGTAATAGTAGTAGCCCATGATTTAGCTCCGTCGGATACCGCCTCTATGAACAAAGAAAAAGTTATGGGGTTTGCAACTAACATTGGAGGCAGCACATCTCACACAGCAATTATGGCTAGAAATCTTGAAATCCCAGCAGTAGTTGGTGCCAAAGACATTACTGAAAAAGTAACAGGTGGAGACACCCTTATTCTAGATGCAATTAATGGACAGGTAATCATTAACCCTAGCGAGGAGCAAAAAGAAAACTATCTAAGCAAAAAGCAGCAGTTTGAGCAGCAAAAAGAAAAGCTTAAAATCTTCAAGAACAAACAATCTAGCACAAAAGATGGCAAAGTAATAGAGCTTGCAGCAAACATAGGCTCACCTAACGATATGGGGCCGGTAATAGCTAATGGTGCGGAAGGAATTGGGCTATACCGGACAGAGTTTTTATACATGGACAGAAGCACATCTCCCACAGAGGATGAACAGTTTGAAAGCTACAAAGTAGTGCTAAAGCAAATGGGCAAAAAGCCAGTTGTCATACGCACCTTAGATATCGGTGGAGATAAAGAAATTCCTTATCTAAACATGCCTAAGGAAATGAACCCCTTTTTAGGATATAGGGCGCTGCGCATCTGTCTTGACAAAAAAGAAATGTTTAAAACCCAGCTAAGAGCTTTACTTAGGGCAAGTCAATATGGAAATTTAAAGGTTATGTACCCTATGGTATCCTCTGTAGAAGAAATACGTCAGGCAAACGCCGTTTTAGAAGAAGTCAAACAAGAGCTGACAGAAAAAGGAACATCCTTTAAAGATTTTGAAGTTGGGATAATGATAGAAATTCCATCAGCGGCCATAAACAGCGATGCATTAGCTAAGGAAGTTGACTTTTTTTCCATCGGTACAAATGACCTTATCCAATACACTGTAGCAGTGGATAGAATGAATGAAAAAATTTCTCACCTTTACTCTCCTTTCAACCCCGCAGTATTGAAGCTAATAGATATGACGATAACAAACGGACATAAAAACGGCATCTGGGTAGGAATGTGCGGAGAAGCAGCTGGAAATCTAAAGATGATCCCGTTTCTGCTAGGTGCGAATCTAGACGAGTTTTCCATGAGCCCCTCTGCGATTTTGCCAGCAAGAGAGCTAATTTCAAAGCTTAGTACAGAAGAAACACAAGAAATAAAAGATAAAGTTTTAGAAATGTCTTCTGCTAAAGACATAGAAAATTTTCTTAATGAAGTAGTAAGCAAATAAGACAATAGTTAAAAACCGTCTTTCCTGTTGGGAAAGTCGGTTTTTTTTGCGTAATAATTACCGCTCAACTTTTTGGAGAGCGGTTTTTTTGGTTGTTAAAGATTAGTTAATATTTTGTTTTCATATTTTTGAATTTAACAGCATAACTTTAAAGCAAGATTATACAAGCACTATTTTTAAAATGTGCTGTATAAAAATGTTTAAGGAGGAGAAGTAAAGTGAAAAAGAAGTTAGTCTTATTTTTATGCTTTATGCTAGTGATGCCTGCAGCTTTGATAGGCTGTGACGGCGAGGTAGGTCAAATTGAAAACTTAATAGTAGCACAAGGTTCTGACGCTGATTCCTTAGACCCTCATGCCACAAACGATCAACCTTCTTCAAGAGTAAAAAAGCAGATTTATGAAACTCTTATAACACAAGATGAGAACATGGAATTGCAACCGGGTCTTGCTGAAAGTTGGGACCAGATTGATGAGCTAACATTTGAGTTTAAATTAAAGGAAGGTGTAAAGTTTCACAACGGTGAAGAGCTTAAAGCATCCGATGTTGAATTTACATTACTTCGCGCACTAGACTCTGCCCATGTTGGCCATATTGTTGGGGCTATAGATCCAGAAGGCATAGAGGTTGTAGATGAATACAGAATTAGAATTTCCACAGTGGAGCCATTTGCTCCCCTATTAGCTCACCTAGCTCATACAGCTACTTCTATTTTAAACGAAAAAGCTGTAACAGAAGGTGGAGAAGACTATTTTAGAAACCCTGTAGGAACTGGACCATATGAGTTCTCCAACTGGGAAATGGGTAATGAAATAGAGCTTGTAAGATTTGAAGATTATCACGGAGAGCCTGCTCATATACCGATGATTACCTTTAGAAACATTCAGGAAGATGGAAATAGAACAATTGAGCTTGAAACCGGTGAAATTCATATAGCGTATGATATTTTACCACAAGATATCAACAGAATTGAAAGTCATGAAAATCTTACCTTGTTAAGAGACCTTAACTTTTCAACAGTATATTTAGGCTTTAACTGTGAAAAAGAGCCTTTTGATGACGTGAGGGTAAGGCAAGCTATAAACTATGCAATTAACGTAGAATCAATTATTGATGCTGTTATGGAAGGATCAGGTGAGGTTGCTACAGGCCCAATTGGTCCAGAGGTATGGGCAGCAAATATGGATTTAGATCCTTATGGATATGATGTAGATAAAGCGAAAGAACTTTTAGCCGAAGCAGGATACGAAGATGGCTTTAGCACAACTTTATGGACTAACGACAACCAGCTAAGACAAGATATCGCCACTATAGTTGAAGAGCAGTTATTAGAGGTAGGCATTGAAATTGATATAGAAGTTTTAGAGTTTGGTGCGTACCTAGAAGCAACAGCAGATGGCGAGCATGACATGTTTATCCTTGGTTGGGTAACTGTTACCGGCGATCCTGACTATGGTCTGTACTCCTTATTCCACTCAAACGAGTTTGGAGAAGCAGGAAATAGAACATTCTATGCTAACGAAAGAGTTGATGAGTTACTAGATAAAGCTAGAAGGTCAGCTGAGCCAAGTGTAAGGGAAGAGGCTTACATGGAAGTTCAAGAAATAGTAAGAGAAGAGGCGCCTTGGCTATTTTTAAATACTGGCGAAGATAGAACGGGACTTAGAAGCGATATCAGAGGGTTTGTAAATCATCCAGCTGGTCACCACGCTCTATGGACTGTTTATGTAGAGGATGAGCAGTAAAAAAGTAACGGTAGTAAGTATAGGGTCAGAACTGACCCTATACTGCTATTTAACTGTAGAAGGGAGGAAACAACTTGTTTAGATACATTGGCCGAAGGTTACTTTTGCTAATCCCTGTTTTACTGGGTGTTTCTTTTATAGTATTTTCTTTAATGTACATTGCACCTGGATGTCCAGCTGCAATTTCGTTAGGAGAGCAAGCTACATCTAGGGAGATAGAACAGCTAAAGGAACAAATGGGGTTAAATGATCCATTTATAGTTCAGTATGGTAGGTTTATCTCAGATATAGCGATTCATCAAGATTTAGGGAGGTCTTACAACACTAACGCTCCTGTAGTTGACGAGATAATTGGCAGATTTCCCACAACCTTAACATTAGCAGCTTCAGGTGTATTAGTGGCTGTTGCTATTGGAATACCAGTGGGAATTATCTCAGCTACAAAACAGTACTCTCTCTTTGATAACGTTGCTATGGTTTTTGCGTTGATAGGAGTTTCAATGCCAAACTTCTGGCAAGGACTTTTGTTGATACTTTTATTTGCAGTTGGGTTAGGTGTACTACCATCCTCCGGATATACAACACCAATGCATATGATATTACCGGCAATTACAATAGGGACTAGCTCCGCCGCTATGATAACACGGATGACCCGCTCTAGCATGCTAGAAGTTATAAAACAAGACTATATCAGGACCGCTAGAGCCAAGGGGCAAAAAGAATCAGTAGTTATCTATAAACATGCACTGAAAAATGCCTTGATCCCTGTGGTTACAGTTGTAGGGCTTCAGTTTGGTTACTTACTAGGCGGTGCTGTATTGACGGAAAGGGTATTTAGCATTAACGGTATAGGAGGACTTATGATTGCCTCTATAAGTACTAGAGATTATCCACTAGTTCAAGGGGCGGTTTTATTTATCGCTGTTACCTTTTGTATCATAAACTTGCTAGTAGATATTTTATATGCATATATCGACCCTAGAATAAAGAGTCAGTATAAATAAATGGAGGAGGAGGTAAACAGAGTATGAGTTCGCAAATACCTAACAAGGGAAAAAAAGAAAAAACTAAAAAGCCCCCCAAAAAGCGAGGACAATGGTATGAGGTATGGAAGCGTCTTAGAAGTAATAAAGCTGCCATAGTGGGAGCCATCATAATTGGCGTTTTAGTTTTAACAGCCATCTTTGCTCCTTTTATAGCTCCTACTCACTATCGGACACAGGATTTGGATAACAGGCAGCAACCGCCTAGCTTTGAGCATTTATTTGGAACCGATAATTTTGGACGGTGTATTTTTAGCCGTGTTGTCTATGGAAGCCGAATATCAATTCAAGTAGGATTTGTGGCAGTGGGGTTAGCTATAGTTGTTGGCGGGCTTTTAGGAGCGATATCAGGATACTATAGTGGACATGTAGATAACATTATTATGAGGCTTATGGATATTTTGCTTTCTATACCTGGTATATTGCTAGCGATTGCCATCGCTGCTTCCTTAGGTCCAGGCCTAGTTAACGTGATGATTGCAGTCGGTATTGGGTCAATTCCTAGGTATGCTAGGATTGTTAGGGCATCTGTCCTTTCTTTAAGGGACCAAGAGTTTGTAGAGGCTGCCCGGGCAGTAGGTGCTAATGATCTGAGAATAATCCTAAAGCATATAATGCCTAACTGCCTAGCGCCGATAATAGTTCAGGGCACGTTAGGTGTGGCGGAGGCTATTTTATCAGCAGCTGGGCTTAGTTTCTTAGGGCTAGGAATTGAACTGCCAAAACCAGAGTGGGGAGCAATGCTCTCTGAAGCTAGGCACTATATGAGAGATAGCTGGCACATGTCTGTCTTTCCCGGACTTGCAATAATGATAACGATATTCGGGCTGAACTTATTAGGAGACGGACTAAGGGATGCCCTAGACCCTAGACTAAAAGGATAACTTTGAGGAAGGGAGCGAAATAATGAAATCTAAAGAGTTACTAAAAATAAAAGACCTATCAATTGAATATAGAACTGATGAAGGCGTCATAAAAGCAGTTGATAAAATGAGTTTGGAAGTTGGCGTTGGAGAAACTTTAGGGATTGTCGGCGAAACAGGAGCGGGAAAAACAACCACTGCACTAGGCATCATGCGACTGGTCCCAAACCCACCGGGTAAAATCGCTCAAGGAGAGGTGATTTTTAGGGGGGAAAATCTACTAGAAAAAACAGAGGAAGATATGCGAAAAATAAGGGGAAATAAAATTTCCATGATTTTTCAAGATCCTATGACTTCTCTAAACCCAGTTATGACAACAGAAGAGCAAATAGCTGAGGTCATAATTTTACATCAAAATGTAGGTAAACAAGAAGCTGTCGAAAAAGCTAAGGAAATGTTAAATACCGTTGGTATTCCTGTAGAAAGAGGAAAAGACTACCCCCATCAGTTTAGCGGTGGAATGCGACAACGGATTGTAATAGCCATTGCATTAGCTTGCAATCCAGAGCTACTTATAGCAGACGAACCTACAACAGCTTTAGACGTTACTATTCAGGCGCAGGTACTAAAGCTAATGAAAAATTTAAAAGAAGAGTTTGAAACATCTATGATAATGATAACTCATGACTTAGGGATAGTTGCCAATATATGCGATAAAGTTGCCATCATTTATACAGGGTATGCAGTAGAATATGCTTCAAAGGAAGAACTATATAATAATCCACTTCATCCATACACACAGGGTCTATTTGGATCTATACCTAGCATAGACGAGGATGAAGATAGGTTAAAACCTATAAAAGGATTAATGCCAGAACCCACAGAAATACCTGATGGTTGCCCCTTTAACCCAAGGTGTCCTAAAGTTATGCCGATTTGCTTAAAGAAACTGCCAACACGGACAGAGGTAAAAACAGGACATTTTGTAAACTGTCATCTGTATAATGGCAATGACGATAAAGTTGGAGGTGCATAAGATGTCGGAGAAGATCGTTGAAGTTAAAAATTTAAAAAAATACTTCCAAACTAAAAAGGGGCCTTTGCATGCTGTAGACGATATAAACTTTTTTATTAAAAAAGGGGAAACTTTAGGATTAGTAGGTGAATCAGGCTGTGGAAAGTCCACAGCTGGTAGAGTGCTATTAAGGCTGCTACCTGCCACAGATGGCGAGGTGTTTTTCGAGGGGAAAAATATTCTAAAACTAAACGGCAGACAAATGCGTAAAGCTCGTAGAGATATGCAAATAATCTTTCAAGACCCATATTCCTCGTTAAATCCAAGAATGAGCGTGGAAGAGGTAATCTCAGAACCCTTATTAATTAACAAGATTTATAAAAACAAAAAAGATATTAATAAAAGAGTAAAAGAGCTAATGGACACCGTAGGCCTTTCTCAGCGCCTGGTAAACGCTTACCCCCATGAATTAGACGGGGGCAGAAGACAGAGGGTGGGGATTGCAAGGGCGCTAGCTTTAAAACCTAAGTTTATTGTACAGGATGAACCGGTATCCGCTTTAGATGTTTCAATCCAAGCTCAGATCCTTAACCTTATGGAGGATATACAAGATGAAATGGGTCTTACCTACCTATTTATATCTCATGATTTAAGTGTTGTTAAGCATGTTAGTGATAGAATTGCCGTTATGTATTTAGGTAAAATTGTGGAACTTGCAGATTACAATGCGATATTTAAAAGGCCATTACACCCCTATACCCAAGCCTTGCTTTCCGCAATCCCAATCCCCAAGGTAGATGTCGAGCAAAAGATGATTATCCTAGAGGGAGAGGTTCCCAGTCCAGTTAATCCACCGGCAGGATGTAGATTTTATGGTAGATGCAGGCATAGGATGGAAATTTGTAAGGATACAAATCCTACTTTAACTGAGGTAGAAAAAGAAAGGTTTGTATCCTGTCATCTTCATCCATAAACTAAATAAAAAAATCCGCTATATCTCTTAGATATAACGGATTTTTTGCACTAGAGACCTAACTATTAATATTTTCGCCATTTATAACCCCCGCACCCTGAGCATTTTTTTCTTCATTTTCTAAAGGAACGGAAGAATTTACAATAATTTCTTTTATTTCATCAGGGGTTAAAGAAGAGTTTTCCTCTAGTATCTGAGCAATGATCCCTGAACAAATTGGTGTAGCCATCGAAGTTCCAGAAAGGGTTGTATACCAATAATCAACTCGGTCATTTTTACTTTGCCTATCAACTAAAGACCCCGGACTTCGTAGAGAAACTATCGTGCCTGGTGCTAGTATATCTGGCTTTTTAATACCGTCAATTGTAGGCCCACGACTGGAATAGTCAGCTACCTTTTTTTGGGAGTTGCTGTTATCGAGAGCACCAACAGTTATAACTTTTGGATGGATACCAGGTGAACCAATTGTCTGTGATTGGGGGCCGCTATTACCTGCTGCTACACAAACAACTATTCCCGCCTCCCAAGCTTTTTCAACTGCCATACAAACAGGGTCATCTGTATAAGGCATATCTGCTTCAGAGCCCAAAGAAAGGTTCATAACATCAATACCTAACTGTTCTTTATTTTCTATACACCACTGTATGCCTTCTAAGATTCCAGATAAGCTTCCACCACCTACTTTGTCTAAAACCTTTACGCCGACAAGTTTTGAGTCGGGGGCAGGTGCAGTAAACCTTCCGTCGGTCTTGCTTCCATTTGAAGCAACAGCACCAGCAACATGAGTGCCATGTCCGTTATCATCATAAGGATCTTTTTTTCCCTTTATTATATCTTTAAAAGCAATAATCCTACCCTTTAAATCAGGATGCTCATAAATACCAGTATCTAGAACAGCTACTACAACCTCCTTGCCAGTCAATCCTTTTTCGGAAAGAATATCAGATGCCACTGCAGGGATAGCCTTATCTAGAAATGCTTTAAACTCTCTATCGTACCATACCTTTTTCACATATTTATTGTTAGCCAAGGCTTCTAAATTTTTAGTGTTTACCTTAGTGGTAAAACAGTCGATAGTAGGTATCTCTTTAACAATTTTACAGCCACAGCTACTAGCAAGGTTACTCATAGATTGTTCTAAGGTTTGTGATTTTTCTACCTGGACTATTACAGGGATACTTTTGAACCGTTGCTTTAGCGCCCGATGTGGCTTGTATGTCATGCAGTTACCAAACTTTGCTGGTCTATAGCAATCTAAGGCAAACTTTTTAGTAGTAGAACAAAGTTTATTTCTGTTAGCAAAAATCCATCTAGCTTCCTCCAAAATCACGTTATACCACTCCTTTACCTTTTTACATTAGAGTATGACGTAGGCTAAGGAGTGTCACACCTTTTAAACTTAAATGTTAAATTAGGGCTACTACCTAATCTTAAAAATCATGATAACAACCGTAGCAAAAACTGCAACAAACTGCAGTGGCACAAAGGTTATGTATTAATAACACTTGAAAATTATTTTCGTTTTTGAAAAAGTATGTTAGAATATTAGTTGTGAAAGGAGATGTTTCAATGAACAAAAAAATCGTATTTTTCGATATAGATGGAACTTTAATAGAGTGTGGGCAAGGTATGAATAGGCCACTAAAATCAACTGTAGAAGCCATTAAGGCTATACAAAAAAATGGGCATTTAGCTGTAGTGGCTACCGGTCGGCCGATGGCCTTTATGCCTAATTTTTTATTAGATTTAGGTTTTGACGGATATATAACAGCTAACGGTGCTCAGATTCAAAAAAAAGGGCAGGTGCTTTATAGCAAACAAATTGAAAAAGAAACCTTAACAAAGGCGGTGGACTTTTTCAAAAAAGAGGATATAGATTTTATTTTGGAGGGGCAGCAAAAAGCTTACTTTTCTACGTTAAGCTCAGAAGCGGCAAAGAGATTTTTCCAAACGTTTTTGGTTCCCAAAGAAAATATCACTGAAAACTGGGAGCTAGAGCACGTAAAAGCAAATAAAATGGTTGTAGTGCTAAAAGATGAAACCCAGTTGGAAAAATTCAAAAAAGTTCTTGGGGAAACATTTACATTTATGAAGCACCCTGGAGAATCATCCTATGATGTATATTTTTCTGATTGTACAAAAGCAGATGGAATAAAAATTATGCTAGACCACCTAAATATGGACATAAAGAATACAGTTGCCTTTGGCGACGGAACAAATGATATAGAGATGTTCCAATTAGTAAAAACAGGTATTGCAATGGGTAACGCCAAACAAACCCTAAAAGAAGAAGCAAGCTTCATAACAGAAGACGTATTTTCCCACGGTATATTAGAAGGTCTAAAAAAAGCTGGATTGCTCTAATTTTGAAAATAGCCATATAAAAAGCCTGTGCCACTTGTCAGATGCAAATGGTACAGGCTTTTTCTACGCTGCTGAATTCATAAGTCCAATATTTTTGTCTATAGCTTTTTCAATATCTTTTATTGTTTTATTAGGCAGCCTTCCATGTTGATTCTTATAATTATGGATAAACTTTAAAAGATCCTCATCTTTTAACACTGGGGTATTAGAGTCTACATCAAGTTTTGATGATCTTTTTTTGATAAATACCACTACAGATTGTACCCATACATGGGACAGACGGTTGCGATTAAGATATCCTTTTAGCTTATAAACATGTCTTCCGTTTTGTTTGCAGGGGTTAAAAAATTTCTGAAAGTATACTCCCCCTTTTTTACCAGTCTTTCGTTGCACCCAGTTATGGTCTTCTTCTCGGCCGCTTATATCGCCTTTCATATTCTTAGTTTCTATACAAAAAACACCTTTTGGACCTATAACTAGATGGTCTATCTGTGCTTTATCTCCGTTGTTATTAATAGTTATGTCGTTGTAAACTATATAGTCGTTTGGTAGCTTTTTTAGTTTTTTAAGCACCACTTTTTCTCCTCTAATCCCGTGATTTAAAAATAATCCTTTATTAAACTGATAAACCGAAAAAATAATAGGGATAACTGATAAAACATAAAAATCCTGTATAAAACCAAACCCTAAAATAAGTAAAACTATAAAAGTAATTATTCCCCCAAAAGACATCTTAAGGTGTTGGTTTCTCTGCTTTTTTAAGCTACTTTCCTTAGTTTTTATAACAGCTATTTCTCTCACCTCCTTACAATATGGGGAAGCCCCCAACTGATTAAAGTTTTCTTTATTATATAATACCAATAAATGATCGCAAATTTCAAATAATATTGTTAAAATTGACTAAAAATGTACAAATAAAGAATAAGACAATGCTCTTAGGAATAAAAAACCTTCCCAAATAACACAATACTAAAGAATATATTATCAAGGAGGTTATTAAATGGGTGTACTACCTACTTCCCCCACTAATATGGATAGCTGTATCGAAATACTGCTAAAGTGTGCCCGTGCATGTGAGGAAAGCTTTGACATGAGTTTGCAGCAGCCTGACATCAGAGAAAGAGCTGATTGCTTAAAAATACTAACCGACTGTGCAGAGATGTGTGCCATGACTGCTAGATTTATGTCAAGAAATAGCGAGTTTAACAAAGAACTCTGTTACTTAACCATGGACGTTTGCCAAACCTGCGCTGAAGAATGTAATAGGTTTAAAGACCAGCACAGTCAGGGTTGCGCCGAGATATGCTTGCAGTGCATAGATGAGTGTAAAAGAATTGTTGCAGGTATGACAATGGTATAATTTTACCGGCAAAAAATAAAAGAAGGGATAGGTCTAACTTAGTATAGACCTATTTTTTTTGCCTTTAATATCTTATTGAATCAGACAGTATTTTCTGATATTATCTAAGAAAGTTGTTAGATGTCAAACAAAAGGGGTGAACCAAGCTAGTGCGAATCATATCGTTAATACCGTCAATAACTGAATCCTTTTACTATTTAAACCTGCAACATAACCTTGTAGGAGTGACTGAGCACTGTAACTATCCGCCTGAAGCTGCATGTAAAGACAAAGTAGGTACCTTTGGAGCCCCTGATATAATAAAAATTTTCGGTCTTGCTCCTGACGTTATCTATCTAGATGGGACTGTACATAAAAAAGAAATAGAGCTTTTGAAAAAGAGACAAATAAAGGTAATAGATGCTAGCGTTAGTAAAGTTTATGACATCTTTAAAATTATGCGGAATATAGCAAAAGTTTGTAACATAAACTCTGCAGAACAAACAGTGGATGAGCTTAAAAAGAGACTAGCTGAAGTTCAAAGAAAGCCAAATGCCAGAAAAATTAGAGTGCTTAGAGTGATGTACAAAGAACCTCTTATAGTGCCAGGACCATTAACATATCAATACGAAGCCCTAAAGATAATTGGGGCTAGGCAGATGGAGCTTCCTTTAAAAGATGGTTATACTGAGGTTAAACTAAAGGAAATACAGAAGTTTGACCCAGAAGTAATCTTGTATTGTGGGGTTGAAAAAGAAAAGCAGCCTCCCCAAAGGTGTAAAAGCTGTAGTTTAGAACTTCCCTTATGCCATAGGACTGCCTGCGATGTGATATCAAAAGATTGGTTAGGTATCACCGCAGTTAAAAATAATAGAGCTTATCCCATATCATGCAGTACCTTGTGTCGCCCGGGGCCTAGGCTTATAAATAACCTGGTATCCATATCAAAATTAATCCATAGTTAAAAGTTTACAGGAGATTAACATAAAAAATAGAATGTTATATTATCATCATTATTTTGACTTTAGGAGGTATAAAATGAAAAATAGAGAGTTTTTAAAAGCAAACTTTAAAAGCGAGCTGGCATCCGTAGAAACAGACCAGCAAAAAGGGGTGGAAAGGCCACAAAAACAAAAAGAAGTAAGTGTGGGCTCTAAGACTATAAAGTTACCTTCGATTACTGATATAAAAGTTGGGGAGCGATCAATAAAAGATTGCCTTTTAGATCGCAGAAGTCATCGCAAGTTTGAGGAAAAATCATTAAACTTGCAAGAGCTTTCGTTTTTACTTTGGGCCACTCAAGGTGTAAGTGGAAAAAGCGAAAACCTTAGAACTTCTCCATCGGCAGGAGCTAGACATCCATTTGAGACTTACCTTGAGGTTCATAATGTAGAAGGTCTTTCATCGGGATTATACAGATATTTACCTCTAGATCATGAACTGGTTTGCTTAAAAGAGCGTCAAGCAAGCACAGAGCTGATAAAATATTGTTTAAATCAACCATTTGCAGGGGAATGTGCCGTGACCTTTATCTGGAGCGTGATACCGTATAGAACGGAATGGAGGTATAGTGTAGCATCCCATAAGCATATTGCTTTAGATGCAGGACATCTAGGACAAAATCTTTATCTTGCTTGCGAAGCCATAGACTCGGGCACATGTGCGATCGGGGCTTATGACCAAGAGGCAATGGACAAATTTATAGAAGTTGATGGCAATGAGGAGTTTGTAATCTATGTATCTCCTGTTGGTAAAATAAGATAGTTATTCATAAAGGAGGGGGAAAATGGACGACCAAAAATTTGAAAGTAAGTGGAAAAGCATACGAGAAAAAGGTAGAAAGCAGTATACGCTAAAACGGGGCGTTGTTTATGGAGTGCTACTTTCTATAATGGGCCTTATAGTTAACGCGATAAAAGACAATTCAAACCAAATTCTCGATGAGAGGTTTTTAACAAGTGTTTTCCTCTACTTCTTTTTAGCATTTATTATTGCATTTTTCGAATGGGGAAGCAAAGAGGGACGGTATCAAAGAATAAAAAAGTGAAACTTTCGCAAATGAACTAGATTAAGCCCAGCCTAATAAATGCTGGGCTTATATTCTTTGATCTATTGACTTTTATATTTTAAATTTATAAGGTATAATAACAAGATAAACAAAAAATGTAGGAGGTTTTTTTTATGTCTGAAGTTAGGGTGAGATTTGCTCCTAGTCCAACAGGATATCTACATATAGGAAGTCTAAGAACAGCCCTTTATAACTACATATACGCAAAACAGCAAAAGGGCAAGTTTATAATAAGAGTTGAGGACACCGACCGCACAAGGATTGTAGAAACTGCTATCGAAAATTTAATTGATTCCTTAGCTTGGGCTGGCATAGAGCATGATGAAGGGGTTTTCTTAGATAAAGACTCTAACAAGACCATACAAAAAGGAGAGTATGGTCCATATATCCAATCAGAAAGACTAGATATCTATAAAAAACATATAGACGAGCTTTTAAAAAAAGAGAAAGCTTATTACTGCTTCTGCTCAAAAGAACGTATCGAAAAGGTGAGAGATCAGCAAAAAGAAAAAGGAGAGACTCCTAAATACGACGGTCATTGTAAAGGCTTAGATGACGAAGAGGTGCAAAGGCGCCTAGCTGTCGGTGAGCAGCATGTCATTAGGTTGAGTCTTCCTACGGAAAGTGACATAAGTTTTGATGATGCAGTAAGAGGCACTGTCACCATAAATACAAAGGATATGGATGATCAAGTTTTAATCAAAGCTGATGGATTTCCAACCTATCACTTTGCGGTAGTAGTTGATGATTATTTGATGGAAATTACACATGTGGTAAGGGGAGAGGAGTGGCTAACCTCCACACCTAAGCACGTTTACCTATTTAAAGCCTTCGGGTGGGAAGCACCACAATACATTCACCTACCAACTGTGCTCAACAAAGACAAGAAAAAGCTAAGCAAGCGTCAAGGTGATGTGGCTGTTGGCGACTTTAAAAACAAAGGGTACCTGCCAGAAGCTATGGTTAACTATCTTGCTCTTGTAGGATGGAGCCCTAACAATAACCAAGAGTTATTTAGCATAGATGACCTTATAGAACAATTCTCTTTTGAAAGAGTGTCAAAAACTGGTGGTATATTTGACATAGACAAACTAAACTGGATTAACGGTCAATATATAAAATCTAGCTCTCCAGAGCGTATCACAGATTTGGCGATCCCTTATTTAAAAAATGCCGGGTATATTACAGACGCAGATGTTGAAGGCAGATATGAGTGGATTGTTACTATGGTAAAATCTGTTCAAGAAAAAGTTTCGCTAATCTCAGAAATTCCGCAAAAAGTTAGCTTCTTTTTTGCAGACGAGCTAGAATTTGAAAGCGAAAAAGCAAAACAAGTATTAGAAGGTGAGCAGGTTTCAGCCCTTTGTGATGCTTTTATAAATGAACTAAATAGCATCGATGAAGTTGACGATGAGTTTACTGCCACTATATTTAAGAAAATCCAAAAACAAACTGGCGTAAAAGGAAAAAGTTTGTTTATGCCGATAAGGGTAATGGTAACAGGACAACAGCATGGCCCCGATATAGGAGGAGTGCTAAAAGTATTAGGAAAAGAAAATATTTTAAAAAGGGTAAAATACGTAAAGGAAAACATAGCCCAATAAAAAGCAGGCTGCCTAGAAAAGAATCTGGGCAGCCTGCTTTCTTTAGCTTTAAGCTTTTACTTTTTCTTCTTTTTCCCTTTTTTCCAAGGGTCTTTTAGAGGGACAATTCTGTTAAAAACTAGCTTGTCGGCTGTGGTGTACTTTGTATCTACGCTAAAATACCCATGGCGCAGAAATTGAAATTTATCTTCACATGTTGCTTCTTTAAGGAAAGGCTCTATGACGCAGTTTTGCAGCTTAACAAATGATTTGGGGTTAATTATATCAGACCAGCTCTTGTCTTCCTCCTTAAGCAACTCATCATCTGTTAACAACCTGTCATACAAATGAACATCTGCTAAAATCCCATGATTTTTTGAAACCCAGTGGATAGTTCCTTTAGGTTTACGGGCGGTAAATCCAGTACCACTTTTTGTTTCGGGATCATAAGTACAATGAAGCTCTAAAACTTCTCCGTTTTCATCTTTTATTACTTCGTTACAGCGAATAAAATAAGCACCCTTAAGTCTTACTTCTTCACCAGGCATTAACCTTTTAAAACCTTTGACTGGATTCTCCATAAAGTCTTCCCGCTCGATATAAACTTCTTTGGAGAAAGGAACCTTTCTAACACCTAGCTCTGGATTTGGGTTGTTTTGAACTTCAAGCTCTTCTGCCTGATTTTCGGGATAGTTAGTTATAACCACCTTTAGTGGATTAAGCACAGCCATAACAGCATTAACCTTTGGTTTAAGGTCTTCACGCAGACAATTTTCTAACATAGAAATATCTACTGTGGACTGATTTTTAGCGATTCCCACTTCGCCTAAAAAGTTATGGATGCTTCTAGGGGTAAATCCACGTCTTCTTAGACCTTTAAGAGTTGGCAACCTAGGGTCATCCCATCCATCGACATGGTTTTCAGCTACAAGCTGCCTTAAATAACGCTTACTTGTAACGACACCAGTTAAATTGAAACGGCCAAACTCCCTCTGCTTTGGAGGCTCCACAAAATCTAACTGTTCTAAAAACCAGTTATAAACCTCACGATTGTTCTTAAACTCCATAGAACACATTGAATGGGTAATTCCTTCTATAGCATCTTGTAAGGGATGGGCAAAATCATACATCGGGTATATACACCAATTATCTTTAGTTCTGTAATGACTGGCGTGGATTATTCTATAAATAACCGGGTCACGCATAATGATATTTGGTGAAGACATGTCGATTTTTGCTCGCAGTACCTTTGTTCCTTCTTCAAACTCACCTTCTTTCATGCGAGTAAAAAGATCTAAATTTTCCTCGATGCTACGATCGCGATAAGGACTGTTTTTTCCGGGCTCAGTGAGGGTTCCGCGAAATATTCGCATTTGTTCTGCATTAAGCTCGCAAACATAAGCCTTCCCCTTTTTTATAAGTTGAACAGCATAGTTATAAATTTTATCAAAATAGTCAGAGCCATAAAGAATTCTATCTGGATCAAATCCAGCCCATTTAATATCCTCGATGATGGCATCCACAAACTCTTGTTTTTCCTTTAAAGGGTTAGTGTCATCAAAGCGTAGGTTAAAACTTCCATCGTACTTTTGAGCTACTGTATAACTAATGTTAATAGCATATGCGCTACCTAAATGTAGGTAACCGTTCGGCTCTGGTGGAAACCTTGTACAGATGTCCCTGCTATAGCTTTTTTCTTGTAAATCCTTTTCAATCTCTCTATGGAGAAAATTATAGGTTTGCTTTGTGTTATCGCTTAAGTTTTTGCTCATAAAATTTTACCTCCTTAAATTTATGTAAAAATAAAACTCTCATCTCAAAGAGACGAGAGTATAATTTCGCGGTACCACTCTAATTTGTCGATATGTCGCCATACCAACCTTAACAGGTACAACATGTACCTACGCTCGATAACAGGAGCACTGTCACAACATTTCCTATAAAAGGGTTATGCTGTAAAGCTCAGAGGCTTGTTCAACCAACAACTCCTTACCCATTTTCAGCTAGCTGGGCTCTCTGTGAAGCAGTGTGTTAATTTACTATTCTCATCATAGCTTTAAATATATGTAATCTATACATAAATAGTATTTACTTTTATTTGTGAATATATACTATCAAAGGAAGCACTGCCTGTCAACAATTGGTACAGCACTATCGTAACCAGGCTTAGAAATCATAGATGTTTGAATATATTGAAAATAATGCTATAATTATTTTAAGTGTATTCTAAGTTTAGGAGGTGTTCACATGGGATAAAGCGCTTATTAAAAGCTTAGCAGGGGACGATGCCAAATGTCAGTGAAGCTATACATACACAAACTGGTGGGAGGTGGGATAAG
Organism: Proteinivorax hydrogeniformans; assembly: GCF_040515995.1. GTDB lineage: Bacteria > Bacillota > Proteinivoracia > Proteinivoracales > Proteinivoracaceae > Proteinivorax > Proteinivorax hydrogeniformans. The sequence goes on along the minus strand of NZ_CP159485.1, from coordinate 2,612,000 downwards.
TCCCGTCTTACAGTGGCTGATATAATTAAACAAAATCAGTCAAGGTTCGGATTTACAGATGAAAAAAGCTGTAATGAAGCAGGAATCAGAAGTAATCGCAAACCCCAAAGGAATAGCGGTGAATAAGTCAATGGTATAGCTAAGCCTGAAGACCAAAAAATGGGAAAAGGATACGGAACCCTGCCTTCTAGATGAAAAATATAAATCTAGGAGGTAATAGCTTTGAGTAGAAAAATAGAAAATACAGGTTTTTTATGCGAAAATTGCAGCGAAATAGTGCTGCAATTAACAAATGGAAGCTACCGCAATCACTGTCCTTTTTGCTTGTTCTCAAAACATGTAGATGAAAATCCCGGGGATCGTAAAAGCCAATGTAATGCTTTAATGCAGCCTATATGCATAACCTACAACCCCAAAAAAGGTTATCAAATAACACATAGATGCACTGTTTGCGGTAAAGAGCAAAAAAATAAAGCAGCCCAAGATACAGTACAACCTGACGATCTAAATCAGTTAATGGGCTTAGTAAGTAACTAGATAAAAATTAGAAGTAAACAAAGCAGGTCTAAAGATTAGTCAAAAGGCATTCTTAGCTTGACAAAACTGGGCTAGTATGATTATATTAAATACACAATTAAATACGAATTCTTATTTTGAGCAAGGGAGAGATTTGGCTCTTTGAACTTGCAGCAACCTGTTAAAAAACAAGGTGCTAATGCCAAAAACGATGAGACTATTTAGAACTAAACCTTCTTTTCGTTTTTGGAAAAGGAGGTTATTTTTCTGTGCTTTTACAAATGAGAATTCTAAATCATAAAGGAGGGGTTTTATGAAAACTCAAGGCTGGTTAAGAGGGTTGATTAGCAAAAACTATCCTGTGGAGAAGTACTTAGAACATGTACTTAGTTGTATTTTTAGAGAATTTTCATTAGAAGGAGGATTTTTAAAAAAGGAAAGCGATTTTGTAATTCAAGTGGGCATATATACAGTTTATATTAATCAAGATAAAGCAAGGAGACTTCAAAAACAGAGTCCTTATAATTTAGACAAAAAAATCCTTAGCTGCATGGAGAGCCAAGGGTTTGAGTTTGATAAAAGACGCAGCCAGTATATTCGCTACTGTTTTGGTTATTTTTATACAAGAGAAGACAACACGGTGTATTAATTTTCCGACTAGACTTTTAGGAGGTATTTGCATTCACCAAGGCGAATAAAAACTATAATGGAAAAAATTGAAGCAGGAGGAAGAAAAATGGGGAAAAGGAAGATGTTAATAATTTGTTTTGTATTGGGAGTAACGGTTTTAATGGGGTGTTCATCAGAAGACTTAAATCCCGAGCATACATTAGAAAGCTATATCGAAAGCTGGAGTAATCACCACTATGACGAGATGCTAACCTTACTTAACCAAAGCTCCTTTAACTTAGTTAACAGTCAAGAGTGGGTATTTGAAAAGCGCTATCAAAACATTTATAGGGACTTAGGCATTGATGAGATATCAGTGGAATTTGAAGTTAAAGACTTTAAAGAAGAAGGGATAGACTTAGATGAAATTGTGGAAATAACCTACCCAGTTAACGTGGAGATGAATTCACTAGCTGGTGAAATCAACTATAAAACTGAGGTAGAGTTAGTGAAAGAAAAGGACGAAGAAGATGAAGAAAAATGGTATGTAGTCTGGCATCCATCCCACTTACTAAAAGGGTTGACGAAACCTACAGATAAAATAAGGATTCAAACAAACCAACCTAATCGAGGAGAAATATACGATCGAAATGGCGAGGGGCTAGCTGTCAACGGAAAGGTACTTCAAGCATCAATTGTCCCTGAGGCTACAGATGATTTAGAACATACTGCTACCCAGTTTGCTCAAATCCTTGATTTAGATGAAGATAGGGTTAAAAATTTAGCAAATCAGTATTCCCATAGGCCTGACTGGGCAGCTCCTATCCAGAATCTACCTCTAGGTGACCCTAGAGTGGATAAGCTTTTAGAAATACCAGGAGTTTTAGTAAACCAAATAGACGGTCGTCAGTATCCATATGGAGATATAACCGGTCATCTAATCGGCCACATAGGTCCGATTACTGCAGAAGAGTTAGAAGAGCGTCAGGGGCAGGGGTACGGCAGTTCCTCTATGATTGGCAAGAACAGTCTAGAGCTAGTGCTAGAAGAGAAATTAAGAGGTGTACCAGGTGCTGTCATATCGGTTAGTGATGAAAATGGCGATAACAGTCAAGTAGTCGCTGAAAGTGACCCGGTTGATGGCGAAGACATTAACTTATCTATAGATATTTCAATACAGCAAAAGCTTGTAAACGCCCTAGATGGTGAAATGGGAGCTGGAGTGTCCATGAATCCAAAAACAGGAGAAGTTTTAGCGATGGTTAGTGAGCCGGCGTTTGACTCTAATCTTCGTTATTTGCGCTTGCCAGACCCGAAAGCAAAAGATTTAGAGGACACCTCAATACTCTTTGAGAGAAGGTTCCAAAACAGATACTCACCCGGCTCGGTGTTTAAGCCGTTTACTGCAATAATGGGTCTTGAAGAGGAAACCTTAGACCCTGAGGAAAAACTTAACATACAAGGGCGTAGATGGCAGCGCGACAGTAGTTGGGGTGGATATCACATAACCCGGGTATCTGATAAAGTAAATCAAGTTGATTTAAATACTGCAATGATGTTTTCCGACAACATATACTTTGCCAAGCAAGCCCTTAATTTAGGGGAAGAAAGCCTAGAAGAATGGGCGGAAAAGTTTGGGTTTGGGGATACTATGGACTTTCTGTTTCCTATGTATACTTCCAGCTTATCTAACGATGGTATAAGCTCTGAGATCCTACTAGCTGACACAGGATACGGCCAAGGTCAGATGCAAATTTCTCCGCTGCACTTGACAGCAATGTATACAACCTTTGTTAACGATGGCACCATGATCAACCCAACTCTACTAAGTAACGCCCAAACCGAAGCATTTGCTGCAGATATTTCATCTGTTGAAACTGCTTTTATTGTCCTTGACTCACTTATAGAAGTAGTAGAAAACAAAGACGGTACTGCGTACAGATCAAACCCCGGACATAGTCGAAAAATTGCGGGCAAAACAGGTACAGCTGAACTAAAGGAAAACTTTAAGGATAAAGACGGCGACATTTTAGGGTGGTATATAAGCTTTGATCATGAGAAAAAAGATGTGTTAACAACAATAATGGTGCACAACCACGGAAGTTCGGTGGCGGTGGATATGGCAAATAACTTTTGGAAGACGATAGACTAATGTAAAAAAGGAACCGCTGAGTCTGCGGTTCTTTTTTTATACTAGTTGACAATTACAATTAAGTATACTACAATTTAATTAAGCATATACTTAAGAGAAAGAGGAGAAAAGTTATGGATGAAAACTTAAAAGTCATGAAAGCCTTATCTGATAAAAGCAGAATAAAAATAGTTAAGCTACTTCTTAGTCATAACTTATGTGTAGGTTCTTTGGCTAAAAATATTGGTTTGTCAGAAGCTGCAGTTTCCCAACATTTAAAAGTTTTACGAAAAGCAGGAGTTGTTATTGGGGAGAAAAGAGGCTACTACACTCACTATCTAATAAATAAAGATGTAATTTATCATTTATCTCATGAGCTGCGCAGCTTGGTGGATAATCCACCGGCAGTTAAAATATGCTGTCAACATAAAAAGAAGGGGAGGGAAATTAATGACTAAAGAGAAATGTCTAAAAAAGGACCAAAAAGAGCCTAAAAAATGTAGCCCAGAGCAGATTAAAGAATGTCATGGGGATGAAGCTCACCCTTGTTAAAAAACAGAAGAGAAGTAATACAAAACAAGAGGAAGATGCCTTTAATTGGCCTATCTCCTCTTGTTTTGTATTACTTCGGCGATACCAAACTAACAAGTTTAAATGCACTTAAAAGCACCCTATATTACCTAATGAAAGTGCTAAACATAAAATAACTAGCTTTAGGGAATTGTTAAATTCTCGCAAAGCTAGTTATTTTTTAAAATAAGCTTGATTTTTTAAAAGAGTATGATAAATTAGAAAGTAGAGATAATGACCAAGCTTTAAATATCAGATAATTGGGAGGGGATTTTAATGGCTGTTAAAAGACCAAAGGCAGAACCGTTTAAAATAAAAATGGTTGAGCCAATTAAGATGATTTCAAAAGAGGAAAGAGAAAAGGCTCTTGAAGAAGCAGGTCACAATTTGTTCAATTTAAAAAGTGATGATGTGTACATTGACTTACTAACTGACAGCGGTACTGGTGCTATGAGTCATAACCAGTGGGCAGGCATGATGCTAGGTGACGAAAGTTACTCAGGAAGTAGAAATTACTTTAACCTAGCAAACACCGTTAAAGATATGTTTGGGTATGAATATACCATCCCGACTCATCAAGGACGTGGGGCGGAACAGGTGCTATTTCCTGTGTTAATTAAAAAAGGACAGTACTGTATCTCTAATATGCACTTTGATACCACAAAAGCCCACGTAGAGTTGGCAGAAGGTAGAGCAATTAACACTGTTATAGATGAAGCATATGACACTACTACTTATCACCCATTTAAAGGTAACTTTGATTTAGAAAAGACAGAAGAAGTTATAAAAGAAAAAGGTGTAGAAAATGTCGCTATGGTAATTATCACAGTTACCTGTAATAGTGCAGGTGGTCAGCCTATTTCTATGGAAAACATTAAGGCTACTTATGAGCTTGCTAAAAAGTATGACCTACCTGTTGTTATCGATGCAGCACGTTTTGCTGAAAACGCCTACTTCATCAAGCAACGGGAAGAAGGTTACGAGGATAAAACAATAGCTGAAATTATTAAAGAAACCTTTAGTTATGGAGACGCTTTTACCATGTCTGCCAAAAAGGATGCAATTGTTAATATCGGTGGAGTCTTGGGAGTAAAAAGTGATGAAGAGCTTTTTAACGCATGTAGGTCAAGGACAGTTCCTCTAGAAGGTTTTCCAACATATGGTGGGCTGGCAGGACGTGATATGGAGGCGTTAGCTAGAGGTTTAGTAGAGGGAAGTCAAGAAGAGTATCTAGAATATAGAATTAATCAGGTTCACTATTTGGGTGAAAGGCTAAAGGAAGCGGGCATACCTATCCAATATCCTGTTGGAGGCCATGCAGTTTTTGTGGATGCTAAGAAAATGCTACCTCACATACCTTACTATCAGTTTCCTGCTCAAGTGCTGGCAAACGCATTATACTTAGAGTCAGGAGTTCGCAGTGTTGAAATTGGTTCGCTGCTATTAGGAAGGGACCCCGACACCGGTGAGAATTTAGAATCGCCACTAGAACTACTACGTCTAACTATCCCAAGAAGGGTTTATACTACCGACCATATGGATGTAATTGCTGATGGACTTATAGCGGTAAAAGATAGAGCTAAAGATTTAGTAGGGATAGAGTTCACCTATGAGCCTGAAATACTAAGGCATTTTACAGCAAAGCTTAAACCAGTTAAATAGATTACAAAAAGCAGTTGATATCCTAGGTATCAACTGCTTTTTGCTAAGCAAATCCTGTTTTTACTTTTTACCGCCTCTAATGGGGTCTGGCGCGTACGGATTGCCAAAAGGCACTATCTCTTCGCAAGGTTCTGAAACTATTACTGGATAAAAATTAGTTTTTGCTAAAATGGTTTGGCTGTTAAACACAGGGATGAAAACAAGTGAGACAAAGACAATAAAAATGACCATAATGGGAAGAACATACCCTAAAACCTTATTATTTTTCACTATTAATCCTCCTTTCCTCTTTGTCTAGAATTTTAGAAACCAAACTATCGATAGCTGTAGTGTCTTTGCTGCTGCTATATATAAGGATTGACTTTAGTAAAAAAAGGGCTTCTTTGTCTAAAGTCAATTTAGAGAAGACTTTTTCCCCATATTTATCTAATAGATCTAACCCACCTTTTAAATCACCGGATTTAATATATATATCCATTATTTTGTTAACTAAGCTGCTTCTCAAAAAAGTTTGGTTGTGTTTTTCAGCAGTTTCTAAACCTTTTAAGTAGTAGCGTACAGCTTTTATATCTTTTTTAAGTCCTTTCTGATATATATCACCAATAGCGATATAAAGCTTTGAAACAATATCTTGGTCATCGCTGGCTTCATCTATCATTTTTTCTATTTTTTGTATATGTTCTAAGTATCCATCTTCTTTCAATTCTTTTGTTTTGAGAGATAAGTTAACTAAATTTATATAAACCAGACCTTGTAAATCCAAAGTGTTTTGATAGGAGTTAAAGATATCAAAAGCGCTTAAATAGGCGTTTAGTTCTTTGTCATGTGCCCCAATTTTATGTAAGCTCTGACCCTCTAAAATAAGTAGTTTACCTAAATCTATTTCTTTAACTTTTTCTGAAATTCTTTTAGCTTTATTAATATAAGTCAAACTATTTTCGTGATCATCTAAGTGATTATAAGCTAGTGCAGTGTTATAATAAATTATCCACTTTTCTTCTTTGGGAATATCTTTTTCCTCTGAAAGGATTAAAGAGTTTAAGCTAATAGCTTCCTCATACTTTCCATCTTTAATGTAGCTAGAAACAAGCTTTGATACTATTTTATGATTTCCGCTTTTAAGCTTAAGGTTCATAGCCCTTTCAAAAGCTCTAGTATAGTAGCAAACCTCTTTTTGAGGTTTGCCAAGAGTGTAAAACAAATCACCCAGTAAGCTATAAATATCTACATATATTGTAGAATTACAATGCTTATCTGCAAATTTCTCTATCTTCATAAGCTGCTTAGAAGTTAACTCACTTTTCTCCTTTATACTCTCATTAATTTGTTTTTTTATATAATAGGCTTTGGTTTCAGCACAACCAGCCGTAAGGGGCTTGCTCTTATTTGAGCTAGGCACGATTAATTTAAAATTATTTTTATTAGACATTAAACCACCTCTATTTTCTTATTATTATACCATCACTTAAAAGAAGTGTAAATATTGAAAATATAAACACAAAATATGACTTAAGCCGATATAAATGTATAACCTTCAATTTATAGAGAAAACTTATATATAGAAAACTTATTATAAAGGAGAGAGTATATTATGAAAGCTATTGTAGATCAAGATGCATGTATTGGATGTGGGCTATGTCCTAACATTTGTCCAGAAGTATATGAGATGACCGACGATGAAGAAAAAGCTATTGCCATCGATGATGATATTCCAGATGATAAAGTAGATGGAGCTAAAGAAGCAGAAGATGCATGCCCGGTGGACGCCATAAAAGTAGAATAATTTTTAATATAGTATTGAATAAAAAACCTAGTTGAACTAGGTTTTTTTATTTTGCTCAAAAGCCAAGCTAAAAGCCCATTTTAACAACTATCTCGCCTTGGCACTCACAATTTTAAGGGGAAAGAATAAAGTAAATCAAGGGAGGGGGAATAACATGGAAAACAGCAAAGAACAATTAAAAGAAAAACTTAAAGACTTCGGTCCTAATAAAGCCCTTGTGGAAATACTTGTGTCAGATATACTCAAAAAAAATGAACTTACTGCAAGCAAAGCCGATAAGCTTACAGAAGAACAGAAAGAACAAATAAGACAGTTAGCGTTAGAATATCTTGATCAACTAGGTAAGTTAAAAGAACAAGCAAACAAAGGAGAAAAATAACAACTAAAAGCTTGGGTTAATGGGTAGTAAGGGGAATTATTAAATAAAAAAGGGGGGTATAACATTGACAAAGTTTGACGAATACCGCGAAGAAGAGTATGATTTTAATGCTGAGTATGACTACGATGATTATGATGATTATGATTCAAATTTTAAGAAACCATTTCCGAAGAAGCCATATCCTAAAAAACCATTACCACTTGATGACTTAATAGCGCAGGAAGCTGAACAGGTTAGCAAGATATTCCAAATTATTGACGAAGATATAGAAATATACGACTCGTACAACGTAACAATAAATAAGCTTAGCGCCCAGGCGGCGATAAACCTTCAAGCTAGTATAGAGCTAGCTCTTATAACTATAATATCAGTGGTAATTGGTGACACTGCAAAAGCTAAAGAAGTTACTCAAGAGCTGCTACAAGCGACTAAAATTAAGCAGGTAAGTTATCTACGCACAAGAGTAGCAAACTCGAGAAACGTCGAAATAACCACGGCAGATCTAAGTCTAGTAATCTCAATAGAGCTGCTAATACTGGTGTTTGTAGTTGTTCTACTCCAGTTAGAAATACTTTAGTTTGTTTAAAAGGGGGTGTCTGAAACAGGATCTTTCCTGAAAAGACAGCCCCTTTGCTTGTGTTGTATAAGAAGAGTCACCTCACTGATTGAAGTTTCACTTTACCGCAGGTTAACTGGCTGTAAGCCCCCCACTTTAGAGAGCAATCCAATATTTGCAAGTGGGGAACAACAGCCAGTAAAAGCCCGATTGGTTCAACTAAACAATCAGTGAGGAAGGTCGCCTCACTGATTGAAGTTTCACTTTACCGCAGGTTAACTGGCTGTAAGCCCCCACTTCAACAATTAGAAGCAATCCATATTTGCATGTGGGGAACAACAGCCAGTAAAAGCCCGATTGGTTCAAGTAACACTCAGTGAGGAAGAGTCACCTCACTGATTGAAGTTTCACTTTACCGCAGGTTAACTGGCTGTAAGCCCCCCACTTTAGAGAGCAATCCAATATTTGCAAGTGGGTAACAACAGCCAGTAAAAGCCCGATTGGTTCAACTAACAATCAATGAGGAAGAGTCACCTCACTGATTGAAGTTTCACTTTATCAAATTTTGGTATATAATAAATAATTAACGAGAATAATGACAAACTTAGTTTGAGGGGGGATTTTGCTTTGAAAATAATAAGGTGGATATTTAGGGCGTCTATTGCAGTTGTGTTAATTGCCGTATTGTTTGTTTCTTATACTTATATTTCTATTAAGGTTCCTTTTTCCTCCCGTTATATAGACTGGGAAAATCCTAAGCCTATATATGATGCTAATAGAGAAATATCTATAATAGAAGATGTGTTGGTCAGGGAATTTCATGCAAATAGGATAGATTTTGTTTCGATAGATGACATGCCAGAACATTTAACAAAAGCCTTTATCGCTATAGAGGATAACCGTTTTTATCGGCACCCTGGCTTTGATGTTAAGGGTATGATGCGGGCGCTATCTGTCAATATAAGAAATAGAGAAATTACCCAAGGCGGTAGCACAATAACACAACAGCTAGCTAGAAACCTCTTTTTAAACCATGAGCAAACGGCGGAAAGAAAACTTTTAGAGATAGTTATAGCTTTTGAACTAGAGCGTCAGTTTACCAAAGAACAAATACTTGAAATGTATCTAAATCAAATCTACTTCGGTAGTGGAAACTGGGGAGTGGAGCAGGCTTCTAAAAACTATTTTTCTGGCACATCGGCAAAGGAAGTTAATTTATCCCAAGCGGCTGCTTTAGCTGGTATTATTCAAGCTCCTAACGTGTATGGACCGGCGGTACAGGTTAACTCTCAAATCGCTATAGATCAAAGGCAAATAGTACTTAACAGGATGCTTGAAAAAGGATTTATTACAAATCAAGAGCTTAAAAATGCAGTAAACAAAGATTAAAAAATCAGGTTCCTAAATTTAAAGGGATCTGATTTTCAATCTGAAATTCAGCTTAACTTATGGTATAATTATATATGGGTGTACAGGGTTATTTCGTAATCTAGGAGGGGTATTGATGAACATAGCTTTTTTTCTTACGCCTAAAACAGATATCATTTTTGAAACGCCTAAATCTACAATGAGGCAGGCATTAGAAAGAATGGAATATCATCGCTATACTGCAATACCAGTAATCGATGAAAATGGTAAATACGTGGACACTATTACAGAGGGGGACTTGCTTTGGAAGCTGAAGAGCTTGCCTGAAATTAGCTTAAGCGAAACAGAAAACATACTACTAGAAGATATCCCCAAACATATGGTAAACAAAACTGTGTCGATAAACGCTGATATCGAGGACCTAATCAACCTTGCAACAAGTCAAAACTTTGTACCAGTAATCGATGATAAAGACATTTTTATAGGAATCATAAAAAGAAGTGATATTATAAACTACTGCTATAATCAGTACGTAAAGAAAGATCATAAGGTAAAAGAATAAAGCAAAACCAGCCTCCTATGTAAGGGGGTTGGTTTTTAACTAAATATTAAGTATTTGTTTGAGGTGAGAATCAATGCTAGATATACATAATGATTGGCGAAACAAACTAGCAGGTGAAGAAAATAAAGAATATTACAAAAAGTTAAAACAGACACTTATAGAAGAGTATTCTAACTATAAAGTTTATCCAAGAAAAGATTTAGTTTTTAATGCCTTTAACTTAACCTCTTTTAGCAGCACCAAGGTAGTTATACTCGGTCAAGACCCTTATCATGGTGAAGGTCAAGCCCACGGCCTAAGTTTCTCTGTTCAGCCTGGCATAAAGACCCCGCCTTCCTTAAAAAACATATACAAAGAGTTACAGATGGATGTAAGCTTTACCATCCCTAACCACGGCTTTTTAAATCACTGGGCTTATGAGGGTGTGCTGCTACTTAACACAGTGCTCACAGTTAGAAAAGGAGAACCTAATTCTCACAAAGGCATTGGGTGGGAAAAATTCACAGATAAGGCGATACAGCTTTTAAATAAACGCCAAAGACCGGTGGTGTTTATTTTGTGGGGGAAAAACGCCCAACTTAAAAAGAAATTAATTACTAATGACAATCATTTGGTGTTAGAATCTGTTCATCCCAGTCCTCTTTCTGCTCATAGAGGTTTTTTCAAAAGCTCGCATTTTTCTAAATGTAATAGATTCTTAAAATCAACAAATCAGCAGCCTATAAACTGGCAGCTTACTATAAATATTTAAGAGGTGAATCATGTATAAAATAAAATATAAAAAATTAAGCAAAACAGCGATAATCCCAAAACAACAAAATCTACATGATGCTGGAATGGATATATTTTCAGACGAAGAATTAGAGATACCCTCGGGGAAAACCGCTCTAATTTCCACCGGCTTAGCTATGGAATTGCCTTTAGATACCGAAGCGCAGGTTCGTCCACGCAGTGGTTTAGCCCTAAAGCACTGCGTTACTGTCCTAAATACACCCGGGACTATAGATGCTGGCTATAGAGGAGAGATAAAGGTTATACTTATAAACCATGGTGACAAAGCTTTTAAAGTGAAAAAAGGTATGAGAATAGCACAGCTGGTCATTAAACCTATTTACAAGGTTGATGTAATAGAGGTTGCCGATTTAAATCCTTCTCAGCGAGGACAAGGAGGATTTGGTTCTACAGGCCAATAACAAAAAGCTGCTGACAGTTGTCAGCAGCTTTTAATTTAGATTAGTTGCAGCAGTCTGCTATTCTTCCTCTTAGGATAACTGGACCAACTTCATCTCTACGAGAGTTGTAAGGTCTAATTTCTAAAGTGTCGTCCGGAGTTGCTTTTGGGACGGTTCTGGTACCAACCCAAGTATCTAGATCATTTGTAACAAGCTCTAGCTCTACTCTAAACTCCCTTCTTGGTCTGGCAAGTCTGTGAATACCGATATAGCTATCGTATCTTCCAAACCTACCTGGATCAGGAAGATTAACTCCTACAAAGGTAACAGCAAAATCATTTAAGGCATTTAATATAACTGCGCCCCAGATGTCAAACCTGCGAGCTTCTCTAGTTCTGTCTAAAGTTACAGAGCATGGGAAGGTTAACTCAGGTTCTTCTTTAGGAACACACAACACATCTCCTGGGAAAATTAAGTCAGGATTAGTTATATGAGGGTTAGCGTCGATTAATGCGTGTAGTGAAACTCCAAACCTTTGGGCGATTAAGAACATTGTATCTGAAGGTTGTACGGTGTATCTTCCACGGAAACCAGGAGGACACTTTTTAGGAACACGTGGCTTAGGTGGCTTAGGTGGCTTAGGTGGTCCAGGCACACACAGTACATCTCCTGGATAAATTAAGTTAGGATTAGAGATGTGAGGGTTTGCATTTATAAGGGCCTGAAGGCTTACGCCAAATCTTTTAGCTATAAAGAACATTGTATCTCCAGATTGAACTGTATATCTTCCTTGGAAATTAGGTGGGCACTGACTAGGAACTCTACCTCTTGTTGACATTATACTTCACCTCCTTTCTAGGTTAGTGTGGCACACAAAGCACATCGCCAGGGAATATTTGTGCTGGGTCTGTAATGTGTGGATTTGCATTTATAAGCGCTTGTAGCGTCACTCCAAACCTCTGGGCTACCAAAAACATGGTGTCGCCAGTGCGAACTGTATATCTTCCCTGAAAGCTTGGTGGGCAAGTTTCTGGAATTCTGCCAGCTGGTGGTTTGCCAGGAACACATAGCACATCACCAGGGAAAATCACATTAGGGTTTGGGATGTGAGGGTTTGCGTTTATAAGAGCCTGAAGGCTTACGCCAAATCTTCTAGCTATTAAGAACATAGTGTCGCCACTTTGTACTGTATATCTTCTTTCAAAGTTAGGGGGACACTCTTTAGGAACTCTTGGAGGTCTTGGTGGCTTAGCTTTTGGTACGCATAAAACATCCCCTGGAAAGATTAAACTAGGGTTTTCAATATGGGGATTAGCTTTTATCAAAGCCTGAAGACTAACGGAAAATCTTTTAGCAATCAAAAACATGGTGTCTCCTCGCTGAACTGTATAACGGCCCTGAAAATTAGGCGGACAAGTGGAAGGCACTCTACCCCTTGTTCTCATTCGAAATTCCTCCTTTTGCAAAAATTAATACCTAACACAAACTACCTTCATCTATCGGTAGTTTCACAATAGTATATGATTATAGTTTAAAGACGTGAGAAAATAAAAGTGTAAAGTACCTTTAATTTAGAAGTCTTTATCGCAGGTCAAACAGCCAGTAAAAGCCTGATTAGTTTAACTAATAACCAGCGGTGTAAGAAGGATCCCAGAGGAAAAAAGAGCATATAACTCAAATTTTCTACAATTTTCACTATAAACCACACATTTTAAATACACATCTATAGGTGAAAATACAGCGTACTACATCGCTTTTAATAGGCTTTTACATTTAAGGATATTACTGGTAAAATACATGACAAACCTAAACATATTCAAACCTTTGTTTAGGAAATAATCACTTTGGGGAGGCATATACTCATGAAGAAATTTCTAAGCTTGTTTTTTGTATTGATTCTGTCCATGGCAGTTTTTGTAGGCTGTGGTGGAGACTATGAAGGTGATTTTGAAGAAGAGGTTCCTCCAGTTGAGGATAACGGCGGCGTTGACGACGATTTTTAAAAATTAAACATGATAAAGATAGTACAGCCTTTTATTTAAAGGCTGTACTATCTTTTTATTTACAATATATTTACTTTGCTGAAAAAAGTGATAATATATTTAGTAGAACGGAATATTATTTTTAAAACCTAATGGAGGGGATAATATGGAAATAAATTTTAGGCCGATCAATAAAGAGCATATAGAAGAATTATGGAAATTATCACTTGAGTTAAAGGAGGAAAAGGCGGGAGTATCCTTTGTTAGCCTAAACAGTAAGGAAGATATAGAAAAAATGCTAGACGATCAAGATATATACCTTTATGGGGCTTTTCAAGATAAGGTTATGATTGGAGCATTTTCCGCTCGCAGAGGTAAAGAAAACAAAAAACACTCCTGTCATATTGCTGCTGCTTTTACCAAAGCATGTAGGGGAAAAGGCATTAGTCAAAAACTTATGGATTATGCCTTAGCGGACCTTAAAAAAGAGGGTATATGGATGATTAGAGCTTATGTTTACAGTCACAACAAAGCGTCTGTAGGTTCGCTTTTATCTTGTGGATTTACTTGGGCAGGAACTGTACATAAACATCAGTGGAACGAAGAAGAAGGTAGGTATATAGATGATTTGATTTTCCACAAAGACCTAAGTTGCCAGTAGCCAATATAGTAAAAAGGTAAATGGCACTTTAAGTGCAGGAATTTGCATGCAATATACAGAATATTTATAACAGGAGGTGTTGAAAAAATGAGAGTATTTATTTCAGCAGATATAGAAGGAATTTGGGGAGCTGTTTCAAGAAAGCAAGCTAGTTCAGATGGCTCTGACTATTTAAGAGCTAGAAAGCTGATGACAAAAGAGGTAAATTTAGCCTGCGAGGCTTTGTTAGAAAACGGGGCTAAAGAGATAGTTGTTAACGATGCCCATGGTCTCATGGATAATATCCTAATAGAAGAACTTAACCCGAAAGTACAACTAATATCGGGAAGCCCGAAGCCGTTAAGTATGATGCAAGGCATAGATCAAGAGTTTGACAAGGCGATATTTATTGGGTACCATTCTAGAGCTGGTTCCTCTAAATCGAATTTGATCACACCTACCATGGAGGGTTAATTTCCTCTATAAAATTAAATGGCAAACCAATGGGGGAAAGTGGATTAAACGCACGCCTAGCTGGTTACTATTCTGTTCCCGTGGTATTTGTCTCCGGTGATGAAACCGTAACTCACCAAGTAAAAGAAGAGATTGGAGAAGTTGTCACATTTGCAGTTAAAGCTTCAATAAATCGTACCTCAGCTCACAATCTAAGCTTTGAACAGCTTAAACAAGGCTACAGAGATAAAATCAAAGCCGCGAACAAACTACATAAAAAAGCATTAAAGCCAAGCGGTCCTTTTACTTTGGAGGTTGAGTTTTTAACAAGTCAAGGTCCTAACTTAGCAGAGAGAGTGCCAACTGTAACTCAAGTAGGGCCCAAAACTATAGAAATTAAAAATGAGGATTTTTTAGAAATGTTTAATACATTAAACGCAGTAATAAATGCCTCAGGTAGGTAACAAAGAATATGGGAATTTATTTCAGAATATAGAATATTTTTTATATAGGAGGTGTGTATATGAAAGTCTTTATTTCTGCAGATATCGAAGGCATTTGGGGGGTTGTTTCCAAAAAGCAGATTATTGGAGATAGTTTTGACTATAACCGTGGGCGAAAGCTTATGACAGAGGAGGTAAATTTGGCCTGCGAAGCCTTGATAGAAAATGGTGCTACTGAGATTGTGGTAAATGACTCTCATGGACCTATGGATAATCTTTTTATCGAAAAGCTTCATCCCAAGGTGCAGCTGATATCAGGAAGCCCTAAGCCTCTTAGCATGATGCAGGGTATAGAAAAAGGCTATGACAAGGCTTTGTTTATCGGGTATCATTCTAGGGCGGGCTCATCTTTTTCGACCTTTGACCACACTTACAACAGTAGCTTGCTCTCTTCTGTAAAGCTAAACGGCCAGCCTGTAGGAGAAGCTGGTATGAATGCTCGCTTAGCTGCTTATTATTCCACTGCCGTCGTATTTGTGTCTGGCGATCAGACACTGGCCGGTCAGGTAAAAGAAGAGATCGGCGACATACCTACTTTGGCTGTTAAGCATTCCATAAATCGCACATCTGCTCATAATATTAGCTTTGAGCAGCTAAAAGAAGGCTATAAAGAAAAGATAAAAGAAGCAGCTAGGTGTGAAGCCAAGCCACTTAAGCTTGAAGGGCCATTTGTGCTAGAGGTAGAGTTTTTGACAAGCCAAGGCCCAACTCTAGCAGAGCGAATACCCACAGTCACAAAAGTAGGCGACAAGACAGTAGAAATAAGAAATGATGATTTTTTAGAGTTGTTTAAGACGTTAAATGCTGCCTTAGATTCAGACAGCTTATAAGCACCTATTTTCGTTGTTGCTGTTGAGAGGCCAGACCAGTCACGTATTAATATACGCTCCCGCCCTGTCCTCTCAACAGCGCCTAGAACCTAGGCACTTCTAAGCTGTCTGAGGTGGTCGTATAAGCACTCATCTTCGTTGTTACAAAAAAATGTCCAGACTCCTCACGTATTAGATATACGCTGTGGGCCTGGACATTTTTTGCGCCTAGAATATGAGCACTTCTAAGAGGCTTAGGCGGGGGCGGATTCTTTTCCAACCTCCAACTTCGCACCTCCTATTACCATGAAGCTTGTCATTCTGAGGCTTACCGAAGAATCTTGCTCTTTATGCCCCAATTCAGATACCACCTCAGAAAACCATAGATTTTTCTTCACTACGTTCAGAATGACAACCCGAACCATTTACTCACTTCCAACTTCCCACCTCCCACTACTCAAATCACTACTCAACCGCCTCATTCATCGCCTTCTACAAACACAAAATTATCTTCATCAAAAAGATGTGATAGGATATCAAAAACCCATGACATCAAGGAAGCCATATCCGCAGGCAATGAATTACCTGCTGTTTGAGTAGTGAGTAATGTGAGGAGGTTAGAGGTGAGAATATCCACCCCTTGAAGAGGTAGTGGTCGGCCTCTGTGCCGACCAGAGCAGCATATGGGCACGGCTTAAAAAAGGTTATCATTCTGAGGCTTGCCGAAGAATCTTGCTCTTTATGCCCCAATTCAGATACCATCTCAGAAAACCATAGATTCTTCACTACGCTTAGAATGACAACCCGAACCATTTACTCACCTCCAACTTCTCACCTCCCACTACTCAAATCACTACTCAACCGCCTCATTCATCGCCTTCTACAAACACAAACTTATCTTCATCAAAAAGATGTGATAGGATATCAAAAACCCATGACATCAAGGAAACCATATCCGCAGGCAATGAATTACCTGCTGTTTGAGTAGTGAGTAATGTGAGGAGGTTAGAGGTGAGAATATCCACCCCTCGAAGAGGTAGTGGTCGGCCTCTGTGCCGACCAGAGCAGCATATGGGCACGGCTTAAAAAAGGTTGTCATTCTGAGGCTTGCCGAAGAATCTTGCTCTTTATGCCCCAACTTTAGATACCATCTCAGAAAACCATAGATTCTTCACTACGCTTAGAATGACAACCCAAACCATTTACTCACCTCCAACCTCTCACTACTAATTACTCAACCGCCTCATTTATCGCCTTTTACAAACACAAACTTATCTTCATCAGAAAGTTCTTCTGTAAAAGCAAAATTTAGCCTGTTAAACTTTTTCATCTCTTCAACATCTTCAATCTCATTTTCCGCCATAAAACGAACCATCTCTCCTCTGGCCATTTTTGCGTAAACTCCTTTTTCTTTAACCTTTTCCCCAACCATTTCACCAAAGACACAAGTAACAAACCTTACGTCATCTGTAAGATACGTAGAAATACACTTGCTATACTCCTTAGACGCCAAATTGACAATGCAGTTGGTCTCGGAAAATAGCTGGTCAGCTAGCTTGCTGTTCCAATAGTCATATAGTGAGTTTAAATCTTCTCCTTTAAGCTTTGCCTGCATTTCTAATCTGTAAGGGGCAACACCGTCAAAAGGACGCAATATACCATAAAAGGCAGACATGATGCGCAAATGTCTCTCGATGTAGTCCAGTTGTTTGGTTTGAAAAACCCCTGGCGCCATGTATTTATATTGAATACCCTCATAGGCTAAAATAGCCGGGGTTAAATTTTTGTGCAAATCCATCTGTTGTATTCTTTGCTGGTTAAGTGTAGCTATCTTATCACTACATTTCCATATTGACTTTAATTTATCGTAACTTTGCTTTTTTAAGTATGTAAGAAGAGTTTCTGCCTCACTTATAAACCGAGGAAGATTGTTATAATCCAAATCCATGTCAACATTCATCTTTTTAGCAGGTGAAACAATAATTCTCATACGTTAAACATCCTCCTATGTTGTAATAGATAATAAACAGTAGCAAACTATTTGCGGCCACAAAGCCCGCAGGCAATGAATTATCTGCTTTTTGAGTAATAGGAATGTGAGGTTAGAGGTGAGAATATCCACCCCTCGTAGAGGTAGTGGTCGGCCTCTGTGCCGACCAGAGCAGCATATGAGCACTTCTAAGCAGCCTGGTTGGGTCGGATTCTTTTCCAACCTCCAACTTCTCACCTCCTATTACCATTAAGCTTGTCATTCTGAGGCTTGCCGAAGAATCTTGCACTTTATGCCCCAACTTAGATACATTTCAGAAAACCATAGATTCTCCACTACGTTTAGAATGATAACAGAACCATTTACTCACAACCAACCTCTCACTTCCCACTTCCCAATACTCAAATCACTGTCAACTACAAAACCTGCTGAGCTTAGCCCAGCAGGTTTTTCCTACCCTAACTCTTTTTCAATTTTCTTAAGGTGCTCGATAATAGGTAGATTTTGCGGGCATTCTTTTTCGCATAGGGAACATTCTACACATTTTGAAGCATCCTTTTCCATTTTCTTAATTCTGGCGTAGGTCTCTTTGCTGCCTTTGTGGTTTTCGAACATATAACCGCTATTATAAACACTAAATAGGGTTGGGATCATAACCTCTTGTGGACATGGCACACAGTAGTTACATTCCGTACAAGCTATTTTCATTCTATCGATATAAATCGTCTTTGCTTCATCAATAAGACTAAGCTCCTCTTCGCTTAAGCAGTTGGGCTTGGCGCTGTCTAATATGCTGATGTTTTCGTTAACCTCTTCCTTTGTTCCCATACCACTTAGGATAACGGAAACCTCAGGGAAGTTAGCTAACCATCTAAAGGCCCACTCTGCTGGCGTACGCTTTTCCTTATACTTATCCCAAACTTTTTGAATGTCTGCCGGAATATCTTTAGCAAGCTTGCCACCTCTTAGCGGCTCCATGATAGCTACAGCTAATCCTTTTTCATGGGCGTATTTTAGCCCCTTAACTCCAGCTTGATAATCTTCATCTAAGTAATTAAGCTGAATTAAGCACATGCTCCATGGATATGCATCAACGATTTCTTTAAATACTTCTAAATTATCATGGAAGGAGAAACAAGCATGCTTAATTTTACCTTTTGAGATAGCTTCATCTAAAAACTTAAGTGCACCTAACTCCTTTGCCTTGTCCCAACGCTCTTTATCTAATGCATGTAAAAGATAAAAGTCTATACAATCGGTTTGTAGTTTTTCTAACTGCTCATCTAGATATTTTTCAAAGTCCTCGTACTTTTCCACCTTCCATACAGGCGACTTAGTAGCTAGATAAATTTTTTCTCTGTAGCCATCTTTTAATGCTTTGCCTACAATAGGCTCACTTTCACCTCCGTGGTATGGATATGCGGTGTCTATATAATTTACACCGCTATCAATACAATGCCTAATTAACTCGATTGCTTTTTCCTCGTCAACCTTTGTATCATCGCCCTCTCCTTTTGTAGGAAAGCGCATACATCCTAATCCTAACAATGATGAGTTGACATCACATTTCCCGAATGCTCTTTTTTGCAAAATAGACACTCCTTCATTTTGTGGTTATTAAGTATATTTAAACAAAGAGGGGAAAAAATCCTGCTATCGAAATAATTTTATGTTAATAACAAGGATTTTAGTTATTTTTCTTGAATACAATTATAAAGTTAGACTGACGAAATATCAAATAAGGGGGAATTTTTATGTTGGATTTGCTGATTAAAAATGCAACGGTAATTACCATGGAAGGTAAGGGGCTGGGAATTATTCCAAATGGTGCAGTCTCAATCAAAGGTAACAAAATTGTAGAAGTGGGAAAGTACGATAGCCTGACTTATAAGAAAGCTCATAGAGAAATTGATGCAGAAAACAAAGTAGTGATGCCAGGACTTATTGATGCGCACATCCATACCGGAATAGCCATATTAAGAGGGTTATCCCAAGACGTAGACAATTGGATGGAAGGTGGACTTTGGCCTTTTGCAAAAGCTTTAGATGAACAAGGGCGCATTAAAGGATCTATGGTTAACATTATCGAGGGAATCAAAGCTGGCACCACAACCTTCTGTGATTATGACAATCCTATGGATAAAATCGTGGAAAATCATGCCGCTATAGGCTCTAGGGCGGTAGTAGCTGACACAATAAACGAAATGCCTGAAAAGGGGGATATTAAGGTTGGTGAGCTTTATCCCTTAGACCCTGCTGTAGGCCAACAAAAATTTAAAAACGCCCTAAACTTAATGGAAAAGTGGCATGGTTATAAAGATGGAAGAATAAGATGTTTAATGGGACCACAGGGACCTGATATGATGTCCAAAGAACTTTTGCTAGAAGTAAAAGAAGTTGCAAAAAAGTACAACACAAAAATTCATATGCATGTAGCACAGGGTGACCGAGAAATACTGCAGATGGAAAAAAGATATGGCAAAAGATCTATACAATACCTTGATGAAATCGGTTATTTAGATGAGATGTTATTAGCAGTCCATCTAACTGAGGCCACCGCCGAAGAAACAAAACTTGTAGCTCAAAGAGGGGCCTCGATGATTCTTTGTTCCGGCAGTATCGGGATCATAGATGGGATTGTCCCACCAGCTGCAGAGTTTATTAAACACAGCGAAAGGCTCGCCCTAGGCAGCGATCAAGCTCCAGGCAATAACTGTAACAACATGTTCAACGAGATGAAATTTACCTCTATATTAAATAAATGTAACGCCAAAGACCCTAAGGCTTTTCCATCTTGGGAGGTTCTCAAAATGGCTACTATTAACGCGGCAAAAGCACTGGGCATGGAAGATGAAATTGGTTCTATCGCACCGGGTAAAAAGGCTGATGTCATTATTGTTGACACAAAAAGCCCTGCTATGTTTCCAGCCTTACACTCACCTCAGCGCAATATAGTGCCTAACCTAGTTTATTCTGCTAGCGGCAGCGAGGTAGAAAGTGTAATTATCGATGGCAAGGTAGTAATGGAGGACAGAAAGCTAATTAGTGTCGATGAAAAACAAGCTGTGCAGGAAGGTCAAGAGGCGGCAGAAAAAATAGCTAAAAGAGCAGAGGAGTTTTACGACAGCATGGAAACTACCCTATCCAAAAAGATGAAGGAAGGACTGTTATAATGTTTATTGGGAACTTGACTTATAATTGTCAACTGTAAATCGTAAAAGTAAATTGGTTTTAAAAACTAGGGAGGGATAGTATGAAGAGAGAAAATGTTAAAGACAATTTTTTCGGAACAGAAGTTCATGATCCTTACAGGTACCTTGAAAATCCAAAAGATCCACTGACCAAAAAATTTATTGTTGAGGAAAACAAAAAGACTGAGAGTTTTATCAAAGGGGATTTGCATCGACAGTTAACTGATGAGCTGAAGGAAATTTATAACTTTGGCAAAACTTCATTGCCAACTATAACGGAGAGCAGCTACTTTTTTACAGTAAACCCCGGTCTTCAAAATCAAGGGGTCCTTTACAAAATGGACAAAGACAGTGGTGAGAAAAAAGAGGTTCTTGACCCTAACGGGTTAGAGGAAGATGGGACTGCAGCTTTAACTAACTATTCCATAAGCCCTGACGAGAGGTACATGGCTTATACCATATCAAAAAGTGGAAGCGATTGGCAAACCATTTACATCAAAGATTTATCCACCATGGAGCATACCAAGGAAAATCTTAAGTGGTGTAAATTTACCAACATGGCTTGGCATCCTGACGGCAGTGGGTTTTACTACAGTAGGTTTAGAAACCCCAACACTGTAGAGCCTGGTGAAGAAAGCTATCACAACAAGGTGTATTTCCACAAAGTTGGTACTATGCAGCAGGATGATGAGTTAATATTTGAGCTTCCCCAGCAAAAGGAGCTGAGCTTTCATCCATTTATTACTGAGGATAAGCGCTACTTAATTTTGTATATATCAGAAGGTACAAAGCGAAGCAATAGGGTTTATATTCGCGAGATAAATAGCGAAAAGTTTATCAAACTGTTAGACAAGGCGGATGCATCGTACATGCCAGTTGCTACCATAGATGACACCATATATGTACGTACTAATTTAGGCGCTCCTAAGGAAAGGCTTATCTCTATTAACCTTCAAAGCCCTATGAGAGAAAACTGGCAGGAAGTTATAGGGGAGCTGCCTACAAAGGTAATGAATGATGTAAAGCTAGTTGATGGGAAGTTTGTGGTTTCCTACATGGAAAATGCTCATCACAAGCTAGAAACTTTTGATTTAGAGGGACAAAAGCTGGAGGATATTAGCTTGCCAAGCATAGGTAGCTTAGCAGGAGTATCTTGCAAAGCAGAAACCCCAGAGTTATTCTTTGCCTTTACTTCATTTTTTACTCCAACTACCATATACCGCTACAACATGAAAACAGGGGAAAGCTCCCAGTTTAACCCGCCAGAGCTAAAGTTTGACCCTAACGAATTTGAAACAAAGCAGGTGTTTTACCCATCAAAAGATGGCACCAAGGTTCCTATGTTTATAACCTATAAAAAAGGCATCAAGCTAGATGGAAATAACCCCACAGTTCTATGGGGTTATGGAGGATTTAACATAAGTGTTACTCCAAGCTTTGCGCCTCAGCAAATACTGTGGCTACAAAAAGGTGGCGTACATGCAGTTGCCAACTTAAGAGGTGGAGGAGAGCTAGGGGAAGATTGGCATAAAGCGGGAATGCTGGATAATAAGCAAAATGTTTTTGATGACTTTATCTCAGCGGGAGAATATTTGATTGAAAAAGGCTATACCTCTACATCTAAGCTAGCTATATCCGGTCGAAGTAACGGAGGGCTGCTAGTAGGTGCATGTATGACTCAAAGACCTGACCTATTTGGAGCGGTAATTTGTGGTGTCCCAGTGCTGGATATGCTAAGGTTCCACAAATTCACAGTTGGGAGATACTGGACAGGGGAGTATGGCAATGCTGAAGAAAATGAAGAGCACTTTAAATTTATGTACAAATATTCCCCACTTCACAACGTAAAGGATGATGTGGAGTATCCTAAGACCCTAATTTTAACTGCAGAGGTTGACGACAGAGTGGTGCCAGCCCATGCACTTAAATTTGCCGCAACGCTTAAACATCATTACAAAGGGGATAACCCCATACTACTAAGGGTAGAAGAAAAAGCCGGTCACGGCATGGGTAAGCCGATATATAAAGTTATAGAAGAACAGGCAGATACCTATACTTTCCTATTAAAAGCCCTTGGAGAAGAAGAGGTGCAAGAGCACACTAAAGAAGAAGTTAATAATGATGATAAGTAAGCTTGAGTAGTCCAGAAGCTTAAAAGTACTGAAAAACTCAGCCCAGTCACGTATTAGTTATACGCTCTGGGCTGAGTTTTTTACTAAGAACTTCCTAGCTAACCATCCACTATCCAACTGCTCTTACAAAACTACCTTTACCAACCTCCAACCTCTAATTACTGACTACTAATATTACTGTCCAAAAACCCTCAAATCTTCTTCAACTATCAACTCTGCTTCGGTGTTTTTCTGTACCTCTTCTACCGTTGTATTATACGCGATTTCCTTAAGTAGCAACCCTTTTTCGGTCACCTCAATTACTGCCATATCGGTAACAATCAAATCAACTTCCTCAGCTGCCGTAAGTGGTAAAGAACATTCCTTTAATATCTTAGGACTGCCATCTTTTGACACATGCTCCATAGCCAGAATAACTTTTTTAGCACCGGAAACCAAGTCCATCGCTCCGCCCATACCAGGGACCATCTTACCGGGGATCATCCAGTTAGCTAAGTTACCTTTTTCATCTACCTCTAAAGCTCCCAGCACAGTAGCGTCAACATGGCCACCCCTAATGATTGTAAAAGATGTGGCGCTATCAAAAAAAGCACCTCCTGGATTCACCGTAACCGGCTGTCCGCCGGCGTTAGTCAAATCTTTATCCTCTTCTCCATCTTTTGGGGCGGGACCTAACCCCACAAATCCATTTTCCGACTGCAAAACAATATCTATGTTTTCAGGGATAAAGTTAGCTACCATAGTGGGCATTCCTATCCCCAAATTTACGACATCGCCATCTTTAAACTCCTTAGCTATACGCTTAACGATAATTTCTCTGCGCTTTCTTTTATCCATTATTCATCCCCCCTAACTACCATATCCACAAAGACACCCGGTGTCATAACTTCATCGGGGTCGATGCTCTCAACTACATGATCAACCTCAGCAATAACTAATTTAGCCGCTGTTGCCATGATAGGATTGAAATTTCTAGCGGCTTTGCGGTACACTAAATTACCGTATTTTTCAGCCTTATACGCCTTAATTAGTGCAACATCTGCGCCTATTGGCTTTTCTAGCAAGAAATCTTTGCCATCTACAGTTACCTTTTCTTTACCTTCCTCCACCACAGTTCCAATTCCTGTAGGAGTTAGCACTCCACCAAGTCCTGCGCCACCTGCGCGTATCTGCTCAGCTAAAGTACCCTGTGGCACTAATACAACTTCAGTTTCGCCGCTATGCATTTGTTTCCCGGTTTCAGGGTTTGTACCGATATGAGTGGCAACCACCTTACGCACCCTTTTGTTGGCCACAAGTCTGCCCACCCCTTTATCAGGAAAGCTTGTGTCGTTTCCTATTATCTCTAAGTCATTAAGTCCTTTTTCCAAAATGAAGTCAACTAATCTCTCTGGAGTTCCTACATTTAAAAAACCGCCAATTAAAAGACTTTGCCCGTGTTCTAACTTAGCTACAGCTTGTTCGATGCTTACTAACTTACTCATAAGTATCACACTCCTTTTCATTATATATTATTTTGCATATATCAAATTAATTAGTCTTACCTTTGGTATAAGCAAAAATAGTGCCATAAATTAAAAGAACGAAAGCCCAGTAAAATAAGGATTCCTTATAAAAAATATTAACGGATTGATTCACAAACGAATCAAAACACAGAGGATGCCTAGAAATAGTTTGCTCTTGAACAACCTAGGCTCGAACCACATAAGTTTCGTGGTGATTTAGAAACGGTTCGCGACTTCGCCCCTAAACTTCAGTGGTTTGCGAGAAATTTGAGTAGTCTAAGTGGGGGTTATCAGCCGCTAAATACATTTATCGTATTACTTATTTTTTAGATTATATAACATATATATAAGACTAGGTTGAATATCACTTAGCGTTTGTGTCTTAGTTTATAATATGATACAGTATTTCACAAGATAAGTATAAAATTGAACTGCTGTAGCAGTTTAAAGGAGGAGTACAATGATATTTGGTGTCGGAACTGATATTATTGAAATTTCTAGGATAGAAAAAGTCTATAATGCTAGAGGTAGGAGGATTTTAGAACGCCTTTTTACCCAAAGAGAACTAGATTCAATGTCCTTAGATATCGCTACAATAGCTGGTAGATTTGCCGCAAAAGAAGCAGTGGCCAAGTCGTTAGGAGTAGGATTTGGGTTAATCAGTTGGAAGGATATCGAAATCATAAAGGATAAACTAGGCAAGCCTAGGGTATATCTAAAAGGAAATGCCCAAAAAAGAGCTAGGTCTCTAGGGATATCCAGATTGCACCTTAGCATCAGTCATTCTAAAACAGATGCCATTGCCTATGTAATTGCTGAGGGGTGAGTTATTTGAAGCTTGCTAGCGCTGAAAACATAAGGTTTATAGATGCAAAAGCAGAAAGTGATTATATGATTTCTCCTTTAATTTTGATGGAGAATGCTGGGCGTAGCATAACAGAAAAAGTTATTGAAATTATTCCAAATGATAGTTCAATTGCTATCTTTGTCGGCAGCGGTAATAACGGCGGTGACGGCTTAGTTGTAGCCCGCCATCTAGCAAACAAAAATTTTAATGTTAAGGTAATTTTGTGCTCCGACAAGCTTTCGCAAAATGCACAAAAAAATCTAGAGATTCTACAAAACTATAACGAGATAGAGGTGAAGTTTGCAAAAACCTTACGTGAGATTAAAGAGGCAGTTTTTTGCGACTTCATTATTGACGCACTTTTAGGCATCGGCGTAGACAGCGAAGTATCCGGTTTTTATAAGGATGCTATCGAATATGTAAATAGTCAAAAAAGAGGTAGAGTTATAAGCATAGACACTCCCTCTGGACTCCCAGCCTGTGGTCCATATCCCCACTGGCCAATGATAAAAGCAGATTACACAATAACTTTAGAATACCCTAAAGAGAATCTTATGGTCTACCCTCATAAAAAGCTAGCAGGAAAAGTGTACAAGGTGCAGATAGGACTTCCTAATTCTCTTAAAAAAGAGGTTATTCCCAGTAGTTACCAAATAACGTCGGAGTTTGTTAAAAAAATTCTCCCCAAGCGCAAAGAAGACAGTCACAAAGGAGATTACGGTACCGGAATTGTCTTAGGTGGCAACCCCAATATGCCTGGCGCCGTAAAGCTATCAAGCTTAGCGGCGTTAAAGATGGGAGTGGGCGTACTACATACAGTTGTGCCGACCAAAATTCAGCAAACCCTCCAAAATTATACCGCTGAAAACATAACCTGGGGCATAGACTATACTAACTGGCAAAAATCCCTTAATGAACTAGCTGTGCCGCTAGAAAAATCTACTGCTATGGCGGTGGGGGTGGGCATGGGTACTCAAGACAACTTAAATTTCTTCAAAAAACTAATAGCTAGCTATTTTAAACCAATAATTATAGATGGCGATGGTCTAAACTTACTATCTAAGCTTTCAACAAAGGATATAAAAGAAAACTGGATATTAACACCCCACCCAAAGGAAATGGCTAGGCTTACCGGGCTAAAGCTTAATGAAATAACAAAAAACCCTGTGGAAGTAGCCAAATATTTTAGCAAAGAATTTAACTGTACAATAGTTTTGAAGGGAGCAAGCACCGTTGTCTCTAGTCCTAAAGGGATTGCTTTTGTAAATATCTCTGGTAACAACGGTTTATCTAAAGGAGGCAGTGGCGACGTTCTAACCGGGATTTTATTAGCCCTTGTATGTAATGGGGCTACACCTTTAGCAGCTGCTTTATCGGGGGTTTATATACATGGATTAAGTGCAGATTTACTTGTAAATGGGCAAGATAACCGAGGAGTGTTACCGTCGGAGGTGGCCTTCGCGCTACCAAAAGCTATTAAAGAATTATAGCTTTTTACAAAAAGGAATAATTATAAGATAAAAAGCCATAATTAAACAAAAGGGGGATAATTATGAAAGTAGCAGAAGTTATGAACAAAGATGTGGTGTCAATTAACAAAAATGCAACAGTAGAAGAAGCCACTAAACTAATGATAGAAAAGTCTGTAGGTGGTCTGCCAGTGGTAGATGACGAAAATAAAGTAGTAGGCATGATAACTGAAAAGGACTTGCTCTTAAGGCACAAAGAGTTCGTTCCACCACCCTATGTGGATATATTAGGGGCCTTTGTTTACCTTGAGGACCCTACCCGGGCTAATGAAAGACTTAAAAAATCGTTATCCGCTTCAGTGGAAGATGTCATGAGCACCCCGGTTTTTACCGTAAGCCCTGAAGATGATACACAGTTAGTTCTACAGTTTATAGTAGATCACGGTTATAATAGGATACCAGTAGAAGAAGAGGAGAAGCTAGTAGGGATAGTTTCAAGGGGAGACATTCTAAAAGGGTTAGTCTAACCTAACTAAGGAGGAAAACTCGTTGAAACTCATCTTAATTATGGTAACTATGCTAGCTTTGCTGCCAGGATGTTCATTTGACGCCGATGATATAGCAACATTGATTAAAGAGCATGTTGAGGACATGGAAGCATACGAGGCAGAGTATATCCTCACAGAAAATGGACAGCAGTTTAAGGTTATCGAGACTTATGAAGATAGCGGAAACTACCATAAGATTATAGTGATATTTCCCCAAAAGCATAAACAGGTTATAGAAAGGGAAAATGATGAAATAACTTTATCATTTTACCCATCAGATTTCTCCAAAAAAATACACATAAATGACTTTGATATACCTCAATATAGCTACGTAAAAACCATAACATCGCTATCTAATTTGCTTGACTATGTTGATGGCGCAGATCCTAAAGTAGCAGTGCTTGGAGAGAACAAAGAAGCAAAAGTATACTACGAAAAAAGAGGCGTAAAGGCTATAGAGCTTAACTTAGATGGCAAAGAATATAAAATTGAATTTGAGAAACTTATAGTAAATTAAACCAGAAACTCTAAGGAGTTTCTGGTTTTTCTAATATTAACAAGGCCTTCCCTCCAGCCCAACTCTGCGATACAATAAAATAAAGTGAAACTCCGATCAGTGGGGTTTTCTTATCCCCCACTGATTGTTAGTTAACCTGCGATAAATAATCATTAGGGAGATGGAGTTAATGGCTGGAGAAATTTTTTTACCTTTAATATTTATAATCTTAATCGGTTTTTGCATGAAAAAAAGACTGCCAGAAAATGCAGGAGCTACATTATCAAGAATAATCTTAAATATAACTTTACCTGCCTTAGTTATAACCTCTATGTCGACGGTGAGCATAACAATTACTCACCTATTAATAACAAAAATTGCTGTTGTACATGGTCTTATTATGTTTGGTATAGCAAAGCTACTTTATTGTCAAAGTAACAACACTAAGCCTGTTTTAGCTATAAGCCTACTAGGTTTTAACATCGGGCAATTTGCCTACCCGTTTATAGAAAGAATGTGGGGTGCTGAAGGGCTTAGTTATTTAATTATGTTTGATATAGGAAACGCCATAATAGTATTTGGGCTAAGCTATTACTTAGCAGGGTCTATGTCCCGTATAGGTGATTGGAACTTATCAGCGACTGTTAAAAAGCTAGCAACATTTATACCTCTGCAAAGCTATCTGATAGCCTTGCTAATAGCAGTTTCAAATCTTCAACTCCCCCAGCTTATACAAGATATCTTGACACCGTTGGCAGCAGCTAACGGTGGTTTGGTGATGCTTTTAATAGGATTTTACTTAGACTTTAGCAAACTAAAAGTAAAGTCTGTTTGGAAACTTGTGGGCGTAAGATATGCAGTGGGCCTAACTATGGGAGTAACGCTATTTCTATTTTTTCCTGGCTCCCTTTTGCTCGGTCAGGTGCTACTAGTTGTTTTTGTGCTTCCTGTGGCTATGTCAGTAATACCTTATAGCATAGAATTCAAACATGACACTTCTCTAGCTGGTGCTGCAGTTAACGTTAGCATCGTATTGAGCATAGCCCTTCTCTGGATACTATTTGCATTATTTTAGGATAATTTAGTCAAATAAGAAGGAAAAATTGAAAATATGACGAATTATCTTATTAATTGTAAAAGATTCTGCAAAATGCAAATAGTAGATAAATAGGAGGTGCTTTTTTATTGTATAGACCAACCTATGCTGAAATTAGTTTACAAAATATCCGTCACAACGTAAAAGAGCTTACAAAGGATTTGGGACCTGATACTAGAGTTATGGCGGTGGTAAAAGCCGACGGATACGGTCATGGAAGTGTAGAGGTTGCACAGGCTGCTATTAAAGCAAAAGCTACAGACTTGGCAGTGGCAACCGTTGAAGAAGCGATAGAGCTAAGAAAAAATAACATTAAAGAGCCGATACTGATACTGGGTTTTGTGCCTATTTCTAGCGTAGAAGCTTTGATTAAATATAAGCTTACAGCTACAATTTATGACTTTAAAATAGCCAAAGAGCTAAATAAAAGAGCCAAAACACCTTTGCCCGTTCATGTAAAGATTGATACAGGCATGCATCGTCTAGGGGTGCCGTGGCATAAGGCTAAAGACTTTTTGCTAAGGCTAAAGGAGCTTGAAAATATTCGGGTAGAAGGTATATTTACCCACTTTTCTAACGCCGATGATACAACAAGTGAATATCCACAAACCCAAAGACAGAGATTCTTGCAGCTTGTAGAAAATTTGCCGTATAAAATCCCAATTAAACACATATCTAATAGTGCAGGAGTAATTGAAAAGCTTAGTTGCATGCCGTGTAACATGATCCGTCTAGGGATAGTGTTGTACGGGCTTTACCCTTCTGAGCATCAAAAGGGTAAAGTGAACCTAAAACCCGCTATGACAATAAAGACAGAGGTTGCTTCAATTAAAGAAGTTGAGCAAGGGGCCCCCATTAGCTATGGCCTAACCTATAAAACCTCTAAAGCAACTAAAATAGCCACCTTACCTATCGGCTATGCCGATGGCTACTATAGATCTCTATCTAACAAAGCCTGGGTGGAAATAAAAGGTCATAAAGCTCCTGTATTAGGAACAGTTTGTATGGACTACATTATGGTAGACGTTAGCGAAATTGATGATGTTTGTGTAGGTGAAGAAGTAACAGTAATCGGTGGCCTGTCAGAAAACTGTATCAGCGTGGATACTATAGCAAAAATGGTAAATACTATTAACTACGAGGTAGTATGCTCAATCTCTAAACGAGTTCCAAGAATTTACAAGAACTAACCCCCCTATTTTTATTGCATTAGTTACTATTTATATGTATAATTACTTCTATATGTGTATATTGTATAGAGGAAAGTTGATTGTTACAGGAGGTGCCTGCATGGCAGAAACACGTGAAATAGTAGTAAGTGTTCCTGATAACTTGCTTCAAGAACTTGATGCTCTAGTGGGCAAAGAAAACTTAGATCGGAGCCAGCTTATTAGAGAAGCAGTTAAACTTTATATTTGCGAAAGGCAAAGAAGACAACTTCGTGATAAGCTTCAAAGGGGATACCTTGAGATGTCAGAGATTAACTTGTCTTTGGCAAATGAAGCTTTTGATGCAGAAAACGAAGCTGAAAAGATGGTTTGCGGGGCGTAATAAAAATGGCTGTTAAACGGGGAGACGTATATTATGCCGATTTAAGTCCCGTAGTTGGTTCTGAGCAGGGGGGAATAAGGCCTGTACTAATCATTCAAAATGATGTTGGAAATAAGTACAGCCCTACAGTTATTGTAGCTGCAATAACTTCACAAATTAGTAAAGCTAAACTTCCTACACATGTTGAGGTAGGGGTTGAATTTGGGTTGGAAAAAAAATCAGTTATTCTGCTAGAACAACTTCGTACTATCGATAAGCAACGCCTAAATGAAAAGGTCGCGCACTTAGGTAATGAAATGATGGTAAAAGTGGACGGAGCTATACAAGTAAGCTTGGGGTTATTAAATTTAGATTGATGTTAAGAAGACGGTTAAGCCGTCTTTTTTGCTGTCTAAAATAAGTTACAAACAGCTTACTTATTAATTTTATGTTACTATAAAGGAACTTTTTTATAATTTATAGAATATACAATTAGAGTACAAAAACATAAAAGTAAATTCTAGTTAAAGACGCTCTAGGGATTGTAAACAGATACTTTTGAGAGGAGTGTTTGTTATGAAAAGTCCGTTAATAGGAGTTACTGCGGTGTATGATTATCAAAGAAATGTCCATTGGCTAGGGGATGATTACTGTTCAGCTATTAGTCAATGCGGTGCAGTACCAGTGCTAATTCCTTCTTCACTACCACAAAAACAGGTGTTAGCTTTGGTTAATCAGCTAGATGGCCTTTTGCTTTCTGGCGGAGACGATGTTAACCCCCTATCATTTGGTCAGGAGCCTGTGGAAAATATGGGTTTAGTAGACCCATTAAGGGACAACCTAGAGCTGACCTTAACAAAGGAATTTATGAGAACCCAAAAACCAATACTAGGTATTTGCCGTGGTCTGCAGGTAATAAATATCGTACTAGGTGGTACGATTATACAAGACTTGTCCTCCCACTGTAAAAAATGGATAGGGCATAGTCAAAAGGGGACCCGTAGTTATGCAAGTCACTCTGTTGAGATAGTAAGGGATAGCTTGCTATACAGCATAGTGGACAAAGATACTATTTATACTAACTCCTTTCACCACCAAGCTGTAGATAAACTCGGCAAAGACCTAATCGTTAACTGCCGTAGCAAGGATGGGCTAGTAGAGGGAGTAGAACACAAAGAAAAACAGATCTTAGGAGTACAATGGCACCCAGAAAATCTATGGAAAAATACAGAAGAAAACATACTATTATTTAACTGGTTAGTTTCAAACTGTTAAGGGAGGAATATAAAAACATGGGAAATAGAAACGTTTTAGTACAAGTTACAAGAGGAACTATAGTAGAAAGTCAGCACCGGGGTAATATTGCAGTTGTAAATAGTAAAGGCCAGCTTGAATACTCAGTGGGAGACCCTCAAATGGTTAGCTACTGGCGCTCATCAGCCAAACCTGTACAAGCCATACCAATTGTTGCAAGTGGAGCTATGGATGAGTATGGAATTACCAAAAGAGAGCTTGCTCTATTTTGTTCATCTCATTCCGGGGAGGAGATCCACACAGAAGGAGTGTTCTCCGTATTAGAAAAGCTTAGATTGACAGAGGAAAAATTAGACTGTGGCTCTCACCCTCCGTTACACAAAGAGTCGGCACTTAAGCTACAGGATGCTAAAAAAGATGCAACTAAAGTACACTGTAACTGCTCCGGAAAACATTCAGGAATGTTAGTCCTTTGCAAAAAAAGGGACTACGACATAGCTAGTGATGACTATACATCGCTAAAGCATCCGTTGCAGCAAGAACTTCTACAAGTTGCCGCAGAATTTTGCAAATATCCCAAAGAAGATATAGCTATTGGAATAGATGGCTGTGGAGTACCAGTTTATGGTATGCCTATCTATAATTGGGCGCTAGCCTATAGCTATCTAGCGGATCCAAAAGCAAATGATACAGTAGAAGAAAATGTCATCCAAACAATAGCAGATGCCATGGTAGAACACCCAGACATGGTAGGAGGAACAGAACGCTTCTGCACCGACCTAATGCGGGTAGGAAAGGGAAACCTAGTAGCAAAAGCAGGAGCAGAAGGTGTTTACTGCGTAGGAATTAGAGACCAAAAACGAGGCATAGCAGTAAAAATGGAAGACGGAATGCCAAGAGGCAGACAAGCAGCAGTAGTGGAAACCCTAAAGCAGCTAGGAGCCTTAGATGAAGAGCAGCTAAAAGAGCTAAAAGATTATCACATAAAAGAAAACAAAAACCACAGAGATGATGTTGTGGGGTTGATTAAACCTACCTTCAACTTAGAAAAGTCAGACAGCTTATAAGCACTCATCTCCTTTGTTGCAAAAAAATGTCCAGACCGGTTACGTATTACTAATACGCGCCCGTCCTGGACTTTTTTTGCGCCTCGGATCTGAGCACTTCTAAGCTGTCTGGGCGGGTCGAAATGACAAAAACCTAAACAATCGTTGTATCACTCGCTCCCCCGTAGGGGCGACCTTTGGTCGCCCACTTACTTTTCTTGCTGCCATTAAGGTTGTCATTCTGAGGCTTGCCGAAGAATCTTGGTCTATGGTTTTACACACAAGAAAAACCATAGATTCTTCACTACGTTCAGAATGACAAACCTCAAACAACCGCTGCCATCACCCGCACTTAAGCTTTTTCCAACTTCCAATGTAAGAGATTCACCAGCTGGCATTTTTTAAAAACTTTGCTCTATGTAAAACACATAAATCATTTAAAGTAATTAAATAGCTAGACATATTCTTACCGACCCAGCATGTAGCTAATTTGGAAAGGGAACTGCGACCCAGCATGTAGCTAATTTATACGTTTTAGCGGCCAATAAGGTTTAAATGTTAAGTCAGTTAAATCTTTCATGCTCTTGGTGACTAGCATGAAGCAGACTTATACGCTTTTGTGGCAATAGAAAAGCATTAGAATTTAATAGATTAAAAGATGAGCTAGAAGAGTTAATCCAAAACTGCCAAAGTCAAAACATTAATTTGCCACGAAAACGTCGATAGTTGCTTATTCTGCTTGGTCTAAGATCTAGACAATTGAAACTAGATGTGATGCTGGGTCTGTAAAGATTAAAAGCATCAACCGTCTTTTGATGTTCCTACATAAATCATTTACAGTTAAAGTTTAATCATACTCTTACCGACCCAGCATGTAGCTAATTTATACGTTTTCGCGGCCAATAATGGTTTAGAGGGTTGATATATATTTCTAACTTCCTCTATATAATCCTATAGCTAAATAATCATTATCGCCCTTTTTTGAATTATTAAACCTATGTAAATCATCTAGGGAAAGGGATGTAATCTAGCCAAACAGAGCAATCATGTACTAAAAGACATCCTGCAGACACATGGTTTAAAACCATCTCTTAACGTAAAATGTACAACCCAACCTGATTAAGTAGCATCTTTCCTTTTGCTGACTACTATGGTACTAAAATAAGTGAAAAGGAGGATAGACTATGAATACTATGGGGTTAAAAAGTGTACTCAAAAAACTGCACAAAGCTGATAAAATTCCAAATACAAAAAGCAAAGAAACAAAAGTAAAAAAAGAAATCACTAAAAAAGAGCCCAAACCCAAAAAGGAGAAAAAGAAACCCGAAAATCTTATAGAAAAGCTAAAGTTAGATGGCAACGATATAGACATGATTGCCAAAATGGTCATGGCAGAAGCAGAAGGAGAATGTTTTAAAGGAAAAGTCGCCGTTGCCAACGTAATAATAAGCAGAGTGGAAAGTGACCTTTTCCCAAATACTGTAAAAGAAGTGATATTCCAAAAAGGTCAATTTGAACCAATATTAAACGGAAGATATTTTAAAGTAGAACCTAACGGAGAGTGCAAAAAAGCAGTAAAAGAAGCGCTACAAGGAAACTGGGCGGTGCCAAAGGGGACTTACTTCTTCTTAAATGAGGCTAAGGTAGGCTTGCCCAATTTTTTTAAAGAGAGGGAGTTTGTTGTTAAAATTGACAATCACAGTTTCTATGCTTAACCAGACAGCTTATAAGCACCTATCTTCGTTGTTGCAAAAAATGTCCAGACCGGTTACGTATTACTAATACGCGCCCGTCCTGGACATTTTTTTTGCGCCGCGGATTTGAGCACTTCTAAGCTGTCTGGGCGGGTCGAAATGACAAAAACCAAACAACCGCTGTATCCGTAGGGGCGACATTTTATTGTCCACTTACTTTTCTTGCTACCATTAAGGTTGTCATTCTGAGGCTTGCCGAAGAATCTTGGTCTGTGGTTTTACCCAAAGTCAAAACATTAATTTGCCACGAAAACGTCGATACTTGCTCACTCTGCTTGGTCTAAGATCTAGACAATTGAAACTAGATGTGATGACCTGCCCCCTGTCAAGTAGACAATGGAAATAATAAAAAACTTAAGCTGTTAACTGATATTGGTATCGATATTCTATTGGGCTTAATCCGCTCAGCTTTTTCTGTAGCCTGGTATGGTTATAGAAGTGGATATACTCGTCTATTGCATCTTTTAACTCTTTAAATGTTTGATAGTTGCCCTCTAAGTAATACTTTTCGACCTTTAGCTTACCAAAAAAACTTTCTATTGGTGCATTATCAAGGCAGTTTCCTGCTCTTGACATACTCTGTGTTATATTTGCAGCCTTTATTTTTTGTTTAAATCCATTGGAGGTATACTGGAAACCACGGTCACTATGGAGTAAAGGAGTCGCTCCAGGTGATTTTAACAAAGCGTTATCTAAGGTCTGAAATACTAGCTGATTATTATTAGAGTGGCTTATAACATATGAAACAATGGAGTTATCGTACAAGTCTAAAATAGCACTTAAATAAGCTTTGTTGTTGCCATATTTAAACTCTGTAATATCTGTTACCCATTTTTCATTTACCTTATCTGCTTTAAAGTTACGCTTTAATATGTTTTCCGTTACATGTTGTGGCTTAGACTTGCCGTAGTTCTTCTTTTTTGTTGGGATAATTGATTTTAGACCTGCAATTTTCATTAGTCGATGAACTCTTTTATGGTTTATCTTCTTTTGATATATACGGTCTAAGTACAATTTTAGCCTTCTATAACCATAAACACCATTAAATTCACTGTATAGGGTAATCAAATCTTTCATAATTTTTTCGTTTTCTATTTCTAAATCCGGTTTTTTCCTATCTGCCCATTTATAATAGGCTGAGCGGTTAACACCAGCAACCTCACATAGCAATGTAATTGGAAAACTTTGTTCTTCATGCAATTCTTTAATAATAATATATTTCTTCTCTTGTTTTACTTTGTTTAAAGATCCCACCTTTCTAAAGCTTTCAGCTTTTTTAAGTAAGCATTCTCCGCTCGCAACTTTTCGTTTTCTCTTTCTATTCTCTGAATTTCAAGTTTTGCTTTTTCTGTAGGTGTTAACTCTTCTTCGCTTTTTTTTCTACCACGCCCATCTTTTAAAGCATCTTGTTTCCCAGATTTGTATTTTTTAACCCACTGATATACTTGCTGGTAAGATACTTCATAGGTTTTAGCAGCAAGTTTGTAGTTACAATCATTTTTAATGCAAAACTCAACTACTTTAACTTTATCTGCAACAGACTTTCTTTTAGACATAGAGTAATCCATCCCTTCCATTTCCGTTACTGAATTTGATTTTCTATGTCCATTATACTTTTTTATCCACTTGCGTAAAACACTATGATCAGAA
The DNA here is from genome assembly GCF_040515995.1 of Proteinivorax hydrogeniformans. Classification (GTDB taxonomy): domain Bacteria; phylum Bacillota; class Proteinivoracia; order Proteinivoracales; family Proteinivoracaceae; genus Proteinivorax; species Proteinivorax hydrogeniformans. The sequence continues at coordinate 2,575,797 of NZ_CP159485.1, read as the reverse complement.
ATTCCATATTTTTTTGCTAAAGATCTTAGAGTATAATCGTTTGTCAGGTAGTCCTTAATGGCCTGTTCCTTAACTTTTTTAGGGTATTTATTAATCTTTTTAGAATTTCTTAATCCTTCTATACCATGGCTTGAATACTTAGTTAACCAGTCACTTATAGTTCCCCTATTGATATTATACTTGTAAGCAATACTACTTTTGTTGCTGTTTCCATTTTTGTATTCCTGTATAATCTGATATTTTTCTTTGGCACTGTACTTAGTTTTTGTTTTCATAATGCGCCCCCTAAACAGTAGATTTTTTTATTTGATGTGTCTACTTATTAGGGAGCATATCATGATGCTGGGTCTGAAGAGATTAAAAGCATCAACCATCTTTAAAAAGATCTTTCTTAGGAAAAACACATAAATCATTTACAGTATAATAGCTAGACATATTCTTACCGACCCAGCATGTAGCTAATTTCCGTGGGCCATTAAGGTTTTGAATTAAATTCTCCTTTTTCCCACTTCCAACCTCTCACCTCCCACTACTCGCTGCCTTTCCCTAACCAATCTAAAATGGTATAATAAAGGAATTACAGTAGCTTTTGCCATTATAGTTAGGAGGATGCATAAATGTCTAAGGTAGCTATTACAAGGTCGGCAGACTATGAGGCTAAAAATGTCCAACAAGCTATGACAGAAGGATTTGAGCTGCTAGGTGGTGTGGAAAAATACATAAAGCCTGGTCAAAAGGTGCTCCTTAAGGTTAACGTGCTAAGCGCCAAAAAGCCGGAGCAAAACGTAACCACTCATCCCCAGGTTATCGGTCAGCTTATAGACATACTACACAACCACGGCTGCGAGGTTTTAGTTGGCGACAGCTCAGGCGGCAACATGGTGGAGGGTAACCCCACCGAAAAAGCCCTTAAGGTAACCGGCATCGCCGATGTTGTTAAAGAAAAGAAAGCAAAGCTTATAAACTTTGACAACCAAGGGGTGGAAATTTTACAAGGTGGCGACGTATTTCCCAAGCTTTATGTGGCAAAGCCGGTGCTAGAAGCGGACGTTGTTATCTCGGTGGCAAAGTTTAAAACCCACGGCCTTACCCTTATGACCGGCGGAGTCAAAAACATGTTTGGCGCAGTACCAGGTCGGCAAAAAGCCAACTATCACAAAGAAGCTCAAACAATCGATAGCTTTTGTAGAGGACTTGTAGAGCTATACTCAGCGGTAAAGCCTCATTTTACCGTAGTGGACGGGATTATGGCCATGGAAGGAAACGGCCCCTCTGCAGGAAAATCAAAATACTGCGGTACAATTGTAATGTCGCCAGATGCCATAAGTGCTGACAGAGTGCTAGCAGATATTTTAAACTGCGGATATAAAGACGTGCTGACAACATATTACGGAGCGGAAAAAGGACTAGGTGTGGGCAAACTAGAGGATATTGAAATTTTAGGCACCCAGCCCAAAGACTTAGGTATAACCACCTTTGTCCTTCCCAACACCAAAATGGTGTCAAAACTGCCCGGCTTTTTGACTAAAATGGCAGTAAGCCTTATGCAGGTTATCCCCGATATAGAAGATGAAGGCTGCACCGGCTGCTCTTTTTGTATAAACAGCTGCCCTGTAGATGCTATGGAGCTTAGCGAAAACAAAAAGGCGGTAATCGACTATGGCCAGTGCATAAGCTGCTACTGCTGTCACGAGCTTTGCCCTCAAAAAACTATAGAGCTTAGGCATAACAATAGATTAGGTAAACTAGTGTCAAAACTGCTTAACAGAAGATTATAAAGAGAGGATTGATAACATGGAAGAAATTATTAGCATTGTAGTGGGGCAAACAGGGCTTTCCAAAAAGTCAGTAAAAGAGACCATAGCCCTGTTAGATGATGGCAACACTGTACCATTTATAGCCCGTTATCGTAAGGAAATGACCGGAGGTCTGTCAGAGGAAGAAATCCGTAAAATCGCAGAAGTTACAGAGTACCAAAGAAACCTCCATGAAAGAAAAGAAGAAGTACATAGACTAATTACAGAACAAGGCAAAATGACAGAGCAGCTTAAAGAATCTATCTATGCATCCACAAAGCTTCAGCAGCTAGAGGATATCTACCGCCCATATAGGCCCAAAAGGAACACCCGCGCGTCCAAAGCTAAAGACTTAGGCCTTGAACCACTAGCCGACAGCCTGCTTTCAGAAAACACCCCATGGCAGCAGCTTGCCGCAGCATACATAAACGAAAAAGTAGAGACAGAAAAAGACGCCCTACAAGGTGCTTTAGACATAATTGCAGAAAAAATAGCCGACAAAGGAGAAAACCGAAAGTTTGGCAGAAGCTTCATGTTCGATAACGGCGTTATAAAAACCACAAAGGTTAAAAAGGCAGAGGAAGACTCCCCCTATGAGATGTACTACGATTATTCAGAGCCCATCAAAAAGCTTCCTCCCCACCGTACATTGGCAATTAACCGTGGAGAGAAAGAGAAGTTTTTAAAGGTGACTTTAGAGACCGATAAAGATAGATTTTTTGACAAGCTATGGCAAAAAAACCTACAAGACACTCCAGATATCAATAAAGAGGTTTTGCAAGAATCACTAAAAGATTGCATCAACCGCCTCCTTCTTCCAGCTGTGGAGCGGGATATTAGAAAATCGCTGACAGAAACAGCCCACCAAGGAGCGTACAAAATATTTACCGCCAACTTAAAATCTTTACTTCTTCAATCCCCAACCAAAGGGGCCACAGTGCTGGGAGTTGACCCGGCATATCGGACAGGCTGTAAGCTAACAGTGGTGGATCCTACAGGAAAGGTTTTAGCTATAGACAAAATCTTCCCCACAAAACCTTATATGAAAGTAAAAGAGTCTACTGAAAAAGTAAAGCAGCTTTTAGATAAGCACCCTATAAACGTAATCGCCATCGGAAATGGCACCGCTAGCCGGGAAACGGCAGAGTTTATCGGCGAAATCGTGCAAAAACGAGAGGGGATCGCCTACACCATAGTAGATGAGGCGGGAGCTTCTGTTTACTCTGCATCTCCCCTAGCAAAAGAGGAGTTTCCCGACCTAGACGTAGCGGAGCGAAGCGCCATCTCCATCGCCCGTAGGCTGCAAGATCCACTAGCTGAGCTTGTAAAAATAACTCCAGAGTCCATCGGCGTCGGCCAATACCAACATGACATGGAGCAAAAAGAACTAGCATCTTTATTAGGTGGAGTTGTAGAAGACAGCGTTAACAAAGTTGGCGCCGACTTAAACACCGCCAGCCCATCTCTTTTGGGATATATCGCCGGGATTAAAAAAGCACAAGCCAAAGCAATCGTTAAAATGCGAGAGGAAAATGGTGAGTTTACAAACAGAAACCAAATCAAAAAAGTGCCTCGCCTAGGGGATGCTACCTTTAAACAATGCGCCGGCTTTTTGAGGATAAAAGATGGAGATAACCCACTAGACAACACCTCCGTCCACCCGGAAAGCTACGCTGCAGCTAAAAAGCTTATGGAAAAGCTAGGCTACACCCTAGAAGAACTGGCGGAAAAAGGCTCTCTGTCAGATATTAACGACAGGCTAAAAGGTATAGACACTGTAGAGTTAGCCGGCGAGCTAGAAATTGGCGTGCCAACCTTTAAAGATATCGTAGAAGCCCTCCAAAAGCCGGGGCTTGACCTGCGAGAAGATTTAGCAAAGCCGCTATTTTTATCGGGAGTTATGCAAATAGAAGATTTAGAAGAGGGAATGATAGTAAAAGGTGTCGTCAGAAACGTAGTGGACTTTGGCGCTTTTGTAGATATCGGAGTAAAGCAAGCAGGACTTGTTCATATATCTGAAATGGCGGAGCGCTACGTAAAGCATCCGCTGGAGGTTGTCTCCGTTGGCGACACAGTTTCTGCAAAAATTATCGGTGTGGACATAAAAAAAGGAAGAATTGCTCTAAGTTTGAAAGGAGTTTCATAGACTAATAGAGAAGTATTTAGAGTAGCTAAATTTAGGCAAAACTGCCTATTATAAAACAAAGGGAGGAATATATTACATGAATACTAAAGAAGTTATGGACATAGCGCTAGAGCTAGCTGGCCTAGAGGAAACTCCAGAGGACTCCGGGATAATTGTTGAAGGCGAAAACATCAAAAAGATTGCTATCGGTGTAGACATGGAGCTTTCGGAAATGATGCTAGCAAAAGAGCTAGGGGCAGACCTTGTAATTACTCACCATCCATCCGGTGGAGCTCCTCGCATCAACCTACACAAAGTAATGAAAAACCAAATCGACAGCATGGTAAGAGCGGGAGTGCCAATCAACAAAGCCCAAAAAGCTCTAGGAGAAAAAATGGGCCAAGTAGAAAGAGGACTTCACGTATCCAACTACGACAGAGCGGTTTCCGCAGCCAAACTACTTAAAATGCCATTTATGGCTATCCACACTCCTGCAGATATTTTAGCTGAAAGAACAGTACAAGAACTTATCGACGAAAAGCTAGCTGACAACCCAAAAGCCAAGCTTAGCGATGTAATCGAAGCCCTAGAAACCCTGCCAGAGTACCAAAGAACAGAAGCTAAACCTGTTTGTCGTGTAGGTGGAAAAGACGACTACGCTGGCAAAGTATTTGTAACCATGGCTGGTGGAACCGGCGGTGGAGCAAAGGTACACAAAGCATACTTCGAAGCAGGCGTAGGTACAATAGTAGCCATGCACATGCCAGAAGACGTAATCAAAGCTGTTAAAGAGCAAAACATAGGAAACATCCTAGTAGCAGGCCACATGGCCAGCGACTCAGTAGGAATCAACAAAATCTGCAAAGCCTTAGAAGATAAGGGTGTAGAGGTTATTAGGATGAGTGGGGTTATAGATCCCAACTAAAAAAAGGTGACCTTTTGGTCACCTTTTTTTAATTGGGATCGGTAGTGGGAGGTGAGAAGTTGGAAGTGGGAAGTGGGTAATTGGAAGTGGGAAGTGGGTAATGGGAGGTGGGAAGTTGGGTTGGAAGTGGGTAATGGGAGGTGGGAAGTGGGAAAACCATAGATTCTTCACTGCGTCCAAAATGACAAGACTGATATGTATTTTAGCACCAATTGAGTGACCCACCCCTTGTAGAGGTAGGGTTGACCTCTGTGTCAACCCATCAGTATATGGCTGGCATTTTTGGCAATGTCGCTACAAAATACCTGTAGGGTGCGATACAAGGGTTTCGATAGGAAGATGTCCGTAAGCAAAACCATGCTCCGGTCTGTTCAGGGTTGGGCATAAACTTCCCTCCCTCAAAACTCTTTAAAGCGATAGTAAAATCTTAGACCGCCTGATAGAAATAATGCACAAAATATATAAATACTTCCACCTTCTTTGAGTTTTCTGAAAAGTGATACCAGTAGCTTTAGCAATACTTGGCTACCTTACCCTAAACAAAGATTTTTTAAGTATACTTTGCAATCCTATGAAAAAGATACTTTAAAGTATTTTACATTTTCGAATTTACTTATTACTATAACATTAAAGAGTGAAAAGAGAAACTTGCAAGGGGGGGGAGATTATAACAAGGATTAATTTATGTGATAAGAATCACTAAACAGCAACCAAGGTAGGTTGCTTAGAATTGGCAACTCATCAAATTCTTCATTGAAATTAGCAAAAAAATGTTTGCACTTTTTCATGTTTTCACCCCTCCTTATAATCGATCTTATATTTTATTACTATATAAATTCTATAAAAGTCGGGGCTTTAAAATTATAGATATAAAAGCTTTTGTAACAGGTGTTGTGAAGCTTTGCAATGCCCTAAAAACTATACAAGAAAGGGGGGAGTTTAATGACAAGATTAAAAGAAGGCACTAAGCTTTCAAGCTTAGCTATTAGATCACATGCTCTTAGTCCTTGTGGTGGTAGAGTGATCTGTGGGGGAAAAAGTAGGTAGTATTATTTTATAGAGGTTACAATATTGTAGCCTCTATAAAAATAGCAGGGGGTTAATATGGAAAATAAAAAGTTATCTAAATTCAATGTATATTTTGAAGATAATAGAGGTAGAATTTTGGTATTTAATACTTTAACTAAAGCAGTTTGTTTATTTGAAAAGAAGGAGATTGTTAACTTATTACATGAAAAAGAAGTTAATGATGATAATGATTTGATAATAATGGATGGGTGCACTGATGAGGACTTGCTTTTTGAACATTTTTATAATACAAAAAATTTAATAGTGATCAATTAGAAGCTACAATAGCAGTTACAACAGATTGCAACCTAAAATGTGTTTATTGTTTTGAAGATGGGATTAAAAAAATAAAGATGCCTAATATAAATATCGATCAAATCTTAAAATTCTTCACAGAAAATTTTAAGCTAGAGACATTTACAACAGCTTCAATAACATTGTATGGCGGGGAGCCAATGGTTGAGACAGATCTATTACTTAAATTAAGTGAGTCACTCAAAAAATTATTTGAAAAATATGGTGTAAAATTAGATTTGTTTCTTATTACAAACGGGACTTTTTTTAGCGAGTATGCAATATCAAAACTGGTTTCAAGCGGCTTAAGAGGTGTCCAGGTTACGATTGATGGTCCTAGAGAAATTCACAATCAGAGAAGAATGTATTCTAATGGGGTAGGGACTTTTGATGATATAATTAAAAATATACACGAACTACAAAAGATTGTACCTGCAACTTCAATAAGAATTAGTATTGACAAAAGCAATAACTATAAAAGAAAAGTTAAAAATTTAATAGAATTTCTAAAAAATGAAATAGATATGAGTAATGTCATGATATACCTCGCCCCGATAGTAAACACTTTATCAAATGATTTTACAAAGAAAAATCACTTCACTTTTAATGAGGCGGGCACAATATTGAATGAGTATTATGATTATTTACTAGAAATTAAAATTAATACGCTAGATGAGACTAGCTTATGCCCGTGTATAGCACATAATGCTAATGGGGTTGTGATTAACTCTGACGGAAAATTATATAATTGTATATCACTGATAGGCAGGGAAAAGTTTGAGGTGGGAGATATTTTTAAAGGCTTTAAGCCAGCTTATACAAAACTGCTAAATATTAATAAGTGGAAAGAATGTTTAAAAGAGGCTTGCCCTTTTGTTCCCCTTTGTGTAGGAGGGTGTCACTTTGACTCTGTAGTAAACCACAAAGATATTATGAAAAGGTATTGTAAAAGTAAAATTGTTTCAAGTCAATGGTTACATATTTTAAAGAGAAACTTAGAGATTAAATATGGCTTTATTTGCTTAAGAAGTCTAGATAAGAAAAATGTTAAAGAAATCTTAATAGACGGAGGATTAATATGATAAAAATAAACGGTGTCTCTAAGGCGTTTGTTGTAAATAAAAAGAAGGTCATAGGTAATGATAATATAAATTTAGAAGTGCCACCTAATAGTGTATTTGCCTTGCTTGGACCTAATGGGGCAGGGAAGACAACGCTTATAAAAATCATATGCAATTTAATACGTCCTAATAGTGGTGATGTTTTAATCAACGGCAGTAGTATTTTTAAAAATACAAATATAGCAAAAGAAGAAATTGGCGTCGTTTTAGAAAGCGCTAGAAACGTATATCAATACCTTTCTGTGGAAGAAACTCTGAAATATTTTGGATATTTAAATAATCAAAGTAAAAAGGAATTGGCTTCAATAATTGATGACCTATTATCTTCTTTTGATTTAGTAGAAAAAAGGGAGGCAAAAGTAGGAACATTATCAAGGGGAATGCAACAAAAAGTAGCTATAATGTTAGCAATGTTAAAGGACCCCCAGATTTTAATTTTAGATGAGCCTACTCTTGGACTTGATGTAGAAAACAGAATTAAAATTAAAAAGCTAATTTTAGATTTAAGCAAAGAAAAGACAGTAATTCTGACCACTCATGACCTTGCCATAGCAGAAGAAGTGGCGGATAATATAGCAATAATAGATAACGGTAAGATAGTTAAATCCACTACCATGCAACAGTTAAAGGGTTCTTATAGTGAAAAAGTGGAAATGTATATGATGTTACTAAAACTTAATAGTTTACAAGTAAAAGTATTAGAAAACTTTGAAGGGATACGGAAAGTAAAAGATTTAGGAGACAATGTATGGGAGATTGTAGGCGATAGAAAGGTTTTGCAGTTTGCTTTACAACAGGAGAGTATTATAGAACTTAAAAAGGTGAGCCCTGACTTAAAAGACATATTTATTGATATTATTAGTTAAAAAAGGGGCGAGAATTATGTATTTGTTTAAAGCAGAAATATTAAAATTGGCAGTTGATTATCGCAACTATCTGCTCAACTATGTCATAGGACAAATAACCACTCTTATTTTTGTAATTGGACTTTTTTATTCCTTTGTAAATGAACAAGATTATAGCTCAATAATAGTTTTTATATTTGCCCTACTATTTTGGTACTATTCCTCAGATGCAATTAGTGGGACTTCCGACATTATATCAGAAGAGCTAATGTTAGGGACATTTGAGCAGTTAATGATGTGCAAATCTAAAATAACAGGGATATTTTTTTGCCGCCTTTTTGTTCAATTTATTTTACGGACACTATTGGCAGTGCCTTTTTTTGCTATAGCGACAACTATTTTTAATGCATGGCCATTGTTAATAATGCCATTGCCGACACTGTTAGCAGTATTTGGAGTATTTTCAATCACTCTTGTAGGACTATATGCTATGGGTTTTTTCGTAGCTAGCATGACTTTAGTTTTTAAAAAAATAGGTGCTGTTTCTGCTGTTTTAAGTTATATAGTGCTATTTTTCACAGGGGCAATAGTAAATTTTGCAAGTATTCCTTTAGTGTTTAGAGCCATTTTGCATATAATCCCAGTGACATGGGGCAATAAAATGTTAGCAGAAATCATATCTGATACTAACAACATATTACAAAGTATGAACTTTTTGGGGCTAGTCTTAAACGTTTTACTTTGGGTGTTAATATCTTGGATTTCATTTAGATACTTCTTGAATAAAGCAAAGTTTAAAGGCAACTTAGGTAGTTATTACTTTTAGTTAGACAAAAAATGTTCTTAGCCTATCAAAAATGTATCAATATTTCATAAAAATGTATAAGAACACAAGAACAGTGTGGTTATATTTTTTATTGCTTTCATAACAATGTTTTTTAAAGTTACTTCCAATCCTCTCAACCAAAGTGGCGGGCTTCATAGCGAAAATGATAAATAAAAAAACAAGGGTGCTTCCTACATTGAGAAATACCCTTGTTTTTTATTGTAGTTTCACTCCAAAATACTTGTAGCAGTTTTCAGTCATTGACTTTTCAAGGTTACTTTCTTTAAAAAACTTACAAAAAAACACCGCTTTTTCAAAAGCTTCTTTATAGTCCTCGATTCCTAAATAATACTGGGCTACCCCTTTGCCAAAGTATAAAAAGGATATACCCTGTAGGTTTTTGGTTTTTATACAATAATCTATGCCCAATTGGCTGTAGTGCAATGCTTTTGTATAATCTTCCTTTCTTCTATAAACACCGGCTAAGTTATGGCATATTTGCGGATACATACTATCGGTTTCATCTACTTTTTCAAAACAAAATTTCATGAGGTTTTCGTACTCCTGCTGTCTTTTTAACTTATGTAATACAAAACCTATGTTCATTAAAATTCTAATTTCCAGCTGGGAGTAATGGCACAACTTATAATTCTTCAAAACAAAGCTAGGGGTAAAAACCTTCATGGCATCACACAATGCTTCTAGCCCTTTATTATATTTTTTATCTTTTTTATACAAAAGAACTCCTTTCGCTAACAGAAGAAGTTGAGTGATTTCCTTTTTAGAAAAATCGTTTTTCACATTATCTAGCAGCCTTTGTAGATTCTCCATTTCCAACCTCAGACCGTCTAGATCATTTCTGTCAAACATTAACTCCAACCTTTGTTTAGTCTGTGAATACTTAGGAAAATCTTTCACTCTAAACTCAGTTAGCAGTTTATTTAAATCACATTTTAATATAGGTGATAAACTTTCTAAGGTTTTTAATTTTGGAGTAACTTTCCCTTGCTCTAATCTTTTAACAGTTTCCACATTAACACCTGATAAATCAGAAATTTCACATTGAGTTAAAAGCTGCTGCTCTCTTAGTTCTCTGACCTTTTCCCCAAACAAAAAAAGCTCATACGGCATAAACTCTCCCCCTAAAAAGATACTTTAAAGTATTTTACATTTGTGAATTTACATATTATTATAACATTAGCGATAAAAAAGCAAAACTTAATAAAAGGAGGAGGTTATAATTAAAACAAAAATAGGTTTACTTTCGATTGCTCTAGCACTTCTTACTTTTATCAGCACCTATGCTATGATGCCAAACAACGAAATCCTTATTGCAGAAGATAAGGAGTATGAATATGAATGGAATGGAACTGGAGACCAGTCTTTTTAGCAAAATGTCAACTTAATTAGGCAGACAAATAAAGTCATTGGGGTTTTTGGGTTATACCATAAATGAGCGGCAAAAATTATTATGCATATAATTTTCCCTAAAAAAACAGCATTTACATAGTTCTGGGCTTGTAAATGGAAATCTTCTTACCACAAAAGAAGAGTTGTTGTGTTAGGAGATAAAAAAATAAAGGGGAGATGATTTAAATGCTTAAGAAAAGACTGATGATGGTTACAGCATTGGTATTAGGGGGATTGTTTTTCTTTGGAGCAATGCCTGTGGAGGCTGCAGAGGAGCCTGTGGAAACTATGTCGTATCCACTCAGGATAATGGTTGATAATATTCCAGATGACAATATAAATAGCGATGGGTATGCAACATACCGCTGCCCTAATACTGGGGAATGGTACCATGGTTACGTATCCGGAAACTCTGGACTCTTGTTTCATGTATCCCTTGAATACCCACCATCACCACATTATTAAATTTAAAAAAGCTCTTCTTTTTAGAAGAGCTTTTTTAACATAAATAAAGAGTACACAAGAAAGGGTGAAAAGAGTGGGTTTAGGACTTTTAAAATTTGAAGTAAAGAAACTATTTAAAAAGAAAAATCTTATATGGCTTTTGACCGTAGCTATTTTATTTACCGCTGCTATTTATTGGCAGTACTCTTCCCAGCACCCTAACTACATACAGCAAACTCTAGAAAAAATTAACGAAACATATATGAATGAAGTGGGCGAACAACAAAGGTTTCTAACAGAGCTGGAGGGAGAAGTAGGATTAGATCCTTTAGAAATAAAACAGCTAGACGCTATCCAAGACATATGGGTTAGTTTAATTCGTTGGAGAGGGGCTTTAGAAAACAGACAGCTTAGCGATGCAATGCACTACGAGGGAGAATTTTTAGCTAATCTAACAGCGTATGAAGAACTGGGAGGGCAACTGACGTCATTTCATGGACTAGAAAAAGAAATAGCAGCTGCTAAGCATCAGTGGCTTAATAAGCACAATCTTTTTCACGAAGATGAAGAGGTGCCTAACTCTGTACATCTGTTATTAAAGGAAAGCTCAACCTTTTTATTTAGCCTTCTAGGCATAACACTTTTACTTTTGTTTTTTGGGAACATACTAATCGAAGAAAAAGAAGAAAAAACATGGCAATTTCTAAAGACACAACCTATATCCAATTGGCAGATAATAGGGGCAAAATATATATGCCTAGTATTGGTCTCTGTTTTATTTATATTAATGGTAATAACAGTAGGGATAGGCATTCCATATGTCCTAGGAGACCATACTATAAACTTTCAATACCCACAAATACTGACCGAAGGTGACCATTTTACAATCATCTCAACCTCTGAATATATAACAAGAGCTGTAATGCTTTTTCTAGGAGCAAGCATTTTTGCATTTAGTATAGCCTTGCTACTAAGTAGATGGGCAAAAAATCCTTTTACAGTTACAATGCTATCGATATTTACAGTTATAATGGGATATGCAATCACCGAAATGTACGTACCGCTACAAACGGCGGCAAACCCGTTTGCTCAGCTTCGTTTCTCTGAAATATTAAATCAAACTCCTAAACCAACAGATTGGTTATACCCCTTAGCAGGGGTAATATGGGGCACTACCCTTACCAGCATGACAGCTTTTATCCCGGAAGGGAAAATAAACATGCTTTTTACCTCAGACACAAAACAACCTTATAAAGGAGGAGTAACCCAAAAAAGTCACTTTACATTTTGGAATATAAGCACCTTTGAATGGAGGAAAATAAAAAGACAAGGTCTGCTACTTAAGGTCTATGCTATCCTAGCCTTGCTAGTACTATTTGGTTATTCGGTAGTATCAGAGCAAACTTATCAAAGAGAGACCGCTTATATTGCAAGTTTAGAGCAAGAGTTGGAGTGGGAAAAAGAGAAACTGTCCCATGCTGAAGAAGCTATGCAACGAGAAGTAGAATATGTAGAAGAAAATTACGACAAAGAGGTATATGAGAGGACGCTATTATGGCGTGAAAAGGGACATAGGCATTATAATATCAGGATTAATAAACTAAAAGCTGCGATATCGGGGCATGGAAGTAAAGACTGGAAGTCAATGCATAAATATCAACTTTACTTAAACAGATTCTATAATAATGAATTTGATACAGGCTATGTTGCTGACCAGTCAATTAAACAAGAAAAATTAGGGAGGTTTACCCTAGAGGCATCCATTGCAGAAAAAGAATGGATGTTAGAGAAAGGTGTTCAGCCAGTTTTTTCAGGGATATATATACCAACCACCTTTTACGGCGGATGGGGAAATGATACAGAAGCTAAAGAAATATGGGTAGAAGAAAACACAAAAGTAGACAACAGCGGTCTATTTACTTTATATATTTACTTTGAAAAACATCTACACTTTATACCACTAGCGCTACTTTTATTCTTACTAGGTGGTGGTTTGGCGACAGAAAGAGGCAAAAAAAACACCTTAAACTTTTTAAAGACTCAACCTGTTTCTGAAAGCAAACTTTTCTTAGGCAAGCTATTTAATGCAAAAATTGTAACCGTACTAAGTTGTATAGCAGTGTTTTTTTTAGTCATCTTAGTAGGGACTGTATTTAACCGTTTTGGAGACTGGCAATATCCTATACTAAATTATGATAGTGAAGCTGAAGTAATATCTTCAAACTACACTGGACATAAAATAGAAAACACAAACCAAGGGTTTCACTTTATAAATTTAGGCAGATATTTACTAGAAAGCACCGCTCTGCTAGGATTTATAGCGATCTTTATAACATCGATGGCTATGTTATTGTCTGTATTTATACAAAAAAAGATGAGCGTATTGGCAACCACAGCCCTAATAGGAGCAGCAGGGTTTGCCTTAAGCCAAGATCTAACAGAAATGGCCCATCTATCTCCTTTTACTTATCTAAACATACCTAAGATAATAAACGGAGAAATAGCCACAACACTAAATAATCCTGGTGTAAACCTGCAAACAGGTATAGCGGTGCTGCTAACAGTGACAGCAGTTTTAGTGCTAGCGGGATACTTTATATCCGGCAGAAGAAACACTGTGTCAAAGAGCACTCAAACAACAGCTGACTTAAAAAGCAAATCACAATGATAAAGAAACAAAAGCCCATTAACCATTTTAAAATAAGTTAATGGGCTTTTGACAAACAATCAGTGGGTAAGTAAAGCTTCCATTGGCTATAGTTTTGTTTTTGAAGAATTTATTTCAGTAAACTGAAACTTTTCAGTATATTTCACGTCTATTTATATAACAAAGAAAAAATAAAGAAAAATAAACAGGGGGTATGTAAAAATGATTTTATCAGTAAAAAACATCCACAAATCCTATGGCAAGGAGAAGGTACTAAAAGGTATCTCTTTTGAAATGACTCAGCCGCAGATATTAGCTTTAGTAGGCCCAAACGGTTCCGGTAAATCTACCTTACTAAACGTCATCAATAACCTGCTGCCTGCCAACGAAGGCGAAGTTACCGTACTGGGAAAGATCAACAAAGACCCTAACATCTTTAAAGAAATATCATACATGCAGGACAACTCTGTACTGTACGACTATTTAACCGGCTACGACCACCTGCAATTTATAGGAGATGTCCAGGGAATATCAAAAAAAGAGATACTAAGCACAGCAAAAAGGGTGGGGATAGACTCGTACATCAACAAAAAGGTAGGCAAATATTCATTGGGCATGAAACAACACCTTCTGCTGACCATGGCCATTTTAAACAACCCCAAACTTCTAATACTAGATGAGCCGCTAAACGGACTAGACCCTACCAGCGCCATAAAGGTGCGCAATCTCCTTTTAGAGATATACAATAGCGGCACCGCTATTTTGCTATCTTCCCACAACCTAGCAGAAATAGATAGAGTAACATCTCAAATATTATTTTTAAAAGACGGAAACCTAATCAAAGAAGATATCTCCAAATATGAAAAAGCCTGCTACGACTTAAAACTAGACAACATAGAAAAGGGCGAAAAAGCGCTAAAACAGCAGGATATACCAGTAGAAAGACTGGAGGAAACTTTGCGGGTGTTCATAGAAGGAGCATCCTTAGATAAAGTATTCCATACCTTAGACGAAAAGAAAGTAAAGCTACTAGACATAGACAAAAAGATATGGGGATCAGAGGAGCGTTACAAAAAGATATTTGTTGGAAGCTAGGTGATGTTTTATGGGTTTATTAAAGTTTGAAATTAAAAAGATATTTAAACAAAAGAAGTTTTTATGGCTGTTAATTATAGCTGTTTTAGCCACATCTGGTGTATACTATTTGAACACATCACAATCTTCAAATATCAAAGATGTAGAAATGAGGAGGGTTAGAGGTTATATAGGAGGAATAGGTGAAGTTCAAGAAAACTTAAAGATGATAGAAGAAGCCACAGGTCTAAGCGAAAGCCAAGAAAAACAATATGAGATTACTCAACAAATGCTACGGACTTTATCAACTTGGCGGAGGCTTATAGATTACTACCATTTTGACGATGCACTAGCTTATGAAAAACAGTTTTTAAGTTTACTAGAGCAATACGAGGAGCAAGGTGGGCAACCTATTCCAAGGCTTGTTGGGCAAGAAAAAGAAATAGTTACCCAAAAAAATGCTTGGCTAATAGAACAGGGTTTTTATTATGAAGATGAAAGTGCGCCACAGTCTATTCATCTTTTGGCAAAAGAAAGCATAACCTTTTTGTTAGGAATAGTGGGGCTTTTAGCTTTGCTACTATTCTTTGGCTCCTCTGTTACCGAAGAAAAGGAAGAAAACACATGGTTAACTCTAAAAACTCAGCCCATAAGTGATTGGAATCTTATATGGGTAAAGTATGTTAGTTTGATGCTAGTTACTATACTTTTTATTTTAATAGTATTAGCTGTAGCCGTAGCAATTCCTTATACTTTTGTAGAACAATACTGGTACTGGGATTACCCATTAAATTTTCAATACCCCCAAGTTCTCGAACAACAAGACAGCTTTGCAATTATATCGACACTTGAGTATCTTGTAAGAGCGTCAATATTGTTTTTGGGT
The DNA here is from genome assembly GCF_040515995.1 of Proteinivorax hydrogeniformans. GTDB lineage: Bacteria > Bacillota > Proteinivoracia > Proteinivoracales > Proteinivoracaceae > Proteinivorax > Proteinivorax hydrogeniformans. The sequence goes on along the minus strand of NZ_CP159485.1, from coordinate 2,560,336 downwards.
GCTGCTTTATTTATGTTTAGCATAAGTTTACTTGTAAACAGATGGGGCAAAAATTCTTTTACAGCAATAATGATGACTGGCTTTATAATGGTTATTGGCTATTTTATCACAGATATATTTACCTTTATGCAATCAGTGTTTAATCCATTTTATCACTTGTACTTTACGGAAATTCTAAGCAAAATACCGCAAAACACAGATTGGCTTTATCCCTTAGTAGCCATAGGTTGGAGTCTGATTATACTGGCGGTGGAGGCATTTGTGCCGGAAAGGGAACTAAGCTTACTTTATTCCTCCCATATTAAAAAACCTTATAAGAATGGAAATGTAAACAAGGGTCTAAGCATCTGGAAGATAAATGTTTTTGAGTGGCGGAAGTTGAAACGAAGAGGAGTACTGTTAAAAGCTTTTGCAATGCTGGCATGTTTAGTTATTTTTGCCCATTTAATAATCACCCACGAAGCTGTGCAAAAAGAACAGGAATACCTAGCTGATATAGAAAATACCCGCTTTTTAGAAAGCCAGATAGCTAGTTATGAAGAGCGTATTGAATTTGCTAAGGAAAGAGGAAATAGTTCGAATTTGCAAACAGAGTTGGATAAAAAAGCGTTAGACCATTTCACTAAGAAGCTTGAAATGAAGAAAGCAGCAGTAGTTGGGTATTCAAAAGGTGACTGGCAACCTTTGTATGAATACCAACTTTACTATGTTAGATTGAACAACCAAGAATTTGATATAGGAGCTTTTAGGTATGGAGAAGGAGATAGTATTGGTCAGCTGGGTTTAACAGCCAGTATTAAAGAAAAAAAATGGCTAATGGAAAGAGATATACAGCCAGTATTTGCCGGCGAGTTTATTCCCACTACTATGTACTCGAGATGGGGTGGAGTATCCCAGGATGGCTTCAATATGTGGTTAGAATTTAACACAAAAATAGACAACAGCGGACTGTTTTCCCTATACCTTTATTTTGAAAGATACATTTACTTTGTGCCGCTGGCGATATTTTTGTTTCTGCTAGGTGGAGGCTTAGCTTCCGAGCGGGGTAAAAAGAACACATTAAACCTTCTCAAAACCCAGCCTATAGCTGAGAAAAAGATATTTTTAGGCAAGCTTTTTAACTCCAAAGTGGTTGCGGTGCTAAGCTGTATATCTATATTTCTATTAGTAGTTTTAGTGGGAACAGTCTTTGAGCGCTTTGGCGATTGGCAATATCCAATCTTAAACTACGACAGCATAGCAGAGGTAGAGGCTTCAGACTATGATGGGCATAAAGTGGATATAGAAGACTTTACCGTAGGCTTTCACTTTATGAACTTAGGTAGATTCTTGACAGAAAGTATAGTGCTACTTACCTTTGTAGCTATGTTTTTTATAGCGCTATCGATATTTATATCCCTATTTTTAAAAAGAGAAATGAGCGTATTGGCAACCACAGCCCTAATAGGAGCAGCAGGGTTTGCCCTAAGCCAAGAGCTAACAGAAATGGCCCATCTATCTCCTTTTACTTATCTAAACATACCTAAGATAATAAACGGAGAAATAGCCACAACACTAAATAACCCCTCCGTTAACCTGCAAACAGGGATAGCAGTGCTGCTAACAGTGACAGCAGTTTTAGTGATAGCAGGATACTTTATCTCCGGCAGAAGAAACACTGTGAAAAAGGTTGAACAAGCAGCAACGGTGCTCAATAAATTACAATGATATAAGTAAGATAAAAGCCATTAACCATTTTAAAAAAAGAAACCTTAACGGTCTTTTAAGGGCGTCGATAAGACCACACAGATTGAAATTAAGAATCCGTGTGGTCTTTATATATCTTAGGTGAAGTGAAAGGGGTTTTTAACAAATATTAACTTTCCTAGTTTTGAAGGAATTTGAATATTCTTTATAGAAAGTTAAATGTTAACGCAAAAAGTATATAATTATATAGGGAGTGATTTTTATGGAGGGTATCAAGGGAAAATGTAATCAAATTAAAGAAAATGTCTCAAAAGTAATTGTGGGTAAAGAGGAGGTTATCGACCAGCTGCTAGTGTCGATAATAACTTCAGGACATGTGTTGTTAGAGGATGTCCCTGGGTTAGGAAAGACCTTACTAACTAAAGCTTTTGCAAAATCAATAGATTGTGATTTTAGCAGAATTCAGTTTACTCCGGATCTTTTGCCTTCGGATGTTACTGGTATTAACTTTTATAATCAAAAGCAAAGTCAGTTTGAATTTAAACAAGGTCCTATTTTTAACAATATAGTTTTGGCAGACGAAATAAACAGAGCTACACCACGAACTCAATCAAGTCTTCTAGAATCTATGGAGGAGGTTCAGGTTTCTGTGGACGGTGAAACTTATAAGCTTGACTCCCCTTTTATGATAATAGCCACCGAAAACCCAGTGGAGCAACAAGGAACTTTCCCTCTTCCAGAAGCTCAGATGGACAGATTTTTGATGAAAATATCCATGGGATATCCTAATTTTGAGGAAGAAATGGAGATTTTAAACCGTTTTAGAAAGGAAAATCCTATAGATAGCTTAGAGACAGTTTTGGCAAAAGAAGATATTCTAAAAATGCAAAAAAAATATACTGATGTGTATATTAGTGAAGATATTAAAAAATACATCGTAAAGATAGTGCAGCACACTAGAAACCATAAGCAAATTTCTTTAGGCGCAAGCCCAAGGGGTTCTCTTGCTTTATTTAAAGCAGTTCAAGCTTTTGCAGTGATAAATGGCAGAGATTATGTGCTACCAGATGATGTACAGAAGATGGTTGAACCAATTTTAGGCCATAGGATTGTAACGGCGGGGCTTAATAAGTTAAAGGGAGAGGATAGTTTAAGTGTAATAAAAAATATACTTAAAGAAGTAAAAGCCCCCGTAGAAGAGCAAGTAGTAAGCAGGTGATTATATGTGGAAGCTAATTCTTATGATTTTAGGGCTTTCCTTTGTTTATTATAAATGTGTAGCAGATTGGGAAAGGGTGGCATTTAAAAACTTTAATATTAAGAGGTGGAGCGGCGATCAAGAGGTTTTCCCTGAGGAAGAGACGGATTATAACCTTGAGATAGTAAATAATAAAATTTTTCCACTTTTATGGCTTACGATAAGGTATGATATGCCTGGTGGATTAACTATTAAAGGCGAGGAAAAAAGCTATCAATATAAACATGGTGAAATATCGGCGCATAACATTTTATTATCTTTATTTTTGTTTCAAAAAGTAAAGCATAAGTATAAAATTTTTTTTAAAGAGCGTGGTTATTATCACCTAAATAAGATTCAGGCCGTTACAAGTGACTATTTTGGGTTTAAAAAGGTTGTAAATGAGTACGATTGTCCAGTAAGGTTTGTTGTTTATCCAAAGCTTTATCCTATAGAAGAGCTGATAATTAAGGAGAACTCATACCTAGGAGAGAACATTGTAAAACGTTGGATTATGGATGACCCTACTTATTTTAGTGGGGTGCGAGAGTATACATTTAATGAACCTATAAAACAAATACATTGGAAAGCATCAGCAAAAACTGGAGATTTACAGGTCAAAGTAAATGATTATTCAGCTGATGTTTCGATATTGTATGTTTTAGATTTAGGTTATGATAGGTCGGAGCACGTCACTAGTAGACATCCACTGTCAGAGCGGTTAATTGAGGTAGTAGCAGCATATATACATTTAGCAGAGGAAAAACAATATGAATATGGATTTGCTACAAACTATATTATTCATGGCGAGAGTATAAAGAGTATAATAGTCCCACCTAACAGGGGTGAGGGCCATTTAGCAAGTTGTTTTCAGATGTTAGCTAAGATAATGGAGTACGCTAATATTGATATCACAAACCTTCTTTATGATGTAGCAAACACCTTAACTCGCTCAACCGTTATCTCGTTAACAACTTACAACTTAAATGACAAGTTGATTGATGCATTAAATGACCTTAGGCTAAGAGGTTTTATCGTGGAAATAAATACCTATGAAGAAGAGTTGGAGAATTGGCCTGTTTTAAGAGAGATTGGTGAAGTGAAAGTCATTAAAGAAGGTGGGTTAAAAGATGGGAGATAAGCTGTTAGTTTTAAGTAGAACCTTTTTTCAAGCCTTAACTGAAGCTGTTTTTATTGTACCTATCTATGTTTTGATAATAGGCCAAAGCTCTAATATCTCCTTATTTTTGCTATTGAATGCGTTAAACATTTTAGCTATATTAACAGCTTTTATTTATTTTGAGGTAAAGGTTGAGAAAAACCTAATAAACGAAGAGAATTTTAAAAAATCTGTTTTTGCCGGAACCTTAACTTCTATTGGGTTGTTTTCTTATATACTAAGTGGAGGAAGTTTTGGAGCTATATTTTTAACCTTCCTATTATTATCGATACCTGTACTTTTTTTGTTTAAGTTTTTGAACACGCCCCAGGATAATATCTCCATAACCCAGTTCGGCAAAAAAGTTCTTATCAGAACAGCAGTTTATTTTTTAGCTATTGTAAACACTTATACAATTATCGGGTTTAATTTGCAAGATGCTTTTGCGTTGACTTTTAGATATTTTGCTGTATACCTTATGTTAATATTGCTGTTAAACATTCAAAATCAAATTCATGAGCTGTACTTTCGCAATGCCACCGATGAAAGCTTAAAGGATGATCCGATAATTGGGAAGTACATAGCCAAGAACAATCTGCTTCCCAGTAATAGCATAAGCTTAAAGCAGGCCTTGCTAACTAGCATAGTAGCGCCACTAACTATATTTGGTTTAACCTATATTGTGTTTTTTAGAGGTGTAAATTTTATATACTCTTCAACAAGTCACTTTTTTGATAAACTAAATCATTATATTACGCTTTTTATAGTGACAGTCTTATTCCGACCGATTGATGCTCTGATGAATTACTTTACTGTAACGCCAACTTCCCAAGAACCAGAACCGGTAGAAGCAGAGCTTGCTACTTTTGCAGCGATGCTTACAAGAGAAGATGAAGTCATACAAACTTCGCAGGGGAATTTTATTGCTATTATAGTAAGGCTAATTTCTATTGCAATAGTAGCTGCCATAGTGTTTTTGATATATAAGGTTATTAGAAGATACATGTTCAGTAAAAATAAGAAGGTAAATAGCTATGAAGAACAAAAAGAGCATATCCCAATATTAGACCAGATGATGAAAAAGGTAAAAGACTCAATAGCGGATAAAAGAAAGCAAAGAAAGTATCTAAAAGACTTGCATCCTATTAGAAGAAAATATAGGAGTATGCTCTTGAATTTAAATAAAAATGGAGTAACTATTGCAAGCTCAGACACCCCTAATAAGATTTTAGTTAAAAGTGTTAAGCGAGATAGAAAAATTAAAAAACCATTAAGTATAGTTACAAACATTTACAACTCCTTTAGATACGGAAGTAGAGAAGAAGTTGATGAAAAAGAATTTGTAAAACTTTGTGATGAGGTTACAGAGGGAATTAAAGTAAAAGGTGAGTAATAGAAAAAGCAAGAAACCATAAAACCGTGGTTTCTTGCTTTTTCTATTGAATCGTAAAAGAATCGTAAAAAAAAGTTATTGTTCATCAATCTGCTAATACTGTATAATATTTAAGAGTCGAAATAAAATTTAGGGGAAATAATGATGATAAAAGATTTTTATAAACAAACGGCACCTAAAATGCCAAAGTTATTTTTAGGTTACTTCCTATGTGCACTGGGGATAACAATGATGTATAACGCTAGAAGTCTAGGACTTGGGCCGTGGGATGTTTTGCATACCGGAGTTATGAACCACACACCTTTAACTTTCGGGCAAACTTCACAGCTAACAGGTTTAGTCCTTGTTATACTCAGCTATTTTTTGGGTATTTTAGCCGGGATTGGAACTGTACTTAATGTGATTATTGTGGGGATAATTATAGATTTGATAAATAAAAGCTCGCTTATTTTTACTCCGGAAACTTTTATAGGTCAGCTAGTTTTGCTAGAAGCAGGAGTTTGGGTGTTGAGTTTGGGGATATATTTTTATCTCAAGCCTGGGTTAGGTGCAGGGCCCAGAGATGGTCTGATGATAGGTTTAGTAAAGAAATTGAACTTACCAGTATCTGTAGTGAAAACAGCTATAGAAATAACAGCTGTTATAGCGGGCGCGATGCTAGGTGGGAGTGTAGGTGTAGGCACTGTGGTGGTTGCGTTAACCCAAGGGTATGCCATCCAAACAGTTTTTAAGCTGGGAAAGTACGATACAAAGATTGCAAGTCATAGGTCGTTTAAAGATGAAATTCTTTTACTGAAAAATAAAAGATATATGTAAAAAGATAAAAAGTTAGGGGCTGTCACAAAAGGAGAGGATATTTCTCTTTTTGTGACAGCCCCTATTATTTTTATAGAAAGATTAAGGCGTAGAGCTGATAGATATAATTGGCGGATATACCGGCAGCTAAACCGCCGATTGTGTGGCTTATTATTGCTTTGCTCGATAGTTTTCTTAGGTTAAGAACATCCATCATTCCAACATGGGTACTTAAGTAGCCACTCCAGCACATTCCCATAGCTGTAAAAACAGCGATGTCGTTAGGAGTAATTATGTTGGTTTCCAAAAAGTTTTGCACAAGTCCCATGGCAGCTCCCACAGCTCCTAAGGAGACTATAGGAAAAGCTATTGCTTCTACGTTTTCAAAGCCAAACAGCGGTTGTAAGATTGGGTGGATGTAGCTTCCTAGCTTAGGAAGCAGTCCTACTCCTTCAAAGGCGACACCTTCATAAACAGCTACACCGTCTTCCATGCCGGAAGGGCCAAAGGTTAGAATCATAACAACTGTGCAGATTATCAAAACACCAGGGATTATACCTAAACCCATTTCTACACCGTTTTTTCCGCCTTCTAAAATGGAGTTTATAATTCTTTCAAAGTAGTTATCAGTTTTTGGAGGGTTGTCAGGGATGAAATCAATGTCGTCAGTATCATCAACGGCCTCCTCAAAGTTCTCATTAAACTCTTTTTTTTCTATGTCATCGAAGTCAGCCTTATAGTATTTTTGGGTAAAGGATAACATAATCCGAACACTGACAATTGATCCAATAAGGGCCCCGATGTTTCCTATTAGGGCGGGAGCGATAAATTCATTTCCAAAGCTTATCATGTAAGTGGTAAGCACAAGCCCCATTCCAAAGGCTGTCCCCAGGTTACACAGTGCAGGAACTTGATACTTGTAAAAGTATTTGATAAATTTTTTGTCCTTTGCCAAGGAGATAATAGCTGGATTATCTGAAAGATAGGTAGTTACACCACCTATAGAAGCAGCTCCAGGCATGCCATATAGCGGCTTCATAATAGGGGAGATAATCTTGTTAATAAGTTCAACAACCCCAAATTCTGAAAGAAGTGCCGATAATGCACCAGCTAGCACTGCGATAGCCATAATTAGAAAAACCGTGTCAATTAGTAGTGCATGGGCCGTTTCCATGAACACTGAAAACATAATGCCTAACCCCATTTGATTAGCTAAATAACCGAAAAACCCAACCAGCACAAACAAAAATACAAAGGTCTCAGCAGATATGGCTGAATCAGATGTCTTCTTTTTTTCATCTAACCTTTTCTGTGGACTTTTGTTATTACTAATGACTTTAAATGGATTTCCCATAACAAATCCCTCCCTATGTTAACTTGTTAATATAAAATACATGCCACCTCTAAATTTAGATTATTTATAACAAAAAGTAAAGCATTTTTTGATGTAATAATAAAGAAATTTTTAGAAGGCTATTGGCAGGGCGCAGAAGGCTTAACGACAGGAGTTAACAGCGTATAGTAAAGTCATTTATTTTTGTGCTATTTTTACACATTTTAAGCGTTCTAATGCTTTCTTTACTTAAATATATTTTACTAAGTGCAAAGTGTATATTTATTTTAGCAGGAGGGTTTGATATGAAAAAAGAGCTAAAGGGTATCTTTGAAAAAAAAGACATGATTATTGTTTTAGATATCTTTAAGGAAACGGCTGCGCCAGTTAGACGTGCCTTAGATGATATAAAGAACTTACTAGATCCTTGCGCTATACTTTTTATGACTGATAAGGGGCAGGAGGATGCTTGAGTTTATAAATAATCCGTGGGAACTTTTAGTTATTTTAGCTATATCCTTCGCAGCATATTTATCACAAAGAAATCTAGATAGGTATAAGGATATTGTAAACTGGAAACCTTTAGCAAATAAGGTGGCCTCACAAATAAAAGATAGTAAAGCACCTGTTAACGTCTCCTTGGGATTAGAAGGCATATCTCAAGGACAAGTTTATCAGACTCTAGCTGTGGTGGACTTTTTAAAGATAGTCTCTAAAAGAAGTTTGCCAGGGAAAATTTATTTAACTGTTGGAAACGCTGAGATTATACCTATAACCGAAGAGGTAGTTACATCACAGTTTGAGTTTAGGGGAAGACATTATGCTGTGGATTTTAATAAAACTAGGTATGTAGCTGGGCAAAACTTAGCTTATGCATTAGGTGTATTAAGTACAAATAAAAACGAAAAAGTTGAAACAAATATTATGGTTGGTAGTTTTTGGGCAGAGTCTGCTATTTTAGCAGGAGGTAGTACAAGTTCTTTGAGTGTGGGAGGGACAGCAAATATTGAGCAGCTGCCTTTTTTTGTCCTTTGCTGCGATTTGGTCCTTATGGGTGAGGAGTTACTGCTTTTTAGTTCTGTTTCTATAGAAGATAGAAGTAGTGCTTTGGCTACAATATTTATAAAGGTATTTTTGATATTTTCAGTTGTTTTTGGTGCCATTATTACGACTGTAACAAAACTTCTGTAAAGGGGAGGGGTTAGCATAAAAAAACAAATTTTATCAATTATAGTTTTTGTCGTAGGTATGCTTGTGGTAATGGATTACTTTGTTACGCTCCCTTATCTATCTAAACATTTGATTTTAAAGTTTCAAATTTGGGCTGTAGTTATCGCGGCATTTACCTTGGTGATGGGGGTGACAAACTTATTTAGCATCAGTGTAAAAAAAATTCTAGCACAAGATAAGGGGTGGCATGGGAAGGTTGCGTTGATTTTATCATTTATTGTGACTATGGTAGCGGGATTATGGGGAGGGAGCAACGGCGCGGTTTTTTCTTATATTTTTTCTAATATTTATATACCCATAACATCGACTGTGTTGGCTCTTCTGCTATTTTTTACGGTGCATGCAGTGATAAAGAGCTACTCATTACATGGTTTTAAGGCAATAGTAATATCTCTAAGTGCCGCTGCAACTATTGTTGTAAATCTTTTTTTAGTTGGCTATTACCCAACAATCAAGGAAATAATAGACCGTTTTTTTTTGCTGCCGGCAGTTAGAGGGTTTGTTATAGGAGTTTCGCTATCTGCTGTTGTAATCTGCATAAGGACAATAATAGATGGAAGAGAAGAATTTTTGAATTGAGGTGGCTTTATGACAAAAGAGCCTTATAAAATTGTACTTAAGGTTGCAATACTTACGACGGCAATTTTAGGAGTTTTTTTGTTCGGTGAAAACATAGTCTATGAGTTTCCCATTTCAAAACATACAAAAGAAGTGTATAACATAATTGAAGAACTGCCTGCAGATAGTGTTATTTTACTTTCCTATGACTGGGAGGGACACTTCTATGGAGAGATGTTTCCCCTTTCTAACGTGCTAACTAACCATTTACTATCTCGGGATGTTAAGGTCGTAACAGTGGCTCATTCAGCCCAAGGTTCCCACATCTCAAAAAGTATATTTGAGCAGATGGATAAAGGCGGGAAAAAATACGGAGTGGACTATGTTATTTTGGGATATCGACCTGGAGGGGCAGCAGTGATGCAGGGACTTACTAGAGATATTGCAGATATTTATCCTCAGGATATATATAGGGTGAACATAAGGTCTATTGCTATGATGGAAGAGATTAAAAATCTAGACGATATAGATATGATAGTGTCTTTATCCCAAGGAAACACGGGAGGGATAGTTTATATAGAGCAGCTTAGCTATGGAAAGGACATACCAGTAGTTGTAGCCGCTCCCAGCGCTGAATACCCTAGATACCTTCCTTACTTGGATAGTGGCGATCTAGCTGGAGGGTTATGGGGCTTAACATCAGCTAGAGAATATGAGCAGCTGTTGGAGGTAGAAAGCAAGGCTAGTAGAAACCTCGCTGCTCAGACCATGACGGCATGGCTTATAGTTGTTGTTATCATAGGCCAGTCCTTGTATGCGGCCATTGGTATTATAAGGGGGAAATAAAGATGGGAGAGCTTGATATTTATGTGGGGGTTATTTTAACTTTGGTTGTTTTTAGTTACTTGTTTAAAGACAACTTTCTATATATGATTGTGGAGAATATCTTTATTGGAGTTTCCACTGCTATTGTAATGCTTTGGGGTATAGCCACTGTACAACAATACTTACACCAAACTGTGTATCAAGGTGATATGATAGTAGGATTTATACCGATTGTTTTGGGAGGAATGATAGTTTTTAGATATAGTGAAAAAAATAAATGGATAGCTAAAATTCCTTTGGCTTTTTTATTAGGGATAGGTTGCGCCTATTCCTTGCGGGGAATTATTGGCGCATCCCTTTGGAGCCAAGTAACAGTCTTGGCTACTACCCCTCTTACATCTATTTCTAATATTTTGTCGCTGCTTTTTACTGCTAGTGTGCTGCTTTTTTTTAACCATGTTAAAACTGAAAATAAAGTAGTTATTGGCTTGGGGTCTATGGGTAAATGGGTGTTTTATCTGGGGTTAGGGATATCACTAGGGTATATTATCATGTCCCAGTTATCATTGTTAATTGATAGAATTTATTTTCTGTTTTCTAAATGGCTTTGATTTTAACTCTATGCTCGCTTTGACTTTAAAGTGCTGCACTGCTAGGAAGCCTTATATTTTGCTAAAGTTTGAAAAAAAGGCTATAAGAGGATATAATTTATTTACTATAAGTTATAAAAGGGAAGCAAAAGGAGAAAAAAATAATGAATTGTGTTCAAACTAACAGTCCAGAAGAGACTTATGAATTAGGTAAAAGTCTAGCGGAAAAACTCAAAGCCGGAGATGTACTTTTATTATCTGGCGATCTAGGTGCCGGCAAGACCGCTTTTACAAAGGGAGTGGCATGGGGGCTTGGGATTAAGGATTATGTGAAAAGCCCGACCTTTACATACGTGTTAGAATATAACGGGAAAATGCCATTGTTTCATTTTGACCTTTATCGGCTACAGGTGGCTGAGGAGATTTACGATCTAGGATTTGAGGATTATCTTTTAACCGGTGGAATCATCGTGTTAGAATGGGGCGAACGAGCAGAGGATATTTTAAAACAAGATGGGATTGAATATATTTTTATAACTATAAACAAACTGGGGGAAAACTTACGAGAAGTTTGTTTTAAATGTACAGAAAAAGGCAGAACTATTGCTAAGGAGTTGTTGTAATTGTTGATTTTAAGTATCGATACATCTACTTTAACTTGTAGCATAGCAGTAAACGATGGTGAAGCTTTGTTAGGGCAGCAGGTGATAAATACCAAAACTACCCACTCTCAGAAATTACTGCCTTGCATAAAATCGTTGTTGGACAACCTTAATATTAGCTTAAGAGATATACAGCTAATTGCTATAGCAAAGGGGCCTGGCTCTTTTACCGGCCTTAGGATAGGTATGGCTACTGCTAAAGGGTTAGCTTATGGTCTTAAAATCCCAATAGTGGGAGTGAGCAGCTTAGAAGCATTAGCTTACAGTAGTAATGTTTTTGGCAGTTTAGTGGTGCCAATTTTTAACGCAAGAAGAAATCAAGTTTATGGGGCGATTTACGAGTATGACCAAAATAGATACATAGAAAAACTAACCCCTAAAAGTATTCAGCTTAATGATCTATTAGATGAGATTGAAAAAGTCGGTAAAACGGCGGTGTTTTTAGGAGATTATCTACAGTCATTTGAAGAGCAGATAAAAGAAAAACTAGGTAACAAAGGGCGCTATGTGCTACCACAAAACATAACACCAAGAGCTAGCGGTGTTGGATACCTAGCCTATAATAAATTTAACAAGGCAGGGGGAGATGATTTGGCAAGTTTAGATGTTGAATATCTTCGTTTAGCTGAAGCGCAGCGCAAGCTTTTACAGTGTAGTAGACAAAGTTAGGAAGTGGAGGAAATGGGGCAATATATAATAGTACCTATGACCGAAATTCATATACCTGCCGTTCATGAAATAGAGAAGGAGGTTTTTCCAACTCCGTGGAGTGAAGAGGCATTTAAAAGGGAGATTAACGACAATCACCTAGCCCATTATCTAGTGGTGACTTTTGATGACAAGCCGGTAGGTTTTATTGGTGGTTGGTTTATTTTAGATGAGTGTCATATAACTAATGTTGCGGTTCTTCCTTCTCATAGACGTAAAGGTTTAGCCAAAGCGTTAATCAAAGCCTTGCTAGATCTGTGCTTGGCAAAGGGAGTAGTCTCAGTTACTCTTGAAGTACGTGAATCTAACCATAAAGCGCAAAATCTTTATAAAGGTATGGGGTTTGAGGTTATGGGGGTGCGTAAGGGTTATTACACAGATAACAATGAGGACGCACTTTTGATGTGGTTGACAGAAATTAAAGAGGTGAAAGCAGATGTCAGTAAAAATACTAGCGATTGAAACTTCTTGTGATGAAACAGCAGTAGCGGTTGTGGAAAATGGAAATAAAGTTTTGGTAAATGAGGTGTTATCCCAAATAGATATCCACAAGGAATTTGGGGGTGTTGTACCAGAGGTTGCATCTCGTTACCACATGGAAGGGATTATACCGCTGATAGAAAAAGCTTTAAAAGGTTCAGGGCTAACATTAGAGGATGTAGATGCAGTGGCAGTAACAAATGGCCCTGGTTTAATTGGGGCGCTTTTGGTAGGTGTGTCTGCAGCTAAAGCTTTAGCTTTTTCTCTTAATAAGCCGTTGATAGCAGTAAATCATTTATCAGGGCACATTTATGCAAATTTTATAGATAATGAGGTTGAGTTTCCTTTGGTGACGCTGATAGTTTCGGGTGGGCATACCGACTTGATTTATATGGATGGGCATCTTAATTATGAAATATTAGGGCAGACCAGAGACGACGCTGCAGGTGAGGCTTTTGATAAAATAGCTCGAGCTATGAATTTAGGGTATCCTGGAGGTCCAATTGTGGATAACATGGCGAAAAATGGTGAAGATAGCATAAAGTTTCCTAGGGTTCACCTTGAGAAAGGTAGCTATGATTTTAGTTTTAGCGGTTTAAAGTCTGCGGTTATAAACCACCTACACAACCAGAAGCAAAAGGGATTAGAGATCAATGTTGAGGACGTTTGTGCATCTTTCCAGCAGGCTGTGGTTGATGTTCTTGTGGATAAGACTATAGAGTGTGCTAAGCATAAAAAAGTCAAAAATGTACTGATGGCAGGAGGGGTGTCTGCCAACAGCGCTCTTCGTGAGCTTATGAGTCAAAGGTGCCAAAAAGAAAAGCTAAATCTTTATTATCCACCTTTAAAATATTGCACTGATAACGCCGCTATGATTGGTGCGGTAGCTTTTCACCAGTTTATAGCTCAAGATTTTGCTCCGCTGGATTTAAACGCTTATAGCTCTATGTCATTAAATGACTAAAAATGATGAGTTGTGAATAAGATTGAAGTTTAGGCTGTGGATAATGGGGATAATATTCCACAGCCTAATTAAATGTGGTATTGTCGATTGTGGACAAAAAGGTGGAAGGTTTTTTGTCGATATCTGTGGAAAATGTGGATAGTTTGGTGCAAAACCACTATAAACAAGTGTTAATACTGTGGATAAACCTGTGTATAGTGTGGATAACCGAAGGTTTGTTTGGTTTTTTGGTTTAATTGACAACATTTTTTATAAAGGGTAAGATGTAAGTGGGAATTATCAGATAGTTTCACCAGAAATAACAAAAAATGGGGGGAGTTATTATGTATCCAGTATTATTAGAATTAGGGCCGGTAACGGTACATAGTTATGGATTAATGATAGCACTAGGGTTTGTAGCGGTTATCTTGGGGTTAAGAAGAAGGGCTCATGAAATCGGGGTGGAGCCTAACGATACCTTAGACATTTCTTTATTAGCTATTGTCTTTGGTATGATAGGGGCAAGACTTTATTATGTGTTTATTTATGATTTTAGTCACTATGTTCAAAACCCCTTAGACGTCTTTGCTTTTAATCAAGGGGGCTTAGTTTTTCACGGTGGACTAATATTAGGGACTTTGGCGGTTATTATATATTTAAGGATTAAAAAAGTTTCTATAGTGGAAACTGCGGATATAGCTGCTCTTTTGATACCGGTGGCCTATGCTTTTGGTAGACTTGGATGTTTTTTAAATGGATGTTGTCACGGGATAGCTACAGAAAGTTTTTGGGGAGTTTCATTTGGAGAATTTACAGCTTCAACATATCATCCGACACAGCTGTACTTAGTAGCTTTAGCTATCGGAATTTATGGGTTTATATTATGGCAGCGCCCGCGACGCACATTTGGAGGGCAAGGTTTTTTAAGCTACATTATTATATATAGTGTAGGCCGGTTTTTAATAGAATTTTTGCGCACTAATCCTGAGGTTTTCGGGGTATTCACTGCTGCTCAAATTACATCGGTAATTTTAATATGTATTGCTTGTGGATTAATGCCGCTTATGCGAAGAAGATTTGGTTATGAAGAAGAAGATGATGGTAGTGAGAATGTAGAGGAAGAAAGCACTACTGCTTAATAAAAAAAGAAGGTGAGCCAAAATGTTTGAACGAGGACAACAAAAAATACATCTTATAGGGATAGGAGGCTATGGCATGAGTGCCATAGCTAGCATACTTATTGATAAAGGATATGAGGTTACAGGATCTGATTTAAATAAATCTAAGCTGGTAGAAAGTCTGCTTGAAAAAGGAGCAAAGGTTTTTATCGGCCACAAGGCAGAGCAAGTAGAGCAGGCTGACGTGGTTATTTATTCTACCGCAATCCCAGATAACAACCCAGAGCTGGCTAGGTCTAAAGAGTTAGATATACCTCTTTATCATCGATCGGAAGTTTTAGCGATGATTTTAAACAGTGGTCATGGGGTTGCGGTAGCTGGTGCCCATGGCAAAACTAGCACAACCTCTATGATTGCATTTTTATTAGAAAAGGGGGATAAAGACCCTACAGCTTTAATAGGCGGCGAACTGGGCGAATTTAAAGGTAATGCACGCTTAGGCGAAAGCGGGATCGTTGTAGCAGAGGCCTGCGAAAGTGATCATTCCTTTTTAAGATATAGGCCACAAATAGCAGTTATAACAAATATCGAAGCTGACCACTTAGAACACTATGATGGCGACTTTGGCAAGCTTTTAAGTACCTACAAAGACTTTTTAAGTAACCTAGCCCCTGATGGAAAAGCTGTCGTTTTTGGCGATGATGAGTACATCCAGGAAGTCACATTAGGTACGGAGAAGAAGTTGATAACCTATGGGTTAGCGGAAGAAAATGACTATTATCCACAAAATATTGAATATAAGGATAAAGGTTCGTTCTTTGACCTTTATCATAGAGGTAGAAAACTAGGTAAGATTGAACTTAGTGTACCTGGTATGCATAACATTTTGAACGCCATATCCTCAGCTGTTGTGGCTTTAGAGCTTGGGGTGAACTTTTCTATAATAAGTAAAGTGTTTAAAGGTTTTGGTGGAGCTAAGCGAAGATTTCAAATTATCCACAGGGATAGAAACTTCTTTATTGTAGATGACTATGCGCACCATCCTACAGAAATCAAAGCTACCTTGCAGGCAGCGAAGGAAATAAACCACCGAAGATTGATTGCCATATTCCAACCACAGCGTTACTCTAGAACTTACTACTTCTATGATGATTTTGCAGCATCTTTTGAAAACGCTGACGAAGTAATTATTGCTGATATATATACAGCTGGAGAGGAGCCGATAGAAGGTGTCTCTTCTGAAGGCCTTGTTGATAAAATTAAAGGATTAGGAAGCAATGCTAAATATATAGGTTCAAACGAAGACATTACAGAAGAGCTTCAGGCCAAAGTTAAGCCAGGGGACTTAGTAATAACTATGGGGGCCGGCGATATTTGGAAGGTATCCCATGAAATTGGAAGCATGCTAAAAGAAAAAAAGGTAGTTTAGGGGGAAGTTTATAAATGTTAGCAGTTATGGGAGCAATGGAAGAGGAAATAGCTCTATTTAGAGAGGCTATGGATGATGTAAAAAAAAATCAAAAGGCTGGACTAACCTTTTATCAAGGCAAGATAGATGGCAAAAAGATAATTTTAGTACACTGTGGAATTGGTAAAGTAAATGCTGCTATTTGTACACAGATTTTGATAGACGATTATGGTGTGGATAACATCATTTTTACGGGTGTAGCAGGAGCTTTAGCGGCTAGTTTGGATGTTTTAGACGTAGTTGTGTCCACAGACTGTATACAACACGACCTTAATGTTCACGCCTTTGGTTATGAGCCAGGGACAGTTCCCAGACTTAACAAAAAAGAGTTTGCCGCCGATGATGCCTTAGTACAATTGGCGTTAGAAAGTGGTAAAAATATTGAAGGTTTTCCACAGATAATACAGGGAAGAATCTTATCAGGGGATGAGTTTATCGCCGACAAAGACAGAGCGCTGAACCTAGCCGATGAATTTAACGGACACTGCGTAGAAATGGAAGGAGCAGCGGTGGCACAAGCTTGTTACCTAAATAATATTCCCTTTGTAATAATAAGGGCTATGTCAGACAAAGCCGACGGCACAGCCGATGTTGATTTTCCAAAGTTTGTACAAAAGGCAGCAAACAACTCGCTAGCTTTAGTAAGAGAAATGCTAAAAAACTTATAAAAAATAACCCAACGGACAAAACCGTTGGGTTATTTTTTTAACCGTTAGCATTAAAAAACAATGTTGCCCAGAGCCAATGTTTTCCCTCGAAGAGGTAGGGGCCGTGCCTCTGTGCCGGCCCAGACAGTAATTGGTAGCTAATACTAAGCCTTTCCCATCCAACAATCCAACCATCTTCTATCCAACTGCCACCAGCCACCAGCTACCAGCCAACCACCAAAATACTTTAAATATCTATTAATTCACCTACTATTACTATATAATTACTGTAATAGTGTATATAATTACTGTTATTGAAATTAGCGGATTAACAACTATTATTATTTATAAATTGGGGGGAGAAAAATGAGTAAAGTACTTGTAGTTGAAGATGACATTACGCTGGCCGAGGGGATTCGGTATACTTTAGAGCGCGAGGGATTCTGTGTGAACATTGCTTCAAATCTTGCTCAGGCTCGCAAGGAATTTGCTGAAGGAGTTTATAAACTTATTTTACTAGATGTTATGCTTCCAGACGGAAGTGGATATGACCTTTGCAAAGAAATAAGGCAGGAGTCCTCTATCCCAATAATATTTTTAACAGCTTGTGACGAGGAGGTTAACGTGGTTTTAGGTTTAGATATGGGCGGGGATGACTATATTGCAAAACCATTTAGAGTCAGAGAACTAATATCACGGATTAAGGCTGTTCTTAGGAGAAGGTCTGAAGATAAACCCACCTCTTACTTAAAGTTTAACGATATTGAAGTCGACCTTCTAAAAGCACAATTATTAAAAGATGGTCAAAAAGTCGACTTAACCCCCATAGAATGGAAGCTAATTACTGTTTTTATCAACAATCCAAACCAGGTACTTACAAGGTCTGTTATTTTAGATAAACTATGGGATCAATCGGGAGACTTTGTAGATGACAATACTTTATCTGTTTACATAAGGCGTATTAGGGGGAAAATCGAAAAGGACCCTTCAAATCCTAAGCTTATTCAAACAATTAGAGGTATGGGGTATAAGTGGAATAAATAGGGGGTGTACTGTATGTTAGCGTTGCTGGAAAATGAGGAAGTGAGAAAGTTTATAAAGTGGGTTTTGATTATTTTTTTGCTGCTTACGGTATTAATGGTAGTGGCTTTTAATTATGCCCTTGAAAGTTTACACAGGCAAACTGTGGAAAATAACATAGCTATCATGGGGTATATTGCAGACCAGCACCCCGAGCTAGAAAAGGAGCTAGTGCCTCTCTTTACCAGAGGTCCTTCTGAAGAGATTAGAGAATTGGGGGAAGATGTAGCTAAAAAGTATGGTTATACACAAGATTTGCCACTTGCAGCTAATGAGACTTTTTCTAACTACAAAAGTATACAGCTAAACCTTGTACTAGCCTTAGCCTTAATATCATTAGCTCTGTTTTTGACTGCAGCCTTATGGTTTTTAAATAAGCTTTATCGTAAAATTCGCAGCTATGCTAACCATGTGGAAAACATTGTGGAAGGCGATCTTATTCCTATTCCTTGTGAGGAAGTAGAAGGAGATATAGCTAAATTAAGTCACGGCTTTAATAAAATGGTAAAAACATTGTCAGCAGCCCAAAAAAGACAGTGGAAAGAAAAGCTATTGCATAAAAACATAATTTCCGACATCTCTCACCAGCTAAAAACTCCCCTTTCTTCTATTAAAGTATTTAATGAGCTTTCAATGGATGTGGAGTGTGAAGATGCAGAAACTAAAGTGTTTGCCGTAAAAATTGAGCAGCAAGTTGAGAGGATGGAATGGCTTGTCAGAAATTTATTAATCATGGCAAGGCTTGAGACAAAGTCGTTAGAATTTAAACGTGAGATAAAAGACATTACCAAAACAGTTACTATAGCCATGGAGCCGTTAAAAGAATTATGGCAGAAAAAAGATATAAAAATTAACACTGATTTTGAAGATGATATCTATATGTCTCACGATGAAAAATGGCTCGCAGAGGCCGTTAGCAATATTATCAAAAACGCCATAGAACACACCCCTAATAGCGGCAAAATAGCTATACAAACAAGTCAATCACCAATAGCTGTAAAAATTGAGGTAAAAGATAACGGAGCAGGAATTACTAACAAAGACAAGCCTCACATTTTTGAGCGCTTTTATAAAGGAAAGTATAACACCCAAAAAAATAGCACCGGTATAGGCCTATCCCTTGCAAAAGGTATTGTAGAAAACCACCAAGGGGTTATAAATGTCACCACCAAAGAAGGTGAAGGCAGTATGTTCACGATTACCTTATTTAAGGATAAAAGCATTTAGAAGCAATCATCCAACCATCTTCTATCCAATTACCGTGGCCAATTAAGTGGCGATTCCTGACCGTCAGTTCAGGCACCCATAATATTATCTTTGGGATTTGGGGTGGTGATCAGCTGTTTCACCAATGCTTGTCTTTTATGGCTTATGGGTCGCCAGTAAGGTTGGATACTGGCTCTGCTAAATAAATTTGGGATGGCCCAACACCATAAAAGCCTTCACATGGTTCAAAAACGCTTTCCACCAATCAAACCCTCCAATAATATTATGAGCGCCTTCAGTATGCAGTACAGAAGCTTCCACCATGACAGCTAACACCCTCGCAGAGGTAGGGGTCGCGCCTTCAGTGCCGACCCATCAGTATATGGCTGCTAATATGGAGGTTATACCCCCACAAACCCTGCCACAGCCAAATTTGTAGGGGAGCATTAAAGTGCTCCAGCAGAACTTATTATGTCAAACCACTGGAGTAAAATTAACCCTTTAGTTTTTATAATAACCAAAAACCATCCAACCATCTTCTATCCAACTACCATGGCCGATTCCCAACATCTTTTTCATAAATCTACTCAATCTTACAAAAATGTAAGATTAAACTTCACCTAATAGTAAGGTAAGAGGTCTATAATAGGGGTTGTAATACAAAATGAGATAACTTAGGGGTGAATTAAATGGAAATTTTACGTACTGAAAATCTAACAAAGACATACGTAACAGGTCAAGAAAAGGTAGAGGCGTTAAAGGATGTTAATATCTCCATAAAAAAAGGGGAGTTTGTAGCCGTTGTGGGGCCATCAGGTTCTGGAAAAAGTACCCTCCTTCATCTTTTAGGAGGCTTAGATAGGCCTACAAAGGGGAAGGTGTTTGTAGACGGGACAGATATCTATTCCATGAAGGAAGAAAAGCTAGCTATATTTAGGCGCAGACAAGTAGGGTTTATATTCCAGTTTTATAATTTAGTGCCGGTGCTTACAGCTGAAGAAAATCTAACCCTTCCACTTATGTTAGATGGGAAAAAGGTGGATAAAGCCTATCTTAAAGAAGTAGTGGGGCTGTTAGGGCTAAATGATAGAACAAAACATTTTCCTTCTCAACTGTCCGGGGGCCAGCAGCAGCGAACTTCTATAGGTAGAGCACTTATATACAAGCCAGCGGTGGTATTAGCCGATGAACCTACCGGTAACCTAGACAGTCAATCAAGTAAGGAGGTTATAGATCTTCTTAGGCTGTCTGTGGCTAGATACCAGCAAACCTTAATAATGATAACCCATGATATATCTATCGCAGAGCAGGCAGACAGAATAATTCGTATAGATGATGGTAGGGTGGTTAAAGACGAGGTGATTAGATAATGAAATCTATTACCTCCTTAGCGTTAAGATATCTATGGCAGCAAAAAAAGCGCACCGGATTAACCATATTGGGAATTATTATTTCTGTGTCTATGATAACATCTATTGGTACTATATTAATGAGCTTTAGAGATACAGAGATACAGAGGATAAAAGAAGAGGAAGGCGCTCATCATGTCACTTTCTATGGTTTAGATTTAGACCAATACAGCTTTTTAAAAGCAAATAGCAAGCTAAATAAAGTGGCTATGGAAATACCAGCAGGGCATGGATACATTGGGGCCCAGTACAGTAATACAGCTGATATTCCAAAAGACGCTACAACAGTTAACTTTATTGGCTATAACGGTGATTTCTTTGAATTAAGCAGATTTAAACTAACTGAAGGCAGGGGACCAGAGAAAAAAAATGAGGTAGCTTTGGAAGAATGGCTGCTTCATAGACATGATTTATCGGTTGGGGATATGGTTGAACTTCCATTAGGTCACATACACCGTTATGAAGGTGATGAAGGCGTTTGGATCGATGAATTTTCCCTAAATAAAGTAAAAAAGTTTGAAATTGTGGGAACGGTGACTAGACCCCATAAAGGCATAGCAGGAGTTGGTGTATTGCCTTATGATGTGGCTTTAGAAAATCAAGGGGAAAGATCTCCTAATGCATTTTTTACCGTAAAGAGTGGTCTTTCTGTAACAGATACTACAGAGGAGATTGCAAGGGAGATAAACTTAGAAGAGGGGCGACCGTACTACAACAGGTATTTGCTTCTGCTTAAAGGTCAAGTGGTGGATGATGGCGCTGCCAGGGAGTTTGCAGCTATAGGGTCTATTGTATTATTTTTAGTTAGCTTAGTTACCCTTGCTACAATTGCAGTAATATATAACTCGTTTAACATTTCCATGTTAGAAAGGGTTAAACAGTTTGGGATAATGCGGTCTATAGGAGCTACGCCAAAGCAAATTAGAAGGATAGTGTATGTAGAAGCGGCGATACAAAGCGTTATAGCTATTCCTTTGGGGCTAATGGCAGGGGTTTTGGCTATGCATACAGTGTTTTACCTACTCTCTAAAGACGCGTACTCGACACTTGGAAACTTTACGGTAACTACATCCCCTTTCGTTCTTCTAATTAGTGCTATAGTGGGCTTTATTGCGGTAATATTTTCTGCGCTTATTCCAGCTGTTAATGCGGGAAGAAAGCAGCCTTTAGAAGCTATCTTTTATCGTCCTAAACTTAAAAAACAAAAATATAAAAAAAGAAAAGGGTTTATTTTGAGCAAACTTTTTTCTTGGGAAATTTCTCTAGCATATAAAAATTTACAAAGGAACAAAAAGCGATTTATTATAACCGCTTTTTCCTTAAGTATTAGTGTGATTTTATTTATAGTCTTTAGCATATTTAGCCACTATGCCCTCAGAATTGACAGCACTAGAGCATACTATACCGAAGACTTTGAGTTGGTAAATAACGAAACTAAGGTCCTTTATTCAGACCAGGACTATACAGACATACTTGAACTTACAGGTGTAGAAAGTGCTTACCCCAAAATGGAGTACTGGGCAGAGCTAATAATATCTCCTGATGATGTTAGCCGCCAATATGAGCAACAATTAAATAAGCCTAATGGTGAGCGACTTAATGACCCCATAGATGGCATGGATGTGCGCATTATAGGTTATAACAAGGCTTTATTCAATCTAGCTGAAAAAGAACTTACTGCAGGTAGTGTAAACTACAGTGAGTTAAAAGAAAGTGCAGGAGTGCTGTTAGTACAAAACAACAGAATATTCACAGACACAGGACTTAGTATTGTGCCTGTTACAGATTACTCTGTCGGTGATACTGTAACTATTGATTTAGGTGAGGGAGAGAAGTTTGAATATAAGGTAATGGGGATCTTAGATAGAGCTCCCATAGGAAATGACTTTGGGACAAACGGAGAGCCCTTTGTGATAATGGCAGATGAGATTTATCAGGATACGGTGGTAGAAGGGTATGATGGATTTTATGTAAATGCCGAAGAAGGTATAGATAGCACCACTCACATGGCACTTAATGATGAGTTAACCTTAATAACAGAACGGGTAAATGGCTTTGTGCATGATAATCTACACTTAGTGCGTAGAGATAGGCAGGTAATGCGAGAGATTTCTGTTTTCATATACGGATTTATCGTGCTAATTAGCGTTATCGGAGCGCTAAATATAATAAACACAGTCAGCACCAATCTTCTTACGCGAACTAAGGAATTCGCCATGCTGCGAGCTGTAGGTATGGGACCTAAAAGCTTAATAAACATGATACGGTATGAAGCAATTTTAAGCGGAGTTATAGGGGTTATATATGGGTGTATAATCGGAAATCTGTTAGGATATTGGCTATATAACTTGATGAGTGATATAAGGGAAGTTCCTTGGGAGTTTCCATGGACTCCAAACATCATTGTAATAATAGCGGCCATAGTGGTATCACTGTTAGCTTCCAGAGCTACAGTGCAAAGGGTAAAAGAGATGAATATAATAGATACACTTAGGGAAGAATAGGTTTTATCGGGTAAAAGGGTATTAAAGTATAAACAAATAAGAGGCAGGTGCAAAAAAGCACCTGCCTCTTATTTGTCTTTTAAAAAAAACCATCCAACCATCTTCTGACCAACCAACATCTGCCACCTGCTCACCAGCCAACGTCAGTTCAGGCACCCATAATATTATCTCCGGGATTTGGGGTGGTGATCAGCTGTTTCACCAATGCTTGTCTTTTATGGCTTATGGGTCGCCAGTAAAGTTGGATACTGGCTCTGCTAAATCAACTTGGGATGGCCCAACGCCATAAAAGCCTTCACAGGTTTAAAAACGCTTCCCACCAATCAAACCCTCCAATAATATTATGAGCGCCTTCAGTATGCAGTACAGAAGCTTCTAACAACAGCTAACAACCTCGCAGAGGTAGGGGTCGCGCCTCCGTGCCGACCCATCAGCATATGGCTGCTAATATTGAAGTTATCCCCCCCATAAACCCTACCACAGCCGAATTTGTAGGGGAGCACTAAAGTGCTCCAGCAGAACTTATTATGGCAAACCACTTTAGTAAAATTAATCCTTTAGGTCTTAATAATAACCAAAGACCATCCAACCATCTTCTTGGCCAATTAAGTGGCGAGTCGTGACCGTCAGTTCAGGCACCCATAATATTATCTCCGGGCTTTGGGGTGGTGATCAGCTGTTTCACCAATGCTTGTCTTTTATGGCTTATGGGTCGCCAGTAAGGTTGGATACTGGCTCTGCTAAATCAACTTGGGATGGCCCAACGCCATAAAAGCCTTCACATGGTTCCAAAACGCTTCCCACCAATCAAACCCTCCAATAATATTATGAGCGCCTTCAGTATGCAGTACAGAAGCTTCTAACAACAGCTAACACCCTCGCAGAGGTAGGGGTCGCGCCTCTATCCAACTACCATGGCCAATTAAGTGGCGAGTCGTGACCGTCAGTTCAGGCACCCATAATATTATCTCCGGGCTTTGGGGTGGTGATCAGCTGTTTCACCAATGCTTGTCTTTTATGGCTAATGGGTCGCCAGTAAGGTTGGATACTGGCTCTGCTAGTCAACTTGGGATGGCCCAACGCCATAAAAGCCTTCACATGGTTCCAAAACGCTTCCCACCAATCATACCCTCCAATAATATTATGAGCGTCTTCAGTATGCATTACAGAAGCTTCTAACAACAGCTAACACCCTCGCAGAGGTAGGGGTCGCGCCTCCGTGCCGACCCATCAGCATATGGCTGCTAATATTGAAGTTATCCCCCCATAAACCCTACCACAGCTGAATTTGCAGAACTTATTATGTCAAACCACTGGAGTAAAATTAACCCTTTAGGTTTTAATAATACAAAGACTATCCATTCAACTACCTTCTGCTAAATGCACGGTTGACAACCGAAAAATGCTGAGTTACTATATACATAGATTATCGATGCATAGAAAATATAGGTATGAGAGGGTGGAAAATTTGCTGATAGGAGTTTTAGGTTTAACTATCTTTATCGTAATTGACGTTGTAAGAAACAAATCAAAAAATATCATTGGTAGACTGGTGTTTTACAACTTTCTCATATACTTGTTAAAGGTGTTTGAGGTTACAACAGGAAATATACATATACCCCCAAGACAAGGGTTAGGAGGGGGAGTGGATATTCAGCTAATACCGTTTCGATTTATAGCAGACTGGTATCAGTTATACGTGCATAGAGGAGCAGATTGGTTTTTTTGGAACTCTGTGAGGCTTTCCCTTTATAATGTCATACTATTACTGCCGTTAGGGATTTATCTACCTGCTCTATTTAATGTAAGGAATATAAAAAGAGTTACTATCTGGGTAATGCTTACATCATTAACCATAGAAATTTACCAAGCAATCTTTTCTTACTATGGACTTGTATTCATGCGTACATCTAATATCGATGATATTATTTTAAACACATTAGGTGGGGTTATAGGGTTTGGTTTTTACAAAATAGCGTTAAGTAAATGGATACATAAGTTTATCGCAGGTTAACTGGCTGCAAGCCCTCTACTTCAACAATTAGAGGGTAATCTAAGAGTTTTAAGTGGCCCATACCCAAAAAAAGGAGGTGTCTAATATGAAAATTGATAAGGATCTTATGAAGGGCAGCACAAAGATGCTGATACTTAATCTATTGAGCACTGGCGATATGTATGGTTATCAGATGGTTAAAGAGCTTGAAGAAAAGTCTGACCAAACCTTTACATTAAAGGAGGGAACGATGTATCCTATTTTACACGCCTTAGAAAGCGAAGGGATGGTTCAGTCATATTGGGATGTAGGAGAGTCCGGCCGAAAGCGAAAGTATTATAACATTACAGATAAAGGTGAGAAGCTTTTACAGGAGAAGAAAAAAGAGTGGGAAGTTTATAGCCGTACTGTTAATAAGGTGATAGGGGGTGTTTGTTTTGAATAAATTCATTTCTCAATATTTAAGCAAAGTATGTGGGGAAATAAAATATAAAGGGGTAACTGATGATATTTCCGAAGAAATTGAAAGCCACATATGTGAAATAGCTGATAACTATATAGAGACGGGAATGGACGAAGATGAGGCCATTCAAAAAGCTATAACTCAGATGGGTGATCCTATCAAAATAGGTAAAGAGCTGAATAAAACACATAGGCCAAAGACTGAGTGGTCAATTATCGGGTTGGTTGGGGCGTTGGTGTTAATTGGAGGGTTAACACTAATTACTATTTTAAGCACTGAGTCAATACAAAACCAAGGTCACATTCCACTTAATCATAGTCAAATTCTGCGAACCTATTTGACTTATTTGCCAATGGGTATAGGGGTATGTATAGGGTGCTATTTCCTTGACTATACGAAAATAGAAAAGTATTCTTTGCATATTTTTGGTGCTGCAATTGGCGTTTGGATGAGTAATAGTGTAATAAATAATCCTTCAGGAATAATTGTTCTCACCATGACTCTTTTTATTATTTCTTTTGCAGGGCTTGCAAAGAGATGGGGGAGCGGAAATATAAAAGATATGTTAAAGCTTGTTGGTTTAGCAATGTTAGCTATCGTGCTTATTTTTAATACACACCCACTATCCTTTGGGTTTGTTTTGCTCTTTGGTGCTGGACTCTTAACTGTACTTACATTAGCAATAATGAGCAAGGATTTTGCTGGAAATAAAAGTAGGTTTATCTTCTCGATATATGGAGGCGCACTACTAGCGAAAACCTTTCTGCTAGCAGGACATCTAACGTCTTATAGGATGTCAAGGTTTTTAGCCATCATCCGTCCTGAATCATATCAGAATTCAAGTGGTTGGATTATCTCCATTTCTAGAGATGCAGTATCTAATGCTGAACTTATCGGAAGGAGCGATAGCTTATACTATTGGCAAGACGGTGCGAATAAGCTTATACTACCCGATGTTCATACGGATTACATTTTTACATACATTATATCCACTTTTGGCCTCCTAATAGGGCTGGTTACATTAGGGATAATGGTGTGTGTGCTAACAAGGATGTTTATGGCAACGCGATCAATTCGCCACTCTTACGGAAGATATTTAGCCTCGGCAATTGTCGTTTTATTTACAATACAAGGTCTTGGCAATATTTTAATGAGCGTTGGTTTGTTGCCACATTTAGGATTTTCCTTACCTCTGATTTCCTATGGGGGAACCAGTTTTGTTATAAACATGGCTCTAATAGGTGTGTTATTGGGTATATATCGTAGAAAAGATTTAGTTATGGCAGGCAAGAAAGCCTGCTAAAAAAATCCCCACAAACCCTACCACAGCCGAATTTCTAGGCTGGAGTATAATTAATCCTTGAGCTTTGAAGAATAAACGAAGACCATCCAACCATCTTCTTGGCCAATTAAGTGGCGAGTCGTGACCGTCAGTTCAGGCACCCATAATATTATCTCCGGGCTTTGGGGTGGTGATCAGCTGTTTCACCAATGCTTGTCTTTTATGGCTAATGGGTCGCCAGTAAGGTTGGATACTGGCTCTGCTAGTCAACTTGGGATGGCCCAACGCCATAAAAGCCTTCACATGGTTCCAAAACGCTTCCCACCAATCATACCCTCCAATAATATTATGAGCGTCTTCAGTATGCATTACAGAAGCTTCCACCATGACAGCTAACACCCTCGCAGAGGTAGGGGTCGTGCCTCCGTGCCGACCCATCAGCATATGGCTGCTAATATGGAGGTTATACCCCCACAAACCCGCCACAGCCGAATTTGTAGGGGAGCATTAAAGTGCTCCAGCAGAACTTATTATGTCAAACCACTGGAGTAAAATTAACCCCTTAGGTTTTAATAATAAGCAAAGACCATCCAACTATCTTCTATCCAACTACCATGGCCGATTCCCAACATCTTTGTGATAAATCTACTCAATCTTACAAAAATGTAAGATTAAACTTAACCTAATAGTAAGGTAAGAGGTCTATAATAGGGGTTGTAATACAAAATGAGATAACTTAGGGGTGAATTAAATGGAAATTTTACGTACTGAAAATCTAACAAAGACATACGTAACAGGTCAAGAAAAGGTAGAGGCGTTAAAGGATGTAAATATCTCCATAAAAAAAGGGGAGTTTGTAGCCGTTGTGGGGCCATCAGGTTCTGGAAAAAGTACACTTCTTCATCTTTTAGGCGGCCTAGATAAGCCTACAGAGGGAAAGGTGTTTGTGGACGGGACAGATATCTATTCCATGAAGGAAGAAAAGTTAGCTATATTTAGGCGCCGGCAAGTTGGGTTTATCTTTCAGTTTTATAACCTAGTGCCGGTGCTTACAGCTGAAGAAAATATAACCCTTCCACTTATGTTAGATGGAAAAAAGGTGGATAAAGCCTACCTCAAAGAAGTAGTGGGCCTGTTAGGGTTAAACGATAGAACAAATCATTTTCCTTCACAGCTGTCCGGGGGCCAGCAGCAGCGAACTTCTATAGGCAGAGCGCTAATATACAAGCCATCTGTGGTGTTAGCCGATGAACCTACCGGCAATTTAGATAGTCAATCAAGTAAGGAGGTTATAGATCTTCTTAGACTATCTGTTGCTAGATACCAGCAAACCTTAATTATGATAACACATGAACTCTCTATCGCGGAGCAGGCAGACAGAGTAATTCGGATAGATGATGGTAGGGTGGTTAAAGACGAGGTGATTAGATAATGAAATCTATTACCTCCTTAGCGTTAAGATATTTATGGCAGCAAAAAAAACGTACCTGCTTAACTATATTGGGAATTATTATTTCTGTGTCCATGATTACATCTATTGGCATTATACTAGTAAGCTTTAGAGATGCGGAAATAGAAAGGCAAAAAGAAACTGAAGGTGCTTTTCATGTTAGAACTGTTATGGACAAAGAACAATATAAGACAATTGTATCAAACCCTAAGATAGATAAAACAGCTTACTCCTTGGAAGTAGGGCGAGGATATGTAGATGATACAGTAATTAGTCTTTCTAGCTATTTGGGAGAACATCTATATTTAAGCAATTTTGCACTAAGCGAAGGAAGGGAACCTAAAGAGATAGACGAGATTGCCTTAGATGCAGGGACAGCAAGGCAGCTAGGGCTTTCCGTAGGAGATACCATATTAATGTCTGTGAATGGTATTTACAGACACCAAATTGATGAGGAAACTATGGAGGAAGAAATCCACCATATAGAAGATAAAGAATTTGAAATATCTGGTCTTGTGGAGGTGGCTTCCCGCTTCAATCCGCAAATGGCATTTGTTTCATATGAGTATGCAACTGAAATAAGTTTGGCAAATGAGGGGACAGTTCATTTTACGGTGAAAGATGGCCTGTCTGTAAGAGAAGTAGTAGAGGATATACAAAAGCAGCAAGATAATGCTGTCTTTTCTTATAATAATGCCCTGTTACTTTTAAAAGGTCAGGTAACAAGTGAATATTATAAAACTACTTTGATAAGCTTAGCTTCTGTTGTAATGTTTTTAGTGTTGGTGGTTTGTGGAGCCACTGTAGCAGTTATATACAACTCCTTCAATATATCAGTTTTAGAGAGAATAAGGCAGTTTGGTATAATGCGCTCTATTGGCACAACACCTAAGCAGATTCGAAGAATTGTATTTGTGGAAGCGGGTCTACAGGCACTGATTGCTGTTCCTTTAGGGTTGATTTCCGGAATAGTGGCTATGAATGTGGTATTTTACTTGTTATCAACAAGTGTTTATTCCACCTTTAATGATATTTTTGTATCTTATTCGTTATCAGTTCTACTAGTGAGCGCAGCAATTGGAACTATATCGGTCCTTTTTTCAGCATTTATTCCTGCAGTTTTAGCAGGGAGGAAACAGCCTTTGGAGGCAGTTTTCCACAGGCCAAAGAATAAGAAGAAGTTTAAAAGGTGGAAGGGGTTTATAATTAAAAGGTTTCTTTCTGCTGAAAAAACACTAGCTTACAAAAATCTTCAGCGTAACAAAAAGAGGACTATTGTAACCGCTTTTGCCTTAAGTATAAGTGTAATTCTGTTTATTGTTTTTAGTGTATTCAGCTACTATGCCTTTAAAATTCAAGATACGAGAGATTATTATGATTATGATTTTCAAATAATGAGAACACGCGGAGATACTTATACAGAAGAGGATTATAAAAAAATCAAAAATCTTGAAAGTATACATGAAGTTAAACCACTTAGGGTTCATCAAGCTTTTGGGTTAGTTGATGAGGGGAAAATCTCAGATGAGTTTAAAAACTCTGACATGTATACAGATAATGTAATTGGAGGCCAGCTTTATGGATATAGTATAACTCAACTAGAATCTGCTAAAGAATATTTATTGGATGGGAAGGCAGATAATGATCTAATGGTGGAAGAAAATGGGGTGCTATTAGTTCAAACTAGTATAGTTTATACCGATAATGTGCGTTTAAATAAACAAATCATAGACTATGAAATAGGTGACAAGATTGATGTTGTATTGAACTGGGAGGAAGCTAAGCGGTATATAGAGGAGCAAAATGACGTTGAATCTCAGGAAACAATTACTTTAACTGTTGTCGGAATACTAGAGAATGATCCCATTTATAATAACCACGGAATAAAGTTAATTACTGCAGAAGAGTTTTATCGAGCTAATATAAGGGAAGGGTATGATAAATTTTATATAAATGCGGTGGAAGATTTAGATGGAGATACGCATATGCAACTTACACAAGAACTCAGTAGTATTGCTCATAGTTCTGATGCAGGAAGCTTCTTTGACAATTACTACTTCGCACGTAGAGATAGGCAGCTTATGCTAGAAGTATCGGTGTTTATTTACGGGTTTATAGTGCTAATTAGTATTATCGGAGCGCTAAATATTATAAATACCATAAGCACCAATCTTCTTACACGAACCAAAGAATTTGCCATGCTGCGGGCTGTGGGAATGGGCCCTAAAAGCTTAATAAACATGATTAGGTATGAGGCAATTTTAAGCGGAGTTATAGGGGTTATATATGGGTGTATAACCGGAAATCTGTTAGGATATTGGCTATATAACTTAATGAATGATGTAAGGGAAGTTCCATGGGAGTTTCCATGGACTGCAAACATCATTGTAATAATAGCGGCTATAGTTGTATCGCTGTTAGCCTCCAGAGCTACAGTGCAAAGGGTTAAAAAGATGAATATAATAGACACTCTTAGGGAAGAGTAGGTTTTATCGGGTAAAGGGTATTTAAAGTATAAACAAATAAGAGGCAGGTGCAAAAAAGCACCTGCCTCTTATTTGTTATTTAAGACAAGCAATCATCTTTTAACCAAAATAAATACCTGCTCCCAGCCATCTGATCACCAGCTAACGACAGTTCAGGCACCCATGATATTGTTTCCAGGATTTGGGGTAGTGATCAGCTGTCCACCAATCAAAACTCTCCAATAATATTATGAGCGCCTTCAGTATGCAGTACAGAAGCTTCTAACATTACAATTGCCACCCTCGCAGAGGTAGGAGTCGTGCCTCCGTGCCGACCCATCAGCAAAATGGATACTAACATGCAAGTGCCCCACAAATGCTACCACACATGAACCTATATAACACCTGAACTTTCTCAGATGGTTCAAAGTAAATGATGAGTTTGGGACAAAGCATATAGCTTATTTCGTGAGGTTAACCGTGGTCATGTAGGGTATAACAGGTATTGAGCGCCTCAGAATGCAGGATAGGAGGTGGGAGTTACTAAAGCAGAAGTGTATATTGGAAAATAGTGAATTAATTATTTATAAAAAATAAGGACAGCTAAGTTAAATTTTTACTCCAGTATGTGAATAATTTTTCCTATACTTGGGGTATAGTAAAGAAGTATCAAGTTGCCAGAGGAGGTTATGTCATGGATTTAATGACTATTATTCAAAGCATTAATAGTGTACTTTGGGGACCGATTATGCTAGTCCTTTTGCTGGGCACAGGAGTTTTGTTTACAATTAAACTTAGGTTTATTCAAATTAGGAGAATAAAAGATGTATTTAAAGAGCCATTTAAAGATAAAGGTGTTGAAGCTGATGAAGATGGAATGAGCTCTTTTCAGGCTCTTGCTACTGCAATTGCTGCTCAAGTTGGAACAGGTAATCTTGCCGGAGTGGCAACAGCTATAGCAGCAGGAGGTCCAGGTGCGGTATTTTGGATGTGGGTAAGTGGCCTTTTTGGAATGGGAACTATTTTTGCTGAAGCGGTAATATCGCAAGTTCATACTGAAAAGGTAGATGGGCAGGTTACAGGAGGACCAGCATATTATATTCAAAAGGGGCTAGGTAGTAAGTTTTTGGCCACCTTTTTCGCAATAGCTATAGTAGTTGCACTTGGGTTTATGGGTAATATGGTACAATCCAATTCAATAGCTCAAGCTGTCAATGGTGTTTTTGAGGTCTCTACCTTGTCTGTGGGTATATTAATTGCAATTATAGTTGGGTTGATTATTATAGGAGGCATAAAAAGGATAGCTGTTTTTACATCAAATATAGTTCCGGTAATGGCTATATTTTACTTTATCGGAAGCTTTGTTATACTTTTTTTAAATTATCTACAAATCATACCAGCTTTTCAGATGATTATACATGCTGCATTTGACCCAATGGCGGCTACCGGTGGTGTAATAGGTGTTACCGTTAGAGAAGCTTTCAGGTACGGTATTGCTCGAGGACTATTTTCCAACGAAGCAGGTATGGGATCCACTCCACATGCACATGCTGTTGCAAAGGTAAAACATCCGGCTCAACAAGGTTTAGTTGGGATATTTGGTGTTTTGTTTGATACCGGTATCGCTTGTACAATGACTGCTCTGGTTATTATTATAACTGGTGTATATGAAACAGGCCTTTATGGTATTGAATTGACGCAACAGGGCTTTATAGAGGGACTAGGGTCTTTCGGGGGTTACTTTATCGCAATTAGTATGTTTTTCTTTGCATTATCAACTATTATAAGTTGGTACTTTTTTGCTGAAGCAAATGTCAAATATTTGTTTGGAAATCGTTTTATTAGGGTGTTCCAAATAATTGTATTAACCTTGATTGTCTATGGCACAACCATGGATGCAGAGATTGTATGGGAGCTCGCAGATACATTTAATGGTTTAATGATAATACCAAACTTGATTGCATTAGTGGGAATGTTTTCTTTAGTTATTAAGATACTCAATGATTATGAAAATAAGTTTGAGAAAAATGAGGCATCGGAGTTTGAAAAAGAATGAAAATAGTTGACTCCAACCATCTCCTATCCAACTAACGTGGCCGGGAATTTATTAACACCTGTCTGTCACCAACAACTTTCATCAAAAAGATAAGCTCAAATCCACATGGATTTGAGCTTATCTTTTATTAAATACTCTTAGCTTTATCAAACTCAGCTTGAATTTCTTTTGCTGGCTCTGGTGTTATTGAACTAACTACAAATATTGCCATTGAACTTAATATAAATCCTGGAATCATTTCATATAGCTCGCTGCCGGTAGCGCCCCAAGCAAATACTGTGACTGCACCAACTACCATACCAGCTAATGCGCCCCATGTATTCATACGCTTCCAGAATAACGATAACAAAATTACAGGCCCGAAGGCGGAACCAAAGCCTGCCCACGCGTAGCTTACCAGTTCCAATATGGTGCTATTTTCATTGGTTGCTAACAATAGAGCTATCAGTGCTATTGTACCAACGGCAATTCTACTGACCCAAACTAGTTCTTTTTGTGTAGCATCTTTTTTTAAGATAGCCTTGTAAAAGTCTTCAGCCACAGCACTAGAAGAAACTAATAGCTGGGAGTCAACAGTACTCATAATAGCTGCAAGAATTGCTGCTAATAGTACACCTGAAACCAACGGATTAAATAGAACTTGGGTAAAAAGAATAAACACCTGCTCCCCGTCGGCAAGGGGTGCATCGGCAAAGTATGCGATTCCTGCAAACCCTGTAAAAACTGACCCTAGGATTGCAAATACCATCCACGACATACCGATTAATCTAGCTTTAGGAACGTCCTTAACAGACCTTATGGCCATAAAACGAGTTATGATATGGGGTTGTCCAAAATAGCCTAACCCCCAAGCTAAAAGTGAAATAATTGCAACAGCACTCATTCCAGAAAAAGCATCTAGATATGAGGGGTCAATTTCACCGATGGTATTTACAGTGCTACTCCAACCACCGAGCTCAGTGATTGCAACAACTGGTGTAATCACCAGTGCAGTGAACATCAAAAGGCCTTGGAAAAAGTCTGTCCAGCTAACAGCCAAAAAGCCTCCTAAAAAGGTATAACCTATAATTATTATTCCGCCAATCCAAAGTGCTTGCATATAAGAAAAGCCAAAGGAAGCCTCAAACAATGTTGCGCCCCCTACCATTCCAGAAGATGTGTAGAAAGTGAAGAAAACCAATATAACAAGTGCAGAAACTACACGCAATAACCTAGAATCATCCTTAAAACGATTCTCCAAAAAATCTGGTATTGTTATAGAATCATTGGCAATCTCTGTGTAGCTTCTTAACCTGCCAGCTACAAACTGCCAATTAAGATATGCTCCTACTGTAAGGCCTATTGCAATCCATATTTGATTCATACCACCACTTATATATACAGCACCGGGTAATCCCATCAAAAGCCAGCTACTCATGTCAGATGCACCTGCACTTAAAGCTGCAACTCCAGGTCCTAAGCGTCTGCCCCCTAGCACATAATCTGAAAGATTACTGGTCAGACGATAAGAGATTATACCTATGCCTAACATTCCAAGTAAATAAATTATAAAAGTCCATAAAACTATGCTACTCATGCTACTCCTCCTTGTTTTTTAAATACGATAGTATTGATAATGCAACTGTCCCAAACAAAGGCACTAAAAGCCAAAACCATGTAGCGCCAGTAAGTGAATGGACCACTAAATCACCTCCAGATTCATATTTGCCAAACTTTAGTAATTCATCAGTTTAGCAGCTAAAAGAGACACAAGAAATATGGTA
Source organism: Proteinivorax hydrogeniformans (assembly GCF_040515995.1). Classification (GTDB taxonomy): domain Bacteria; phylum Bacillota; class Proteinivoracia; order Proteinivoracales; family Proteinivoracaceae; genus Proteinivorax; species Proteinivorax hydrogeniformans. The sequence continues at coordinate 2,525,833 of NZ_CP159485.1, read as the reverse complement.
ACATAGATGATTAGTTTGTCAAATTACTGTCGGTATTTTGTCAATTAAACAACTCTCTCCCACCATGCCTGCATTGAGCTATAGACCAAATATTACAACTTGATGACAAGGGTGCAAAAAAAGTAATCAAAACTTAACAATAGGCAAATCCCTTCAATAAAATAAGGTTTTCTATTCTCCATGAACATACTTAGGCAAATATCATACCTTAATAACATAAAGAGAGTTAAATACTAAAAAGAGGTGGTTAAGGATGACTATTTGCTACGATAAAATACACCTTATTGGCATAGGCGGATATGGCATGAGTGCGATTGCCAAAATATTGATTGCATGGGGGCATAAAGTTTCTGGTTCAGATTTAAAACAGTCGGCATTGACTAAAGGGCTTGAGGAAGAAGGAGCCAAAATTTACTTTCAACATGAAGCAAAAAATCTACAAGATGTAGATGCGGTGATATATTCAACAGCCATAGGAGATGATAACGTAGAGCTTATCGAAGCTAAAAAAAGAAAGCTGCCTATATATCACAGGGCTGATGTATTAGCACAGTTTTTAAATAGCGGTAAAGGTATTGCCATTGCAGGGGCCCATGGGAAGACTACCACTACCTCAATGGTTTCGCTGATTATGACAAAAGCTAATATGGATCCTACAGCTTTTATTGGCGGGGAACTTGAGCATTTTAATGGAAACGCTAGGGTCGGTGGTTCTTCTTATATAGTGGCGGAGGCCTGTGAAAGCGATCGGTCCTTTTTACAATATAAGCCCTATGCCGCAGTGCTTACTAATGTTGAAGCAGATCATTTAGACCACTATGATGGAAATTTTGATAGGTTAATCAGCTCATACCAAGAGTTTATCGGGAATATTAATAAAACAGGATACTTAGTTGTAAATGGAGATGATCCTATTATAAAAAAGTTAGATTTTACAGGCAGAAAAGTAATAACATTTGGGATGGGTGAGCAAAACCAAATTTCAGCGGCCAACTGTTCATTTTATAAAGGTACAGCGTCTTTTGACTTGTTTATTAAAGGAACTCCTAGGGGTAGAATAAAACTTAATGTTCCCGGAAGGCATAACGTTTTAAATGCTTTGGCTGCAATAGCGTTAAGTTATCAACTAGGGGTAAGTGTGGAAGAAATGGCAGATACTTTAAAAAGTTTTAAAGGTGTTAAAAGAAGGTTTGAGGTATTGTATAAAGCAGAAGGCAAAATAATAGTAGATGATTATGCCCATCACCCTACAGAAATAAAATCTACTCTTATAGCAGCAAAAAACTATAATGTACCTGTTATTGCCATATTTCAGCCGCAAAGATACACAAGAACTTCTTTTTTGTTTAAGGAATTTAGCGAAGCCTTTGATGATGCAGATAAAGTCTACTTACTACCGATATACTCAGCAGGTGAAAAATCAATTGAGAAAATAACGTCAAAAAATCTTGCCCAGGCAATAAAACAGCGCGACACCACAGAAGTTATGTATGTTGAAACACATAAGCAATGCATAGATTTAATCCAAAAAGATATACAGAAAAACTGTATTATAATTACTATGGGAGCAGGGGATGTTTGGAAGATATCTCATAAACTTTCTAAAAAGAAAGAAATCTAGCCTCAACTAACTAAATTACAACGAGGCTGGACATATCAAGCCAAACCAAAAATGGTTCTGATCATCAACTTTTGATGATCAGAACCATTTTTTCTGAATAAAACCGCATAAGCTTTTCTCTTGCCATGATTAAAAAACAGGACCTTTGCGATATGATCACATATATCAATGGGGTTGGACCAAGCATGTAGCTTGTTTTGTGATGTCCACCGTGGCCAATTAGGGCTTGTAATTAGCGCCCCTTATGTGCTAGATCCTTTGGCGTGACTTATGAGAACCTTTTCGGACACCTCTGCGGGGGATGCGGCTCCCTTATTTGTTATGGTGGTTTTTACTAACATCAGACCTCATACTACTTACTAAAAGCAATTGGCCGCGAAACAAATAAATTTGCTTATTCTGCTTGGTCTAGAAATAAATGGTTTTGTAGGGGAGCACTACAGTGCTCCAGCAGAAGTTATTATGGTATAAAAACAATATTACTAATAGAAGTGGTTACATGATACCCCTTCCAATTTTCCGCTAACTTTCTGCTGCCCTTAAAGCAGAACCAATATAAATATGGGATGGTTGACACAGAGGTCAACCACTACCTCTTCGAGGGGGAGGGTTTCTGAAATCGGTCCTGCGCCCTTATGGCTAGTTCCTTCGGCGTGCCTCAGGATGACGTTTTGGGTATACCGCTGGGGGGATGAGGTCTTACCTATTTATTCCCAGCGTTCGTTTTTTGCTTTACTGTCCCCAACTTTGGTATAAATTATTCTAGCTAGGCTAGAATATATGGAATATATACTAGCTATGGGGGATGACATTTATGAAGATTTTGATTGTTAAAAGCGTTGCCGCCGGTGGAATCGAAAAGCATGTAAAGGACTTATGTAGAGCTCTAGAAAAAGATGGGCATAAGTGCCAGGTTATAAAGGTTAAGTTTAGCCTGCGCAGTGGTTTAAAATCTCTCTACAACTATATAAAAGCCATAGATGACTTTAGACCAGGAATTGTTCATTTTCATGGTTTTAAAGCATCATTGTATGCTCTTTATCCCAGTAAACAGATTAGAAAAATTATAACAGTACATAATGATTTAGAACACTTACCAAAGCGGAGAAAAAACCTGCTAGCTAGGGCGTTTAGAATAAGTGCTAAGCAGGCAGACTATATTATCTGCGTATCTAAACATCTAAAAGAATACATAAAGCCCTTACTACAACCTAACAAAAAGGTTTCGGTCATATACAATGGCATTAAGCTACCACCGCTTATGAAAAATATGCCAGATAAAAATATCAATATTGGATGTTGTGGTAGGTTGACAGAGATTAAGGGCTTTCATTTACTGATTGATGCTTTTAAAAAAATTGCAACAACTGATGTTAAAATCCACCTACATATTATCGGAGACGGACCACAGAGAAAAAACTTAGAAAAACTAGCAAAGGGTGTTAACGAGAGGGTTATTTTTCATGGATTTAAATCCAACCCATATGTCAAAATGTCAAGGTTTGATATTTTTGTACAACCCTCAATAACCGAAGGGTTTGGCATAACTGTTTTAGAAGCTATGGCCTTAAATGTACCAGTTATAGTAAGCAATGCTGGCGGTTTAACAGAAATAGTAAAAAACAACAAAAATGGCTTGATAGTACCTAAAGGTAGCAGTATAGAGTTAGAAAGAGCGTTAAAAAAGCTTATTTTAAATGTGGATTTAAGAAAGAAGTTAAGCAAAAATCGAGGTTATGTAGAAAAAAACTTTAGTATAGAATCTATGTACCAACAAACAGTAAAGGTTTTCAAAGAGAGTTTAGCTGATAATGAAATGCCCTTAAAAAGGGCTTAAATAAGGCTAGTGTAACAGGGTGATTTAAAAGATTTACTAAGAAGGTGTAAAATTGAAAAAAAAGAGATTAATAGCTTTTCTGGTATTTATTTGTATTACTATAACTTCTAAGGTTGCATATGGTGAAGACCTAGATCCAAAAACATATATTGTCGTTATTGATAAAGTTACCCCCCAGCAGCTACTTGACTACTCTGGCGAAAGTTTAAGTTATATTTTAGAAAATAGTAGTTGGGGTATCATGGCTAATAACACTGCCGCAGGTAGAGGCAGTGTTAATAATGCTGCATCTATAGGTGCTTCTAGTAGAGCTGTAGCGCCAAGCGGCGAGTTGTTTTTTGGAAGCGGTGAAAAGTTAGATGATGTACCTGCCCACGGGCTATACTCCACATTTAACCCTGGCTTAGATTATCCTATAGAAGGCGTTGTTAACCCATATATAAATAGCGTAAAACACCAAAATGAAGAACTAATGCATTCAATTCAAATAGGCGCTTTAGGGGATACCTTAAAGGAAGAAGGGTTAACACCAATGGTGATAGGAAATTCAGATACTAGCGAGTTTAACAGACATGTTAGCTGGATAGCCGCTGACAGTAACGGCCAGATTCCTTTTGGAGTGGTGGATGAAGAAATTTTGACGGAGTCGAATAACTTTGTGGGAGGCAAAAGAACTGACTACCACAAAGTAATAGAATATATGGAGTATTATGAGCAAACAGCCGATATATATATAATAGATACAGGGGACACATATAGAATTGATGCCCATTATCTCAATTATACTAAAGAGACTGTTTCAGAAGTGACTAGAGATAGCATACAGAAAATGGAATATCTATTTAAATATATCATTGATAACTTTAAAGAAGGTGACAATCTCCTGCTCATAACTTTAAACACACCAAAATGGCGGCAGGAGGAGTTTAAGGAGTTAATTCCTACAGTTTATCATTACAATAGGGAACAAGGTGGGGGGCTTTTGACTTCAAATTCGACAAAACGGCCAGGTGTTATAACTAACTTAGATATCGCTCCTACTGTGCTAAGTTTTTATGATATCGAAGCAAAAGATATGTTTGGCCAAACTTTTACCTCTGTGGATTCGCAAAATCAACAGCAAACGGTTTTAAGTATGCTTAAGCAAATAAATACTGTTTATAGCCAACGGCCCTTTTTGGTTCACTTCTACGTTATCGCTATTATAGTGCTTGTAATTTTTGCGCTGCTAAACTTTAAAATAAAAACAATTTCAATGTCGTATCTAAAAATACCTTTACTGGCATTGTTATGGGGACCTGTAGCTTTTTTGATAATGGCTATGTTTCCACCTGTTGAGATTATTCCTTATTTAATTTTATATATAGCTATAGTTTTACTATTAGCATACATAACAACCTCACTATTTAAAAATGTCATAAACCGATTGGTTTTCGTTGGGGTAGGAACTGTATCTATAGTTGTGTTGGATACGCTTTTAAACAACGTGCTACAAAAACAGTCGGTTTTAGGATATGACGTAATTGGGGGAGCGAGATTTTATGGCATCGGTAATGAATATACAGGAGTGCTATTAGGGGCCACTATACTAGCTACGTATCCACTTTACCAGAAAGCAAAAACAACTTGGCTATGTTTGGTTTATGGAGGGGTACTTATTATGATGATGGCACCTTTTTGGGGTACAAATTTTGGAGGAACGCTGGCACTATCTGTATGTTTTCTGATGGTGCTTATAAATAATAAGAGCAACAAAAGTCTTATCAAGACCTTAGTTGCTCTAGGATTACTGATGATAGCAATTATGTCAGTTTTAATAGGGGTTAACATTATGACTGAAAGTCAAACCCACATCGGAAACTTATTTGGAGGAGATAATACATTAGAAGATATTGTAATGACTGCCACTAGAAAGTTATCTATGAACTTAACATTGATTAGATATAGTATTTGGAGTAGAGTGTTTTTTGTGCTTCTTTTGGCGATAATCTTTCTCGGATTCTACCCTCCTAAATCAATGAGTTCTCACAAGGACAAAACATATTATCTGGCGATACGGGCAATTTTAGCTGGTAGTTTTGCCGCCCTAATTTTAAATGATTCCGGCATCGTGGCAGCAGCAATATCAATGGTATATCTGTCTTTACCAATACTTTACTGGTTTTGTTGTGATAACTCTTCTTCTAACTCTTCCCATTGAGTGTAGAATGTAGCTAGTTCTTGTTTTTGCCTTTCGTACGCGTCATTGACTTCAGCATTTTTTGTAGGGTTTGTAAAAACTTCTTTCTTGCATAACTGCTCTTCTAATTGTGCTATGCTATCTTCTGTCTCTGCTATTTTTTCTTCAAGCTGTTGTACTTCATTTTCTAGCTTTTTTATGGAATTTTTAGATTTGCGCTTAGGGGGCTGTTTTTTGATGTTATCTCGTTCTTTTTGTCGTTGCTCTTTTTCCCAGCGTTCGTCAGCCATCTTTTGCTGATAGTATTCGAAATTTCCTAAAAAGGATCGAGCGCTGCCGTCGTTTAGAGCGATCGTTTTATTAGTGACTTTATTTAAAAAGTATCTGTCGTGAGAAACTACCAGTAGCGTGCCGGGATACTGTTGCAAAGCTTCCTCTAAAACCTCTTTACTTTTGATATCTAAATGGTTAGTAGGTTCGTCTAAAATCAAGAAATTCCCTTTGCCTAAAATAAGTTTTGCAAGAGCTAGGCGGCTTTGCTCACCTCCACTCAACGAAGAAACTGGAGCAAATACGTCATCTTGTGTAAATAAAAACTTAGCAAGGTAAGCTCTCACTTGACCTTCCTTCCAAGCAGGTTTTTTGTCCCAAATCTCTTCCATTAACGAGTTATTAGGGTTTAGGTCGTCTCTTGTTTGACTAAAATACGATAACTGTACGTTGTGGCCATGGATGATTTCCCCTTTTTGTATTGGGATTTTTTCTGATATGAGGTTTAGCAAAGTGGTTTTCCCGCATCCATTGGGTCCTACAAGCCCTATTTTGTCGTTCCGTTCTATAATAAAATTTAAGTCTTTTAAAACTGGAGTATGTTCGTACGAAAAAGATAGGTTTTTAACCGTTAACACAAAACGCCCGCTGTTTGAGCCTACATCAAAAAAGAAATCGGTGGTATACTCACTTTGAGTTAACTCAATCTTTTCTAATTTTTCTAGCTGCTTTCTACGGCTTTGAGCCAACTTTGTTTTTTGGCCAGCGATATTTTTGCGTATAAACTCCTCGGTTTCTTTTATGTGCTGTTGCTGCTTCTTATGCTCTTTAGCTACTCTTTGTTCCCACGCCCTTCTTTCTTTGATGTAAAAGGAATAATTTCCGGAGTATTTCATAAGCTCCCCGCCATGAAGATGGAGAGTTTTAGATACTATGTTATCTAAAAACTGGCGGTCGTGAGAAATTAAAAATATAGCCCCTTTATATTCTTTAAGATAATTCTCTAACCACAGTACTCCATTGATATCTAGATGGTTTGTCGGCTCATCTAAAAATAGCAGGTCGGGCTTTTTAAGTAAAAGCTTAGCTAAAGAAATTCTACTTTGCTGTCCCCCGCTATACTGATGTATTTTTTTGTCTAATTCATCGGCCGCAAAGCCTAGACCTCTAAGGACGCCAACTATATCACTTTCGTATCTATATCCACCGCTTGCTTCAAACTCCTCAGTTAGTTCAGAGTACTTGGTCATAAGCTTTTCAAGCCTGTCTTTATTAGCAGTGCTCATCTGCTTCTCTATGTCCCGTATTTCGTCATTTAGGTCGATAATATGTTTAAAAACCTTACGCAACTCTTCCATTGGGGTTAGGTTTAGGTCCAAGTCATGGTGCTGTGCTTGAAATCCAAAGCTTATATTTTTGGCTGTAAAAATTTGACCTGAGTCGTAATCTAATGTACCATTTAAAATATTAAATAAAGTGGTCTTACCACTGCCATTTTCCCCAACTAGAGCAATTTTTTCGCCTTGATGTATTTGTAATGAAACATTGCTGAATAAAGGCTGGCCATCGAAATATTTAATTATATCTTTGCATTGTAATATAATCATTTTTTAATCACTCCGTTTTTACGCTATTAAAATCATATTAAGGCAATTTACAGCCGTTGTCAAAATGAGGAGGTAATTTAATGAAGGAAAAAATATCCGCAACTTTATCTTTGATTCCGTCCTTTTTTGCTATGCTTTGTTGACTAGGCCCCGTGATTATTCTCTCCCTGGGTCTCAGCGGAGTCACCCTATCTTTATCTTTCATGTCTAGTATAGCACCATATAGACCGTTGTTTGTGCTACTTTCAGCTGGTATGCTTTACTTTGCGTATACAAGAGCAGAAAAGAAAAACGACAAAAAACTGCAAAGGTTTATTCTAATACTTGCTGGTATATCATTTTTACTTATGGCATCTCCAAGTGTTTACTTTGCAATAGTGAGGTTGTTATAAATGAGCTATATAAATATAAAAGGGCAGCTTGTAAAAGCTGCCTTTGTTAAACGTAATAACAGGTTTAGCTGTGACGTCTTATATAATGGAGAAGTAGTCAGCTGTCATCTTCCTACTTCTGGAAGACTGGCAGAACTTTTGCTCCCTGACGCCACAGTATATATTCGCAAGGCTGTTGGTGAGGTGCAGAAAAGAAAAACTAAATATGATCTACTGCAAGTTGATACAAAAAAAGGCGTTAGAGTTTCGCTGGATTCGCAACTGCCGAATAGATTTGTAGAAAAACTTCTCATTGAAAATAACATGCCTGGCTTTTGTGATCTTAAACTTATTAGACGAGAGTACACTTATGGAAAAAGTAGAATGGACTTTTTAGTTGAAGATAAAAAAGGGGTTAAAACCCTTATAGAAGTTAAATCTGTAACGTTAGTAGAAGATCAAATCGCTAAGTTCCCCGATGCGCCAACAACCCGTGGGACTAAACATCTTAACGAGCTAACTAAAAGTGTAAAAGAAGGTTATAAAGCTAAAGTGTTGTTTATGATACAACGTAACGATGCAAAAAGTTTTTCTCCAAATATAAAAACAGATCCCCAATTTAGCGAAGCCTTAAAAGAAGCCCACAAGAGCAAAGTAGAAATTAATGCCTTTAACTGTAACATAGGAAAGGTTATAGAACTTGGCGATGAGGTTGAGGTTGAATATTAATAACTTCTTTTAAGAAAAAAATATGATTCAATATTTTTCAGAGAATATAGTTTTTATATTATAAATCAGGTTTTTTTATAATATAATTAAGTAAATAAGTGAATTATAATATTAAAAGTGGGGGATAGGTATGAAGCAAAAGGCGATTTTATCTAAAGATGTGGCTTTAATAGGAATATTAGCAGCTTTATCTGTAGTGCTAGGGATCGTGGTACTACCTGTTCTTATGTCTTTGCCATTACCTATCTTTAAACCTATCGTGTTGGCACCACTTTTTTCTCTTGTTGTGATGGGATTAATGGAACGAACTAATAAAAAAGGGGCTGTATCCTTGCTAGCTATAGTTAAGGGTGGGTTGCTTTCCTTTTTTAGCCCGGTCATGTTCTTAATAGTAGTTTTTGCAGGAGTATGTACTGAAATAATCAATATCATCTTGCTTAGTGAAAATAGTAATAATAAAAAGATAATCGTATCTGCAGCTTACTCTGCTTTTCATGTTCCCTTCGGGGTGCTCTTTGCTAATGTGCTGCTGGGGTATGAATTTTTAGCCTTTTTTTCTACCATATTGCTTACCATATTGGCATTTTGTGTTGGCGGCTTAGCAAATATATTGATGTTCAAATTTATAATCAACAAAGCGTTTAAAGCTTCTAAGTCTTAAGGTTTTGTAGAAATGAAAATGCTGTTGAGCACTTTGCTCAACAGCATTTTTTTTATTCGTCTATGGTATAAGTCCTAAGCTCTTTATAAGGGAAATCATCTAAGTTAATTTTGTCTTTTAGCTCTTCTGGTACCGTTACATAGTTTGGGTCTCCATCGCTTACATAACGACGTGAAGGGTTATCTTCAAATACATCAAAGAAAAACTTAAAGTGTCCATAGCCTTCTTCGTAGCTTGCTCTCACCCTTGGTATAGACATGGGGTCAAAACTTTTATTAAAAGGTGACACAGCTGGATATGAGCCTACTTCTAGCACTCCTATATTTTCATAGTTTATACCGTCATACTCACCTGCTATAGCATATTGACGATACTCATCTTGAGGCCAGATGCCAAAAGGAAGTGCAAAAGTATCCAATGGGTAGTCTGGCAGGACGTCATTTACTAGTTCTTGTAGCTTGGCCATTTGCCGTTGAATTTCTTCAGGTCCGTGTTGGTCTAAGTATATATGGCCATAAGTGTGGTGTCCTATATCCATGCCAAACTCAACAAGCTCTTTAAGTTTACGCTCGGCGTACTCAGGTTGTCTAAATGGGTTAGAATTAATATAAAAGGTAGCCGCTGTACCAAAGTCGGGGTATTTTTCATTCATTTCCAAAAGTATGCCCACAGCGCTATCTGGGTCTATAACAAGATCGCCATCTTTTTCAATATAGTTGAAGTGTCCTTGCGTACCGTCATCAAAAGTTAGCACCACGGGGCTTTTACCGGCCTCTATATCTATATTTCCCTTTATAACATCTCGCATCGATACCAGTCTATATCCATTTTTGTAAAGTTTTTCAAGGTCTTTACGAAAGTTATCAGGAGTTCTGACCCAGGTATCTTCTTCAGGTGCGATGCTGTGATACATAAGCACCATGATTTCACCTGCTTCATTTGGCTGAACCTCATCAAAGTCTATCTTAGGCTTGGTATCATCTGTTTTGTCTGGTTTATCATTGTCATCTTCCGGCTTTTTATCAGTAACCTTGTCGCCTTCCTTATCATCAGAAACTACTTGACTATTATCAGTGCATCCTAGTGTAGCTAATACTAAAATAAGTACTATAAACAATGCAAAAAACTTTTTCAATATAAAGACATCCTCTCCCATTTTTACTTAATTATATAATAGATCTATGAATTTCTAAACACCTTCTAGCTATAAAACCGTGTTAATTATTACCTAAAAGTTTATCATTATTAAAATATCAAAGAATTGCTGAGTACTTTTGTTGTAAGAAAAATGAAATACCTGTAGATGTGGTTAAAAGTATAAGATTATATTATAATGTAGCTAAGAGAATATTTTGCTAATTGATGGGAGAGGATTTATGGTGGGTATTGCAGGAGTTATTTTAAGTCTTATATTAGTAGTCTTTTTAAGTAGGAAAAAGGTAAATATAGGTTTGGCAATGATTTTAGGCGCTGCCATAGTAACCTCAACTAGTACAATTACGCTGAAAGAAAGTATAGCTACTTTTTTTAATGTGTTTGTTACCCAAGAATTTATTGAGCTTGCCTTGGTGGTACTATTGATTTCATTATTAGGCTTTATAATGAAGCGGGCTAGTCTTTTAGATACAATGATTTCTTCCTTAATAACGTTGCTGGGAGGAAGTAAGCTGTTGATGGCTGCAATTCCAAGTCTTATTGGGCTTCTTACCGTACCAGGGGGAGCAGCTCTTTCCGCTCCTATGGTGGGCGAGTCTGGTAAAAGGCTTAAGCTTAAAGACTGCCAGATGGGGGCTATAAATATATTTTTTAGGCATATGTGGTTTCCTATTTATCCTTTATATCCGCCATTTTTATTGATTACAGCTATGACTGATGTGGAGGTTAAACATATAATACTGGTTAGCTTTCCAATTGTGGTATCAGGCTTGGCTGTATCGTTTTTGACAATGTTTAAGGGAATCACTCCTATTAAAACAGAAAAAAGTAATGGTCTTCATAAAGTAAAAACATTTGGAAGTTTTCTACTGAGTATTTCTCCAATATTATTAGCGTTAACTTTGTCTTTGGGCTTTTCGATTATGTTTCCTGCGGCGATTTTTGTGTCTATTGTATGGGTGCTGATTTTGGACGCTAAAAAGAATTTTGCCAGCTGGAATAAGCCAATAAAAAAGATTAAAAAAGATATTTTACCAGGAATAAACTTAACTTTAGCTGTAACAATTTTTGGTATATTTTTCTTTAAGGAAATTTTAGAGGCAAGTTCTGTTGTGGAGGAGTTAATGTCTGATTTACAGCAGTTAGGATTACCGCTGGGACTTTTAGTAGTGCTAGCTTCAGGGCTTAGTGGTTTAGTGACAGGCTCAAACTCAGCTGCCTTAGGGATTTCGATACCTATTTTTGCTTCAGCTATTGCTCATAATCCTCTCCCCTATGTTTTACTGATGTTTATGGCTTCGCTTTGGTCTTATGTACTTTCGCCAATTCACTTGTGTTTAGTGCTTACTAAAGATTATTTCAAGTTTGACATATTAGCTTTTTATAAATGGTTTATCCAACCTGGGTTGGCTATGACTATCATGACAGTGATAATGATTTATATTTTACCGTATATCTTGCCTTAAAGGAGGAAAACAAATTGGATTATAGTAAAATACCAAGCGTTACAAACCTGTTGAAAGATTTAAAAGGAAAGGAACTGGTTTCTAAGTACGGGAGGAAAGCCTTTTTAGATACCTCTAAAAAGGTGCTTGATTTAGTAAGAAAAGATTTTGCAAGCTATCATCAAGATATTGATGAGGAAATGGTGATAGGGCTGATTTCAAAGTCTCTTAAGGAAAGTAAACAAAAAGATTTGCAAAAGGTTATAAACTTAACGGGAACAATTTTGCACACTAATTTAGGCAGGGCTCCTTTGCCTAAATCTGTAGCAGAGAAAGTGAAAGATTTATCTATCCCGTACTGTAATATAGAGTTTGACTTGTCTACGGGAAAGAGAGGAAAAAGGACAACTTCTATAGAAGAAAAATTTCGCCAGCTAACTAAAGCCCAAGATTGTGTTGTGGTAAACAACAATGCCGCCGCTGTGTTGTTAACTTTAAGTGCACTTACTCATGGTAAGGAAGTAATTTTATCAAGAGGACAGTTAGTTGAAATCGGTGGTTCTTTTAGAATACCGGAGGTAATGGAGCAAAGTGGTTCTATATTAAAAGAGGTAGGAACCACAAATAAAGCGTATGTAGAGGATTATCAAAGGTGTATAAGCGAAAACACGGGAGCATTAATGAGGGTACATCCTAGCAACTTTAGGGTGGTGGGTTTCAGCCATGAAGCATCTTTGACGGAACTTTCACAGTTAGCCAAATCTCATAACCTTCCTTTGATAGATGATCTAGGCAGTGGTACTTTAATCAATCTTGAAAGGTGGGGGATTTCTGAGCCTACAGTGCTCGAATCAATTCAACAAGGGGCAGATATAGTTACTTTAAGTGGGGACAAGCTTCTAGGAGGGCCTCAGTGTGGGATAGTACTTGGAAAAAAAGACTTAATAGCTAAGCTAAAAAAGCACCCTCTTATGAGAGCTTTACGTTGTGATAAACTTGTTCTATCAGCATTAGAAAGCACTTTAGATATTTATATCAAGGATAGATACCTAGAAGAAATTCCGCTTTATTATTTTTTAGACAGGAAACTAGATACCCTTAATCAGTATGCCGATGACATAACTTCTAAGCTTAACCCTAAGTTTTATGAGGTAGTTAGAGATCATTCATATATCGGCGGTGGGGCTTTACCAGTTCACCAATTAGAAACAGTGGCCATAAAAGTTAACTACAACAAACCTCAGCGACTGGCTAATTGGCTTAGAAAACAGGAAGTGCCGGTTGTGGGAAGGATCCAAAACGAAAGACTTTATTTAGACTTAAAAACCGTTTACGAAGATGACATTTCATATTTAGCAAAAGTACTTAGACGACTAGAGGAGGAAATTTTAGATGGAGAATAAACATATAATAATTGGCACCTCTGGTCATGTGGATCATGGCAAAACCAGTTTAATAAAAAGCCTAACCGGTGTTGATACAGATAGGCTAAAAGAAGAGCAAAACAGGGGGATAACCATTCAGCTAGGCTTTACCTATTTTGATTTACCAAATGGAGAAAAGGCAGGGATTGTTGATGTGCCTGGCCATGAAAAGTTTGTTAGAAATATGCTAGCTGGAGTAGGTGGGTTGGATGTGGTGCTTTTAGTTGTCGCAGCTGATGAAGGAGTTATGCCTCAAACTAGGGAGCATTTAGATATATTAAGGCTTCTAGGTGTTCAAAAGGGCATCATTGTAATAACTAAAAAAGACTTAGTTGATGATGATCTTTTAGAGCTAGCTAAGGAGGATATATTAGATGAGGTTAGCGGCACATTTTTAGAAGATGCTCCCGTTGCTGAAGTTTCCACCCATAATCAAGAAGGTATAGAAGATTTAAAGAAGATAATAACCGATACAGTACAACATGTTGACAAGCCTAAGCCTAAAGATTTTTTCAGGTTGCCTGTGGACAGAAGTTTTAGTTTAAAAGGGATTGGTACAGTTGTTACTGGAACATTGAAAGATGGGGTTATAAAAGTGGGGGATGTAGTAGAGGTATTTCCTAGCGAAGCAACTGGGAAGGTAAGACAAATACAGGTTCACAAAAACTCAGTGGAAGAGGCCTATCTAGGACAACGAGTTGCTGTAAACTTAACAGGATTGGAAAAAGAACAGGTGGGCTTAGGCTCTATGTTAGCGACACAAGATTATTTTTCTGCTAAAAACAAGGTAAACTGCAAACTAAAGCTATTAGAAAATAGCAGAAAAATCACTACTGGGACGATGGTTAGGTTACACGTGGGCACCCAAGAAAGTATCGGTAGATTAGTGTTGTTAGATAGAGAAGAGCTTAATCCTTCAGACGATGCTTTTTGCCAAATAAGGCTTAAGGAAAAAGTGGTTGCTGCAAAAGATGACCCTTTTGTAATAAGGGCGATGTCACCGGTAGTAACAATTGGCGGCGGAAAGATACTGGGAGCTACTAATAAAAGAGTTAAACGGTATGATGAAGATGCATTGCTAGGCCTAAGGATAAGGGATGAAAAACCGCTGGTAGAGGTGGTAAATCAGGTTGTAAAAGAGCACGGAATTGATGGTATAACTTCATTAGAGCTGGCAAGAAACTTGCAACAATCTAACGAAAACATCTCAGATAAGATCCACACCTTAAAGGAAAAAGGCGATGTAACGATAGTTAATAAAGATGAATTGGCAGTTATAAGCAAAACAAATCTAACAAAACTATCTGACGGAATTGTAGAATTTCTAAAAGGGTATCATCAGCGAAACCCATTTAGGTGGGGCGTAAATAAAGAAGAGTTAAAAAATAACTTAGGATTGGATTTATCAAGTAAAAGGCTGTCAGATTTATTAGAAATACTTGTTAAAACAGGGGTAATCCAAAGCGATGGACTTTATGTAAAACTTAGTGAATTTGAAGTAACTCTTACTGAAAAACAAAAGGAAAGCATAGATAAAGTGGAGAAGCTTCTAAATGATGCAGGTTTTCAGCCGCCTGCTAAAAGTGAACTGCCTATAGAGAAAAACCTGCTGGATTACTTATATCAAGCAAATAAAATAGTTTCTATAAATGAAAGTATGGTGGTAGGCACAGAAGTTTTATCAGCTGGAACAAAAAGGTTGGTAAAGCTAATTAAAGAAAATCCTGAAGGGGTTACATTAGCACAATGTCGAGATTTGTTTAACACTACTAGAAAGTATATCGTTCCTCTTTTAGAGTACTTAGATGGCGAGGGTATAACAAAGAGGGTAGGCGATAAAAGAATACTAGGACCTAAAGGGAAGGAGTTAATCCTGTGAATTTAACTACTTTAAAGACATTTGTAACAGTAGTTGATGAAGGTAACTTTTCGAAAGCATCTGAAAAACTTCACTTATCCCAGCCTGCGGTCAGCATGCAGATGCAAAGCTTATCTCGGGAAATAGGCGTAGAAATTTTTTTGCGAGTGGGCAAACGAGTACATTTAACTGATGCCGGTAAAATTCTTTATAGCGAGGCAGAAAACATTTTAAAGCTTTGGCACAGGGTGGAAAATCAGTTAAGTAGCTATCAAAAGCAAGTTTCAGGAAAGCTAAAACTAGGGGCCAGCACAATCCCAGGACAGTATTATTTGCCAAAGTTTGTAAAAAGCTTTAAAAGAGATGTTCCTAAAGGCGAGATAAGCGTTATATTGGGTGACTCGAACTGGGTGATAGATTCTGTCAGTTTAGGGGAGCTGGATATCGGATTTGTAGGTAAGCGGGTTAAATCAAAGGAGATTACATCTTGCAGGTGGATGAAAGATAAATTAGTGGCTATAGCTAGCACTGACTACCCCTATGACAATATAAAAAATGCAAGGGAGCTACAAAAGGTTCCTATGGTATTAAGAAAAAAAGGCTCCGCAACTAGAGAGGTGCTGGTAGACAACCTACGTACCCATTTTAACTTAGGAATAAATGATTTAAATATTGTAATGGAGTCAAATGGCACCGAAGGAATAATCTCTGCTGTGGAGGCCAACCTAGGAATATCTTTTATCTCGGAAGTAGCTGCAAAAAGAGCAGAAAGCTCCGGAGCTATAAAAATAGTTAAATGTCCCATGGAGGTTAAAAGAGACCTGTACTATATATTTAGAAAAGGCCACGAAGGATCTAACATATTTAAGATCTTTTTAAATCACTTGGCAAAGGGAGGTAATAAAGTATGGACGATGTAAAACTAACGCAAATGGTTAAGGCTGCTGGCTGAGGTGCAAAAATAGGTCCGGGAGACCTACAGAACATATTAGATGATATTAAATTCGACCATAATGAGGATCTAGTCGTAGGGTATCATAGCGGCGATGATGCTGCGATATTTAAGGTGCCACAGGGACAACTTGTGGTTCAGACTGTGGACTTTTTTACACCGATGGTTGACGATCCTTTTACTTTTGGACAAATAACTGCTGCAAACGCACTAAGTGATGTGTACGCAATGGGGGGAGATCCCAAATATGCACTTAATATTGTAGGATTTCCAATAAATTGCCTGCCTAAAAAAGTGCTAGCCCAAATATTAGCAGGAGGAAGCTCTAAGTTGAAAGAAGCAGGAGTTACTCTAGCTGGGGGACACAGTATTGAGGACCCTGAACCTAAGTATGGACTTTCTGTAACTGGCTTTGTACAAGAAAAAGATATATGGCAAAATACAGCGGCAACCAGTGGTGAGGATATAATATTGACAAAGCCATTGGGAACTGGTGTTATAACAACCGCTATAAAGGGTGAAATGGCAAGTAGCGACGCCTATAAAAAAGCGGTAAGCACCATGACTGAACTAAATAAAACAGCAAAAGAAGTGCTTGCTTCTTATAGTATAAAATGCTGCACTGATATAACAGGTTTTGGACTTGCAGGACACCTAGCTGAAATTGCAACAGGCTCTAAGGTCGATATTGTACTAAAAAGCTCAGAAATTCCTATTATCGATGAGGCAAGGGAGTATGCCCAGTTTGGGTTAATACCTGCTGGTGCTTATCGAAACAAAGAGCATTTTTCAAATAATGTAGTAGTTAAAGATTCAGTAAGTCAAGATATCGAGGATATCATATTTGACCCTCAAACTTCCGGCGGTCTATTAGTTACTTGTTCTAAAGATATAAGTAATGAGCTTGTATCTAATCTTCAAAAAGCAAACGTAAAAGCTGCTATCATCGGAGAAACCCAAAAAGGTCAGGGACGGATTACTGTGGAGTAAGTCAAAATCTGTTATTGACATAGTGGTATTATAGTATATAATATTACTGGGAGTGGATGAGTCCTGGTGGGCTCTTTGGACTTCAAATCCAACAGTGGGCATGAGTAGTGTCCATGGTGGGTTCGATTCCCATGCACTCCCGCCATTTTTTAACACAATATGTGAAAAAAATCACCATAAGCAAAACCTTTTACCTATACGACAAATATATTATAGTGTATAATATATCAATCTAATGATCGGGGGCGGAAAAATGGCTAAGAAAAAAGTTGATATCGTTAGGTTTGTAAATAATAAGTATAAAACTATGGAAGACTGTGTAGTGGAGGAAACTCCTTTAACAATTTATATAAATGGTGAGCAATTCATAACATTACTTTCTACACCCTATAACCAACAAGAGCTTGTTATAGGGTTTATTTTGTCGGAATCCTTAATTTCTAAAGTTGATGAAATTGAAGCTATAGATTTGGACAAAGATAATGGAGTTGTGGAAGTGAGCATTCCTAATTATAGTCCATTAAAGAAGAAGTTATACGGTAAGAGGACTATAACTACGGGTTGTGGCAAAGGAACTATATTTTATAACGTGTTGGACTCTTTAAATAACAAGGGCTATAAATTGAATAAAGATGTTAAGGTTTCAGCTCAAAGGATAATGGAACAAATGCAACAAGTCCAAAAAGTATCACAATTATATAAAGAAACCGGTGGGGTTCATACAGCTAGCTTATCTGATGGAGAAAACCTGCTTTATACAAGAGAAGATATAGGGAGGCACAATGCCGTAGACAAAGTTTTAGGAAGGGCATTCCTTGATGAGATTGCTGTAGAAGACAAGATATTACTTTCTAGCGGGAGACTTTCTTCAGAAATAGTCCTGAAAGTAATTAAGGCGAAGATTCCCATCTTAGTATCTAGATCGGCACCTAGTTCTCTGGCAGTTAGCTTGGCGGAACGGGGAGGACTGACCTTAATAGGGTTTGTTAGAGGGAAAAAACTTAATTGCTATACTCACCATAACAGACTAAAGGGGGTGACCTATGGTGACTAAAAGGTTACCAGCCTTTTTATTGTTAATAGGAACAGGTGTGCTTTTAATGTATCGGTCCGTTGTCACTTGGGAGGATAATGGTATATTTCTAACTCTTTTAGCTGTTGTAGGAATACTTTATGCTATAGGTGTTTATCATCATGTGCAAGAAATAGAAATGATGAGCAGGAGTGGAAACATGGATAAACGTATTCAAATGATACTTTTAGCAGTTTGCGGAACTTTTTTAGCTTTCTTTTTGGGGGCTGACCCAGACATTTTAGAGGCACCGGCTTTAGGTTTAAATCCTATGGTTGGTTCTGGAATAGTTGGAATCTTAGCGGCTCAATTTTTGCCAAAAGATTTAGCGGTAGTTGCATATACGGCTGCCTTTGCAGGAATGTCATGCGCAACTGTGTTAAGCAATTATAGCATGGTGCTTTTAGCTGGAATTTTAGTTGGAGTTATATTTATCAAGGTTCAGCCTATTTATAATGGTTATGGGGGTAAACTAGGAACAATTGCAGCGCTATCTGTCCTAATAACCACCATGATATTTAGTATGCTTTAAGGAGGGGTGAAGTTGGAACCTTTAACGATGCTACAAGTTTTCATTGTAACAATACTAGGTGGACTTTTAACTTTTTATATTAACCATAATTTAAAAAAAGGTCCGGTTTTCGCCTCTGCAGTACTAGCGCTTATCAGTGGTATTACTTTTCCAAACCTTTTTGAGGCAGATTTAGGCCTGACATTAGCATCAGCTGTTACTGCAGCATCTTACGCAGGAATGTCTGGAAAAAATCGTGTAAATAACTTTATGGAAATGACGGTAGCACTAGTTTTTCTGAGCATTGTTTTTGTGGTTTCTATAAATGCTTTTAAAGGCGTGGGTGGTAAGCTGGGCACTATGGCGTGTATCTCAGTACTTTCTTTATATGGTGCAAAGGCGATATATAAAACGGCGACAAAGGACTTTATAAGTAAAAAGGATGTTTCTTTAAACTAACATTAAATTAAGAGTATAAAAAAGGTTACCCTAAAATGGTTAACCTTTTTTATTTTTTGACAAAACGTACAGTTTTTCTAAAATCTTTGAATAACTATAATGGTTATACTCGAGGCATAAAAAGTATGGGCCTTGGATAATGTTTAAAAATATGGGAATGTTATAAGCTGTTGAGGTAACAAAACTTTTCAAAAAAAAATCTCAAAAATACTTGATTTTGGGAAAAAAATTGGCTAAAATATGTAGTAGATGTTAGCACTCGATAATGGTGAGTGCTAACAAACAAAATTCAATAAGGAGGGGTACATAAAATGAACATCAGACCTTTAGGAGACAGAGTAGTAATTAAAACTGTAGAAGGCGAAGAAAAAACAGCTAGCGGCATTGTTTTACCAGACAACGCTAAAGAAAAGCCACAAAAAGGTGAGGTAGTAGCCGTAGGAAGTGGCAGAGTGTTAGAAAATGGAAGCAAGTTAGAGATGGAGGTATCTGTTGGAGATACTGTAATGTATTCTAAGTATGCAGGTTCTGAGGTAAAAATTGATGGAGAAGAGTACCTCATTTTAAGCGAAAAAGACGTACTGGCGATTTTATAGAATTTAAATATAAGGGAGGTTATTAAATATGTCTAAAGAAATTAAACTAAGAGAAGATGGAAGAAAAGCTTTAGAGCGTGGTGTTAATACACTAGCAGATACTGTAAAAGTGACATTAGGACCAAAGGGTAGAAACGTTGTACTTGATAAAAAGTTTGGTTCTCCGCTAATTACCAATGATGGTGTTACTATTGCTAGGGAAATTGAACTTGAAGATGCTTTTGAAAATATGGGAGCTCAATTAGTGAAAGAGGTAGCTACTAAAACAAATGACGTAGCTGGTGACGGCACCACAACTGCTACACTTTTAGCTCAGGCTATTATTAGAGAAGGAATCAAAAATGTAACAGCTGGTGCTAACCCAATGATTCTTAGAAAGGGTATCGAAAAAGCTGTAGAAGCAGTTGTAGAGGAAATCAAAAACATTTCTAAGCCGGTAGAAGGTAAAGAAGCTATTTCTCAGGTAGCTGCAATCTCTGCTGATGATAAAAAAGTTGGCGAACTTATTGCTGAAGCTATGGAGAAAGTTGGTAAAGATGGAGTAATAACCGTTGAGGAATCTAAAAGCTTTGGAACTAACCTAAATGTGGTTGAGGGTATGCAATTCGACAGAGGTTACATCTCTCCATATATGGTAACAGATACAGAGAAAATGGAAGCTGTACTTGATGATCCATATATCTTAATTACCGATAAAAAGATTACAAACATTCAGGAAGTGCTTCCTGTTTTAGAAAAAATAGTACAGCAAGGCAAGCAAATGGTGCTTATCGCTGAAGACGTAGAAGGCGAAGCTTTAGCTACATTAGTAGTTAACAAGCTTAGAGGTACATTTACATGTGTAGCTCTAAAAGCTCCTGGATTTGGCGACAGAAGAAAAGCTATGCTAGAAGATATCGCTATCTTAACAGGTGGCCAAGTAATTTCCGAAGACTTAGGTATTGAACTTAAAAATGTTGATTTAGATATGTTAGGTAGAGCTCGCCAAGTACAAGTCAATAAAGATGACACCATTATAGTAGATGGAAATGGCGACGCTAATGAAATCGAAAAGAGAATTTCTCAGCTAAGAACTCAAATCGAAGATGCTTCTTCTGAGTTTGATCAAGAAAAACTTCAAGAGCGTTTAGCAAAGTTAGCTGGAGGAGTTGCAGTAATAGAAGTAGGTGCTGCTACAGAAACAGAAATGAAAGAGAAAAAGCTAAGAATTGAAGATGCTCTTGCGGCTACAAAAGCAGCTGTAGAAGAAGGAATCGTATCTGGTGGTGGAACTGCTTTAGCTCACGCTCTACGTGCTTTAGATAATGTAGAAGTAGAAAAAGGCGATGAGAAGACAGGTGTACTTATCGTAAAAAGAGCTTTAGAAGAGCCAGTTAGACAAATTGCTGAAAATGCAGGTGAAGAAGGCTCAGTTGTAGTTGAAAGAGTCAAATCTGAGGCAGTAGGTGTTGGATACAATGCATTAACCGGTAACTATGAAGATATGATTGCTGCTGGTATCGTTGACCCAGCAAAAGTTACTCGCTCAGCTTTACAAAATGCAGGCAGTATCTCTGCTATGTTCCTAACTACTGAAGCTGTTGTAGCAGATAAAGAAGATGATGATGCAGGTGCTGGTGCTGCCGCTGGTGGCGGAATGCCAGGTGGAATGCCAGGAATGATGTAATTAAAATGGAGTTTTCCCTAATGGGGAAGACTCCATTTTTTTTATTTTAACATTATATTAACTATTTTTATATTTTCAGAAAATTATAGTCAACATTGAGTTTTTGTGCTATTATATAACAAAACTAGAAAAGGTCTTGACAAACTTTTAAAATGGAAAGAAGGTGGAAGTTTTACTGTGGTAAATTATAGGATTAGATATGTCGAACTTATAGTTTTGTTATTTGCTGTTATAGGTATGTATTTATGGTCTTTACTTTTAGATAGTCAAATAATTCTTAGTTTATTTTGGGTTACATGTATAACTATGCTACTTCCAATCATGGCACTTTTGAGACAGCTTTATGGTATTTCAGTTAGCCGAAAAATCTTACACGAAAAGAAAAGATATTATACAAATGACGACATTGATGTTCAAATTAAAATTACCAATAGATTTTATATACCAACCTTTTTCCCTATGGTGCTAGACCCGCTACCTAAAAATTATAATAGAAAATATCCCAAAGAAGTTGACCAATTTAAAGTGTTTCCACTAGTGATAGGTAACAAAAAGATAGTTTACACTTTGCGTAATGTCCCAAGGGGGCCCATAGAATTTAGAGACATTAAACTTCTTAAGAGCGACTTACTAGGGTTTGTGGATATGGAAAAGATCCTAGACCTTAAAAAGAGGATTTTAGTTTATCCTAAATATGTTAACCTAAAAGTCGATTCTGTAGTGGGAAATCAACTGCAGCAACAAGGTGTATATAACAAATATATGGGTAGAGAAACCTCTCAAATTACCGGCGTGCGAGAGTATCAAAGAGGGGATAAACTTAGCCTTATCCACTGGAAGGCAACAGCGAGAAAACGTAAGCTTATGAGTAAAGAATTTGCCCCATATCTAACTAGAAAAAGCAATCTAATTCTGAACTGTTATAACGAAGATGATAAGGTTAAGTACGATGAGAAGTTTGAGTTAGCTGTTAGCGTAGCTGCAACGTTAGTAAACTCATTTGGGCACTGCAGTCAACCATTTGCAATGAAGATGAGCAATAATGAACGATTCTATGTAGAAAAAAGATCTAAAAATCAGTTTCTTAAGGAGGGAATGCAAAAGCTAGCTTTAGTCCAAAAAAATGGTCAGGTGCCTATTTCTGCTTTTTGTAAGGCAAATAGTTATCTATTTGAGCCGGAAACCATGCTGTTTATCGTGACTACAGAAATTGATGCACACTTTAAAAAAGTTATTAATCAACTATCTGCTAAAAGGATTTTTGTAAAGGTCTTTTTAGTAGGGGCAAACAGTGAATATGAAAACGCGCCTTATATACAGAGGGTTCTTTCTTTAAATGATTTAGTTCATGACGAAAATAAGTTAAAGGGGGTTGCGAGATGAGGCTAAATATCAACAAGGTTGTAATTATATTATGGCTTTCATTTTTCACTTTAATATTTACCTCCCCTTTCCCTGTCCAAAATCCAGGCTTTGCTGTAATTTTACTTCTTGTTATTTTATTTAAAGTGACAGAAAGATTTCTTAAAAGACCTTGGTTGGCTATTTTAGTTCAGATCCTTTTAGCCGTTGGTTTTTTACTGCTTAACCTGCCGTCGATAGAAGCTAGTATCAGTTTGCTGATAAATGATTTTAGCTCCCTTTTCTTTGGGTACTTTAGCAGGATTTCTCCATTTTTCAGCGCTATTTATTGCGTGCTTTTAGCATTCATTTATCACTATTTGTTTTTAAAAAACCCAAAAAGAATATCGGTAGTATTAGGTATTTTTATCGGGGCAAGCGTTATAGCATGGAATCTTATTTATGTTACTTTAGGTTCAAAGGTTCATGTTGGAATCTTTATTATCATGGGGTTTTATATTCTTGCAAATATGGGTTCTGACCAGAATTCGTTAAAGATGCCTAAGTATAAGGCTAATGGTTATATATTATTGGCAATACTTGTTGTAGTAACCCTTGGTTTATCGATTGACCATCAAGTAAAAGGGCTAGATGGAATAAAAGAAGTAATAGAAGAGTTGCCGGCTATCGGAAGCGGGGGAGCTAGAATATCTGGCTATGGCACTGATGATGAAGAGTTGGGGCATCCACTAGAAATGGATGATACAAAAGTGCTTAGGGTGTCAGCGGATGAGTACCACTATCTGCGAGGACATTTTCGCTATATTTATAACGGAAGAGGGTGGCTTGGAACGCATCGATTTCAACCGACAACACATTCGGCATCAGACCTTCCTGTCAGTTACAAGGACGGTGTAGAATATACTACTGTCAGAGGGGAGGTAGAGGTGCTGAGGGGTCAATATGATGTGTTATTTACACCTGGCAATACAAAGAAAGTAGAATTAGATGGAGTTACGCGCCTAAGTACTAGCAGTTTTAAGGAGTTAGAAGTAGAGAATGTTGAAGATTTTATAGCTACAGGAGATAGTTATGTGTTTTATAGTGAAATTCCAAACTGGGATGAAGAGTATCTTGCAAAGCAGCCCAGAAAAAGTGAGAGAAATAAAATAGCCCTTGATTTACCAGAAGGATATAGTAAAAGCCCAGTTGCAGAGCTAGTTGACGAAATAGTAGAAGGTGAAGAAGGACCCTATAACAAAGCCAAAGCTATAGAGCGATATTTAAGATTTAACTATCAATATTCTTTAGATGTAGAATTACCAGCTGAGGGTCAAGATTTTGTAGAAGACTTCTTGTTTAACCAGCAGAAAGGGTATTGTGCACATTTTTCCACAGCCTTTGTTGTGATGGCTAGGTTGGCTGATATAGAGGCGCGTTGGGTGTCTGGATTTAACCACGGCACAAGAGATGGAGATTCTTATATTATCAGGCAAAGAAACGCCCATTCTTGGCCGGAAGTTTATATAGCCAATGCAGGGTGGGTTGCTTTTGAGCCCACGCCAG
Organism: Proteinivorax hydrogeniformans; assembly: GCF_040515995.1. GTDB lineage: Bacteria > Bacillota > Proteinivoracia > Proteinivoracales > Proteinivoracaceae > Proteinivorax > Proteinivorax hydrogeniformans. The sequence goes on along the minus strand of NZ_CP159485.1, from coordinate 2,501,523 downwards.
GTTTTAGAAATATAGCAAGGGATATAACAAGAGATGAATCAGATTCATATGAGAGGGATTTAGGAGAAAATCAGCACGACCATATCGAGGAAGGATATTGGGATGAGGAAGGGGATTGGGTAGGTGGCTCTACAGATGATGATCCAAACCAAACTAATGTCCCTGTAACGTTTATCATAATATCACTACTAACAGGGCTATTAGCTATACTAGCAGTTAGGATAATAAAAGGAAAAAAAGAGGCGTTATTGTCCAATGAATCCGCTGTTATTAAGTCCTATCATGTAGTGCTCAAAAGGTTACATCGTATTAAAATGGCTAGGTCACTTAGTGAGACCCCCTTAGAGTATTCAAATCGACTTAATGAGTATCCATGGATACCACATTCTATCGTTCTTAGGTTAACGCATGCATTTGAGAAAGCTTACTATGGGCAGCAATCAATAGGTAAAAGTGAGAGAGATGAGATAGTATCTCAGAGGAAATCAGCTTCGATATTTAAGATGCTAAGAACTAAGATGTTATATAGTTTAGGGGTTAAAAAATGAAAAAAGGAAGCAAAAGAAGTTTCTTATTTTTTTAAAAAGAAAGTATATTGGTAGAGAAAAACAGCCTTTTATGCTATTATGTATTTAAAATTCAAAAAAATGAGGGGGAAGGAATATGGAACATGCAGAGGAGAAAAAAGTTATCGAAAGTATTAGAAAGCAGCTTTCCACAATTTTAATTGATAAAGATGAGGTTATAGAAGATATTTTAGTAGCTACTTTGGCAAACGGTCACGTGCTTTTAGAAGATATTCCAGGTATTGGGAAAACTGTATTAGTAAAAGGATTAGCCAAAATAATGGGCTGTTCAAATAGAAGAATTCAGTTTACCCCAGATTTACTTCCATCTGATGTTACCGGTGTTTCTATATTCAATCAAAAAACAACTGAGTTTGACTTTAAGCCTGGGCCTGTAATGGCCAACGTAGTGTTGGCTGATGAAATTAATAGAACATCTCCTAAAACTCAGGCAAGTTTATTAGAGGCGATGGAGGAGAAACAAATCACTGTTGATGGGGCTACCTATAAGTTGCCAGAACCTTTTATAGTTTTCGCAACTCAAAACCCCATTGAGCATGAAGGAACATATAATTTGCCAGAGGCGCAATTAGATAGATTTATGATAAGGTGTTCCATAGGATACCCTTCTGTAAATGGAGAAAAGCAAATAATAAACTCGCAACTAAAAGGAGAACATCCATTAGAGCGGCTAGACCCTGAACAAACTGTTAGCATCGAACAGCTCAAAAGTTTACAAAAAAGAGTTGATGATATAAATACAAGTGACGAGCTTATAGACTATATTGTAGATTTAGTTAGGAAAACTAGAGAGCATCCAGCAATATACTTAGGAGGAAGCCCTAGAGCAGCATTGGCCCTTATAAAAGCCTCAAAGTCTAAAGCGCTGCTAAGTGGAAGAGGGTACGTGATTCCTGATGATGTAAAGGCTATGTTCAAGCAGGTGTTAGGCCATAGAATAATCCTCCATACAGATGAAATCATGCAAGGTCAAAAACCACAATTAGTGCTAAGAGAAATATTAAATGGTACCGATGTACCAGTTGGTAAACAGGTAGGGTAGTATCATATATGAGGGTTAAATACAATAAGGGGATTTACTTTTTGCTGTCAGCCATAGTCCTTATTTATATATGGACACTTTTTTTGAATCATCATAGAGTAGAACAGTTTTTTTGGTTGACAGCCTTAATTTGTATATTTCCCATGACCGCTTTGCTGAGAGCATTCCATGGTATAAAAGCTGAGCGCATAATAGCTAAGCGCAAGAAGCTTTTTGCTGAGGACGATATGGAGGTAAAAATTAAAGTTTACAACAGAATATTTATGCCTACGTTTTTACCAGAGGTAGTTGACTCTCTTCCTTTAATTTATAAGTTAAAGCATAGAAAACATGAGAACGCAAAAGGCGTGTTGCCCTTTGTATTTAAAGAGAGGGAACTGGTATACAAATTGAGTGACCTGCCGAGGGGGCAGCTCCTATTTGGTGATATTTATCTAAATAAAAAGGATCTTTTTGGGCTTGTAAAGATAAAGAAAGTCATCAAATCCTCAGAAAGCATTTTAGTTTATCCTAAGTATATAAATGTTAGCACTGAGTCCATTGTTGGTATAAAAAATCAGCAACAAGGTGGACCAAAACAATACCAGACAAATGATACTACACAGATTTCTGGCGTACGTGAATACCAGCATGGAGACAAGCTAAGTTTAGTGCACTGGAAAGCTAGCGCCAAAAACTCTATGCTTATGAGTAAGGAGTTTATTCCTTCTTTAAATCGAAGAAGTCATCTAATTTTAGATTGTTATAAGGAAAATGAAAATAAAACAAATGAGATATTTGAGTTATGTGTCAGTGTCGCAGCCACTGTGACTAATGCATTTGGGAATAGTGGCGAACCCTTTAGCGTCATGATGAATAATGCCCACCGATGGGAAGTTGAAAAAAAACATAAGGGACAGTTTTTATTAGAAGCTATGGAAAAGTTGGCCCTTGTCCGAAATGATGGGAACATACCTTTAGCAACTTTTTGCAGGTATAACACTTATAGGTTTGAAAAGGGTACAAGTTTAATTATAGTAACCACATGCGTTGACGAGAAACTAAAAAAATACATTACAAACTTAATCAACAAAAAGGTTTTGGTAAAAATATACTTAATTGGAGAGCAGAGCACTGACACTAGTTTACCCTTTATCCACCCAATAACGTCTCTAGAACAGATGTTACCTTGGAGCGAAGGGAGGAAAGTATATGAAGCTAGGGTTAAATAAATTTGTGACTATTATTTGGTTTATGCTTTTTGTTTTATCCTTCCATTCTCAGTTTCCTGCAAGAAATCCAGGGTTTATAGCAGTGCTATTTTTAACACTGTTATTTTGGGTGATTGAGAAATTGATAGGTAATAAGTGGGTTGTTACGCTTTTTCAGATAGCATTAGCTTTTATTTATGTACAGGGGATGTCCCCTTATGGTGTTACTGGCATTATAGATATTTTAGCTGAAGATTTTATTGCTATTTTCTATGGGCGCTTTGATAGGGTTTCTGCTTTATTTAGTGCAGTATGTTGTGTTATCATGGCCTTTTTACTTCAGCGAATTTTCTTAAAAAAACCTGGTAAAAACGCTTATTTAATATTCACTATTTTGGGCAGTGCAGCACTAATAGGAATTAGCATTTATACCGAAAGGCCGTTTGCCAACCTATTTATAATACTAGGTTTATATTTAGTAGCTGATAGAAATGTGGAAAAAAGGTACTTAACTGTACCGTGGCATAAGGTTAGTGTAACCATTCTCATAGTAGTCCTTATCTTCTTTATATTTGGCTGGACTTTTGATAGGCCGCTGCAGGGGATACAGACCGTCGAGGAACTTGTTGATAGTTTTCAAGATACAAAAGGAGCAACGTCTCCAAATAGCGGGCATGGTGAGATAAGAGAATCTGGTTATAGCACTAGCGATGAAATACTGGGGTATGCTTTGGAGATGGATGATACTCCTGTATTACAAGTGACTACTGATGAACCTCATTATCTAAGGGGGCACTACAGATATGTATACAACGGGCGAGGTTGGTCGGAACCCCCACAAATTGAATCAGAGCTTTATTTTCCAACTTCTCTCCCTATATCAAAAAAAGAAGGTGTTGAGTACACAGTTGTAGAAGGAGAAGTAGAGGTTTTAAGTGGTAGCTACAATGTACTTTTTACACCTGGCAATACCGAAGCAATTTACATGGACCAAAACCCCACCATTTCAATAAGCAATTTTAGAGAACTTGAAATTAACAATAGATTGTCTGCGGGAGATAGCTATCGGTTTGTCAGCCATATCGCCAACTGGGATATAGAGTTTCTTAAAAAGCAGCAGTTTCGATCAGATTCAATTCCAGAGGCGCTACAACTTCCAGAAGGGTACGAAAACGGCCCTGTAGCTGAGCTGACAGAAGAAGTTATAGAAGGTCATGAAGGTCCATTTAACAAAGCTAAAGCAATAGAGTCGCACTTGCGCAACAATTATAGGTATTCTTTAGATGTTTACCCCCCAGAAGAAGGAGAAGATTTAGTGGAAGAGTTTCTTTTCACCCAGGAGCAAGGATATTGTTCCCACTTTGCTAGTGCGTTTGTCGTTATGGCAAGGTTAGCGGGTATAGAGTCTCGCTGGGTATCTGGGTTTAACAGCGGCACCTTACAAGGTGACCATTATATCATTAAAAGGGAAAATGCTCATGCATGGCCGGAAGTTTATATTGATAACAGTGGATGGGTGCCATTTGAACCTACCCCCGGTTTTGTACATCACGGTGTAGCAGAGGAAGAGGATGGAAGCTTAGACGATATAGATATAGATGGGCAGGATGACTTAGAAAATGATGATTTAGATCGCGAAGCTGGTCATGACGATGATAGCACCGACAATGGTGATGAAGAAACTAAAATATCTTCAATAATATTTTGGGGAAGCGTCATACTTTTGATTTCAGCCTCCAGCATTGGTTATTACAATGCCAAAAGAAAGGACAGAAACAAAAGTAGAGAGCTAGCTACAATTGTTTTGTATAATAGACTGCTAACAAAACTTAAGTTTTGTAGACTGGGTAAGAAAAATAGCGAGACACCTTTAGAATACAAATCTAGATTGGACAAATTACCAGGCTTACCTCAAAGCTTATTGCAAAAAATCACAAGCACATTTGAAGGTGTTTACTACGGTGGTCAAAAAGTTACTGACTCTCAGTATCAAGAGATAGAAAAAGGTTATAAAAACATTAATTTATTTAAGATTATTTATTATAGAGCAAAAAAAATATTAGGCTTTAAAAATAGGGTATAAACATAATATAAAGGAGGTGAAGATCCGTTTCCTACTCACTTAGGTAGCGGATAAAACTTGAATAAATCTAGAATTTCTGATATAGTAAAAAAAATATATAAAGGGATCGGCGCCACAGGTTTAATGTTTGTTTTAGTTTTTTTAACCTTTATCAGTGGTTGGGCTTACTTTTTGATAGTAAGACATCCAGGTACTAGCTTATCTAACGAAAGTCAAACAGTTACCTACTTTGCTATAGCTGCCGGCGCTTTGTTTGTTGTATTACTTATTGAGAGACTTTATAATGTTATAAAAAGTAAGCGAGTAAGCGAAGAAAACGAAAATGTTTATTAAAACATGATAAAAAAATGTATCCTAAGATTATCTCTTGGGGTACATTATTTTTAAATATTTTTCCATTAGTTACAAAAGGACATATAAAATTTGTTATTTAAAGGAGATGTTTTAGTGTTGAATGAAAAGAACAAAGTGTTAATTTTAGATTTTGGAGGACAATATAGTCAGTTAATAGCTAGAAGGGTTAGGGAACAAAATGTATATTGCGAGATAAAACCTTATGATATTTCCCCTGAGGAAATCACCGACTTTAACCCACAAGGAATTATCTTGTCAGGAGGACCTGCTAGTGTGTATAAGGAAAATGCTCCTGACTGTCAAGATATTATTTTCAGTGGTAAGTGGCCTGTGTTAGGGATATGCTACGGGATGCAGCTTATGGTGCACAAGCTAGAGGGAAAAGTGCAGCGAGCTGATAGCAGAGAATATGGCGTTATGGAAATGGAAATTAAAGACGAGAAGTCCAAGCTTTTACATGGAATATCTTCTCCAACAAAAGTACTAATGAGCCATAGTGATTATATACCATATGCACCTTCTGATTTTAAAGTTACCGCTATTAGCAAAAATACTCCAACTGCAGTTATTGAAAACGATGAAAAACAACTATATGGTATACAATTTCACCCAGAGGTAATTCACTCCGAATGCGGAAGGGAAGTAATTAAAAACTTCCTATTTAAAATTGCAAAAATAGATGCTGACTGGACTATGGATTCTTTTATAGAAACCACAGTGGATAACATTTCTAGCCAAATTAAAGACAAAAAGGCAGTATGTGGCTTAAGCGGAGGAGTAGACTCTGCTGTAGCGGCTTTACTTGTTCATAAAGCTATAGGAGAAAACCTCACATGCATCTTTGTAGATCATGGATTATTAAGACACAACGAAGCAGAAGAAGTTATGGAAGCTTTTGAAGGTAAGCTTGGTCTTAAGGTTATAAAAGTAGATGCAAAAGAGCATTTTTTAAGTAAGTTAGAAGGTGTGACTGATCCTGAGCGCAAAAGGAAAATCATTGGAAATGAGTTTATACACATATTTGAAAAAGAGGCAGCTAAATATGGGCAAGGAGAGTTTTTAGTTCAGGGAACATTATATCCTGACATCGTTGAAAGTGGTACTAAAACTGCTACTACCATAAAAACTCATCACAACGTCGGTGGACTCCCTGAAGATATGTTCTTTACTCTTTGTGAACCTTTGAAAGAGTTATTCAAAGATGAGGTAAGGGAAGTAGGCAAAAAGCTAGGTCTGGCGGAGCATTTAGTAAACAGGCAACCATTTCCAGGACCTGGTATGGCTATAAGAGTAATGGGAGAAGTAAATGATGAGAAGCTATCACTTTTACGTAAAGCTGACGCAATAGTCCGAGAAGAGATTAAAGCGTATGATAAAGAAAATAAGGTATGGCAATACTTTGCGGTTCTTCCAGGTTCTTACAGCGTAGGGGTAATGGGAGATGACCGTACTTATCAACAAGTAGTGGCAGTTAGAGCTGTAGGCAGTGAAGATGGCATGACTGCTAGCTGGTCTCACCTTCCTTACGAGGTTTTAGATAGAATTTCTCAGCGTATAGTAAATGAGGTAGATGGTGTAAACAGGGTAGTTTACGACATAACCTCAAAACCACCGGGAACCATTGAGTGGGAGTAGTACCCAGAGGTTTCAAGCTGAAAGCGCAGAAAGCTATGTAGGTACTACCCGTGTAAGGGTTGGCGAGGCTTGTAGCGACTGTAAGGAGCTAGAAGTCCGCAACCTACGGCTGGAGTAAGAACGCGGTAAAATGATGAGGTAGATGGTGCGGATAAGCTCTTATGGGGCTATCTAAACCATCTATTTTTTTTACTAACGCATAATCTTTCATAGATTAACGTGAAAGGTTATAGAGGTAAGGAATATAATTGTATAAAGGGATTTCTATGTAAATATAGAAGTAAGTACTTAAAGGGGGATTATTGTGAAAAAAAAGATTCTAAAGTTTATCTTGGTTTTTGGCATAGGGTATTTGTTGTTAAGCTTAATGCAATGGCAACATAATGAAATTCAAGAAGCGGGTAAGTATTTCGAGTTGGCAGTGCTAAACAGAATTTTTTTAAAAGTGTTAATCATCCTTTTTGGGGTACTTATCGAATGGCGAAGAGTTATTAAACTATTTAAAAATGGGTTTTCTGTTGATGTAGCTTTGTTAGTTTTAAGCTGTATCTTAATTGTCGTAAGCATTATTCCGGTAAGCTACTGGTTTGAATGGTTTGGTATTGCCGCGCATGGACCGGTAAAAATTTTACAAACGCCACTTAACGTTTATCTGATAAATGTTGTAGCGGGGATAGCTTTAACGAGGTCTTTGGCTAAGGACTGAATTTTTTGAAATGATTAAAACATCATCGAAAAGTTATTGACATAACCAGAGCTGGTTGTTAAACTATTCACAACCACCAAATTTACTTAGGGTTACCTTTTAAATTTGGTAAACAAAATAAAAACACCTAAAAGAAAAGAATTTATTCTGATCTAAAAGGGAGTTTTCACTAATATGCGACTTTTGAAAACAACTTCTTTTTAGAGGTTGTTTTTTGTTTGAATGGTTAGAAAATTATAAAAAGAGGTGGTCTTATGAAAAAGATAGCAGTTATAAGTTCTATTTTGGAAGAACCACAAAAATGTCAAGAACTGTTTAATAGAGTTGTTTCAGATTATAGTAGAATTGTTAGAGGCAGGATGGGTATTCCATTTAACGAGCATGGAATTTCTGTAGTATCGATAACTGTTGTAGGAACATTAAATGAAATTAACAGTTTTACAGGTAAACTAGGTAGCCTTGAAAGTGTAACTGTTAAAACAGCCATATCAAAGAAAGAGGTCAAGGTATGAAAACAGTAATAGATAAACTTTGTGATAATCAATCCTTAAACAGAGAAGAATTTGAATATCTACTAGATAATATCGATGATAAAAGCCTTGAATATTTGAGAGAAAAAGCAGATGAAGTAAGAATTAGAGAGTATGGAAGGTCAGTTTATACAAGAGGGATAATTGAGTTTACCAATTATTGCAAACAAAACTGTGTTTACTGTGGCATACGGCATGATAATAAAAAGGCAGACAGGTACAGGTTATCAGCAGAAGAAATTTTGGATTGTTGTGATGCTGGTTACAAGCTTGGGTATAGGACTTTTGTGCTACAGGGGGGAGAAGATCCTTACTACACCGACGAAAAAATAATTGAGGTAATACGAGCTATAAAAAAGGCCCTCCCTGACTGCGCACTGACGCTATCTTTAGGGGAGAAGAGCTTTAATTCTTTAAAACAGTATTATGAAGCGGGAGCTGATAGGTATCTTTTAAGGCATGAGACAGCGGCGCTAGTTTTATATAAAAAGTATCATCCCAATATGAGCCTTGAAAGTAGAAAGCAATGCCTATGGAATCTTAAAAAAATTGGTTACCAGGTTGGTGCTGGATTTTTGGTAGGTTTACCTAAGCAAACCACTAAGGACTATGTCGAAGATCTTATGTTTTTAAAAAAACTTCAACCTGAAATGATTGGAATAGGGCCATTTATAGCCCACGATAACACACCTTTAGAAGGAGAAGTTAACGGCAGCGTTCGTCAGGTTGTTACTTTGCTAGCTATTGTCCGCCTTATGCTGCCAAAGGTGCTTCTGCCAGCCACTACTGCATTAGGGAGTGTTGATCCTATAGGGCGTGAACAAGGAATAAGATTTGGTGCAAATGTGGTTATGCCTAATTTATCACCAACAAATGTGAGGGCAAAATATGCACTTTACAATGGCAAGATTTGTGTTTCAGATGAAGCCGCCCAATGTCGAAAACATATAGAGGGCAAAGTAAGTGATATAGGCTACTCTTTAGATATGTCGCGAGGAGATCATAAAAACTGGAGGAGATTATAATTTTTATAAAAGATGATTTTATACAAGGTGTACTTAAGGAAACTAAAACATATACCGCAGCAGAAGTGGATAGAATTTTACAAAAAGCATTAAATAAGGTAGAGCTATCGTATAAGGACGTCGCCACATTACTACATGTTTCAGATAGTGAACAAATGCAGAAAATTTATAAAGCAGCGGGTAAAATAAAAAAGGAGATTTATGGAGATAGAATTGTTCTGTTTGCACCGCTATATGTTAGTGATTTTTGTGTCAACAATTGTTCTTACTGTGGATACAAAAGAGATAATAAATTTCAGCGGCAAAGACTTAGCCAAAAACAAATCCAAGAGGAGGTAACCCTTTTAGAAGAAATGGGGCATAAAAGATTGGCTTTAGAAGCTGGCGAAGACCCCATAAATTGTAATATCGAATATGTGTTAAAAGCAATTGATACAATTTATTCAACTTATTCAAAGCGAGGGGAGATAAGAAGGATAAATGTAAATATCGCTGCTACCTCTGTGGAGGACTATAAAAAGCTCAAAGGTGCAGATATCGGTACTTATATTTTATTTCAAGAAACGTATCACAAGCCAACTTTTGAAAGGGTTCATGCAAATTCGAAAAAAGGTGACTACAATTATCATCTAACAGCATTTGATAGAGCTATGGAGGCGGGATTAGATGATGTAGGAGGTGGAGTGCTATTTGGCTTAGCTGATTACAAATACGAAGTTTTAGCCCTTATGATGCACAATTTACACTTAGAAAAACATTATGGAGTAGGTTTTCATACCGTATCAGTTCCTAGGCTAAAGAAGGCTGAAGGCATGGAGATTAACGAGTTTCCTCATATCTTAGATGATAAAACCTTTAAAAAAGTGGTCGCTATTTTAAGGCTAGCCCTACCATATACCGGACTAATACTATCCACTAGAGAAACACCTAAGATGAGGAAAGAAGTTATAGAGTACGGCGTATCTCAGATTAGTGCGGGCTCATGCACTGGTGTTAATGCCTATAAAGCTTCAGGCTCTGGCGGCGAAAATAAGCAATTCGATGTTGATGATAATAGAACTGTCGTTGAGATCTTAAAAGAACTTGTTGATTCTGGGCATATCCCTAGCTATTGCACTGCATGCTACAGACAAGGAAGAACCGGCGAGAAATTTGCAAAGATGACCAAAACTGGACAGATACAAAATGTATGTACACCTAACGCTTTAATTACTTTTATGGAATTTGTTCTAAACTATGGAGATAGAGAGCTTTTAAAAAAAAGTGAAAAGCTTATTGATTTTAAAGTCAAAGGAATGAAAAATAACGAACTTAAAAAGCAAACAATAAATTGCTTAGAAAAGCTAAAGAATGGTAAAAAAGACATTTTCTTATAGGAGGATACTATGCAAAACACACCAAGAGGGAGTAAAAAGCATATCGCCATTTATGGAAAGACTAATTCAGGCAAATCTACCTTGCTAAATTCCATGATAGGCCAAGAGATTTCGATAGTGTCTGATGTCAAAGGAACTACTACAGACCCCGTAATTAAAAGTATGGAGCTTATTCCATTTGGGCCTGTGGTGTTTATTGATACAGCTGGATTAGATGATGATAGTGAGTTAGGAAGTCTAAGGGTAAATAAGACACTTAAGATACTACAACGAACGGACTTTGCTATTTACGTTTTAGATGTTAATGACCCTAACCTAGATGATTATTATAATGCGCTAGATAATTTTAAGAAGTATAACATTCCGTACCTGACTGTGGTTAACAAAATGGATACTGTTTTAAAGAAAGATTTAAATGATTTTATGCAAAAGCTAGATAATCCCATAGCTGTTTCGGCGCTAGAAAATCAAAATATCCTACAATTAAAAGATGAAATTATAAATAGATTGCAAAAAAAAGAGACAGATCCGCCAATTGTTGGAGATTTAGTTCCCTACGGGGGAAATGTGTTAATGGTAGTACCTATAGATTCAGAAGCTCCAAAAGGGAGGCTGATTTTGCCACAAGTACAGGTGATTAGAGACTGCCTTGATCACGGTATAAAATGCCATGTTGTAAGGGACACAGAGCTAAATGAAGCTTTAAGTGAGATCAAAGATATTGATTTAGTGATTACAGATTCTCAAGCTTTTGGAGAAGTTAACAAAATTGTACCTAAAGAAATGAGTTTGACTAGTTTTTCAATTCTATTTGCTCGATATAAAGGTGATCTTGAAACTTTCGTTTATGGGATAGAGAAACTAAAAGAACTAAACGGACAATCAAAAGTTCTTATTTCAGAAAGTTGTACCCATAATCATTCTCATGAAGATATAGGAAGAGTTAAGATTCCCCGCATGATAAAAAAACATATTGATGAAAACATAAAATTTGACTTTAAAATGGGCAATGACTTTCCAGAAGATATCGAAGGCTATGACCTTGTTATCCATTGTGGGTCTTGCATGGTAAATAAAAAGACAATGATGAATAGGATAAGATTTTGTCAGGAAAAAAGTGTTGCCATCACAAACTATGGAATTATATTAGCGTACTTTACTGGTGCTTTTCCTCGCTGTGTTGAATTCTTTAACCTAAAATTAGTGTAAAATTAAGCAGGGAAAATACTAACAAAATAGAAGAGGAGCCTAAAAATTCTCCCTTAAGAGAATAATCTAAAATAAATAAAGGAGTGAGGTTCCTTATGGATGTACTTTGTGTGGTAGAAGAAGAATCCTTCATGCAGCTGAAAAAGTTTTTAGGGTTATGTTATAATAACAATAATAGCTTTAAAGTTTTAGGCTAATAGGTTTCAAAATAAAGTCTAGGGGGATTGGTATATGTGATAATAGCATCTCAAGGCAAACAATGTAAAAGGTGCTATTGCTGTGTGCGTCATTGCCCAGTAAATGCTATTGGTTTTAAAGGGGAGCAAGCAAGTTTAATAGAAGAAGAATGTGTAAGCTGCGGGTTTTGTATAAAAGCCTGTAGCCAGAGCAACAAAGTTTTAAAGGATTTTGACAGTGATGTAGAAAAATCTCTTAACAGTATAAATACAAAAACAGTAGCTTTGATGGCTCCATCTTTTGTGGCTTTTTTTAAAGAGGATCCTTATAAACTAGTGGGAGCATTAAAAAAAATGGGGTTTAGTCAAGTTTATGAAGTAGCGCAAGGAGCTGAGATTGTAGCACAAGAGTACAAAAAAATTTATCAAAAGCCGTTGGATAAACCTATATTAACATCACCCTGTCCAGTTGTAATTAATATAGTTAAAAAACATTATCCTAATTTAATTGATAATCTAGCTCATATTGTTTCACCAATGATAGCTATGGGTGATCTTGTAAAACAAAGTTGGGATAAACAGGTAGAAGTTGTTTTTATAGGCCCATGTGTTGCCAAAAAGTCAGAAATTACCCATGAGTCTGTAGATGGAAAAGTAGATTATGCGTTGTTGTTTTCTGAATTAGAAGGCTTATTAAAAAAGAAAAAAATTAATATAGAAGATTGTCAGAAAGCACCCCTCGACTATCTGAGTGAAGAGTATTTAGGTCAGCTGTTTCCTATATCTGGTGGGCTGCTAAAAGCAGCTAATATTGATGGCGACTTACTAAATAATGATGTGTCTGTGGTTGAAGGGAAAGAGGAAGTTCTAGAAACTTTAAACGGAATTGAAAATAATGAGCTCAAACCGGCACTTATTGATATCTTATATTGTAAAGGTTGTATAAATGGACCGGATTTTTATGGTGATAAAAGTACTAATCAATATAAAAAAAATAAAGTGGTTAATTTTGCAAAAGAAAAAAAGCAAAAGGCCCCCAAATCTCCAGATTATTACGTTGAGATTGACTTGTCGAGAGAATTTCGTGTTTTAAAAAAGAAAAAAAGTTTCCCTTCAGAAAAAGAAATAGTAAGAATTTTAGAATATAGTGAGAAATTTGAGAAACAGGACGAACTAAACTGCGGAGCCTGTGGTTATGAAACTTGTAGAGATAAAGCAGTGGCTGTATATCACGGTGTTGCTGAGGTGGAGATGTGCCTTCCTTATTTGCTGAAGTTAACTGAGAATAGAGCGACTCACTATCAGAAAAAAGCTCAGAATCTCTTGCAACTGTATAACGAAATAGACCAAAACATAGTTGGCTGTTCCCAGTCAATATTGGCAGCTAAGAACTTTGTTTTTAAAGCCAGCAAAAGCGACTCTACAGTGTTACTTTTAGGTGAAAGTGGGACAGGTAAAGGTCTTTTTGCTGAAACTATTCATAGGTTAGGAGAACGAAAAGACAAACCCTTTGTTAAAATTAACTGTAGCGCTATACCCCATGAGCTTTTAGAGTCGGAACTATTTGGGTATGAAGAAGGAGCGTTTACAGGAGCTAAAAAAGGTGGTAAAATAGGGAAATTTGAACAGGCAAATAAAGGCGCTATTTTTTTAGATGAAATAGGCGATATGAGTCCTGTCATGCAAGCTAAAATTTTGCAGGTAATACAAGATAAAAAAGTTATGAGGATTGGTGGGGATAAATCTATAAAACTAGATGTTAAAATTATAGCTGCTACTAATAAAGATTTAAAACAAGAAATAAATAAAGGTGGCTTTAGAGAAGACTTGTTTTACAGACTGAACGTGCTTACCTTTACCATTCCACCTTTAAGGCAGAGGCATAAAGATGATATAGGTTTACTAATTGATTCACTCAAAGATAAGATTTCTAAAGAACATAAATTGCCTTGCAAATCCATTAGCGCAAAGGCAAAAGAAATGTTGTGCAACTATAGCTGGCCTGGTAATGTAAGGGAATTAGAAAACCTATTAGAGAGATTGTTAAATCTTGTAGAGGAAGATACCATCTTACCAGAACATTTACCTGAATCTATTTGGGAAAATCAAAGTCAAGGCACTAATATAACTAATCCTAATAAACCTTTAGATGAAATTTTGGAGCGAGTGGAAAAAGAGGTATTGGTTAATGCACTAAAACGATCTAATAATAACAGGACTAAAGCTGCTAAGCTTTTAAATATATCCCGATCAAATTTCTATGAAAAACTAAAAAAATATAACTTAACAACAGAAATATCTTAGAGATATGACAATGGCTGCACCATCATAGGATTATCCTATAATGGTGCAGCCTCTTTTACTTAATAATTCTTAAGTTAATGGGACGGAGTAAATAAGGGGAAAGCAGCTTGTTTTTTACTGGCATAGTATTTGCTATATATAATTAAATGATCTATATTATATTAGCTTTAGAGGAGGACAAATATGTTAGGAGAAAAAATAATAAAAACTAATAAAGAACAATGTACAGGATGCGATAAATGTATTAGGGAATGCCCTCAAATATTGGCCAATAAAGCCTTTAAAGATGAATCTGGGGCAATAAAAGTTGATATAGCAAATGAGGAGTGCATAACATGTGGGGAGTGTATAAAAGCTTGTACCCATCAAGCCAGATATTATGAAGACGATATAGAGCAGCTTTTAACAGATCTTCAGCAAAACAAAAAAATATCTATAGTAGTTGCCCCTGCTTTTATGTTAAATTATCCCGATGAGTACAAAAAGGTGTTTGCTTGGTTAAAGAGTAAAGGAATCCAATTGATTTATGATGTTAGCTTTGGGGCAGATATCACTACATTTCTTTATATGAAAATTTTTGAAGAAAAAAGTTTACAAACTATCATTTCTCAACCATGTCCTGTGATTGTGAACAGTATCGAACGATATTATCCAAATTTATTAAAATATTTAAGCCCGGTTGGCTCACCTATGTCTTGTGCAGCTATATATTTGAAAAAATATGAAGGGTTTGAGGGGAAAATAGCTGCACTGTCGCCTTGTATAGCAAAAACCGACGAATTCAGAAGACATAAGCATATTGATTATAACATTACATTTAAAAAAATTATGGAGTTGTACAGAAAAGAAGGGGAATGGGAAAAAGAAGAAAACTTTGACTCTCCTGAAAGTTTAGTAGGGTTTTGGTATCCCACTCCTGGGGGATTAAAAGAAAGTATTGAGCAGGTTTATGGAAAGGGATTTCATATTAAAAAAATTGAAGGACCTAAATTAGTTCAAAACTATTTATCTGGTATCAACAAAAGACAGGGGAAGCTTCCTTTTGTTATAGATATACTTAATTGCTCAGAAGGATGTTTGCTGGGAACTGCTACCGAAAACATGATGAGTTCTGATGAAATGGATGCTATTTTGTATGAGAAGACTAAAAAAATAACTGCACAAAAGAAAGGGCTTTTTTCGAAAGTTTCTCCAAGAGATATGGTGAAAAATTTCGAGAAAAAGCTACGGGTAGATGACTTTAAGGTAACTTATAATAATAGATGGAAAGAGAAAAAGGTTGAACAAAATCAAAAGGATATAATTTACAGTAAACTTCACAAAAAAACCGATGAAGATAAAAGTTTTGATTGTGCTGCTTGTGGTTATAAAAGTTGTGAAGATATGGTTAAAGTTATCGCCTTAAATTACAACGTTTTAGAAAACTGTATAGAATATAATAGAAGAGAAGGGGAAATCAAACAGGAAAAGTTGTTAAATGAAGAACGACAAAATGCAGAGTTAACTAGAAAAAACTCCCAAAAACAAGAGATGTTATTGAAAAACATAAAGCAAGGGGCAGAAAATATAAACAGCATTATTAATGATTTGACCAAAGTTTCAGAAGAGACGGCTAAAGATATGTATGAAATAAACAGTCAGATGGGAGATATAGAAACTGCATCTCAAGATACTATTAACAGCGTTGATTTATTGACGAAAACTTTTTCGGAGCATGAAGAAATGTCAAACAAAATTGTAGAAATTGCAGAACAAATTAACTTGCTTGCTTTAAATGCATCTATAGAGGCTGCCAGAGCAGGAGATGCAGGTAAGGGGTTTGCCGTCGTTGCTGAGGAAGTTAGAAAGCTTGCAGAACAATCTGAGGTTGTGGTATCCCAAACAGAAAAAAATAATAGTAGTGGAGTAAAGAGTGTAAAAACCATAGAAGATTCAGTAGATAAACTTAATAAAGTTATTAGCATCGTAGGAGAAAAAATGGAAAACGTTATGGCTATATCTGAGGAAACAAATTCGTCGTTAGAAGATTTATCTAATACTTCTTCTGAACTAACTGGAAAAAACAATTTAAACTAAAAAATGGTATCTGCTAGTAATAGCAGGTACCATTTTTTAGTTTAAAATCATGGAATAAAGAGGTGTCCTAGTTTAAAGATGATGTCCGAAAACAAAGACACCCTCAGTCTCTTCATTGGCATAAAGCGACTGAGGAGAAAAAAATGAAATAGCTCGAATTTTGTCCTAAAATTAGGACGGTTGAAATGTGAGGTGCATGGCTATGTTTGGCGGGTTTTAAGAATTATATTTTTGGCATGACAATTGCTCTTTATATAACAATAAAATATTTTAAAGGTATTTGGAGGTGATGAAAAAGTACTGTAGCTACAGGGAGATATCTATAAACGAAATTTAAGGAGGTTTTAAGATGGAAAGAGTTTTATCTCTAAACGAACAAGGTTTAGAAAAATATGATGTGGAGAAACTCGCTTTTGACTCAATGGCTGTCGTAGAAAGTAAAGGCGAAGAAGTTATTAAAGAGATAAAAGAAGCTGAGCTGCTCAGCAGGGATGGTAGAAAAATATTTATCGGTAATTATATGGAAGAGGTAGCAAAATATACTGGCTCTAAAGAAGTAGTTTTGCATATCGGTAATTCAAAGTTAGATAATGGCTTAGCTTCATCGAATACCTACCACTTAGTTCAAGGATTAGTTTTATCTGCAAAGGCGGTAAAAGCATCAAAAGTTAGCATTTTTATAAACGAAAGCCACCAGTTGATTAGTAGAATGTTAAAACTAACTATTAAACAAATGGGTAAAATGGGTTATTTTAAGGCTAAAGAGTTAAAGATTGACATTATTGATGTAGATGAAAAAAATATTTTTTTTGATAATGACATCGCACTTTTAACTAATTATAAAGAAAATTTAAGTCACGGACGTTACCCATTTTTAGAAGCCAAAAATACATGGCAGCAAAGCAAGCTATTTATTGCTAACGTAGAAACTTTAATTAATATATCTTTAATAGTGGAAAATGGAAGCTCATGGTTTAAGACTATGGGGGAAGCAGATAATTATGGATGCAAAGTATTTTATGTGCAGAATGGTCAGGAAGGTTGTCTAGTTACTATGGAGCTAGGCTCTAACTTCGAAGAATTAATTAAAAAAGCAAGTGAAAGAATAAACATTCCCAATCTGTATGCTATAAATGTTGGGGGAAGTTTAGGTGGGGTTTTAACCGAGGAACAACTAAAAACAACAAAGATTGATTATGCAACCTCAAAGAAGGAAGGTTTTTTACTTGGGGCGAGTCCTGTAGAAGTTATAGAAGATAAAAAAAGGTTAACAGAACTTATTGTTAACTCAGTGCAACATAATTCACAGCAATCATGTGGCAAATGTTCCACATGTAGAGAGGGATTAAAGAGAATGGGAGATCTTGTGCCAGCTTTCTTTGAAGGAGAACGGGATAAGGTTAAACTAGTTGAGTTTTTTGCAAAAGCAATAAAAGATTCTTCTTTATGTGGGTTTGGAAATAAAGCTATAAATCCAATTATGGCGAGTCTTCAACATAAGGAATAAGAGCTAAGGGAGGTATGAAAATGGCAACAGTTAGATTGACTATAAATGGTAAAAATGTAGTTGCTACGGAAGATAATTCAATTTTGGATGTATGTAAGAAAAATGGAGTTAACATCCCTACTTTATGTACTCATCCCGATTTGAATGATGAGGGAAATTGTAGAATGTGTGTTGTGGAGGTTGATGGAGAAGAGGAGCTTTTGGCTTCTTGTAATACAAAAGTAAAAGACAAAATGGTAGTGCGCACAGAAACAGAGAGAATTAAAGATTCAAGAAAAGCGACGTTAGAACTTTTAATTGCCAATCACCCAAATGATTGCTTGACTTGCGATAAAGTAGCTGGAGATTGTGAATTGCAAAACCTTTGTTACCAATATGATGTTAATAGAAAAGAGCAATTGCTGGAGACTTTGCCACAAAAAGAAGTTCTTGATTTATCAAGTACTTCCATTACTAGAGATATAAATAAATGCATAGTATGTGGAAATTGTGTTAGAGTTTGTTCGGAAACACAGGACATAGGCATTTATGATTATACCGAAAGAGGACATGACACAGTTATTAACACTAAAGAAAAGGAACCTATTTCAGAAACTGATTGTATAAACTGTGGTCAATGTATAAAAGTATGTCCTGTAGGGGCGTTAGTAGAGAAAAATGATATCCATAGAGTACGTGCAGCTATAAATGATCCTAATGTACACGTAGTGGTACAAACAGCACCAGCTGTTAAACACACTTTGGGTGAAGAATTTGGGTTGGAGCCTGGCACTGATGTTACAGGACAAACCAATGCAGCATTAAGGAAACTAGGTGCAGACAAAGTATTTAGTACCGATTTTACCGCAGACTTGACAATAATGGAAGAGGGAACTGAGTTTATTGACAGAATCCAAAAAGGTGAAAAGCTTCCGTTGTTAACCTCCTGCTCTCCAGGTTGGGTAAAGTATGTAGAACATAATCATCCCCGCTTATTGGAAAATGTATCTTCTTGTAAATCACCACAACAAATGTTCGGTGCTTTGTCTAAGTCCTATTATGCAGAAATTAATGATTTAGAACCTCAAAAAATATTTAGCCTATCTATAATGCCTTGTACTGCTAAAAAATTCGAAGCAGATAGAGAAGAATTAAAAGTCAACGACTTAAAAGATGTAGATGCGGTACTGACAACGAGAGAGTTAGCAAAAATGATAAAGATGGAAAAAATTCAATTTGCAAAGCTTGACGTAGAAAGTTTTGACAACTTTTTAGGAGATCACACTAGTGCTGGAAGAATTTTTGGTACAACAGGTGGAGTTATGGAAGCAGCTTTAAGAACAGTTGCTTGGAAACTTAGTGAAGGCAAACTAGACAAAATAGAGTATGAAGGTGTAAGAGGACTGACAAATGCTAAAGAAGCAGAGATTAAAATAGCAGATATGAAGGTCAAAATTGCTGTTGTCCATGGTACAGCTGCTGCTAAGGAGCTAATGAAAAAAATTGAAAATGGTGAAAAACAATATCACTTTGTAGAAATAATGGGATGTATAGGAGGTTGTATTAATGGAGGAGGAGCCCCTATTCCAGATTCTATGGAAACAGTTAAAAAGAGAATGGCAGGCATTTATAAAACAGATGGAAACTCTACCTTGCGCCGGTCTCATGAGAATCCTCTAATTAGCAAATTGTATGATAATTATTTGGGGCAGCCAGGTGGACATAAAGCTCACGATTTACTTCATACCCACTATATTGATCGCTCTACGAAAAATGTTGATGTAAGGGGTGAACATGATGATAACAATTAAAATTAACGGACGACCTGTCCAATGTGAAGAAGGAATAAGTGTTTTTAATGCAGCTCGCTTGAACAATATAAATATACCAACTTTAAATTATGACGAACGCTTTGAGATGAAAACTGTAGATAGCGGAGCTGACTTAAGCATTGTCGAAATAAAAGGAGAAGAGAGTCTAGTCGATTCTACTGATGTAATGGTAAAGGATAATTTGGAGATTTGGACGGAATCTAACAATGTGGTTAGAGCTAGACAAGAGATTCTTAAAGAAGTTTTGGCTGATCATCCTTTAGATTGTTTAACCTGTGAAAAGTCAGGGCATTGTGATTTGCAAACGTATTGCTATAAATACGATGTTAAAGGACCTGACTATTTTAGAGAAAATATTGCTCCAAAGGAACTTTTCGATAAAAATCCTTTTTACTACATTGATAGAGAGAAATGTATCGCGTGCGGAAAATGTGTGGAAATCTGCACACAGTTACAGGGTGTAGAAGGGTTATCTTTAGTAAGACAAGGTATGCAAGGGTATGTTAAAGCTCCCCAAAACATTGTCAAAGAGTTAACAAAGACAGATTGTGTGTCCTGTGGAAATTGCGTCTCAAATTGTCCAGTAGGAGCACTGATGCCGAAAGCAAAACATAAATATAGGCACTGGGAAACAGAAAAAGTTGAAACCACCTGTTCATACTGTGGAGTTGGTTGTCAGCTAGAACTTTCCACTAAAGATGACAAGATAGTTGAGGTCAATCCCGTAAAAGGTAAGTTGAATCAAGGTTTGCTTTGTGTAAAGGGCAAGTTTGCTTTTGATTTTATTAACCACCCTGATAGACTAAGCAAACCACTTGTAAGAGAAAATGGTGAGCTCAAAGAAGCAACTTGGGAGAAAGCTTATCAAAGAATAGCGGACAAAATAACTGAAATTAAAGAACAAGATGGACCTGATGCTATCGGTGGATTTTCTTCCGCTAGAGCTATAACAGAAGATAATTATATGATGACTAAGTTTTTTAGGGCAGGTATCGGTACAAACAACGTTGATCACTGTGCTCGACTCTGACACAGCTCTACAGTTGCAGGTCTTGCAACTACACTTGGAAGTGGAGCTATGACAAATAGTATCGCAGAGATAGACAAGGCAGAAGTTATATTTTTAACAGGTACAAATACAGAAGAAAATCACCCTGTTATTGGAGCGCGTATTAGAAGAGCGGTTAAAAAAGGTGCCAAATTAATAGTAGCTGATCCTCGCAAAATTTCACTGGAGGATGTATCTGACGTATTTTTACAAATCAAACCAGGTACCAGTATTGCATTATCAAATGGAATGCTAAATGTGATTTTAGAGGAAGGTCTAGAGGACAAAGAGTATATTGAGAAAAATACTGAAGGTTTCCAGCAGTTGAAAGAAGTATTGAAAAAATACACCCCTGAAAAGGTAGCAGAGATTTGTGAGGTAGATGCAGAAGATATCCGAAAAGCTGCCAGAATGTACGCTAAATACGATAGAGGAAGTATTTTCTACTGCATGGGAATAACTCAGCATCATAAAGGAACAGACGGTGTTATCAGTCTATCTAATCTAGCTTTGGTTACTGGCAACTTGGGTAGAGAAGGAACAGGAATTAACCCGCTAAGGGGTCAAAACAACGTACAGGGAGCCTGTGATATGGGTGCTTTACCTGTCGTTTATACTGGATATCAGCCTATTGGCGATAAAAAAGTTCAGGAAAAGTTTGAAAAGGCTTGGGGAACAAAGCTATCTGGTGAAACTGGGATGACCATGACTCATATGATGAAACATGCAGAAAGCGGAAAAATTAAAATGCTTTACATTATGGGAGAAAACCCTGTGTTATCTGATCCTGATACAAACCATGTAATTAAGGGGCTAAAAGAAAGTTTCTTAGTTGTACAGGATATATTTTTAACGGAAACAGCAGAGCTTGCTGATGTTGTTTTACCAGCTGCTGCTTTTGCAGAAAAAGACGGAACGTTTGTTAATACCGAACGAAGAGTCCAAAGGGTAAGAAAAGCAGTGAGTGCTCCTGGAGAAGCAAAACCAGATTGGCAAATATTTGTTGAGCTAATGAGAACTTTAGGATATGAGAATAACTTTGAAACTGCCGAAGAGGTGTTCGAAGAAATAAGAGCTGTCACTCCATCTTATTCTGGTATCACATACGACCGTATTAAAGATGACGGAATTCAGTGGCCTTGTCCAAATGAAGAGCATCCAGGCACCAAATTCTTACACGCAAACCAGCCAGTAAGGGGTAAGGGTTTGCTAGTGCCAGTTGAGTTTGAAGAAACGCCGGAGCTATCTGATAAAGATAATTACCCTTATATTATGACTAGCAGCCGTGTTCTATATCACTACCATACCTCGACAATGACTGATAAAACAGAGGGCGTAAACAAACTTGTAAATGAAACCTTTGTAGAAATCAGTCCTAACACAGCTGAAAAGCTTGGGATAGAAAATGGAGAAGTAATAAAGGTAAGCTCTCCGAGAGGTGAAATAAAACCTAGAGCGTTTATAACAGAGTTAGTTTCTGACAATGTAGTTAGTGTGCCTTTCCACTTTAAAGATGGAGCAAACGTGTTAACTAACTCCGAACTATTAGATGCTAAAGCTAGCATTCCAAGCTTGAAGGTTACAGGTGTTAATATAGAAAAACTGGGTTAAAAAAATTTCAACAATGTGGCTCTATCGTTGAGCCACATTGTTGAAAATTAAAAAAAAGGAGGCAAACTATGCAAAAAGCAATTTGGACCTTAGGCTATGTAATTTTAGTTGTTATGTGTTTAATTTTATATACTGCAGGGCTTTATGCTGCCTTTGATGCAAACCACTTCTTTACTTCTTCGGTTTTAACTATCGCAATTGTAGGTATTATATACGCAATGAAAAAGGAAATATCGTTAAATCTAGTTAGTAATTATGAGACAACTAAGTTTGATATCAATGATTTTTATAACTTCCTTTCAATAATTATAGGAGCTGTTATAACGTACTTTTTAAGTGTAGAGCTTCAGCTTGGTGCAGTGGTAGCTGCAGGGGCTGTGGGCGTTTTAGCGGCTTTATTAGTTCCCAAACTAGGTGCACCATTATATACAGGAGCTTTTGTGGGTATGGCTTCGGAGGCACTGCTCTCTTCTTATATAGCAATAATTGTTGCAGGAGCAATTGCAGGTATAGTATTTGTCATATCTAAAATAGTCTTTAACGGGTTTGGTGGTAAATTTGGTACTATTGCCTTTACAGGGTGTGTAGTTACCGGGTTGTTAACAGGTCAGGAATTTTTAAGTGCAGAAATTCCTAACGTAGATATGATGGTAAAAATAATATTATGTTCAGTAATTGCAGGTGTTATGACCTATGCCATATCTCACCGCTTAGGTCATGGACCAGTCATGGCTTCCGGTATTGTAGGCTTAATTGCAGGACTTGTTCTTCCAGCAGCCTTTCCTGAAAGTGGAGGAAGTTTAGCAATTATGGCGATATGTGCTTCCTTTGCAGGTATGGCTGGTAAACATCGAATCCCAAATGAAAAATATTTAGCTTTAGCTGCACTGATAAGCGCCTTGGCTTTTATTTATACAAATCCTTACATGGGTGGAGCAGGAGGAAAACTTGGTACAATTGCTTTTGGATCAGTAATAGCGGTAAGAGGAGTATCTGACATCTTTGCTAACTTGAGCAAAACTGAAGGCAAAAAAGAGGTTTCCCCAAATCCTAGTCTATTGTAGATAGGGGAGAGAAAAAAATTATGGGGAGACATAAACATGTAAGATTTATAACTCAAACTGGTATTTTGTTAGCTATTACTTTGACATTTCAAATGCTAGGTCTTCCGCAAATGGTGACGGGAATTGTAGTAAATGCAATGTTAGTGTTAGCTGCTCTTTCTGTTGGGATATATGGTTCTATAATAGTTGGAGGGCTAACGCCTTTGATAGCCTTTATTAGAGGGATATTGCCACCAATTTTAGGCCCGGTAATTCCGTTTATAATAATAAGCAACTGGGCTTTGATAATTATTTTTATGATCTTTTATAAAAGGAATAAGTTTATAGCTGTTGCTTGTAGTTCTTTTGGTAAGTTCCTTATTTTAACTTTTGTGGTTCGTTTAATTGTGGACATACCGCCAGAGCCCGCCGCTATGTTACAACTGCCTCAGTTGTTTACAGCGACCTTAGGTGGAATATTAGCTATAACTATTTGGCCAGCTATAAAAAGAAATATAATTAAGTAGGAAAGGTAAAAATTTCTCGCTTAATAATTACTGTGGGGGATTAAGTATGGAACTTCAAAAGCAAAAAAATATATGCTCACCAAGAGAATCTAAAAGGTCGTTAAACTCCCTAACAGCGATTAATAATGGGATAATATTTTTGCTAACAATAGCAGCTTTGGCTGTTATCTTTAGCATGGAGTTAGGCTATTTTAGCAACTTTAGAACAGAACTAATTAGCTTTGTATATGGTTTTAATGGTTACGTGTTGTTAATAATATTTATACCTTTGATATTTGGAACCTTAGCTGTGTTAATGTTTTCAAATCACGAAGTTTTAAGAGATATTTTAGTAGTTAATGTAACCTTTATTACCTTCATATTGATGGTAATTACAATCCCCGCTGTATCTGAAGGTGTTATAACACTACAGGTTTCAGAAGTTTTGGGATTAGGTTTAAATTTTACTCTTGATATGTTAGCGCTGGTTTTAGGCCTACTCACCACCATTATATGGCTAATGGTTACTATATACGCTCCAGATTACATGAATATGGAAGAGCACAGGAACAGATTTTATCTGTTCCTGATGCTAACATTTGGCTTTATACTGGGAACAATATTGTCTGGTTGTCTTTTTACTACCTTTTTATTCTTTGAAGGAATGACTTTTAGTTCTTATATGCTAGTTGTTCATTGTGAAACAAAAAAATGTATCGAAGCCGGGGATAGCTATATTTATATGGGAATCATGGGAGGCTTATGTATACTGTTAGCAATGGTTCTTTTATTTGTAAATGTCGGCACCTTAGAATACTCAAACTTAGCTGTAGAGTTGCAAAACTTAGGCGGTATAGAGTATGTTATTTTAGCTTTGTTTATAGTCGGATTTGGCGTAAAGGCAGGGTTAGTGCCGTTGCATATTTGGTTGCCAAAAGCTCATCCTATAGCACCTACACCTGCTAGTGCATTACTGTCGGGCATAATGGTTAAAATAGGCGCATATGGGATGATTAGGATACTCACTACCTTCTCTTTTCCTGAACCTTATCAAGTATTGGAAGGATTTACAGATAGTGTTTGGATGACATCTCAAAATATAGGGTTTGTGCTAATCTGGATGGGTATTCTTACTATGGGAATTGGGGTATTTATGGCTCTCCAGCAAGGTAATATGAAAAGAATGTTAGCTTACCATAGTGTAAGCCAAATGGGTTATATTATTATGGGAATTGGTGTGGCGGTGTATCTTGGATATAAAGGGGCTATGGGGTATTCTGGAGCGGTGTACCATATTATAAACCACGCTTTATTTAAGAGCTTATTGTTTATGGTCGCTGGAGTAGTTTACCTTAAAATAGGCACTTTAGATATGTATAAAATGGGTGGATTGTGGAGAAAACTTCCTTTTACATTTGCAGTTAGCACTATTGCAGCTTTAGGAATTACTGGAATGCCGTTATTTAATGGATTTGCCAGTAAAACTTTACTACATCACGCTATAGAAGAATCTTTTATGTATGGTCATTCCTCTTTTAAATTAGCAGAACTTTTATTTGTGCTAATAAGTGCAGGTACAGCCTGTTCTTTTATTAAATGGACTTACTATATCTTTTTAGGCAAGTGTCCCGAGAATCTTAAGAATGTCAAGGGTGAATACCCCATGATGAATTTAGCGATGTCAGGAATAGCTATTATGATTATCTTTATAGGGATATTCCCCAATTTTTTGCTAGATACAATTATAATACCCTCAGCTGAAAGTGTAACATATGACCCTGAATTTATAGACAACTATATTGTTGATATTAATATTTTTGCTCGATCAGATTTGTTAGGGATGATACCAGTTTATTTGATGGGGTTAACTATATTTTGTTTAGGAACCAAGTTTCATTTGTTTCACTTAAACTTTCCTAGGTGGTTGAGTGTAGGTTATATTTGTGCGTTACCTTTGACTGTAGTGCTAAAAGCGGTTGAGTTTTTTGATAAAAAAATAAATAGGAAAAAACAGCGATCAGATAAGAATAGTAATATAAATAAAAAGGTTACTTTAAATAGTGAAAATAACAAAAGCGGAGAAGGAGTTATAAACAAATTTGTAAGCCTTGTATACAAAGGAGCTAATAAGGTAGAGTACTCTATTATAAACTGCGATATAATCATATATTCTGTGGTACTTACTTTAATGTTGGTTTTTTTATTTGTTGTCAAATGATATCAATATTGGAACTTATCCTTTTTTAGCTATTGCCATTATTCATTTTAAGATGTAATATTTTAATTGAGGAACTTCACTTGATTTAATAAAGGGGTGAGTATATGCAAAAAAAAGCTGGTCTTTTAGAAATGATTGTAATGTTTTTTCCATTGCTTGGTTTTTGGTTGGTGTTATCTCCAAAAGTAACAATGGAGTCTATAGCCATAGGGTTTGTGGTTTGTTGGACAATTCTTATTTACTCAAGAGATATATTGTTAAGAAAAGAAGAAATGCCGTTATATTCTATGAAAAAACTAGTGATTTTTTTCACCTACATTCCTGTTTTGATTATTGAAATATTTAAGTCAGGAATTTATGTAGCGAAAATAGTTCTTAGTCCTTCATTACCTGTAAAACCTCACTTTGTAAAAAAGAAGCTTAGCTTTAAAAATGATTTTATCAAAGTGTTATATGGTAATTCTATAACTTTAACGCCAGGGACCTTGACTGTAGATATTAAAGAAAACGAGTTTATTATTCATGCTTTGACTGATGGCGTAGCAGAAGGATTAGAAGATTCTCCTATGGAACAATACGCAAAAAAAATGGAGGAATAAGATATGATAGCTTTAATAATGCAAGGGATACTAGTTTTTTTAGCTTTACTGGCTTTTGTTGGACTGTATGTAGCATATAAAGGGCCAAAGGCTGCTCATAGAGTAATAGCAATTAACGTTATTTTTACTAAAGTTGCCATTATTATAGCATTGTTAGCCATAGTTAATGGACAAGGAGCTTTTGTAGATGTGGCCCTTGTATATGCTATGATGGGCTTTGTCGCTACAGTGTCAGTTTCCAAATACCTAGAAAAAGGCCGATTGGATTAAGGAGTGATCATATGGAGTTGATAGTGAATATTTTATCAGGAACTTTATTGCTAGCGGGTGCTTTTTTCTTTTTGGTAGGCACAATAGGTCTTTTGAGAATGCCCGATGTTTATTCTAAGATGCATGCAACTACTAAATGCGATACTTTGGGTGCGGGGCTAATACTTTTAGGTCTTATGGTGTATTCTCATGGAGAATTAGATGTCGCCATAAAACTATTTTTGGTTATTGTTTTTATTTGGCTTACCAATCCCACTGCAGCACATATAATAGCAAAGGCAGACTATAACCAAAAAAAGTAATGGTGGAGGTGGAAAAATGTTAGTGTTAAATGTAGTTTTAATTTTATTTTTAATATGTTGTGCTTTAGCAGTAGAGCGTACAAAGGACTTGTTAAGTGCTGTAGTAATTTTTGGTGCATATAGTGTTACAATGGCGGTGCTATGGTTGCTTTTAAAAGCTCCCGATATCGCCTTAACTGAAGCTGCCATGGGTGCAGGGGTAACCACCATGCTTTTCGTAGCTGTCATTAGTAGGACAAGGAGGACTGAAAAGTGAAAAAAGGAATACTGGCGATATTGTTGTTTGGATTGTTGATAGTGTTAATATCAGGGATATTGGAAATGCCTGCCCTTGGCAGTGTCGACAACCCTGCCTACACTGAAGAAGTTACTGAATACTATTTAGAAAACTCAATAGAAGATACCAATTCACCTAATGTAATTTCAGCGTTACTAACAGACTACAGGTTTTTTGACACTCTAGGTGAAACAGTGGTGCTTTTTACAGGAATTACTGTAGTTGTATCGGTTCTAAAGAGAGGAAATGCACCTCAGCATGGAAATGAGGGGGAAAACTAAATGAATGATTTAATAGTAAAAGTAATAAGTAGATTAACGATTCCTTTTATTCAGCTATACGGGATTTTTATAATAATGCACGGGCATCTTTCGCCGGGAGGCGGTTTTGCCGGAGGTGCTATTTTAGGTGCTAGTATTATACTTTTGACTTTGGCCTTTGGGCTAGAAGGTGCATCAAAAAAAATGCCTCACCATGTGTCCAAGGTCATAGAATCCAGCGCAATTTTACTGCTTTTAGCCTTGGGGATGGTTGGCATTGTAACAGGAAATAATTTTTTAACCAATGCTGATGCTGGTTTTGATTTAGGTCAAACTGGCAGAATTTTAAGTGCTGGTTTTATACCTATTGCAACTATGGCTATAGGTATGAAGGTGGCAAGTACTTTAATAACGTTATTTCACACCATTATTGAGGAGGACTAGCTATGGAGCTAATTAATGAGCTTCTAGATCATATAAATTATGTAGGAGCGGCTGTGTTGTTTGTAATAGGATTATATACAGTTCTTACCCATTCCAACTTGTTAAAAAAAGTAATAGGCATTAACATCATGGAGACATCGGTGTTTTTATTTTTTGTTTCTATAGGTTATGTAGCAGGGGGAGAAGCGCCTATAATTGGAGAAAATAGCGATGCTATTTATGTAAACCCCCTTCCCTCTATTATTATTTTAACCGGTATAGTAGTTGCCATAAGCTTGACTGCTTATGCTTTAAGTTTAATTATTAGAATTTATGACGAGTATGGCACATTAGATATGGATGAAATCATGGAAATAAGGAGTGATTTACCCAATGAATAGTACTCATTTTCCAATAATAATTATGTCCTTGTTTTTAATAGTGGGTGTATCCACTCCTGTAATAAAAAAGCGGTTTGACAATGTTGTAAAGTTTATGTTGATGGGTACTTTTGGCGTGGCAATTATTTTATCCGCTCTTACTTTTTTATATGTCCAGGCTGAAGGCCCCTTTACTTATAACTTTGGTAACTGGAGTAGGCAGTTAGGGATTGAGTTTGCCATAGATGGATTTTCTGCTCTTCTTACTTTGTTGATTGTGTCAGTGTCGGCAATAGTTGTGTTGTTTTCTTTAGAGGATATTGAGCATGAAGTAGATTCCTCGAAGACTTTGAGCTACTATACTATTGTATTTACTTTGATATTTGCAATGGTAGGAATTACTTTTAGTAATGATTTATTTAATATATATGTTTTTATGGAGATTTTATCTTTAACCTCTTGTGGAATTATTTCTATTAAACATAAAAAAGTCAATTTTTTGGCTTCATTTAGATATTTAATTCTAAATACTTTAGGGTCAATATCGTTTATGTTTGGAATTGCTTTGCTTTATATGGTGACGGGACATTTGAATATAGTAGAAGTTAATAATGTTATAGCAGATGTTTGGCAATATTATCCAACTAATATTTTATTGGCTGTTGGTTTTATGTTTACGGGTTTGGGGATAAAAGCGGCTATGTTTCCGCTTCATGTATGGCTTCCTGACGCCCACTCCAGTGCGCCGACTCCCTCTAGCGCTTTGCTATCAGGGTTAGTAGTAAAGGTTTATGTTTTTACAATGGCAAAGATTATCTTTAATGTTATCGGTGTTGAGATTTCCCAAGCATTGGATATAACAACTTTTTTAACGTACTTTGCGGCATTAAGTATGATAATGGGGTCTATTTTTGCTATAGGTCAAAAAGATATAAAGAGAATGCTAGCATATTCCTCTGTTGCTCAGATTGGATATATGTTTTTAGGTATAGGGCTTGCAACTGAATTTGGCTTAGCGGCTGGTTTTTTCCACATTTTTTCCCATGCAATGATGAAAGCAGCACTATTTTTAAGTGCAGGGACTATAATATACAAAAAAAATCAGAGAAACATTACTAAGCTGGATGGAATAGGATATGAGATGCCAGTGACTATGACGGTATTTACAATTGCTGCTTTAGGAATGGTAGGAATACCTGGTATAATAGGGTTTATGAGCAAGTTTTATTTAGGTGTTGCAGTTTTAGAAGCTGGACAATCAGGTTTTATCATAGTGATTCTTTTAAGTTCCTTTCTAAATGCCATTTATTATCTGCCGATAATCATTTCTGCATTTATTAAAGAGGATAAATCTAGAATTAAAACATTGATACTAGATAAAATCCCAGTAACTATGCTAATTCCTTTGGTTTTATTAGGTTTCAGTTGTGTATTATTTGGCTTTTTCCCTAATTTGTTAATGGATACTATTGAAAACGTTGTACCCACATTTTTAAATTAACTGTTTGAGGCTTTTTAGTAATTGAAGTGTAACTCTATTTTTAAGCCTTAACTAATAGCTAGATGATATTATCTTAAAAAACGTTGCTATATAAGGCATAGTAGAGCATTACAATCGCCAATATTAAACTAACCTTAGGGGGGATATAAATGAAAAACAAAATTGGACTTTTGGTAGTTTATTTATTAACAATACTACTAGTTGTAGGCACTCTATCCTATTTTAGTTTTCAGCAAAACCAAGCTGAAAAAATAGAAGATGAAAAGGAAAAAGTGGATTTTGCGCTAAACTCTGTCTATACCTTAATTGAATATAGAGAAAAGTTGGTCAAAAAAACTATTAGCAACAAAATAGATGTTGCTATGGATAAGTTAAATAATTATGGAGTTTTAGAAGTTGATTATAGTGAAGTTGCAGACTTAAACGGTGTTGAAGCTCCTAATTTAAAGGCTGGAAGTGTTAATTTAACCGGGGATAATGACTTTGTAGATGAGTTATCTGAGCTAGTAGGAGGAGACTTTACGGTATTTGTAAAAGAAGAAGATAAATTTATTAGAGTTAGTACCACTGTATTAGATGATGACGGAGAAAGAATTACAGGAACCTATATAGAGGATGGCACAGACATATACAATACTGTATCACAAGGGGAGAGCTATTACTCTAGGGATTGGGTGGCTAATTCATGGAATATAACCAATTATTATCCCCTTGAAGATAAAAGTGGTGAAGTGATTGGGATGATCTACTCTGGGTTGGAGGAAATAGATGACAATCTTAAAGAAATTTTGTCGGATGTAAAGATAGGCAAGACCGGATATCTTTATATAATGGATTCAGAAAAAGAGCTAGTATTTTCTCCTACCGAAAAAAAGCATCAAATAGCTGAACATGCTGCTACTGATGAGATAATTGAAAAAGCAAATGGCTCTTTAGAATTTAGGTACCAAGGTGAAGAAAAATATGCTCGTTTTAAACAGTTTGAGCCTTGGGATTGGCATATTGTAGCGGTGGTTAAACTGTCAGAGCTAACTTCAACCTCTAAGGGTTTAGTTAACATTATCGTAGTCGGCGGTATATTAACTTTTATAGGGTTGATGGTGTTTACTATAAGTCGCAGAGGTAAAAATGCAAAAGGGTAAAAGATATTTTAGGGGGCATAGAAATGCAAAGAAACATTGAAGTAAATGGCAGTGACAAGTTTGCAAAGAGCTGTAAAACATTATTGGTGTTTTTTTGTTCACTTATGTTGATGTTTTTTTTGGTAACAGAAGGGGGGCAAAGGATACTAAACGCTATCATCAGCAGCAATAATATACCTCTAGTTATTTTGTTTTTAATTTTTGTTTTAGGGCCTTCTTCCACATTTTTTACACTAAAACAAGAGCAAAGTCGTGATATAATATTATTGTATACAAACTTTGCTGTGGTAATACTAGTATCTCTAATGTACCCCTTGGCTAGTTCTGAAGGGTTGTATTTAGAGCTTTCCAACATTTTGGGATTTGGACTAGCCTTTAGGGTTGAGATGCTTACATTTTATATGCTCATGGCAGCAAGTTTGTTATGGCTTTTAGTAACAGTATTTTCTCATTCTTACCTTATAAAAAAAGAGCAACATCGCAGTAGGTTCTATTTGTGGTTTATGATAACCTATGGAGGGGTTATGGGTGCCATAATGGCTGATAGCTTAATAACTATGTTTTTATTTTTTGAAATTATGTATATAAGCTGCTATTTTTTAGTGGCCCATAATAGCTCCAAAACTGCAATAAAAGCTGGAAATAGATATATTTACATGGGCGTTATCGGAGGATTGTCAATGTTGCTGGCTATCTGTGTGTTGTACGTATATACCGGGACATTTAACTTACATGAACTTAGTACAGCTATAGATATGTCATCTAGTGGTGCAGGTAATGTACTGTTTTTAGCCTTGGTATTTATGTTACTTGGTTTTGCTATCAAAGCCGCGGTATTTCCGTTGCATTTTTGGTTGCCTGATGCACATTCTTCAGCTCCTTCTCCAGCTAGCGCTGTGCTGTCTGGGATGGTTATAAAAGTTTATATATTTTCGTTGATTAAGTTTTTGTATATAGGTTTGGGATTAGATTTAATTAACGTTCTTAAAGTTTCTGATTATTTGCCACTTATTGCTGCAGTAGGGATGATAGGAGGG
This sequence comes from Proteinivorax hydrogeniformans, assembly GCF_040515995.1. Lineage (GTDB taxonomy): Bacteria > Bacillota > Proteinivoracia > Proteinivoracales > Proteinivoracaceae > Proteinivorax > Proteinivorax hydrogeniformans. The sequence continues at coordinate 2,469,295 of NZ_CP159485.1, read as the reverse complement.
TCGCTGTTTGCTTTACGGCAAACTGATATTAAAAGAATGTTGGCTTATTCAACAGTGGCTCAGGTAGGATATATGGTTCTGGGTCTAGGATTGGCTACTTCATTGGGCGTCAAAGCTTCAATGTTTCATATCTCCACTCATTTATTGATGAAAGCTGCACTATTTTTAAGTGCCGGTGCAGTTATGTACCAAACGGGCAGGAGAGATATTGAAGGATTTAAAGGTATTGGATACAAAATGCCCATAACTATGGGGGTTTTTACCATAGGTGCCTTATCTATGATAGGGATTCCTGGTGTCAATGGGTTTATGAGCAAGTGGTATTTAAGTATAGCAGCTATAGAGGCTGGTAGATCTGTATTTGTATTTGTTATACTGCTGAGTTCATTTTTAAATGCTATGTATTATTTGCCGATTATAATTTCTGCATATCTTAAAAGAAAAAATGATGAAGATGAGCACGAGGATATGGAATGGGACAGACTTCCCAATACCATGACCGTACCATTGATTATTTTAGGAACTGGGTGTATAATATTAGGGGTCTTTCCACAGATTTTGATGAATATCTTTGATCAAGCTGTAAATTTCTTTTAAGATCAAATTATGAAATGAATTAAGACGCTGTAAATTTTTGAAATGGATTAAATAGATTTATGGGTATTGCAAAATGATCAGAGTTTAAACCTTAGTCTCAAAATAACACTTGCGTGATTTGGCGAGGCTTTTTGAAGCGTTTTATATCAGGTATTGTAAAGTTTTACAATTGCCAAAGCAAATTTTAATAAAGGAGGGGATGAAATGAATAACGCAAAAGTAAATATAAATGTTGATCCGCCACAGAATAATTTTGGCTCATTAATACAAAAGGGAAATAGCATTTTTATATTCCTTCTAGCTATAGGTGCTCTAATAGTTACGTTTTCAATGGCGGCGGGTAACTTTATTGAGTTAAGTCAATGGTTGGAAAGTTTTGTAGAAAAATACCCTGCTTATCTTTTAGTAATCGTTCTTTTACCGTTGTTGGGAGTCTTTACAGCACCACTTGGTGGAAAATGGGAAAATCTTAGAGATATTTTATTAGTAAATATAACCTTTGCTACTTTTGCTATGTTGCTATCCCTTTACCCTTCGGTTATAAATGGAAACCTCACTTTAGCAATTGATAAAGTGTTGGGATACGGATTAAACTTCACAGCAGATATGACTTCGTTAACCTTAGCGACATTAATAGCCTTTATTTGGCTTATGGTAATGATTTATGCACCAGACTATATGAATAAAGAAGACCATCGATGTAGGTTTTATTTGTTTTTATCAATAACCTATTGTGGAATATTAGGTACTGTACTAGCTGGTGGAGTGTTTACAACATTTTTATTTTTCGAAGCGATGACATTTAGTTCTTATATGTTGGTTGTGCACTCCGAATCTAAGGAAGCACTTGATGCTGGAGACAGCTATATATATATGGGTATAATGGGTGGCCTATGTATATTATTGGCAATGATTCTATTGTTTATTAACACGGGGACTTTGCAGTATGAGAACTTAGCGTACGAGATGCAAACCTTAGGAGGTTTGGAGTATTTTATTTTAGCACTATTTATAATAGGTTTTGGGGTAAAAGCAGGTTTAGTTCCTCTGCATATTTGGCTTCCTAAAGCTCACCCTGTAGCTCCAACTCCTGCCAGCGCATTGCTTTCCGGGATAATGGTTAAAGTGGGAGCTTATGGGATGCTTCGTACCACTACAAGCTTTTTCTTTCCGGAATTTTCTCAGGTGACACAGGGCTTTGAAGATAGCATTTGGATTTCCGCCCAAACCCTAGGAGCTATAGTAATTTGGCTTGGAATTGCTACTATGGGTATAGGAATTTTTATGGCTATGCAACAGACAAATATAAAGAAAATGTTGGCATTTAGTACTGTAAGCCAAATGGGTTATATTATATTAGGAATTGGAGTAGCGGTTTACCTTGGTTATAAAGGTGCAATGGGTTACTCTGGAGTACTTTACCATATTATTAACCATGCCTTATATAAAAGCCTTCTGTTTATGGTAGCTGGAGCAGTTTATTTAAAAGTACACACTTTAGATATAAATAAAATGGGCGGGCTTTGGAAAAAAATGCCCTTTACTTTTGTAGTTAGTACAATTGCTGCCCTTGGCATCACAGGAATGCCCCTTTTTAATGGTTTTGCTAGTAAAACAGTTCTGCACCATGGTATCGAAGAAGCGCATATGTATGGGCATTCCATGTTTTTAGTGGCGGACTATTTATTTGTTATTATAAGTGCAGGAACAGCATGTGTTTTATTTAAGTGGACATATGGAATCTTTTTTGGCGAATGTCCAAACGAACATGAGCATATAAAAGAAGGATTTCCCATAATGAATATTGCTATGGGTGGGGTTGCAGCAGCGATTGTGTTAATAGGAGTTTTTCCTAACTTTTTATTGGATAATTTTATTATCCCTGCTGCTCAGGGTTTAACATATGACCCAGAGTTCATCGATAGTTATATTGTTGGGATAAATATTTTCGCCAGAGATGACCTAGTTGGAATGGTATGGGTATATTTAATGGGAGCAGGTTTGTTTTACTGGGGGATCAAAGGTTCTTTATTCAAAGTTAGATTTCCTCAATGGTTATGCTTTGAGTGCTTAATTACCCTACCAGTAAGAAAACTTATTGAAATAGCTTTTAAGATAATGAAAAAATTAAATTTAACAAGGAGAGATGATATGGTAATATATACCACCTCATCTTGTGAAGCAAATGTTGAGATACCAAAGGAAGAAATAGAAGAAGATAGCATGGTAAGAAAATTTGCAGGTTTTGTTGATAAACAAATTTGCTGTAAATGTGAGACACCCTTTATCAAATCAGATGTCTTGTTATACTCAATGATTTTAACTTTTATTTTAGTGTTTTTCTTTGTAGTAAAATAACATTAAACTAGGCGGCTTAAATGTCGCCTAGTTTAATGGGTAAAAGCCTTGTATGTTTAACGAAGTGTGTTTTTAGTGTTATGATATAAGATATATTATGTAAACTTTAATTTTAATTTAAAATAGATTTTCACAAATAAATGGTTGATTTTAATTTAATTTAATACCTAAAATAAAGTAGCTTAATCAACTGACTGGAGCCAGTCAGTTGGTTATTGACTTTATGACCCAGCGTGCACGCTATTGACAGATTCAACCAGTTACAGCAAGAATGCAAAGCTAATCAGAAAAGGCGCCATCCAAAGTGTAGTAGTGGATGGCGCCTCGGCATAGGCAGGTACTAGTACTATAATAATCTGTCGATAATAAAGCCTTTTTAATATTAGAATAGTAAGGGGAAACTGGAGGAGATTATAATGGAAAGGATATTACACAAGGGGGAAAAAGCAGAGTCTGCTGACGCTAAAAATGAAGCATTGACAGTAATAAACAATGTGTCGGTGATAGCATTATCAGCCTTAGCTCTGGTAGTTATCTTGAGTATGGAATTTGGCTATTTCAGCGGATTTAAGGAAGTGCTAATAGATACTATATTTAATTTTAGATTTTATCCGTTGTTGATAATATTGTTTCCAATAATTTTTGGAGTATTGGCTGTCGGCATGTTTTCGAACCATGAGCAGTTAAGGGATATACTAGTTGTAGATATTACTTTTTTAACCTTTATAATGATATTGCTTCTTTATCCTGTTGTAAGAGAAGAAGCTATATTTTTGCGTATTTCAGAGCTTTTAGGTTATGGAATTAACATTAGGATTGATATGACCTCCCTAGTAATAGCGTTGTTATCCTCGTTTATTTGGTTAATGGTTACTATTTATGCACCGGATTATATGAACAAAGAGGCTCACAGAAATAGATTTTATCTTTTTTTGATGCTAACTTTTGGTTTTATTTTAGGGACGGTAATGTCTGGCTGTGTTTTTACAACCTTCTTGTTTTTTGAAGCGATGACCTTTAGTTCTTATATGTTGGTAGTGCACTGTGAAACAAAAGAGTGCATCGAGGCAGGTAATAGCTATATTTATATGGGAATAATGGGCGGGCTATGTATATTATTAGCAATGATATTGTTATTTATAAATGTCGGAACTTTAGAATACGCTAACCTAGCCATTGAAATGCAAAACTTAGGTGGTTTAGAATATTTTATTATGGGACTTTTTATTATTGGTTTTGGTGTTAAAGCAGGGCTTGCACCACTTCATATTTGGCTCCCCAAAGCACATCCAATAGCTCCGACACCTGCAAGTGCATTGCTTTCAGGGATAATGGTTAAAATAGGTGCCTACGGGATTATTAGAACTACGACCAGTTTTTTCTTTCCGGAAATGCACCAAGTCACTGAAGGGTTTTCAGATAGTATTTGGATTTCTGCTCAAACATTAGGTGCCATAATTATCTGGCTTGGCATAGCGACTATGGGGTTAGGTGTTTTTATGGCTCTTCAACAAGGAAACATAAAAAAGATGCTAGCCTTTCATAGCGTAAGTCAAATGGGTTATATTATTATGGGTATCGGAGTCGCGGTATATTTAGGATACAAAGGTGCTATGGGATATTCAGGTGCTATGTATCATATTATAAATCATGCGCTTTTTAAAAGCTTACTCTTTATGGTTACAGGAGCTGTTTATTTAAAGGTTGGTACTTTAGATATGTATAAAATGGGTGGCCTTTGGAGAAAAATGCCATTTACTTTCGCAGTTAGTACCGTTGCTGCTTTAGGAATAACTGGTATGCCTTTGTTTAACGGTTTTGCAAGTAAAACACTGTTACATCATGCTATAGAAGAAGCTTTTATATATGGACACCCTTCTTTTAAAATTGCAGAAGTTCTTTTTATAATTATAAGTGCCGGAACCGCTTGTTCATTTATTAAATGGACTTCATTCATATTTTTGGGTAAATCCCCAAAAGAACTCGAAAACGTTAAGGGGGAATTTCCCATGATGAATATAGCTATGGCTGGTCTGGCGCTAGTGATAGTTCTAATTGGAATTTTTCCTAACTTTTTATTAGATATATTTATTGTACCTGCCGCTAGTGCTGTAACCTATGACCCGGAATTTATAAACAACTATATAGTTGATATGAACATATTTGCAACATCTGATTTACTAGGAATGATTCCAGTATATGTTATGGGTGGTATTATCTTTTATCTAGGAATAAAATATCAATTGTTTCACCTACATTTCCCTAAATGGTTCAGTATTGAAGGGGTTTTAATTTTACCGTTTGTTAAGTTAAAAGAATTTGTAGTCTTATTATCTCATAAGGTTAGCACTTCGAAGCATGCCGACACATTTTATTCTGCGAATTCTGTGGTAGTTGAAGATAAAAGAGAAAGGCTACAACACCTTAATGCTTATAGTAAAGGAACAATAAATGGGGATATAGAGGAAGCAAGTTTGATAGAAAAGTTTGTTAAATGTGTCGATAAAGAAGTTAATAAATGCGAAATCTCCTTTATAAATAGTGATGTAATTATATATTCTATAATCTTGACATTTTTATTAGTGTTTTTCTTTATGGTAAAGTAGAAAAGTAAATATTAAATCCCAGTCCCACGTTTTATTTTTAAACGCGGGGCTGGGATTTTTTTGATCAGGGCTTAGCATTCTGTTTTAGAAATATTTTAAAAATGTAAAGACTAGCCCTTATATTAAGTAGATATGAAACTGCTCCACTTAATATAAGGGCTAGTATAATGGTAGAAATTAATTTAATGAATCGTCGTATTTTACTTCTTCTTTCGCTTTTTCTTTCTTCTTCTGTCAATAAGAGCAGATATTAGAATACTTATCTCATACAATACAATCATCGGGCCGGCCATCAAAAATTGAGAAATTATGTCAGGTGGTGTAATGAGCGCAGCTACAATGATGATTATAAGAAGGAAATACCTTCTAAATTTCCTTAATGATTTTGCAGTGACTAGACCTAGCTGACTTAGCAAAACAATTATTAACGGTAGTTGAAAAACTAGCGCAAAAGCCAATATTAGAGATTTGATAAAAGAGATATAATTAGCAATTGAAAACATTGCATCAATTTGCCCTGCAGATAACCTAACAAAAAAGTCTAAGGTTAACGGAATAATTATAAAATAAGCAAAAACTGCTCCCACAATAAAGAGCAAAATACCTACAAATAGTGCCAACAACAAGTATCTTTGTTCTTTCTTTTTCAATGCAGGACTTAAAAACAACCAAAGCTGGAAAAGGATAATGGGGGATGCAAAGAAAACACCTAATATAATGGATACCCTTATGTAGGTTAATAGAAGTTCTGGCGGGCTAACGTAAATAAATTCTATGTTATCCGCTGGTTTTAAAAGAATCCCTATAATTGGGTCAATGTGCATATAAGTTAAAGCGGCAGCTCCAATAGTAGATATGAATATAATGATTAACCTTTTGCGTAACTCTGCAAAGTGATCGATCAATGTTAGTTTAGTAGTCACAAACAAAGGCACCTCCTCTTAGCTTGCAGTTTAGAAGACACTACCTTTAAGTAGTGTCTTCTAGATCGCAGGCTATTTTTTGGAATCATCATCCGTAATATCGTCTGATATACTTTTTGCATGTCCTTTAAACTCACCAATAGCTTTACCTATGGACTTGCCAATTTCAGGCAGCTTAGTTGGGCCAAAAACTAAAAGCGCTACTGCTAAGATAATAATCAACTCTTGCATACCGAATCTACCAAACATTTAAAACACTCCTTTTTTATTATACTTGCTATGATTCTTTTATGATATACTGTTTAATATGCTGTTAAGTAAGAAGTAAATATCTTAGAGTTTATTAAAAATTATTTCAAGCTTATTAAATTTATTCTATCACAAAATCTTACACATATAAACCTCTAAAAAAATGTGTTTATAATATGTTTGTTGTTGAAGGTATAACTTAAGTCAGTAGTTAAAAAATCATTACAACCTTAAAAATTAGAGGGTAGCACCTTATGCGATGAAAATTAATATTGAAATTTACCACTATAAGTATTATATTAAAGAAAAGGCAGAAAAGCTTACGGCCGTATAGTTGGGGAGGTAATGTTTATGCTTTCTGTTGTAAAGTCCAAAGAAGAGCTTTGTAAAAAATGTTTCAACTGTCTCCGGGCTTGCCCTGTTAATGCAATAAAGGTTATAGATGGTGGGGCTGAAATAATAAAAGAAGATTGCGTTAAATGCGGTCTGTGTTATAAGGTTTGCTCGCAAGAAGCTAAACAGCTAAAAGAAGATATAAACGAAGTGGAAAGACTTTTAGATAGCAAGAAAAAAACAGTGGCGCTGTTGGATCCATCTTTTCCAGCAGCGTTTGATAGTGGAGCAGATAAAGTGATAGGCGCACTTAAAAAAGTTGGCTTTGATGAAGTTTGTGATATATCTGCTGGTGCTGAACTAATCATAAGTGAATTTAATAAAAACAACAAAGATATACTAAAGTCTGATGAGATACTTTTAAGCTCTGTCTGTCCTGTAATATGTAATTTAATTGAACATCATTATAACGATTTGTTATGCAATATCACAAGGTTCGTTTCCCCTATGATTGCCATGGCAAGGCTGGTTAGAAATTATTATAAAGATGAAGAATTAAATGTGGTCTTTATTGGGGCATGTATCGGCAAAAAAGATGAAATCGAACATGAGTGTTTAAAAAATAGCGTTGACGTCGCTATAACTTTTACGGAATTGAAAAAAATATTTGCTAATAAAAGCATTGATCTAAAAAACGAGGTTTCTTTACCTTTAGATCCTCCATATCCAGAGAATGGTCCGGTGTTGCCATTTGCGGGAGAGCTAAGCAAGCTAGCAAAAATGCAAGATAGTGATGCTTTGGATAACAGAATAATGACAGTAGAGGGAAAAGATGATGTATTAGAGGTTTTAGAAGCTATACGAAATCAAGAAATTCAAAAACCCGCCTTAATCGATATTTTGTTTTGTAAAGGATGTATAAGTGGGCCGGGGTTAGATAGAGATATAAGCTATTATGAAAGAAAAAGGCGGGTCATACAATCTCATAATGATAGAAGTTACTACAGTTCTTCCGATAGTGAATCCGAAAAAAGTACATCGGACTTCAAGGCTCAAAAAATTAATCTAAACCGCTGCTTTATGGGAAAATATAGTCAGGATAACTTACAACCTACTGAAGAAGAGTTAAGAGAAATTTTAAAGCGTACTGATAAATTTAGCGATGAAGATGAGTTAAACTGTGGAGTTTGCGGATATGATACCTGTAAGCAAAAAGCAGCTGCAGCATACAGTGGAATTTCTGAAGCTGAGATGTGTTGGCCTTATATGCAAAATAAAGTAAGCAGCGATATAAAAAAGCATAAATTAGAGTCGGGATACAATAACGCTCATGAAAAATTAAAAGAAATAGTAGGAGTTTCGCAAAAGGTCGAAAATACAAAATCCTTTGTCTATAAAGCTAGCCAAAGCGATTCAACGGTACTTCTTTTAGGAGAAAGTGGTACGGGTAAAGGTTTGTATGCCCAAATAATTCACGAAAGTAGCAAGCGTTGTGATAAACCTTTTGTTAAAGTAGATTGTAGCTCTATTGCCCCAACATTACTAGAATCAGAACTGTTTGGTTATGAGGAAGGGGCTTTTACAGGTGCTTTAAAGGGTGGAAAAACAGGCAAATTTGAACAGGCCCACGGTGGTACTATCTTTTTAGATGAAATAGGAGATATGCCACTTGAAATGCAGTCAAATTTATTGAGTGCGCTACAAGATAAAACTATCCAACGTCTAGGTGGGGCTAGCCCTGTTGACGTTGATGTAAGAGTTATAGCAGCAACAAATAAAAATTTGAGCAACCAAATCAAAAAAGGGAAGTTTCGCGAGGATTTATTTTATCGTTTAAATGTACTTAATATAACTTTGCCCCCTTTAAGAGAGCGAAAAGATGATACAGTAGTGTTAGTGGAAGAACTAAAAAAGAAATTATGTGTTGAAAAAAATCTTCCTAAAAAGCAATTTCATCCTAAAGTTTTAGAAGCTTTTTATAACTACGATTGGCCTGGCAATATAAGGGAGATGGAAAACATGATTGAAAGGTTGCTTAACTTGGTCGAAGATAGAATAGTTTATCTCCACCACCTCCCTGACTATCTAGTAAAGAATAATATCGTGGAACACCATGTAACTTCTAAGAGAGGTTTAGACGATATTATGGACTCGGTGGAAAAAGAAACTTTAGAACTTGTTTTAGAAAAAACTAATAACAACCGTACAAAAGCTGCCGAACTTCTTGGGATACACAGAACTAGTTTATACAAGAAGTTGAGAAAACATAAATTGCTGTAGACAAAGCGCTACAGTTGTAGAAGAATGTATACACAACTGACATTCGTTGTTGTAGAAGGGATATGACTGAATATATATTAAAATGAAAAAGTTTGTAGACGAAAATCTACACTTATAAAGAAGAAGTTATATTAAAAACCTTGCTTACACCTGCCTCTTTCAGTTTAAGAGGAGTTGGCAAGGTTTTTGCTATATATTTAGGTTGCTAGTGGATTTATCACAAACTTAAAGGAGGTGCTATCTTTGATGACGGCCGAGGACAATCTAAGGGGATTAAATTATACAATGCTATCTAGTCTGCTTTACAAACAAATTGAACTAGAAACTTTGCAAACTGCAATAGAAATAACTGAAGCTTCCTCGTCATATTTTGATATGGAGACTAAAGTGACAGATGAACTATTAAATGCTATGGAAACTGCATTAAAAGGTCAACAAATTTCTCAGTTGCAAGCAGAATTTACCAGTACATTTTTGTTGCCCACTGGGGTAAGGCCATACGAATCTGTTTATAGGGGAGAGAAGTTTCAGTTAAAGCAGGAGCCTTGGCTTAAAGTAAAAAAGTTTTATTTAGATTGTGGGTTTAAACTTGATCCAAGTAGTCGTTTATTAGAGGACCATGTTTCTGCAGAGTTAATTTTTATGTCGCATTTGATAGAACAAAAAGAGCATGATTTGCAGTGTGAGTTTTATCGCGACCATATCAATCAGTGGGTCCCACAGTTACTAGTGGACGCTAAAGACAAAACTACCTCCTGTTTTTACACAAAACTAATTGACTATGCTGTAGCCTTTCTTGAGGTTGAGCGAAGAAAGTTTAAGCTTCAAGAATGTAACTTGAATATTAAGGAAGGAGTGAATTAGAAGTGAGCGACCGTGAAAAATTTAAGATAAATCGAAGGGATTTTTTAAAGACATCAATAGGGGCAGGGTTAGCAGCTGGAGTTGGCTTAAGTGTGCCTAAATTTGTAAAGGCAAAAGAACAAGACAGGCTGCCATTAAATGAAGAAGAGGCCAAGGTTGTGCCGAGTTTTTGTGGTGTTTGTAGTGGAAACTGCGCTATCAAAGCTTACGTTAAAAATGGAAGGGTAGTACATTTAAAAGGAAATCCAGATGACTTAGCCGCTCAAGGACGTTTATGTGTCAAAGCTTATAACTCCATAGAGACTTTATATGATCCCGATAGGCTAAAACAACCTCTAAAAAGAACTAACCCAGAAAAAGGGATAGGTGTCGACCCAAAATTTGTAGAGATATCCTGGGAAGAGGCTATCGAAACTATCGCCAACAAATTCAATGAAATTAAAGAGGAATACGGAGGACATGCTATTAGCTTTATGCATAGAAGTAATCCCTTCTCCCAAAGGTTAGGTAGAGCTATAGGAACACCTAACTTTATAGCTCACCAAAGCACATGCTTTACCACCCAGGAGGCTGCTTGGCACGCTATGGTAACTGGAAGTGGTAAGCCTTGGACATATGATCTAAAAAATTCTAAGTATATTTTGTGTTTTGGTACTGACCTTTTAGGAAAAGCGAAAAACATGCATATGCAACATGTAACGGACGCTATGCGAAAGGGAGCTAAGTTAGTTGTTTTAGATCCTTATAAATCTATAACAGCGGGTAAAGCTCATGAGTGGATTCCTATCAAACCAGGAACTGACTTAGCTTTTACCTTGGCTATGATTCATGTGATTATTAAAGAAGAGTTGTATGACAAAGAGTTTGTGGAAAAATACACCAAAGGATTTGAAGAAGTAAAAGAGTTTTCTAAACAATACACGCCACAGTGGGCGGAAGGCAAGACAGAAGTTCCTGCTGATGTAATTGTAAGGATAGCAAGAGAATTTGCACAAACACCACCTGCTCACATACCAAGTCATAAACGTGACGCTGCAGGGCCGAACTATGTAAATAGTACTAAGCTTGCCCAAACGCAGGTAATACTAAATGCACTTGTTGGAACTATAGATCGGCCGGGAGGAAGCTTGCTTCCAAGAAATCCAAGCATGCCTGGTTTTGATGCCATATTCCCGCCACCTGAATTTCCAGATATGGTTACAAAGAGAATAGATGGTTGGGAAGAGGAGCCTTTAATGCATACCTACTATAGGGGGAACATGGCTACAGTAGCTGATGGCATCTTAAACGAAGATCCTTACCCTGTAAAAGCAGCCTTAGTAAGAGGTTATAATACATTGACATTCCCAAATGCTAAGCGAATGACCAAAGCTTTTGCAGAAATGGACTTTTTAGTAACCTTAGAAATACTTCCTTCAGAGCTAGCGCAATTGTCAGATATAGTTCTTCCGGAACCCCATTGGTTAGAAGGGTCTGGTTTTGCTGACAGGGCGTATAACTCCATGTATCCACAGCTTGCCTTAAAACTTCCAGTTCATGATTCACTCTATAACACCAAAGGTTGGGGAACTATAACTATGGAGATTGCGGAAAAAATGGGTCTAGGAAAATATTTTGAAGGTGTTTCTGGTGGTAAGTTTAACGACGAACGCCTTAAAGCCCTAGGCACTAGCTGGGAAGAGTTTTCAAAAAGCCCTAACGGTCTTTGGGGAGATGAAAAAGCCCTAGAGCCAAGAGAAACGTTTAACACCCCTAGTGGTAAAATTGAGTTATACGCAACTCTCTTTGAGGAGAAGGGATTTGACCCACTTCCTACTTGGCGGCCGAAACTTGAGGAAAAATCGGACAAGTACCCTTTCTATCTAGTTATTAACAGACCTAATGTTCATAAGATGCATAGGACACAAAATAACCCTATTGCTGATGAAATCTCTCCTGAGAATTATGCTGTGATGAACGCTCAGGTAGCGCAGAAGATGGGCATAAAAGATGGAGAGGAAGTAATTGTCGAATCTAAAATCAGTGAGATTAAGTTAAAGGCAAAACTGATTGAAGGCATTAGACCAGACACTATAATGATTGAACACGGTTTTGGTCGTTGGGCCAAAGGGTTAAAAGTTGCACATGGAAAAGGGGCCAATGACGGCGACCTAATTCCAGACTTTAGTGTAGAAGAGTTTAGAAAGCTAAATGACCCTGGAGCCGGTGCCTGCATGTCTGAAGTTTGTTTAAACGTTAGAAAGGCATAGAGACTTATGTAGTAAACTTTTTGATGATATTACAAGGAAAGATTAGCGAAAGGGGGAGGAAAAACCCATGATAGAAGGAAACAAGGCGATGTTAGTAGATGAATCAGTATGTGCCGGATGTCATGCCTGTACCGTTGCTTGCAAACAGTTATATGAGTTACCAAGTGGTGTTCATAGGACAAAAATTAATAAGGTGTCTTCAGGGACTTATCCTGCAGTTACGGAAGTAACTGACAAGAGGGCTTGTTTTCACTGCACCGATGCAGCTTGTGTTAAAGCTTGTCCTACAGGGGCTTGCCAAAAAGATGAAGACGGTTTAACGATAATTAACTCAAGCCTTTGTATTACATGTAATTGGTGCGTTAATAACTGTCCCTTCGATGCAGTTGAACCGGATCGAACAAATGGCACTATTGAGAAATGCACATTATGCTCAGGCAGAATAAAACAAAATAAGGAGCCATTTTGCTCAGATGTTTGTACAACTAGAGCTGTTAAGTTTGGTGACAGAGGTGAACTGCTAAAAATAGGTCAAAAAAGAGTTGCCCAATTAAAAGAACAAGGTTACGCTAACGCATATCTTTATGGTGAACATGAGTTAAATGGTTTGAAGGTTTTAACAGTGCTAAAAGACGACCCTGTAAAGTATAATCTACCTCGCGATCCACAAATTCCATTTGGGCTAAAGGTGTGGAAACATATACCGTTTAAGACATTATTACTAGCGGTAGGAGGAGGTTTGTTGGCCTTTAACGCATTCCACACCCGCAAGGTGAAAAATTTACAGGCAAAATATAAGAAAGATAAGGGAGGGGTATAAAGTTGCTAACTATAACTATAGACGGCAAACAGGTTAGTACTCCTAAAGGAACTACCATACTGGAAGCTGCACAAAAAGCTGGCATAGATATACCAACCTTATGTCATCATAAAGACATTTTTCCTCCAGAAGTTCACAAAAATGGTGCCTGCCGTATTTGTATGGTAGAAGATGTGGCTAACGATAAAATGGTACCAAGCTGTGTACATCCTGTTTCCGATAAAATGGTGATAAACTCATCTAGTAGAAAGATTAAACAAGCTAGAAAGGTTATCTTAGAGTCAATTTTGGAAAACCACCTAGTTGATTGTGATAATTGTCTGCGAGAGAAAAAGTGTGAGCTTATGACTTTGGCAGAGAAATTTGAGTTAAATGACTTAGATACTACCAGCGTGAAGCGTCAGGAAGATACCATAGATATTAGTGGAGAAGGGATAAAAAGGGATCCTCAAAAGTGTATTTTATGTGGACGCTGTGTAAGAGTTTGCAGCGAAACTCAAAGCACAGATATACTGAGTTATCAGTATGAGGGTTATCCTGACCAGGTGATTCCGCCTTTTTCCGATGAAGTATCACCTCAATATCATAGGCAGCTTAAAGACACTGCTTGTGTTGAGTGTGGTCAATGTATTACAGTTTGTCCTGTAGGAGCTTTGACAGAAAAAAGTCATGAGGAAAGAGTATTAGAGGCCATACAAGACCCTAATATGCATGTAATTGCTCAGACAGCACCAGCTATAAGGGTTTCTATAGGCGAAGAATTTGGTATTACTCCCGGCGGGGTTAGTACCGGACAGATGGTAGCTAGCTTAAAGGAGCTAGGGTTTGATAAAGTGTTTGATACAAACTTTACAGCGGACTTAACAATTATGGAAGAAGGACATGAATTTATTGATAGAGTGAACAAAGGTGAAAATCTACCGATGTTTACCTCTTGTAGTCCTGGTTGGATAAAGTTTGTGGAGCATAATTACCCTAAATATTTAAATCACCTATCGACCTGTAAGTCTCCGCAGCAAATGTTTGGGGCGTTGGCAAAAACCTTTTATGCTGAAAAAATGGGCATAGACCCTAAAAATATTTTTTCCGTTTCAGTTATGCCTTGCACCGCTAAAAAGTATGAAGCAAACCGACCGGAGATGGGAAGAGCGGATACTCAAGATGTTGACGCTGTGCTTACTACAAGAGAGTTTGCCCGAATGGTAAAAAAAGCTAAAATTGATTTTGAAAACTTAGATCCTCAGGAGCATGACAACCCACTTGGCATTTCCACAGGTGCAGGAGCTATTTTTGGAGCTACAGGAGGTGTTATGGAAGCTGCTCTGCGTACAGCAGTTGAAGTAATCACCGGTGAGGAACTAGGAAGGTTAGAATTTGAGCAGGTTAGAGGTTATGACGGCATTAAAGAAGCTACTTTACCTGTCGGAGAGTTAGATGTTAAAGTGGCTGTAGTGCATGGTTTAACTAATGCAAGGAAATTATTTGAAATGATTAAAAACGGTGACGCTTTTTATCACTTTGTTGAAGTGATGACCTGCCCTGGAGGTTGCATCGGGGGTGGAGGCCAACCACTTCCTGCAACAAAAGAGAAGCGTCATGCAAGGATAAATGCTATATATGAAGTGGATAAAAACTTGCCTATTAGGAAGTCTCATGAAAACCCCGCAGTAAAGCAACTGTATAAAGAGTTTTTAGGAGATCCCTTAGGTCATAAATCTCATGAACTTTTACACACAGAGTACACTCAGCGCCAACAAGTTAGCACTAAACATAAAGAGATTAAAGAAGCGGGACTTTCCGATGTGTTAATTTACCCACTAACCCAAGAAGATGGTAAGCAAGCAAAAGTTTTAGTTAAGCCAGGCGATGAGGTTATGTTGGGACAAAAAATAGCTGATGCAAATGGCTTTTATGGACGCCCTATCTACTCAGGAGTAGCGGGTAAAGTGAGCAAAGTAAACGATGAAGGTGCCGACATAGTGATCACCCCCAAAGAACCTTTTGATTCCTCAACAGCAGAAGTGTCTGCGGCAACTGAAGGAGCTGAGCACTTAGAAGAAATTCCTAACGCTGTTATAAAGCAAAAGATGGTGGATATGGGATTAGCAAAAGACTTTGGAATTAGCAATAAAAAGTCTAACATCCCATTATTTGAAAAAGGGATTGATTGGGACAGTAGACATAAAGATAAACTTGTGGTGAACGTAGTAGGAAATAATAGCTTTATCACTAAAGATCATCGGTTAATTTTAGAACACATGAATGAGTTCCTAAAAGGTATAAAAACCTTGCTTAAAGTTTGTAGTTTAAATGAGTGCGTAATTGCTCTAAATATAGCCGATACAACTGTTACTAACTTGCTAGCACAAAAACTTAAAGATGACGAGCAGATAGATGTTGTTACGGTAACTGACAGATACCCTACAAATAAGGAAGATATGCTGGTAGAAAGAATCTTCGGCACAGGCAAATCTTCTCAAGAATGTATAATTACTGATGTTTCGAAGGTGTTAAGTCTTTACCGTTGTATTTTTGTAGGTGCTCCTACTTTAGATACTGTTATTACAGTTGACGGAGTCCATGTGGCTCATCCCGCTAACTATAGGGTAAAACTAGGAGTTACTATAAAATCATTGCTAATAGATGCCGGGGTGGATATCAACCAAATTGACGGAAACTCCTCAAGTATTTATATTAGTGATGCTAATGGGCAGTTACAAGAGGTGTCCTTAGAAGATCCTATCACAAGGGACGTTCACGGTATTTTAAACTTGGCAGATTTGTCAAAAACCAAGTTAAACAACTATGAAGATTGTGTTCACTGTGGGAGATGCGTAGAAGGGTGTCCTATGGAACTTAACCCTAATCATCTAAGCTTATTTGCTGAAACAATGCAGTTAAATAAAAGTAGGTTGTTTAACGTGGATAGCTGTATAGGTTGCAGCATATGTGCTTATGTATGTCCATCAAATAGACCGATTTCTAGTATGATAAAGCAAACAAAAGAAGCATTAAAATCAAATTAGATTTTAATGGAAAGGAGGAAGAATTATGAGTATTTTCTCTCCCCGGAAAAGGCTAAAAGCAAACATTACTATAAAAGATAGTATGCTAGATGTAATTATAGCTTTGCTTCCGGTTAGCTTAGTATCTCTATACTTTTATGGGATTAACTTTCTGATAGTTATGGGGGTTTCTGTAGCAGCGGCTGTAATTACAGAAAGTGTGATAAGAAAAATACTAGGTAAGGAAAATAAAATATCTGATTTAAGTGCAGTTGTAACTGGCATGTTGATTGCCTTAGTGCTACCTTCTTCGGTTACTGCATGGCGCGCTATTATAGCTGCAGTAATTGGTGTTGGGCTAGCAAAAGAGCTGATGGGGGGCCTAGGCTGGAACCGGTTTAACCCTGCATTATTTGGATATGTAGCCACTATAGGGTTTGGTTGGATATTTAGAGTAAATGAGCCTCATATATTTGGAGAGGTAGATGTAGCTACCCAGGCAACTCCATTAACCATGCTGCATCAGGGGGTTGAAATGCCAAGCTACGGAAGCCTATTGGCTGCCTTCCCTGGAGGGTCATTTGGTGAGGTCTCAGCTTTAGCTTTGATACTTGGAGGAATATACTTGTTGTATCAAAGACAGATTGAGTGGCGACTACCTGTATCCATTATAGCCACAGTATTTTTCCTATCGATGTTTTTAAATCAAGATCCTTTTTATAGTGTTTTAACAGGTGGAGTGCTACTAGGTGCAATTTTCATGGCCACTGACTGGGTTACTTGTCCAGATAACCTTCGTGGTAAAATTGTGTATGGAATAAGCATTGGAGTGCTAATCTGTATCTTTAGATTTTTCCTTCCATCAACAGGTGGAGTTGCATTTTCAATCTTAATCATGAATGCTCTAGTTCCTGTTATAGAGAGTTTAACCGTTAAAAGACGTCCGATTGCAAACTCTCAAAAAATGTAAGCACAACAACTGATAAATAGAAAGGATAAGGCTATTTTCGCCTTACCCTTTCTATTTTTTTGCCTATTACAGCGACACGTCTTCAAAGGATTAATAAAAGAAAATATGAAGTAAAGGTGGTATCTATATTATTAATTTTTCCTGTGGACATACAGAGAAAAAAATGTTTTAATAAACACATACATTTAAAGTATATTTTACACACATAAACAGCAAAACACGAACATTAAATTTAAAAAAGGAAAAAATGTTCTTGAAAACGTTGACGAAATCTGTCATGTGTCTTAAAATATAGTTAGAAACATCAAAAAAGCATATACGCACTCGTATAAATGTGGTGATATGGTCCACAAGTCTCTACCGGAAGCCGTAAACTTTCCGACTACGGGATAGCGCAAAATTACGTTTTAACAAATGGTGTTTGTTATTTGTTTAAGTAATGTTGTGCTCCAATCCCGGTCATTTACGACAGGGATTTTTTTGTTTTCTTATTACTTATTTATAAATAGGAGGGTTTAACATGTTGGAGAGGATTTTTAAATTAAAGGAAAGAAAAACTAACGTAAGTACAGAAATAATCGCAGGTCTAACAACTTTTATGACTATGGCCTATATTTTGTTTGTCAACCCAGATATTTTATCAGATGCTGGTATGCCTAAAGAGGCCGTGTTAACAGCTACAGCTTTGGCAGCTGCCCTAACTACAATTTTGATGGGCTTTTTCACTAATTATCCGTTTGCCTTAGCTAGTGGTATGGGGCTTAATGCCTTCTTTGCTTACACCATTGCAGGACAATCTAGCTGGGAAGTAGCGCTAGGTGCTGTGTTTATCTCAGGTGTTGCTTTTGCAGTTTTAGCTATAACTGGAATAATAACTAAAATCGATCATGCCGTACCTACTTCTCTTAAAAGAGCTGTTTCAGCTGGTATAGGTTTGTTTATTGCATTTATCGGTCTTAAAAATGCTGAAATCATTGTTTCTTATGAGCCAACTTTATTAGCTTTAGGTGATATAACAGAACCTGCTACACTATTAGCCTTAATTGGTATTATTATAACTGGTGCTTTAATGGCTTTAAAAGTAAAAGGTGCGCTATTAATCGGAATCGTAGTCACTACTTTAATTGGATTCCCGATGGGCGTTTCTGGTAGCGTAGAAAATGGTATTACCGCTATGCCTACCCTAGAAGGGATTGTTTTTCAGCTAGATATAAGAGGAGCTATTACTGGGCTTGGTTTTATGACAATCTTTGCACTTATCTTTGTGGATCTATTTGATACCATGGGCACACTAATGGGTACCGGTGCAAGAGCTGGCTATCTTGATAAAAATGGCAACCTTCCTAAGGTAAAAAATGCAATGTTAGTGGACTCTGTAGGAACAATCTTTGGTTCTATGGTAGGAACTAGTACTGTAACAACCTATGTTGAAAGTACTGCCGGAGTTACTGAAGGTGGCAGAACTGGTCTAACAGCTGTGGTAGCAGGACTTTTATTTTTAGTAGCTATATTCTTTTCACCTTTAGCTTTAGTGGTTCCTGGTGCAGCAACAGCCCCTGCTCTTGTAATTGTTGGGGTGCTTATGATGGGTGCAGTTAAAGATATAGATTTTGAAGATTTTACGGAGGCGTTTCCGGCATTTTTAACTATAATTTTTATGCCTTTCGCTTTTAGTATCGCACATGGTATTTCTGTTGGATTTATTGCTTACCCGCTAGTTAAAGTTTTTTCCGGAAAATATAAAGAAGTACACTGGTTTATTTATGTGCTAGCCCTAGCTTCTATATTACATCTAATGATTGAAGCTGGAGTATTTTAGAAGGATTTAGTACAATGTAAATACCCGAGTTTAACTTTAGCTCGGGTATTAACTTTATCTAGAATATTTAAAATAATAAAACTTAGGAGGTAGTTAATGATGTCTAAAGTATTAATTGTAATGGGAAGTGACAGTGACTGGGGTAAGATGAAAGATTGTGTGGTTACATTAAAGGATCTGGGAATAACTCCAGAGGTTAAAATTTGTTCTGCTCATAGGACTCCTGAGCAGGCAGCTAAGCTTTCCAAAAATGCTAAAGATAATGGGTTTTCAGCTATAATCGCAGCAGCTGGATTAGCAGCACATCTACCAGGAGTAATGGCAGCTTTTACAACCTTACCGGTAATAGGTGTTCCAATCTCTGCAGGGTCATTGGCAGGACAAGACGCTCTTTATTCTATAGCTCAAATGCCACCAGGGGTTCCTGTTGCAACAGTGGCAATAGACGGAAGCAAAAACGCTGCTATCCTTGCCGGACAAATAATCGCAGGGTTTGACAACAAAGTAGCTGTGAAATTAACCCTCCTTAAAGAAGAAATGCAGGATAAAGTTAAAATAAAACAAGAAAAACTAGACAAGATTTTAGAGGAGGAACTTTAATGATTGAAAGGTATTCAAGAGAAAAGATGGCTAAAATCTGGAGCTTAGAAAATAAGTTTCAGAAGTGGTTGGATGTGGAAATAGCCGCTTGCAAAGCTTGGACTAAACTAGGTGTTATCCCAAAAGAAGATGTAGAAAAAATCGAAAAAAATGCTAGCTTTTCTGTTGATAGGATTTTAGAGATTGAAAAGGATACTCGCCATGACGTAATAGCTTTTACCAGATGTGTTGCAGAAAGCTTAGGTGAGGAATCTAAATACGTCCATTATGGTTTAACTTCGTCAGATGTCGTTGATACAGCGATGGCGATGCTTATGGTTGAAGCTGGCGATATGATTGTAGCAGAGCTTAGAAAACTGATGGAAGCTTTAAAAGAGAAAGCAAATGAATTCAAATATACTGTGATGATGGGTAGGACCCACGGTGTTCATGCTGAGCCTACAACTTTAGGACTTAAATTTGCCCTTTGGTATTCAGAAATGGAGCGCAACCTAGAAAGACTTGATCATGCACTGGAAAACATGAGATACGGAAAGCTCTCCGGAGCAGTAGGGACTTACGGTAACATAGCTCCAGAAGTTGAACAGCTAGTTTGTAAAGAACTTGGCTTAAATCCTTCTCCTATTTCCACTCAAGTTCTTCAAAGAGATAGACACGCCCAGTACTTAACTACCTTAGCTATAGTTGCTGGTAGCATAGAAAAGATTGCCTTGGAAATAAGAAGCTTACAAAAAACAGAAACCAGGGAGGTTGAAGAACCTTTCTATGCAGGACAAAAGGGTTCATCAGCAATGCCACATAAAAGAAATCCTGTTAACTGCGAGCAACTTTGTGGTTTAGCAAGAGTAGTAAGAAGCAACTCTATAGCTGCTATGGAAAACCAAGCGCTATGGCATGAAAGAGATATTTCTCACTCTTCCGTTGAAAGGGTAATTGTCCCAGATAGCACTATTTTAGTGGATTATATGTTAGCTAAGCTAACTAGAATAATTTCAGATTTACATGTGTATCCAGAAAACATGGCTGAGAATATAGCTAAAAGCTACAACTTGACCTTCTCAGGTCGCGTACTATTATCTTTAGTTCAAAAAGGCTTAAAAAGAGAAGAAGCTTACGACTTAGTTCAAAAATATGCAATGCAGGCTTGGGAACAAAAAACTGACTTTAAAGAACTGCTTATGGCTGATCAAAGCTTATCAGAAAAGATAAGCAAGGAAGACTTAGAAGGAATTTTTGATCTAAGTTTTTGCGCAAAAGAAGTAGACAATATATTTACCAAGTTAAATATATAAAAAATTTTAGGGAGGTTTTTTAAGTGAAAAAATTAGAAGAGTTATACAGAGGGAAAGCTAAAAAGGTTTATTATACAGATGACAAGGATATTTTGTGGCTAGAATATACCGATGCACTTACAGCTGGTGATGGAGACAAGGTAGGCAGCGAACAGGACAAAGGAAAATTAAACAACAAAATTTCAGCATTGTTATTTGACTACCTTAAAGAGCAGAACGTAGACAATCACTTTGTTAAGCAAATTTCTGATAACGAAATGCTAGTTAAAAAGGTGGAAATTTTACCGGTAGAAGTGGTTATTAGAAACTATGCTGCTGGTAGCATTTGCAGGCGTTTAGGTCTTGAGCAGAAGATGGAAATGCCTTTTCCTTTAGTGGAGTTTTTCTATAAAAATGACGACTTAAAAGACCCCCTTATAAATAAAGAGCATATTAAGCTAATGAACCTAGCAACTGAGCAGCAAGTAGAAAAAATGGAAGAAATATCACTAAAGGTTAATGAGATATTAAAGCAGCTTTTCGATGATATAAACGTGGTGCTTGTTGATTATAAATTGGAGTTTGGTGTGACAAACGATGGGAAGTTAATTTTATCTGATGAGATTTCCCCTGATACCTGTCGTCTTTGGGATAAAGAAACCTTGGAGAGTTTAGATAAAGATATTTTTAGACAAGACAAAGGCTCTGTAATGGATAAATACACCGAAATATACGACAGAATCAAAGGGAGGCTTAACTAATGTATAACGGCAAAGTAACTGTTCAGTATAGAAATGGTATTTTAGACCCTCAAGCTCAGGCAATACACAGAGCTGTAAAAAGTCTTGGTTACGACAGCGTACAAGAGGTTGAGCAAAGAAAAGAGTTTTTTCTAAAGTTAGATTGTGCAAGTAAAGATCAAGCAAATAAAGAGTTAGATGAAATTTGCCAAAAGCTGTTGGCTAATCCAGCTATAGAGGACTACGAATATACTGTGGAGGAGGAGTAGCCATGAATTTTGGTGTGGTGGTTTTTCCTGGTTCAAATTGCGACAAAGATGCACAGTATGCTGTGGAAAGCTTAGGACATAGCTGTCAGCTTATATGGCATAAAGATACTGATTTGCCAAAGGATGTAGACTGTATAATACTTCCTGGAGGTTTTTCGTACGGTGATTATCTACGAAGCGGTGCCATCGCAAGATTTTCCCCCATTATGGAAGCTGTTAAAAAGTTTGCAGAAGATGATGGTATTGTAGTAGGTATTTGCAACGGTTTTCAAATCTTAGTAGAAAGCGGCTTGCTTCCTGGAGCTTTAATGAAAAATAAAAGCACCAAGTTTATTTGCAAAGAGCAATCCCTTAAGGTAGTCAACAATAAAACAGTATTTACAAACCAGTACCAGCAAGATGAAAGCATTAGCCTACCTATAGCCCATGGAGATGGAAACTATTATGTGCCTGAGTCGAAGTATGAAGAAATCAAAAAAAACAACCAAATCTTATTTACCTATAACGACAACCCCAATGGTTCGTCATACGGTATTGCAGGGGTAAAAAACGAAAAAGGAAATGTCATGGGTATGATGCCACACCCAGAGCGTGCAGTAGATAGCATCCTAGGCGGAGAAGATGGGGTTAAAATTTTCCAATCTATAATCAGTCACCATCAGGGGAGGGGGCAGCAAAATGGATAATGTATGGCAAAGCGTAGGACTTACAGAGCATGAATACAACACAATTTGCGAGCACTTAGGGCGTAAACCAAACGACTTAGAGTTAAATATGTACGGTGTGCTGTGGAGCGAGCACTGTTCATATAAACATTCAAAACCCCTATTAAAGCACTTTCCCACAGAAGGGGATAAAGTAGTTCAAGGACCTGGTGAAAATGCAGGTATTATAGATATCGGAGATAACAAAGGCCTTGCTTTCAAAATTGAAAGTCATAACCATCCTTCAGCAGTTGAACCATTCCAAGGAGCAGCAACAGGAGTTGGAGGTATTGTTAGAGATATATTCTCTATGGGTGCAAGACCTGTAGCTATTTTAAACTCTCTCCGTTTTGGAGATATCAAAAGTCCTAGAACTCAGTATCTTCTAGATGGAGTGGTAAGCGGAATTTCTCACTATGGAAACTGTCTTGGCATAGCTAACGTTGGTGGTGAAGTTTACTTTGATGAAAGCTATCAGCAAAATCCCTTGGTTAATGCTATGTGTCTTGGTCTTGTCGATTTAGACAAAATTAAAAAAGGAACTGCAAAAGGACCTAAAAATCTTGTCATGCTAGTAGGTGCAAGCACCGGTAGAGATGGTATAGCAGGGGCCTCCTTTGCATCTGCAGATCTAGAAGAGGACACTGAAAGTAGTCGTCCACAAGTTCAGGTGGGAGATCCATTTATGGAAAAGCTTTTGCTAGAAGCTTGTCTTGAGCTTATAGATAATGAAAATATAGTAGGTGTACAGGACTTAGGTGCTGCTGGACTAACTTCTGCCTGCTGTGAAATGGCAGAAAGAAGCGGTACAGGAATGAAGATTAACCTAGATAATGTTCATTTAAGAGAGCAGCACATGAACGCCACAGAAATAATGCTTTCTGAATCTCAAGAACGTATGCTTTATGTAGTTAAGCCCGAAGGGGCTGAAGAAGTAAAAAGAGCTTTTGAGAAGTGGGACCTATCCGCCAGCATAATTGGTGAGGTAACGGAGGACGGAATTATTTCTATGTATCACAAAGGTAGGCTTGAAGGAAAAATTCCAGCAAAGTCCATAACAGAGGGCGTTCCTGTAAGAAAGCCGGAAGCTAAAAAACCTAAATATATCGAAGAGATGCCTAAAACCCCAGCTAGTTTAGGTGAGCTTAATCATAATAGTATGTGGACAGAGATGATATCACATCCTAACGTAGCTTCGAAAAAATGGGTATATCAACAGTATGATCAGCATGTAGGTACCAACACGGTATTATCTCCTGGGCAAAACGCCGGAGTATTTCGTATAAAAGAAACAAACAAAGGCATTGGAGTAACTACCGATTGTAATCCTCAATATCCGTACCTATCTCCATATAATGGTGGCATGAATGTAGTGTTAGAGGCCTATCGTAACCTAACAGCTACAGGTATAACACCAGCAGCTGTAACTGATTGTCTTAACTTTCCAAATCCCGAAGACAGTGAAAACTATTGGGTTTACTCCAACGTGGTTAAGGGAATGGCAGAAGCTACTAAGGTGCTAGACACACCTGTGGTAGGCGGTAATGTAAGTCTGTATAACGAAGGACCAACTCATAAAATTCTGCCGACACCAGTTGTAGGAATGGTTGGAATCACTGAAGACGTAGAAAAAACTGTAACTTCAGCCTTTAAAGGTGATAATCATCTTATTTATTTAATTGGAGATATCAATTACAACTTAAGCGGTAGCTTAGCCCAAAACATTACAAATGATAAGGTGGAGGGAGAAGTTGATAAGCCTAATTTAGAGCAGGAAAAACAGATTTCTAAAAAGCTAATTTCTGCTATAAACAAACCACTTGTTAAATCTGCTGTAGACATCTCACAAGGTGGCCTGGCAGTAGCAGTAATGAAAAGCAGTGTAAAAGGACAAATTGGAGCTGAGCTTAATCTAAAAGCTGATGATTTAAATGGAACGCTTTATGGTGAGCACGGAGGTTATTTAGTAACTGTTTCTCCTAAAGACAAAGAGCAGTTTGAAAAACATATGGAACCTGTAGCTGTGAGAAAGATAGGCAAAACAGTAGGTGACAAAGTTATGGTAAATAACTATGATAGCCAGATAGTTTCTTTAGAAATAGCTCAGCTTGCGAAACTTTACAATAACTATCTGCAGGGAGTGATGGACAGTGAAGGATAATTTAGACAGAATGCCGGAGGAGTGTGGAGTTTTCGGCATATTTGGCGCAAAAGATGTAGCATCCTCTCTTTATTATGGACTTATTTCCTTGCAGCATAGAGGGCAAGAAAGTGCGGGAATCGTGGTAAGTGACGGTAAAAACATTAAAAGTCACAAAGGAATAGGTTTAGTTGATGAAGTTTTTAAAGATTTTAAAAGTAATGAATATAAGGGCCACTTAGGTATAGGGCATGTGCGATACTCAACGTCAGGGGGAGGCAGTATAGAAAACTGCCAACCCCTACTATTTAAATGTAAACTTGGTCAGGCAGCTTTAGCCCATAATGGCAACCTAGTAAATGCAAGCACGCTACGTCATCAGTTAGAGCAGCAAGGGTCTATATTTCATAGCACAAACGATAGCGAAGTGATCGCACACCTGCTTTCACGGGCAAGTAGTGATGACCTAGAAGGCGCAATTACTTCCGCCTTAGGTCAAGTAAGGGGAGCTTATTCACTTTTACTGATGACAGAGGATAAGCTAATCGCCATCCGTGATCCTTTGGGAATTAGGCCCCTTGTGTTAGGTAAACGAGGTAATGAATATATAGTAGCTTCTGAAAGCTGTGCATTAGATATAGTTGGGGCTAAGATGGTGCGAGAAATCGAGCCAGGCGAAATGCTAACTATCTCATCTGAGGGTCTGCAGTGGGATAACATCTTATATAGCAAAAAAAGGGCTTTTTGTTCTTTTGAATATATCTACTTCTCTCGCCCTGACAGTGATTTTATGGGCAAAAACGTTCACGCTGTACGCAAAAACCTAGGCAAGGTCTTGGCAAAGTACCATCCGGCAGAAGGGGATATTGTCACAGGTGTGCCGGATTCTTCATTATCTGCTGCAGCCGGCCTAGCGGAAGGGTTAGGTATCCCTTATGAATCAGCTCTTATCCGCAACAGATATGTCGGCAGGACATTTATAAAACCTAGTCAAGAAGGTAGAATAGCCGGCGTTAACCTAAAGTTAAATGTTATAAATAGCGTAATAAAAGGAAAAAGAGTTATCATGGTAGATGATTCTATAGTAAGGGGTACCACCAGCCGCAAAATTGTAGAAATGCTAAAGCAAGGTGGTGCCAAAGAGGTGCATGTCCGGATATCAGCTCCGCCAGTAACTCATCCTTGTCATTTAGGCATCGACACCTCCTCTCAAGGAGAGCTACTAGCTGCAAATAACAGCTTAAAAGAAATGACTAAAGCGATAAAAGCAGACAGCTTAGCCTTTTTGACACCAAAGCAGCTACTAGAGGGAATAGGAGTAGATGATGGTCTTTGTGACGCATGCTTTACCGGCAACTATCCAGTGAAAATGGGGTGCTGCAAATGAAATTTAATTACAAATCATCAGGAGTAGATATAGAAAAAGCAGATAAGATGGTGGACACTTACTCAGACCTAGCAAAATCTACAACTACAGAAGGCGTGGTAGGTGGTTTAGGCGGATTTGGGGGGATGTTTCAGCTAGACACCTCAAAGTACAAACAGCCTATCTTAGTATCTGGAACCGATGGTGTTGGTACCAAGCTAGAACTTGCCATTAAGTACAATGCCCACTCGGTGGTCGGTCAAGATGTAGTTGCCATGTGTGTAAACGATATAATTACCTGTGGGGCCAAACCCCTGTTTTTCTTAGATTATTTAGCTGTAGGCAAGCTAGAACCTGGTACAGTTAAACAACTTTTAGAGGGTATTACATCTGCCTGTAAAAAGAGCGAGATGGCCCTTGTAGGTGGGGAAACAGCAGAAATGCCAGGATTTTATGCACCATCAAAATATGATGTGGCTGGCTTTTCAGTGGGTGTTGTTGAAAAAGACAATATTATAGATGGCTCAAAGTGTAAAGCAGGGGATGTAGTTATCGGCATAGCTTCAAACGGTATCCACTCCAATGGCTTTTCTCTAGTGAGAAAGTTAATAGAGCATTATCCTGAGCTTGAAGAAGACATAGATGATATATTAACTCCTACAGAAATTTATGTTCCCGTTGCACAAAAGCTTATAGACGAGTTAGAGGTTAAGGCCATGGCGCATATAACCGGAGGTGGAATTTTTAATAACATTCCTAGAGTGCTGCCAGAAGGTTTAAGTTGTGAAATTTATACAGAAAAAATTGATACTCCTAAAATATTTAAAAAGATGCAAAGTTTAGGTAAAATAGATGATCAAGAAATGTACACCACATTTAACATGGGTGTAGGTTATGTTGTAGTTGTTCCACAAGATGAAGCGGACAAAGCCTTAGAGTTAATCGATGCTGCAGGACATAGTGCTAGCTGTGTAGGAAAACTTATAGACGGTAGCAAGAAAGTGATTTTGAAATGAAGAAACTAGTGGTAATGGCGTCGGGAAAAGGTAGTAATTTTGCCACGATACTAGACCATGTAAAAAAAGATGAAATAAACGGAAGAATATCCGCGCTGATTGTGGATAAAACGTGCGGGGCAGAAGAGATAGCCAAAAAGCACAATATCCCAGTTTTTAAACTTAAAACTAGGGACTTTACCGAAGAACTTATAAAAATTTTAGCAAAGGTCAGCCCTAACTACATTTTATTGGCTGGCTTTATGCGTATCTTAAAAAAAGAAGTGGTGGATAGATACCCTAACCAAATTATAAACGTACACCCTTCCTTGCTACCAGCTTTTCCTGGTTTAAATGCTGTACAGCAGGCATTAAACTACGGTGTTAAGGTTACAGGTTGTACAATGCACTTTGTAGATGACAAACTTGACCACGGTCCAATAATAGCTCAGGAGTCTGTAAGCGTAAGTGAAAATGATTGTGCAGAAAGCTTACTTGCTAAAATTCAAACCAAAGAACATAAGCTTTACCCACAAGTTGTAAAACTTCTTTGTGACGATAAAATAACCATAAAAAATCGAACGGTATACGTAGAGGAGGAGAAAAAGTGAAGATAAAAAGAGCGCTAATCTCACTGTGGGATAAAGAAGGAGCAGAAAAGCTAGCTAAAAGCTTACAACAGATGGGAGTAGAGATAGTTTCTACCGGAAATACCGCTAAATTTTTAGAGGAAAATGGCGTGGAGGTAACCCCTGTGGAAAAGGTGACGGGATCTCCTGAAATACTAGACGGCAGGGTAAAAACGTTGCACCCTAAGATTCATGGGGGCATTTTGGCAAAGGAAAGTACTGCTCATCAAGCTGAGCTTGATAAGCTGGATATAAAGAGAATTGATTTGGTGGCAGTTAATTTATACCCCTTTACAGAGGTAATTAAATCGAAAGATACCGACTTAGACACAGCCTTAGAAAACATTGATATAGGCGGACCAACAATGGTAAGAGCTGCTGCTAAAAATTACAAAAAGTGTGTGGTGTTAGTAGATACACAAGACTACAACCTCGTTTTAGATGAGCTTAAAAATGAGGACGACGTGTCAACAGAGCTGAGAAAGAAGCTTGCAGTAAAAGCTTTTAGTCATACCGCCAAGTATGATGGTGCTATAACTGAATACCTATCTCAAGGAGAATATCTAAGCATCTTAGCAAAGAAAAAAGATGCCTTAAGATATGGCGAAAACCCTCACCAACAGGCAGATGTATTCTCTAACCCCAACGACAAGTCGGTATCCCTTATAAATGCAAATAAACTTAACGGAAAAGAACTTTCATACAACAACTATAACGATGCAGACGCTGCGCTAAATGCAGTGGTGGAGTTTGGGACTGAAAAACCAGCTGTGGTAGCTGTAAAGCACGCAACTCCATGTGGTATTGGTCAAGCTGAAAACCTAAAGGACGCTTTTATAAAGGCACGAAAATGTGATGAAAAGTCGATCTTTGGTGGGATTGTAGCGGTAAATACAAAAGTAGATGAGGATACAGCTAAAGAAATGAATCAAATCTTTTTAGAAATAGTGATTGCTCCAAGTTTTACCAAAGAAGCCTTGGAAGTTCTAAAAAAGAAAAAGAACCTAAGGTTACTAGAAGTTGATATGAGTAAAGAAGAGGCAAGTTGGGAATTTAAGTCCATAAACGGTGGACTGCTAAGACAAAGTAAAAATCAAAGCAAATTTTTAACTGAGGATATCAAGGTAGCCTGTGGTGATCTACCGAAAGATAAAATGGAAGAAATCCTATTTGCTTACAAATCAGTAAAACATGTAAAATCAAATGCAATAGCAGTAATAAAAGGGACAGCCACCGTCGGATTAGGATGCGGGGCCACAAAGAGAATCGATGCCGCCTACAAAGCTTTAGAGCAAGCCAAAGAAAATGGTGGTGGAGAGATTTTAGCTTCAGACGCTTTCTTCCCTTTTGAAGATGTAGTAAACGCAGCAGCAAATTACAATATTAAATACATTCTACAACCAGGCGGCTCTAAAAATGATCACCTGTCGATAGAAGCCTGCAAAAAACATGGAATAACAATGATACTAACAAAAATGAGACATTTTAAACACTAAGAGGTAAGTAGAAAGTAGAAAGTGTGGAGGTGAGGATTACTATGCGTGTTATGGTTATAGGTGCTGGAGGGCGAGAGCATGTACTTTGTGAAAAAATAGCTCAAAGTCCTTCGGTTGAAACAGTATATTGGGTAGGAACTGCCCCTAAGCCTGATTTGCACAAGATAAAAATAATCTCTGAGATTGATGTTAAAGATTTTAAACAGTTAGCGGATTTTGCTAAAAATAATGATGTTGATTTTACAGTTGTAGGACCGGAGTTGCCTTTGACTGAAGGTATCGTCGATTATTTTCAGAAAAACAATTTGCTGATTTTTGGGCCTTCAAAGGAGGCAGCACAACTAGAGGGCAGTAAAACCTTTGCCAAGCAGATAATGGAAGATGGAAATGTCCCTACAGCATCTTATATAAAGGTAAAGGACTTAAACCATGGTCAAGAACTTATGGACTCAATGGGGCTTCCGTTGGTATTTAAGGTTGACGGTTTAGCCGGTGGAAAAGGTGTCATCATCGTTAATGAAAAAGAACAAGGCAAGAGAGAGCTTAAAAAACTGATGGAAAGTCATCCTAATCAAAAGGTTTTTGCTGAAGAATTCCTTGAAGGAAGAGAGTTGTCCTTTATTGTGCTAGTAAGCAAAAATAAAGCTTTCCCGTTGGTGCCTGCACAAGACTACAAACGTGCTTACGATAATGATAAAGGTCCTAACACCGGTGGGATGGGAGCTATCGCCAGCAATCGCTTAATAGATGAGGACCTTAACCAGGAAATTATGTCTAAAATTATTAGCCCTACTTTAGCTAGTTTACAAAAGCGTCAGATGGAATTTACCGGTGTATTATATGCTGGACTGATGTTAACTAACAATGGACCAAAGGTGCTAGAGTATAACACAAGATTTGGAGACCCCGAAACACAAGCTATTTTGCAGCTTATTGACGAAGACTTAGCTATATTAATTAAGAACTGTATAAACGGAGAACTAGATAAGCAGCCAAAGATTATGGATAAAGAAGCTATGACGGTAGTGCTAGCCATGGATGGTTATCCAGCAAAATACCCTAAAGGTGTAGAGATAATCGAAAAGGATCTAAAAGACTGTCACCTGTACCACAGCGGCACCATCTTAGAAGGTGGAAAACTTTTAACAAATGGTGGTAGAGTGCTAAACCTTGTCTCGGTAGCAGATAATGTAACCCAATGCCGTAATAAAATTTACAAGGAAGTTAGTAGTATTAGCTTTGATGGAAAAATGTATAGAAGAGATATCGGACAAGATTTTGATGGAAATTAAACAAATAAATATTGTTCAAGCAGAGAAACAACATTTTGCAAAAATGATAGAAGTAGCAAATGAGCAGCTTGGAATTGACTATGTGGATAAGTCTACCTTAGAAAATTTAGCTGCTTCACCTGAAAAAGTTGCCAACGTAGCTGTTGATGAAAAAGAAAATGTCCTAGGATTTTCCTTTGGTAGTTTGATTACCGCTGCAGATTTGACAAAGCAGCTAAAAATCCCAAGGGAAAAGGTGAAACTTGTCGCTGGCACAGCAGATAAAGTAGGTGTTTTCAAAACGATAGCTGTTAAAAAAGAATGCACAAAGCTAGGCATTGGCTCTAGGCTGGCTAAAGATTTAATAACTCAA
This sequence comes from Proteinivorax hydrogeniformans, assembly GCF_040515995.1. Classification (GTDB taxonomy): domain Bacteria; phylum Bacillota; class Proteinivoracia; order Proteinivoracales; family Proteinivoracaceae; genus Proteinivorax; species Proteinivorax hydrogeniformans. The sequence goes on along the minus strand of NZ_CP159485.1, from coordinate 2,438,368 downwards.
ATGCGAGACTATGCTCAGGTCATTTGTTCAGTGGCTTGGAAAACCCCAGTAGGAATTAACATAGAAAAATCCTACAAAAAAATCAACTAAAACCGGTGCTAGAGCTTCCGCTATACTGGAAGGAAGAAAGCTTACAAACTGGATTTGTATGCCAATACTGTGGTAAACCACCATGTAAATGCTCCGCTGTAATATTTAGCGACGTAAACTAAAAAAGTTGCACTTTAATTTAAGTGCAACTTTTTTTAGTTTAGAAATTTCATTTCATCTTTACCGTTGTTGTCATCCTGAGCCACAGCGAAGGATCTAGATTTTAGGCCTACAACCACCTATAACTGCCCCTAAACATCAATAAGAAAATGGCTTGATAATTGGTTTTTATATTATAGAAGTAGCTATATTGTGCCTTTAGTTTTTATCTGAATTTGATACAATATAATTAATATTTAAAAATGGGCATAAAGATTGGGGGAGTTTAGTTTGAATAGGCTATTTAAAACGTCAAAAATTCTAGGGGAAATTTTAGTTTGGACAACATTAATGTTTTTGATGATTTTAGTTGAAGCAAAAGTTTTACATATAGCGGTATGGGTTGCAATAGCCATCTACTATTATTGCTACACAAGCTATCAATGCAATGTTTACATTTCTGATCAAAAGATGTGGGAGCGTGAAAACTTTCCAAAGTTAATTTTAAGTGTAGCTGTTGCTATTTGTTGTGCAATCTTTTTAAACTTGTTAATATCTGAATTTGTATACAGCATTCCTATGCTTTCGGTGCTTGTGCGAAAATCCGTTTATTTGTTTTTAGCTATTTTGGTGATTCCTCTTTTGATTTTATATATTATAATTCAAAAAGTATTGTATAAGAGATTAGAACTCTTTTCTATAAAAGACGCTATAGTGTACTCTCTAATAGCTATTTTATTAGTATCACTTTTTGCAAGCTATAAAGGTGGAGTTGAAACGAGACAGGACGCAGCTAGAGTAAACCTAAGTTATTTAAGAAACTGGGAAAGAGAGATTTATTGGACCAATTATTATTTAAAACGAGTAAGTCAAAATTGGGAGGAATTTGATACGGTAGAGATAAAAGAAAAAATTAATAACGCAAGAAAACATAAACAATTTGCAGCAACTCTCAGGGAGTCCCTAGATAATTACTATAGAGTATTTGAAAACAATAACCAAGAATACCTTCCACTATTCGGCTCAGAACATTACACAGTTTTTATGGTTTATGGAACAAAGTTTATAAGAGCGCAAGAGGCAATAGAAGATGGTGACTTAGATAAAGCAAAAAAAATTGTTAAATGGCTAAAAAGATCCTATAACCACATCTATGACATAGCTGAAAGTAGAGAGAGCAATGCTGAAATAACTTATCAGCATTTTATGGATGTAATAAAAGCGTACTCTAAATATGATATAGACCATAGGTTAATACGATAGGCTTAGTTGGCCACACAGCCCTTCCTATCCAACCATCCAACCATCTTCTATCCAACTAACCAAAAAGCAGAACCTAAATAAGTAAAGCCCAAGTAACCGTCCCAATTAGCTAATTTTGCTGGGGCAGTAGTAGTAATATGTAATTGGAGGTCAGAGGTTAATAAATGTATTACCTCGAAGAGGTAGGGGCTGTGCCTCTGTGCCGGCCCCGACAGTATTTGGTGGCTAATAATAAGCCCTTTCTATTTAATAATCAAACCATCTTCTATAATAGGTTATAAAGGAGAGAGTAAAATGAGTAGCAAAATAAAACTAGAAAATGAAATTAAAAAGAACATGATAGAAGAAATCAAATATTATTTTCAAAAAGAAAGAGATGAAGAGCTAGGGGACTTAGCCGCTGGACTGATTTTGGACTTTTTCATAGAAAAAATTGGACCGGAAATTTACAATCAAGGAGTTTACGATTCATATCAGCTAATGACAGATAGGGTAGAGGACCTCTTAGCTATACAAAAGAAATAAACCCACAGATCCTTCACTTTGTTCAGGATGACAATCACCGCCGTACTCACCCCAGAATCTGGGCATTTGTTGGGAACAGATAATAAGGTTGCCATCCTATGGTATCTTAGCGTAAAAATGCATATTACTTAAATGGGTAATTGCAATTATTTACTAAAATGATACAATGATGACTAATCGAGGGGGGAAGTAAATGGAAAAAACACATTGGGGTAAAATAGTACAAGTGGTGCTGCCGCTTGCTTTACTATCTGCTTTTATGGTGCTGTATTCTGGCGTTTCTATTAGCTTTGCAAAGGCTGTATATGCTTTAGTATGGCTTGCTATATCCATCCACTATTTCGCAGGATACTCTAAAAAAGTGAACAACTCTAACAGTAAAGAAAATCCGATTTTGATGTCAAGTATACTTAAGTTTATTCTAAGCTTAGTTATTGCTATATCTACTTTGGTATTTGTTTGGCTGCTTTACAACATCAAGTTTGAAATTCCTGTTTTATCGCATATACTAAATTTTTCTGCCAAAATACATTATAACTTACTATTTGATGTTATTTTGGTTATTGTTTTTTTAATACTGCCAATATCATTGTTTATAATCTTTGAGCGGTACTTATATGTGAAGGTAACGAAGCTTAGCGTAAAAGATACTTTAGTTTTTTCTCTTATGGCAACTCTTTTAGTAATATCATTATCAGCACATAATAATGCTTTAGAAGGTGACAAAAAAGCTTATTTAGAAAGAACGAATCAATTTGGCTACATGGAAGAGCAAATTACAGCTACTTACTCTACACTTAATAACTTAAATGAAAACTGGTCCAATTTAGACAGCAAAGAAAAAAAGGCACACCTAAAAGAGGTAAAACAATCAAAGGAACGCATTAAAACAGCTAGAGGATTTTTGGACAGACACTTTCAACTTTATGCTTCGGAATACCTTCTTAATTACGGTCTTTTAAGTGCCTATGATATTTTTAACTTTTATGATGATAAGCTTAATGCTACCCAAGATGCAATAGACAGAGCAGACCTCGAAAAAGCTCATAAAGAAGTTGAACAACTGAAAAGGGCATACAAAAATATTTCAGGCACCATACAAGACATATCCTTTAAGGAGGATAAAAGCCCAGAAAAACATGCCAAATATTTTAGAATGGTTATAGACGCTTATGTAGAAGAATACAAAGCAATGTCAGATAGCGAGGAATGATTGCACCGAGCTCATATGAACCAGCATATAGTAAAGCCTCATGGCTTTACTATTTTACTTTTACACTTCTAACCTCCCACATCCAACTTCTCATATGGTTAACAATGCTAAAATATGCTAACATTAATAGTATAGGTTCTTAATGAAAACGAGGTGACAGCTTTGGATAATAAACAAATTGTAGTTATAGGCGGGGGAGCTGCTGGTCTTTTAGCAGCTGCTACGGCAGCTAGCAGGGGACATGCCGTAACCTTGCTTGAAAAAAATGATAGATTAGGCACAAAACTTTTGATAACAGGAAAGGGTAGGTGCAATATTACAAATAGCGCTGACGTAGAAACTCTGATATCAAACGTTGTACATAACAAAGAATTTTTATATAGCGCCTTTTATACCTTTGACAATAACGCTGTGATACAGCTTATTGAAAAGCAAAATGTGCCAACCAAAGTAGAAAGGGGAGGCCGAGTTTTCCCTGTCTCAGACAAATCTGCTGATGTGGTAAATGCCTTAAAAAGGCATGCCAAAAGACAAGGGGTAGAGATAAAGTATAATAGCGTAGTTAAATCAATTAAAGCTGAGGATAATAAAGTTTCTAAAGTGGTACTAAAAGATGAAACAAGCATACCCTGTGACAGCGTTGTAGTCGCTACTGGCGGGAAATCCTATCCAGGCACAGGCTCCACAGGAGATGGCTATCATTTTGCCAAAAGGCTTGGCCACAACATAATACCACCAAAGCCAGCTCTCACTCCTTTGGAAGTTAAGGAAGACTGGGTAAAAGACTTACAGGGACTATCTCTTAAAAATACAGAGCTAAAATTGTTTAAAGATGGAAAGCTGATTTTTGAGGATTTTGGTGAGATGCTATTTACCCATTACGGCATTTCTGGTCCCATGGCTTTATCCGCTAGCGGGCATATTCAAGATATTAAAAAAGGGGATTTTTCCATAAAGATAGATTTAAAGCCCGCCTTAGATGAAAAAAAGCTAGACGAAAGAATACAAAAAGATTTTCAAAAATATTCTAGAAAGATATTTGCAAACTCCTTAGGTGAGCTGCTGCCTAAAAAGTTAATACCGGTGATGATAAAATTAAGCGAAATTCCCGAAGACAAGCCGGTAAATCAAATATCAAAAGAGGAACGACAAAGACTTGTTCACCTTTTAAAGGGGCTTGTAATAACGCCGCTGTCGCTGCGAGGGTTTAAGGAAGCCATTATTACTGCTGGGGGAGTGGATGTTAAGGAAGTTGATCCATCAACTATGGAATCTAAGATAGTACAAGGATTGTACTTTGCCGGTGAAGTGCTAGATTTAGATGCATACACCGGAGGATTTAACCTACAGATAGCTTTTTCAACAGGATATCTAGCGGGAATAAATGTTAAATAAGGAGAGGATGTATATGAAAAAAGCAGTTATTTTTGACTTAGATGGAACACTTTTAGATACTATAGAAGATATAGCCGATTCTATGAACCTAGTTCTTAGCGAAGCCAACCTACCTACCCATCCTGTTGATAGCTATAAACACTTTGTGGGAAATGGTATGCCCAAGATGGTAAAAAGAGCGTTACCAAAGCAAATGCGAGATAGAGAAAATATTGAAAAATTCACAGAAAATATGCGTCAAACCTTTGCAAAAAACTGGGACAACAAAACAAAACTTTACCCTGGAATAGGAAAGGCTTTAACTAATTTAAAAGAGCAAGGAACTAAACTTGCTATTTTATCAAATAAACCTCACAGTTTTACTTTAGAGGCATATGATAAATACTTAGATAAATGGGAATTTGACGTGGTTCAAGGCTGGGACCCTGATAAAGCTCCTTTAAAGCCTGACCCCAAATCTCTCTTAGCTATAGCAGACAAGTTAAAGGTGAAACAAAGTGAGGTTGCCTATGTAGGAGACTCCGATGTAGACATGGTTACCGCACAAAATGCCGACGTTTTCGGCGTAGGAGTATCTTGGGGATTTCGAGGTGCGCAGGAGCTTAGAGAAAATGGGGCCGATGAGGTTGTAGATAGCCCTTATGAAATACTAAAATGCCTTAACAGGTAGGGTGATAAAAATGGGTAAATATGTAGTGCTTCTTCATGGATTAGGAAGAACCAACACTGCTATGGAAAAAATGGAAAGATTTTTAAGTGAGAGTGGATTCATAGTTTATAACCTTCACTATCCTTCTACTAAACATAAAATTAACAAGCTTGCTGACCTAGTGTATAAAATGCTAGAAGAAAAAAAGTTAACTGAAGTAAAAGAGCTGAATTTTGTAACGCACTCTTTAGGAGGAATTATTTTACGGGTTATAGCTGAAAAACACCATTTGAGAAATTGGGGGCATGTGGTAATGTTGGCTCCCCCCAACAAAGGGAGTCAGGTGGTGGACTATATGCGAAAAACCCCTTTATTGTATTGGGTTTTGGGTCCTGCTGCTTTAGAACTGGGCACAGACTCGCAGGGGATAGCTCAAAAATTGCCCCAAAGAGTGGACTTTTCTTTAGGAGTTATCGCTGGTACTAGCAGCATAAACAGAATCTTTTCTCGTTTTTTTCTCAAGGGTAAAAAAAACGACGGCAAGGTTACTGTAGAAAATACAAAAATTGAGGGAATGAAAGATTTCATCACGGTTGAAGAAAACCACACCTTTATCATGAACTCCTCAAAGGTCCAAAAGCATGTTTTCTCTTTTTTAAAAACAGGACATTTTGCTTCCGAAAGTAACAAACATTAATAGCAAACTTATAATAAAGTAAAGGCATATATCAGGGGGAAACAAATTGGAAAATATACAATTTAAACAAGGGACAATAGAAGATAGTGAAATAGCTACAATGTTGATTGAAATGTCTGCTCCCAGCTTTTTTAGAGCTTTGTTGGGATCTGATTTTAGAGTGTTGATTAATAAGCTATATAAAACTCCTTCATCAATCTTTAGTTATCAATATTGTAAATTTATTATGGTAGATGGACGCCATGCGGGACTAGTGTTGGGATATACAGGAAAAGGTGAATTTATAAGAACTTTTAAATCTGGACTGGTAATTTTAAAGCATTATAAGCTATATTCCCCAGTGGTTTTAATTAGGTCTATCCTCGCGGAGAAGAAGTTTTTAAAAGTAGAAGATGATGAATTTTATCTAAGCAATCTAGCTATTTCACCGAATTTCAGAAAAAAAGGCTTAGGAAAAAAGTTGCTAGATTATGTATATAATGAAAGCAAAAACCTAGGTTTAAAAAATATAGTACTAGATGTAGAAGCAGACAATGAAAAAGCGATATCTTTATATCAAGATATCGGTATGAAGAAGTATGAGAAAGTAAGCGCTACTATAAACAAAGAGAAATTTTCTTTTTATATAATGAAGCAGCCTATAAAGTAAAACTTTAATAATGTCAAAAAAGATAGACCATATCAAAAGTTGATATGGTCTATCTTTTTTGATTATCGAACTATTCTTTAGGCTCTAAATGAATTACAACCTTAGCGTCTCTAAAACTCTTCTCTATCTCCGACTGTACATCAATACTCAGATCATGCGCCTCTTTTATATTCATATCTTTAGGTAGCACTATATGAACATCCATTTGCTTATCTCCACCCATCTTCCTAGTCCGTAGCTTATGGTACTCCATAATTGGTGGTGAGTATTTCTCAATAATATCTTTGACCTTTTGAATATCTTTTTCACTTAACGAACTGTCCAACAAACTTTTTAAAGAATCCCTGCCTATGGAAAATCCGGTTTTTATTATTATTAGCGCGACAACCATTGCTATTATAGGATCTAATATTTTAAGTCCAGTGAAATGGATAAAGACAAGACCTATAACAACTCCTACAGAAGTGATAATATCCGTTAAAAGATGTAACCCATTAGCACGCAAAGCAATGGAATTTTCTTTTTTGGCAACAGTTAACATATTCCAAACCACTAAGCCATGAATGGCAATAGATACAAGCATTACAACTATACCTAACGTCGTATCTGTAATATAATTTTGCTCAACTATACGAATATACGCTTGCCTAATTATCGTAACAGAAACCATCAAGATTAGTATACTTTGAATTACTGCGGCTAGGTCTTCAATTTTCCCGTGACCAAAATTATGGCATTTATCAGGCGGCTTTTGAGCAAATCGAATTGCAAAAAAGGTCATAGTGGAAGCTAATACATCCATAAATGAATGCATAGCGTCAGATATTATACTAACGGAATTAGCAGCTATACCAACAGAAAGTTTTAATACTACTAAAAAAATACTAGCTAAAATAGCTAGCAGAGCTGATTTTTCCTTAGTCACCTTACTCCCTCCCTAAGTAGATACTGTTTTATAGTATGAGAGGCAGAAGGGTTCGTGCATAAAATAGCTGCTAGAAAATTAATTGATATGCCTAATAAAAATAGGCAAACATTTTTATTTTTACTTTTAATCATAAAATATTGCTAACAGATTATTTAAATAGTATGATTAGGGTATACTGACAAGAAATTTTTGATGCTGTAAAAAGTTATTATAAAAGGAGCGTATTATTATGCCTAAAAAAAACATTAACGGTGTTAACCTATACTATGATATAAAAGGAAACCCAGATGCCGAAGAAGCTATAGTCTTTTTAAATGGGGTTATGGCGTCGGTCAGTAGCTGGATATTACAGCTGCCTATATTTGAAAATCATAATTTCAAAATCCTGCTTCATGACTTTAAAGGGCAAATGCTATCAGATAAACCTAAAGGACCTTATACCTTTTCGGAACACTCTGACGAAACAGTTGAACTTATGAAAAGCTTAGGCATAAAAAAAGCACACCTTATAGGAACATCTTATGGTGGTGAGGTGGCAATGCGCATGGCAATCGATCACCCTGAGTTTGTAAAAACCATCTCCATTATAGACTCTGTAAGTGAATTAGATGAAACTTTAAAACTTTTTGTTAGAGGGTGGAAAACTGCAGCTGAAGATAGGGACGCTGAAAAATTCTTCTGGGGTATGGCGCCGACTATTTATCATAATAGCTTTATTGAAAAAAATTTAAATACATTGAAGGCAAGAGCTAAAGGTGTGGCTAACGCGCCTGATGATTATTTTGATGGACAGGTACAGCTATATGATACTTTTGAGCAGGATGTACATATGACAGAAGAACTGTGTAACATTCAATGTCCTGCTTTGGTGGTGTGTGGAGAAGATGATATACTAAAGCCTAGAAAATTCTCGAAAATAATTGCAGATAATATTCCGAACTCTGAACACGTTATTATACCTGATTGTGGTCATGTGACTATTTTTGAAAAACCAGACATTCTTAATAGCATACTCCTTGGCTTTGTTATGAAAAATATAAAATAGCCTAAAAATGCTTGATTTAAAACTGGGTGAAAGTTATGATTACAATTTCTCAGGGGGTAGTTATGAATAGAAATGAAGATAGTATAATAACCGAGGAGCTTGCTGGCGTTGGAAGTTGGGAGTTTGATCATAGTAAAGGTAGCAGCAAAGTATCAAATCAAGTATTAAGTTTTTTGGGTTTAAAAAACTATGAGCGAAATGATATTAGAAATATAATAACCACTTATTTCAGCTCACAAAAAGACCAAATCATACATAGACTTCTTAATAAACAAGCAAAAGGAAAAAGTGATTGGTATGAAGGGCGGTATAACCACCTTGGTCAAGTAAAGTGGCTTGGATTAAGGTTTGAATATGATTTTAAAAAAGATGTAACCCATGGGATAATTCAGGATTTTACACCCTTTAAGCTAAGAAAGGAAAAACTAGCCCAATCACTAAAAATAAAGGATGCGATGTTAGAAATCAGTCATGCCATAGTAGAGATAGAAAAAGCAGATGAGTTGTTTGATTTCATATTAAACAAAATAACTGCAGCAATTAATAAGAGCGACTTAGCATCCGTACTAGTTCTTGATGAAAACAATGAATTGAGAATTAGTGCAAGTAAAGGGTATAGCAAAGGACAAGTTGACAAGTTTAAAATAAAATTAGAAGATGCCTTTATCTACCAAAAGACAGGTGGTCGAATTCATAAAACAGTCATTATAAATAACCTAAAAGAAGATCTTCCGACACAATACCATACAATCCTAGATAATGACATGGACATAATACCAAGATCTTCGATGTGTGGGCCTATTTTTGTGGACAATAAGTTATATGGCTTTGTGAGCATAGAATGTGAAGAAAACGATATTTTTGATGAAGTAGATTGGAATTTAATGGAGTATGTACGAAAGCAAGTAGCGATAGCTATTAACAAACGACAGCTGCATGAAAAGACACTGTATCTAAGCAGATATGATGACTTGACAGGTGTTTATAACAGAAGATACTTTGAAACCCTTATTAATGAAAAAATAGATAACGAAAATAAGTTCTATTTAGTGATATTTGACTTAAACCGTCTTAAAGATATTAACGACACTTTCGGGCACTTAGCTGGAGACTCATTGATTAAAAATTTCGCTAATATATTAAAACAAGCATTAAAGCAAGATGAGTATGTGGCAAGACTTGGCGGAGATGAGTTTGTTGCCGTTTTTTCTAACTGTGGCAAGGGACAATTAAAAGAAAGGTTAGAGCTTATTAAGAAAAAAGTAGAAAATCCTATTGATGTAAATGGGATATCCATAAACACAAGTTTTTGTTATGGAATAGCAACCTTTCCAGACGAAGCCATAGATTACAATAAATTAGTTGGGATTTCAGATACAAAAATGTACAAAAGTAAGGATGAGCTCTACAATAAACATAGAAGGGAAGAGGGCTGATGTTAAGGTTAATTTTGTTAAGACATGGGCAATCAGAAGCAGATATTTCTGGTCGGCATGAAGGTAGAGCTGACTTTGAATTGACAAGTCTAGGCAAAGAACAAGCTAAGGCGTTGGCCAACTACTTATCTACATATTTTGGAATTGACGAGGTATACTGCAGTCCTTTAAAAAGGGCGAAAGAAACGGCTCAGATCTTGGGTAGAAAGATTATGCGTCAGCCCATTGAAGTTGATCAGTTATTGGAAATAAACAACGGCGACTTAGCAGGTCTTACCTTTGAAGAAGCTGAGAAGAGATTTCCTCCACAATCGGAAGAAAAGATTTACAGACCGTTACCAAATGGCGAATCTACAATAGATTTTAGATTTAGAATAGAATTATTTTGGCATAAATTTAAAGATGAAAACCTCGAAAATAACCGGCAGAAAACTGTTTGCATTGTAGCTCATGGAGGGACTATTTCGATGCTGTATAAAGCAATTTTTAAGTTGCCGGTAAATACAAATATTAGATTTCCTACTTCAGATACAGGCTTTCACGTTTTTGAGATTACAAAAAAAGACACAATACTTTTAAAAGCAAACAGCGTAGAACATTTGTATTTAAAAAGCCGAGGATAGAAAGTACGCTTAATCACCATAATAATACTAGTTAGGCATTAATTTAGAGGTGATTAAATGCGGTCAAACTTTAGAAAAAATGTTGGAGATGTAGATAGGGTAATTCGAATCAGTTTAGGATCAATCTTTATTATAATAGGCGCGCTAAACATATTAAATATCCATCATCTAGTAGCATACTTTTTAGTTATTGCTGGTTTAGTAAATATAGCAGAAGGATTGATTAGATACTGAATAATATATGATATATTAGGTTGGTCAACCTATAAATAAATTTCAGACAAAACTTCAAATCCCTTAAGTTTGAAAGAGGGAATTGGAGTTTTTTTATCGCAGGGAAGAAGAAAAAAACACTGATTGAAGTTTTACTTTATAGTAAATTTTGTTTTCGCCTATTAAAACAGTTATAATAATTGTAAGCAAAAAAGAGAAACGAGGGAGAAACTATAGATGTCTAATTTACAAAAAGGAAATAAATACATAGTTACAATTGAAGATGTTACCCACCAAGGGGAAGGTGTGGGAAAAATAGATGGTTTTACGGTTTTTGTGCCCCAAGGCCTTCCTGAAGATAAGGTGGAAATAGAAATAATCAGCTTAAAGAAAAATTACGGCCGTGGTTTAATCAAAGAAGTTTTAAACCCATCGCCACAAAGGATAAAACCAAATTGCCCAACTTATCATGAATGCGGTGGCTGCAATCTTCAGCATACTGACTACTCATATCAGCTGAAGCTAAAGAGAAAGCTTGTAAAAGATGCACTAGAGAGAATCGGAGGATTTAATGATCCAATAATCCACCATACCTTAACAGCTGGAGATAAAAAATATCGCAACAAAGTTCAATCACCGGTAGGGGTAGTTGACGGGAAAACAGTGGCAGGATTTTATAAGCCTAAGAGCCACGAAATAGTACCGCTAGAAAACTGTCATATCCAGCATCCTAAAAGTAATCAAGTGCTCGACAGAATTTCTAAAGAACTACATCACCTTAACATACCTACTTACAACGAGAAAACAGGCAAAGGCATAGTCCGTCACATAGTTACTAAAATTGGCTTTAACACCGATGAGCTAATGGCGATACTAGTAGTTACAAAAGAAGATTTCCATAAAAAGAAAGAGCTTGTCGATAGGATTAAAAGTTTAGAAGCAGTAGATACTCTAGTTTTTAATATCAACTCTAAAAAAACCAACGTCGTTATGGGAACTAAGAATTTAACCATGTTTGGAAATGGCTACATAACAGAACAAGTAAGTGGTATAGAGTACAAGATTTCCCCGCTGTCTTTTTTCCAGATTAACCCTAAGGGAATGGAAATCCTCTATGGCAAAACCTTAGAATATGCCAGCCTCACCGGCAAAGAAAAAGTGTTAGATGCATATTGCGGTATAGGAAGCATCTCGCTATTTTTAGCCCAGCAAGCAAAAGAGGTGCTAGGAGTGGAAATAGTGCCACAAGCCATAGAAGATGCCAAAGAAAATGCAAAAATAAACGGCATAAAAAATGCCCACTTCAAGGTAGGAAAAGCGGAAGAAGTTATAGTAGATCAAGCTAAAAAAGGAGATAAATATGACGTAGTAGTGGTGGATCCACCAAGAAAAGGGTGCGATGAAAAGCTGCTAGATGCAATAAAAGAAATATCACCACACAAGGTGGTATATGTATCCTGTAACCCCTCAACCTTAGCCAGAGATTTAAAGTATCTATGCCAAGAAAAAAAGTATGAACTAAAGCAAGTTCAGCCAGTGGACATGTTCCCTCATAGTGGGCATGTGGAGTGTGTAGTATTGATGTCAAGGGTAAAGGTGAATACGATGTTTTAGATACTGAAAAAGCTTATAAATAAAGGGTTTCCAGATATTGAGTTTTTCTCGAGGCTGTTTTGCCGGAGGTGCTCATATTAGGAAACCCTTATTTTTTTTGTTTTCGGGAACATATCAACTGTCTTGAATGTGATAGGGTTGAGTTGACAGATTAGATAACCCCTATTTTCATAGGGGTTGTGGAGACAAGATAGATGTTTAAATTTCTTTGATGTGTGCAGTAATCTTAAAATAATGCATTTAGAGAATAAAACCCCTGGTTAATACTTATTAACCATTTCATTAAATTCTTTTGCTAAAATCATATACTTCTTATTGTTGTGATGAAAAATTATAACATCTACTGTTTCACTTGAAAACATTCTCCTGACAAGGATACAGTACTCTAGATTAAGCTCAGGCACAAAATGTGTAAATCTTGTTATGCCAGGTTTACTGGAATTGTTAATATCTTTTTCGATTCTGAGATAGTGGATTTTACCATAACACCTGAACTTGTCATATAGACCGCAAATAATTGTTCGAGCCTGTGTGGGAAGCTTGTGTTTAACTTGATTGGATATAGCAATAGTATTCAAATAATAACCTCCTTAATTAGTATTTAGCATGAATATATTACCTCTGTTGCGAGAACATAGCAAGAAAAAATCAGAATAAGATTGACAAAAACACGAGTGTTCTGATATAATTTAGTGGGCATGATAAATTACTAAGGTAACTGCTATAAGAGTATTTCTGAATTTTAGATTTAAAAAATAAACAAAAATCGAGGAGGAGTTTGATGGGCAATAACACAAGACTGGGATTGTTAGAGGAAATAATGAAGGAGAGTAAAAGGAAAGGGCTGGAGTACTGTCTAAGCAGTAAAGAGTTTTCAAGCTTTTTAGATAATATGACAAGAAAAATAAATGACCATGCGGAATCTGCAAATAGTGAGGCGGATACTGCCTTCATTGTAGATCACACATTACTTAATATATCTAATGATGTATTGGAACCACTGGGGTTTGAAGGATATAGACCTTTTAAGGAAAGAACTGTAAAATTTCCAGAACCTGATGGTACGAAATTTCATCCATTATCATCCCCAAATAAAAAAAGCGGTAGAATAGATTCGAAAATCAATACGGTTATAATAGAGTACAAATACAAGGATAACTACAACACTAACAACCTGATTAAAGATGCGGCAAATCAAGCAATTGACTACTTAAATGCTTTATATGCTGAAGAAGAAGGTGACTATTTAGCTATTATTACTGATGGATTAAAGTGCCAATTTATTCAGATGACAAATGGTTCGATAGTAGAAGAAGCTAGGCAAGATTTTAATGCTCAAGCTTTAGACAGGCTTATTCGTTCTATCATGGAATTATCTCTAGCCGCTTTAAGTTCAGAAAACCTGATTCGAGATTTAATTGAGAAGAAATCAGCGGGTAGTAGTCCTGTCGATAGTTTAACAAAATCTTTATATGCTTCGCTTAGTGAAATGACTTCAACTACAAAACTGGACTTTGAGTTTTGGAAAAGTAACTTTGGACTATCTCACGAAGACATCTCTCAACAAACAGCAATTGAGAACAGAAGAAGAGATTTATCTGCTATTGTGGACCTTGATGAAATAAAAGCAGAAGAGGAGTATAAAATTTTATTCGCTTTGCAGACTTCAGTTGCAATAATTGCAATCTTATTAGCTTACAAGATTGTGTCTACAATAAAACACGATAGAATTGATTTTTCGTTGGCTGATTTCACCAATCTAGATTACCAGGTAGCTAGAACAGAATTAGAAAATATTGCGAACGGGAATGCTTCAAACAGCATTGGTATATATAACTTGCTTGAGATAGAGTGTTTTGTGTGGCCATTTAGAAGTGAACAGTGGTCACGAGACATATACCTGTCAATAGATTCAATAATAAAAATACTTAAAAAATATGAAGATAGGCCTGCTTTAACAGAGAGAACAGAGGACCTTTTTAGAGATTTGTACATGGCAATTATGCCATCAAGTGTTAGACACTCTTTAGGTGAATATTACACAGACATGTGGTTAACAGAGAATGTTAACAATCAAGCGCTGGATCATTTGCCAATAGAATATCATGATGGTTTACGAGTGTTAGACCCAACTGGTGGATCTGGAACTTTCATTATTGATTTTATACACAGAAAAAGAGAAGCCTATAAAAATTTTGAACATGATATCAAATTGAAAAAAATATTGAATGAAGTTGCAATGATAGATGCTAACATCCTAGCTGTTATTCTTGCTAGAATAAATTATTTTATAGGTGTATCCGATATCATTAGCGAAGCTTATGATTTCCATATACCTGTTTATATTGGTGATTCAACTGTTTCTAATGCTGATATGATGAGTGAAGATAAAAAATATATTTGTAAAACCATTCAAGCGTCTAATGAGAACGTAGAAATTAGATTTCCGGTGGATCTTTTATCAAGTAAGGACAGATATACTCAAATCATGCAAGATATACAAGTCTATTTAAGGACAAATGACGATGAAAAAATAAAGGGAAAACTTTCACAACTAAGTGAAGATGCTTCTGAAGAAGATTTGGATCATATTCTTGGCAACTTCAAAAAGCTTAATGAAGAGGGCTTGCTTACAACCAGTCTCATAAATAGCATTACTAATTTTTTCATAACTAATACCCTTGGAAAGTTTGATCTTATTGTGGGGAATCCACCGTGGGTTGATTGGAAATCGCTTCCTTCAGTTTATAGAGAAAACATAAAAGCTTCTTGTGTTTCGCGAGATTTATTTTCAGGAGATGTAAGAACTGGAGGGATAAGTTTAAATATATGTGCACTAATAACAAATATCGCGGCTGAAAACTGGTTAAAAGAAAACGGTGTATTAGCTTTTCTAATGCCCCAATCTATTTTATTTCAACAGAGCTATGAAGGCTTTAGGAATTTAAAACTTAAGGATGGAAGGCAGTTATATTTACAAGAGGTTACAGATTGGACCCGATCTGGTCACCCATTTCATCCAGTACAACAATTGTTTTGCACCTATATTATATCTGACAAAAAACAGAGTTATCAAAATGGAGTTAGCCTAAAATTTGTAAAATTGAAAGATGGGCTAAACTTACGACGGATTTCCAACAAAATATCTAGCACTAATTTTAATGAATATTTTAATGTTGACGAAGCGAAGTTGGAAAGACTTAATAAAAATATTACAGCTTTTAGTTATTCATTAAATAATAGTGAGGCAGAAAACTTTAGATTAATTTCGGGAAGTAGTAACTATATTGGGAGAGAAGGGGTTGAGTTTTATCCTCAAGAGGTTCAATTACTTAAATTAATCGAAATAAAAGGCAATAAAGTTAAAGTTGAAAACTACCAAAGCAATCGGTCGAAATTTAAAGTTCCAAAGAAACAAAGAGAAATAGAAACTAAATACCTTAGGCCTCTGGTAAAAGGAGTTGACATAAAAAGATTTCATATTGAAGAATCGAAATACATTGTGGCTTTTCCGTATGATCGCGAGAGAAGTAAAACCCCTATCCCCTCCAGCGAAATATATGAAAATTCGAAGCTCTTGTATAATTATTTTATGGAGAACAGACCTTATCTTGAAGGGCAGACACAATATAGCAACAAACTTATTAACGATGATACTGCAGAGTTTTATGCATTAGCAAGAACAGGTGCTTATTCACATGCACCATATTATGTATTATTTAGAGATAATACTAAATGGGTTTCAGCTGTTACAGGTACTATTAAAACTGATTGGGGTGGAGAAAAACCACCAGCTTTTCAAAACCATTGTGTATCTATATCGCAAAATGTAGACGGAGATTTTATTACAAAAAGTGAAGCCCATTATATTTGTGCGATTCTAAACTCGAATATCGTTGAAAAGTTTATTTTGTCGTCCTCAGACAAGAGAACTTTTAAAATTAGGCTGCCAATCAGAATCCCTAAGTTTGATAAAAAAATTAAGGTTCATCGACAACTGTCATATATATCCCAAAAAGCACACGAAAAATACGATGATGAAAAATATATTGAGACAGTACGTAAGAAGGCAGATGATCTTTATACTCAGGCGTTAAAACTTGAAGATGAAAAAATAGAGGAAGCTCAAGAGTAAAGCGAGAAATACATTAAATCTGCTACTTTGTAGATCACTGAAACATTGGTATCACATTAAAGATTAATTAAAACTATTTTGAGAGCACAACTCTTAATCATAATTGTTGTGCTCTTCTTCTGAAAATATGTGACTATGGTATATTATTAAATATGTCGTCAACAAGGGAGTGATGTAAGTACAGTGTTAAGGGAAAGCGTGTTGCGACCGGTTACATTTTGGAATTGAATATTATGGGGAATGCCATTGAAGAAAATCTAGTGGCTAATTTGTTAAATTAAGGGGGAGTTCTATGGCGGCTAATCGTTCTTTTACTGACTATGTTTCCAGCAGGTTTTATAACGAATTTTATTCTGCTATTGAAAAGTATATTGAAGAAAACCCCGACAACTTAGATCTAGACTTGAAAAATGTTAAGAATATTGGAGAAATATCTCTTTCAGAAATTGAAGTCAAATTTGTATCAGTGGGGGATCTACCAGAGCTCAAAATTGAGTTTGATGTTATCATAGATGCGGAAATCGAGGTCACAGAGGGCGATTACCACTATGATGATTACGATCTATTTAACAAGTGGTTTTTGTTACGATGCTCTGGGGATTTAGAATGTAGCCTGGATGATTTTGTAATCAGAGAAATATGTCTCTACAGCCAAAAGAACAAGAACCCCCAACCGTTATCGGACTCGTTGGTTCCTTATATTAAAAAGGAACAGCTTGATGCTGTAGCCAATGATTTTTTGCAAAGGCACTATCCTGCGGTCTTGAAAAAACCTATGCCGCTTGAACCAAAAAAACTTGCTGAAAAAATGGGCCTGGAAGTTATCTTGAGGGATATTACAGAAGACTTATCTGTTTTTGGGCAGATATTTTTTCACGAGAGCGAGGCAGATTTCTATGACCCAGATGAGCATGAATACATAAGTACATCAGTCAGAGCCCAGACTATATTTGTTGATCCTAAAGCCTATTTTCTACGTAATTTGGGTGCTGTAAATAATACCATTGTTCATGAATGTGTGCACTGGGATAAACACAGAAAAGCATTTGAACTGGAAAAGCTCTATAATAGCAGTGCAACCAAAATAAAGTGTCAGGTAGCTGGAGGAATAAAAAACAACAATAAAGAGGCTACTGATTGGATGGAATGGCAAGCAAATGCCCTAGCACCAAGAATCCAAATGCCCCTACCTATGTTTAAGACAAAGGCTTTTGAGCTTATTAAGCAGTATAAACAACAATTTGGAACCACCATGCTTATTGATGTGATGGAACCAGTTATAGATGCTTTAGCAGCATTCTTTTGTGTATCAAGGCTAGCGGCTAAAATACGTATGATTGACGCTGGATATGAAGAGGCTATAGGTACATTTACTTACCTAGATGGCCGATACATTAAACCTCATGGATTCAAAAAAGGAACGCTTAAGAGAAATCAGACTTTTTCTATATCTGCTCAGGACGCGGCCGTCGAACGTATCATTAACCCTGAACTTCGTGCTTTAACTGAAAATGGTGACTATCTGTTTATTGATAATCACTATGTCTATAATGCTCCTCTGTATGTTCAGGTTGATGAAAACGGCAAACTTGACCTAACCGATTATGCTCGTTTTCATATGGATGAATGCTGCCTTGTTTTTGATATGTCTGTTAGAAGCAAGGTTGCGGGTAAATACCATACGGAGTGTTTCTTGAACCGTGAGTCGAGTGATATAACTTTCGAGATTAAATATCATAACGGATACCAGAACGCCCCACAGGAGCGTCAAGTTGCTATGAGGAGAAAACAACATGAAGAGTACGTTGCTATCCGAAAGCAGATGACCGATGACCCTGAACAATGCATGAAGCTACTATTAGACTGGCGAGAGATGAAATACACTGATTTGGGCGATGCAATTGATCGCGACCCTAAAACAATAAGCCGTACTGTTAGGGGTGAAACAGCTCCATCTGTTGAGACAGCGGCACTTATTTGTTTTGGACTAAATTTACCACCTATATTAAGTGAAAAACTTATGGATGTATTGAACTGTAAATTACAACCGATGAAAGTTGAGCATCAATGGATAAAAGAAGCTCTTCTACTGAAATATCCGGAGCCACTATGGGCGATTCAAGAGTACTTGGCGCCCTATGGGATAGAACTTAAAAAAAAAAACGTTAAAAAATGGACATGACTTGTCCACTTAATTAAAAGCAGGCCTGAAGTAATGGTCTGCTTTTTGTTCGTCAAATAAAAAAATAACTTGAATGATAGGTAAAGTTACAAATATTATTTGACAGTTATGTTAAATCGTGATATTATCATCCTAGACAAGTAAAAAGGAGGTGGGATAATGACGAAAAAGTTCAACAAAAAGTTGATGCTTGACAATATAGCTTATCTTTTGAAAGATGCTGGGAAGAAAATTGGTGAGTTGGAAAGCGATGCAGGTGTAAGCCCTGGTTACATATCAAGGATAAGCAAAGAGGGTAATACAAAACCGGGGATCGACTTTATTATGAATGTTGCAGACTCTTTGAACGTAAGCATTAACACACTATTAAATGTAGAACTTACGGAAATGACACCTAACGAAAGATATCTCTTATCTTTCTTGGAGAAATTAAATAAGGACACAATAGATGATAAATTAGATTGGAATTGTGAGTCCGCAGACTGGCTAAATCGAGCTGAAACTGATAAAAATAGTTATTCAGATCATCCGCTTCTTAGTTATGAAACTTTTTACGAAGAAGGTGAAGGAGATTACCCAAACGAAGTTTCTAGAGTTGTTTTTGTTTCTAAGAGTTTTGACTGTAAAACCAGCATCTATGGTGATTGTTTCAATTTACGTTTAAAAAATGGATCAATTCTTTACATTATGAATATCAGCAAGAGCGTTTATCGAGTAAATGATCCTAATGCTTTTGCTAAAGAAATTTGGATGTATATACCTGGTACTGGAACCAATTTCCTATGTAGGAATAACGAAATATCTCCACTGGCGGACCTAGTAGATGAGCTGTACTCAACTGTAAGTGAGCGTATGAAACACCCAAGGGTCAAGGGAGAACTTCAATATGTCATTGACTCCTTTATGAAGGATGATGTAAGTGATGACGATGATACAATTCCATTTTAAATAAAATGTTTGGAGGAAGGCGAATGATAAAAAAAACCCATACGAAATCTTCACACCCCCAATACAGTTCCCCCACGTTTCTGCGATGTTATCGTTGATGGTGAAAAAGTCTATCTCGAACAGAAAATCAGTAAAAATAAGTTTGTGACAATTCCTTGGGAGGATGTTGTACATCAGGTAAAAGCTGCAAGGGCAGCAAATAAGTAAACAGAAACTACCGCAATCTGCCCCGTAACCAATCGAGGAGCAAAAAGCCGGAGTTATCTAAGTAAGCCATAAAGGCTGAAAAAGGATAACTCCGGCTTTTTTATTTGCACGGATTTTGACGGGACATGGCATGTCCATTTTTATAAAAAAATCCGTGTTACTTTAGTTATAGATAAGCAGTGTTGCTTTCTAAATAATATCTCAATGTCCTAGTGCGCATACGGACGGCGGGATGCATAAGACTTCTGAGCATGGTATTAAAGCCTTGCTAGGAGTGGAGATGCACCCACCGTGATTTCGTGCGCCCATTTTTAGGACAAGCGGAGTCTGTGGACATCTTCACCACAGACTCTTTTTGCATTCTGCCGTCCAATGCAGGACGGAAAGGGTGCAAAACATGTTAAAAAAGTACAAAACAAGCCAAAAGAAGAGAACAAATTACATCTATTATCCCGCTGAAGGGGGACAAATCGTTATTACTCCAGGGGAAAATGGAGTTACCGAAGCAGACATCGAACTTCTTCATTCTATTGACGACAATGAAGTGGACAAGCAGCGTCGCTATAATTACAGAGTTACTACCCATCTGGATGCCTACAAAGACAAAGAAAATGAATCAGTAGATGATCGCAACAAATACCTAGCAGATGAAAGTTTAAACCCTGAGAGCATTTATATTGAAGCGGAGGAAGAAGGCGAACATCAAGAAATGCTGGGTAAACTTACTCAAGCTATGGAGTGTCTTTTACCGCAGCAGAAAGAACTGTTTAAGAAAGTATATATGGACAAGCGTTCCAACACAGACATCGCCGCTGAAGAAGGCGTAACGGAAGCGGCAATCCGGAAACGGCTAAAAAAGATCCATGCAAAATTAAGAAAAAACTTTTCATAAAAAGGGGTTCGAATAGTCTATTATTTTCGCTTATTGATGAGGGGTAAATTAATCGCCCCTGGAAAGGAGTCCGAAAATGAGCCTTAAACACAAAGTCACGATCAATGTGACAAAGTCCGGTAGCGACAAAAACCCTGTTATTGAAAGCAGCAAGAAAACCGTCCGAAGTAAAATGCTTGATTGGTTACTAGGGAAAAATGTGGGTCTACTTGTGATTACACCCGGTGATTCAGTCGAGACAGTGGAGATCAAAGAACTAAAGGAAGGAGGTGTGGGCCATGAAAGCTACCCTTCAAGTTGCAAGGGATCTTAGGAAATTGGCAGACAGCATTGAAGCATTAGCAAAAGAGCAACAGGTAGATGGTGCAGAAGTGGTAACAAAAAATAAGAAGCCTAGCTTTAAGGAAGTCAGGGGTGCACTCGCCGCACTATCGCAAAGTGGAAAGCAAAAAGAAGTCAAAGAGCTCATAACTGGCTTTGGTGCTAAGAAGCTCAGTGATATTCCGGAAGACAAGTATGCAGAGATCCTAGAGAAAGCCGGTGAGATTTAATGGCGGCTCATGCTTTGCTTTCCGCTTCAGGGGCTCACAGATGGCTCCACTGCAGCCCGAGTGTCAGG
The DNA here is from genome assembly GCF_040515995.1 of Proteinivorax hydrogeniformans. Classification (GTDB taxonomy): domain Bacteria; phylum Bacillota; class Proteinivoracia; order Proteinivoracales; family Proteinivoracaceae; genus Proteinivorax; species Proteinivorax hydrogeniformans. The sequence continues at coordinate 2,416,946 of NZ_CP159485.1, read as the reverse complement.
CTGGAAGAAGAGATAGAGGATACCACCAGCCCCTATGCCATGGAGGGAACTTTCATGCATGAGCTATCAGAGCTGTATCTGCATCATCACCTAGGTCACATCCAGAAAGCCGCTTTTAACAAAAACCTTAAGCAGATGCACAAGAGTCAGTTCTACTCAGAGGAAATAAAGACAGCGGTGGATGAGTATGTAGCAGCTGTGCTTGAGAGAATTAACGAAGCCAGATCCAGATGCAAAGACCCACTTATTCTAATTGAAGAAAGACTGGACTACAGCCCGTGGGTTAGGGATGGCTTTGGCACTGGCGATGTGGTAATTGTAACAGACGATGTGTTGGAAGTTATTGACCTAAAGGGAGGCAAAGGCGTGGCAGTGTCTGCAGTTGGGAATCCCCAAGCTCGGCTCTATGCTTTAGGAGCGATTAACACTTTTGGTGTTCTCTACGACATTAAGGTGGTTCGGATGACCATCATTCAGCCGAGGCTCGATAACATTTCCACCGATGAGATGGAAGTAAAAGACCTTATAAAGTGGTCAGAAGAAGTTGTAAGGCCAAGAGCAGAAGCTGCCTTTAAGGGAGAGGGAGATTTTAAGCCCGGAGAGCACTGCCGCTTTTGTAAGGTAAAAGCCACCTGTCGAGCTCGCCATGATGAAAATATGAGGTTGGCTTGCATGGACTTTAAAGAACCGGCACTTCTAACAGATGAGGAAATTACAGAAGTGTTACTGCAGGTACAGGAATTTAAGAAATGGGCCACTGATGTAGAAAGTTACGCTTTTGAAAAGGCAAGATGTGGTAAGACATGGCCTGGCATGAAGCTGGTAGAGGGCAGAGCCACAAGAAAGTACATCTCTGAAAAAGAAGTGGCAGAAAAGCTATTAAATGCTGGGTATCCAGAAGAACGGATCTATTGTAAATCATTATTGAGTCTTACAAAGCTTGAAAAAGAGTTGGGAAAAAAAGAGTTCAGCCAAATTATCGGTGACCTTATTAAAAAGCCACCTGGGAAATTGAGATTAGTACCGGAAGATGATAAACGGCCTGCTGTAAAAAGCAGTGCAGAAATTGATTTTGAAAAACAATTTATAAAGGAGTAGTGATAATATGTCAACCAAAGTAATTACAGGAAAAGGTCTTGCAAGTTATGTGAGTGTAGTTAACCCTAAATCAGTTAATGGAAGTGAACCTAAGTATAGCCTTAGTTTTATCTTTCCTAAAAGTGATAAGACGACCCTAGATAAAATCAATAAAGCTATTGAAACAGCCAAGAAAGAAGGAGTATCCAAGTTAGGCGGAAAAATACCGGCAAATCTTAAAACGCCCATTCGTGATGGTGATGTAGATCGGCCAGAGGATGAAGCTTATGCCGACAGCTATTTTATCAATGCCAATAGCAAAGTAAAGCCGGGGGTAGTTGATAAGGATTTACAGCCAATACTTGATGCTACAGAGTTTTACTCCGGTTGCTATTGTAGAGTGAGTGTCGTGTTTTACGCCTACAATGCTAATGGGAATAAGGGGATTGCTTGTGGGCTTCAAAATATCCAAAAACTAGAGGACGGAGAACCACTAGGCGGCAAGCCAAAAGCAGAAGATGATTTTACCGCTGTTGAAGATGACTTTTTATCCTAGTGGTGATAGGGATGAAAGTGCTTAGTATTGACTTAGAAACCTATAGCAGTGTTGACCTCATAAAAAGTGGAGTCTACCCATATTCTCAGTCAGAGGACTTTGAAATTCTACTTTTTGCTTATGCTTTTGATGATCAAGAAGTACAAGTAGTGGATTTAGTGAGCGGTGAAGCAATCCCGGAAGAGGTTATAGCGGCATTAACGGACGCTACAGTAATTAAGACAGCATATAATGCTCAGTTTGAAAGAACTTGCTTAAAAGCATATCTAGGAATGGACATGCCACCAGAGCAGTGGAGATGCTCTCAGGCCCATGCACTCACTATGGGCCTGCCGGGACATCTTGATGCAGTGGCTAAAGTGGTAGGGCTAAAAGAACAAAAGATGAAAGAAGGGAAAGCCTTAATTAGATATTTCTCCGTACCTTGCAGAGCCACTAAAGCTAATGGCGGGAGAACGAGAAACCTGCCAGTGCATGACAGGGAGAAGTGGGAGTTGTTTAAGTCCTACTGCAAAAAGGATGTAGAGGTGGAACGGGAGATTAGGCGAAAGCTTGCTCCCTTCCCCATGATAGATAAGGAGCAGAAGCTATGGGAGTTGGACCAAAAGATAAATGATGGAGGAATAAGGCTCGACAAGGTGTTGGTAGAACACGCCATCAAGTGTGATGAACAGTATCAAAATAAATTGACTAAGGAAGCCAAGGATTTAACGGGGGTAGATAATCCTAATAGCCCTGCCCAGCTAAAAGCTTGGTTGGAAGATATACATGGATTAAAAGTAGATAGTTTAGCAAAAGACGCAGTAGCAGCACTGCTGGATGAAACGGGAGTTGAGGAAGTGAGACAACTGTTGGAACTAAGGCAAGAGATGTCTAAGACCTCGGTGAAAAAGTATGAAGCCATGACAAGAGCCATGAGGAAAGACGAGAGAGCTGGAGGGTTGATTCAGTACTATGGTGCTAATCGCACAGGGAGATTTTCTGGAAGATTAATACAAATACAGAACCTGCCCAGAAACACCATGGCCGACCTAAACATTGCCAGAGAACTTCTAAAAGCTGGAGACTATGAAACCTTAGAGATGCTCTTTGACTCGGTGCCGGATACTCTATCCCAGCTCATTAGAACCGCCTTTATTCCATCAAAAGGTCACCGCCTTATCGTATCAGACTTTAGTGCTATTGAAGCTAGGGTAATTGCATGGCTAGCAAATGAGACATGGGTAATGGAAACATTTAAAGGACACGGGAAGATTTATGAAATGGCAGCAAGCCGCATGTTTGGTGTACCCCTTGAGAAAATTGTGAGGGGCAATCCTGAGTACGAGCTGAGGGCTAAAGGTAAAATAGCAACCTTGGCCTGTGGCTACCAGGGCAGTGTTGGAGCTCTGAAAGCTATGGGAGCTGACAGAATGGGCCTTAGTGAAAGTGAGCTTAAAAGGATTGTGGACGCATGGAGACAAGCCAATCCTAACATTGTGAAGTTTTGGTATGCGATAGAAGATGCAGCTATAAAAGCCGTCAAGGGAAGAACACTCGTAACTATGCGGCACGGACTGAAGTTTTACTACAAAAGCGGAATGCTCTTTATCCAGCTACCCTCAGGCAGAAACCTTGTGTATGTAAAACCAAGAATTGAGATGGATGAGCGGTTTAACAGGGAGAAGCTCACCTATGAAGGCATGGAGCAGACCACTAGAGCTTGGGGTCGCATAAGCACATACGGAGGTCGTCTCGTTGAAAATATTGTTCAGGCGACAGCAAGAGACTGTTTGGCAGAAGCCCTACTAAGGCTGGATGAGAAAGGCTTTAAGATCGTGGCCCATATCCATGATGAAGTGGTTCTAGATGTCCCAAAGGGTGAAAGCTCGCTTAATGAGATAAACCGCATCATGTCAGAGCCGATTCCTTGGGCAAAAGGGCTACCGATGAACGCAGATGGATTTGAAACAGAATACTATATGAAAGATTAGAGAGGAGAATTGTGATGAAGGAAATGAAAACTTTTAACAATACAGAGTTCGGGAAAATAGGGGTATTAGTCATAAATGGGAAGGAGTACTTCCCTGCAACAGAGTGCGCCAAAATTTTAGGTTATGTGGATCCTTATGATGCTGTAAACAGACATACAAAGGGGTCGGTAAAACACCGAGTCCCTACAAGTGGCGGCGAGCAGGAAATCAAGTTCATACCTGAAGGCGATCTATACCGCTTAATTGTAAAATCTAAACTTCCTGAAGCAGAGCGATTTGAACGTTGGATCTTTGATGAAGTACTACCTGATATCAGAAAGCACGGGGTGTACATGGCGGACAAGCTGTTGGATGATATTCTTAAAAATCCTGACCTTGGCATCAAGATATTCACTGAGTACAAGGAAGCCAAGGCAAAAGCAAAAGAACTGGAACTTGAAAATGCAAAGAATAGGCAGATGATTGGAGAGCTGAAGCCAAAGGCCAGCTACTATGATCTTATTCTTCAAAACAAGTCGGTAGTTCCCATTACGGTGATTGCTAAAGATTACGGCATGAGTGGGAGAGCTTTAAACAAGTTACTACATGAGCTGGGGGTCCAGTACAAGATGCATGGCACATGGCTACTGTATCAGCACTATGCAGATATGGGATATACCCAGTCTAAGACCCACGCCATCGATGCGAATAGAAATAAGATGCACACCTACTGGACACAGAAAGGGAGACTGTTTCTCTACGATTTACTCAAAAATGAGCGAAATCTGCTGCCACTGGTGGAAAGGGAGAGGTCGGCGTAAAGATGGACGGTGCTGTAAAATTTTTTATTAAGAGTCTAGGAGGTTATCGAGAATTGCTCCCTAGGCAAACGTTGAAAACATTAAAAGGCCAGGCTCTTTCAGGAAATCTTGAAGGAGCCAAGAAAGGCCTTCAGAGGAAACTAGAGGAGGCAAGGAAGTAATGGTGTTTACCTTATATGCATCAAATGCAACGGGCAATTTATCAAACTGTCTCTATCCAAAGAAGGTAGTTGTAACAGATGAAGCTACTATGCTAGAAGCAATAAAGTTCGACCATGTGACAGCTGAGTACAAAGATAACTATAGAAAAAACGCCAACTTCATCAAGGCGGATAACATTCCCCTTGATTGTGATAATGATCATTCAGATGATCCAAAGGACTGGGTGGAGCCTTTAGACGTGGCCATTTCTTTTGCTGGAGTGCCATTTGTAGCAGCTTATAGCAGAAATCACATGAAGGTTAAAGGTAGTAAGGCAGCTAGACCCCGGTTCCATGTGTACTTTGTGATACCGGAGATTAAAGATGCTACAAAATACGGTGAGTTGAAAAAGAGAATAGCAGCAGTATTCCCGTACTTTGACCACAATGCTTTAGATAGTGGTAGGTTTCTCTTTGGTACAGAGGAGCCAGAGGTAGAGTTCTATGATGGAGATAAGGACATTATTGAATTTTTGGAAGAAGCGGAGTTTGAAAACTGGGAAGAACGTAAGGACGTAGTACCGGAAGGTAGTCGGAATAACCATATGTCTAGATATGCAGCAAGGGCCATCAAGCGCTTTGGTGATACAGAGAAAGCCTACGAGATTTTCCTAAAAGAAGCAGACAAATGTAGTCCGCCTCTTCCTGAAAGTGAGTTAAAACTGATCTGGAAAAGTGCGTCAAGCTTTGGCAAAAAGGTAGTGAAGCAGGAAGGCTATATTCCACCAGAGGCCTACAATCAGGAACTTAAACTAAAACCGGAGGATTTCTCTGATGTAGGTCAAGCAGTGGTTTTGGCTAATGAGTATAAAGGTGTCCTTCGTTTTTCACCATCAACGGACTATATCGCCTATAACGGTAGCTACTGGGAAGAGTCAAAGCCAAAAGCACAAGCTGTATCCCAAGAGTTAACCACGCGGCAACTTGAAGAAGCAGAGATTGAGACCCAAAAAATCATGGCCGAGATGGTGAAAAATGGTGCGGATGGTGTTCTGGAAGAAGTAGGGGCCAAAAAAGCACTGGACAAATTTACAAATGAGCAGGAGAGGTCATTCCAAAAATATGAAAATGCCCTGGCCTATAGAAAGTATGCCATCTCAAGAAGAGATACGAGAAAGATAGCAGCAACCCTAAAAGAAGCACAGCCTATGCTGTCTATAGATATAAAAGACCTTGACACAGATGAGTTTTTACTCAATACCCCAAGTGCCACCTATGACTTAAAGAAAGGCATCAGTATGGAGCCTAGTCCTTCACACTTTATAACAAAGCAGACCGCAGTAGATCCAAGCGATAACGGGAGGTCTGTTTGGCAGGATATGCTGAACATCACATTCTTAAAGGACAAAGAATTAATCGAGTATGTTCAAAGGGTGGCAGGACTTGCAGCCATCGGTAAGGTGTATATTGAAGCACTGATTATAGCTTACGGTGAAGGTAGAAATGGTAAGTCCACCTTCTGGAATGTCATCGCCAGAGTGCTAGGAAGTTACAGCGGCAACATCTCGGCAGATGTTCTAACCGTTGGGAATAGAAGAAATGTAAAACCGGAGCTTGCAGAGGCTAAAGGTAAAAGACTGTTAATTGCAGCAGAGCTTGAAGAAGGAATGAGGCTTAGCACTTCTAATATCAAACTACTCTGCTCTACAGATGAAATTTATGCAGAGAAGAAATACAAGGACCCCTTTGGGTATGTACCAACTCATACCCTAGTGCTATACACCAACCACTTACCAAAGGTGGGGGCCATTGATGAGGGGACATGGAGAAGGCTTATTGTTATTCCCTTTGAAGCCAAGATTGAAGGCAGCAGTGACATTAAGAACTACGGAGATTATCTCTATAAAGAAGCTGGTGGAGCTATCCTTAGGTGGATTATCGAAGGAGCAGAAAAAGTCATTAAAGATGATTTCAAAATAGATCTTCCTAAGAAAGTAAAAGAGGCCATCAAAAGCTATAAGGAAAATAACGATTGGCTGGCCCATTTCCTAGTAGAGTGCTGTGAGGTCGATGAAAGCTACACAGCAAAATCGGGAGAGGTTTATGATGAGTATCGAGCTTTTTGCATAAGAACCGGTGAGTTTACCAGGAGCACTGCAGATTTTTATACGGCATTAGACTCACTAGGTTTTGAAAGGAAAAGGACAAAGAAAGGCGTTATTGTCAGAGGGTTTAAGCTTAAATCAGAATTTCTAAAATAGTGTATTTATCTTAAAGGTGATGGTCGGTGATGGGCATATATAGAACTTTTCTATAGTAGAAAAAAATAATAAATATATATATAAAAGTTATATATATAGGGTCCACCGACCAACACCCTCATATAAGATTGATGCCTTAAAGCCTTGTAAATCAAGGTTTGAAGAAAGGGTGACTGAAAGTGAAAGAAAGAGAAGTGGAACTAAAACTTAAAAAAGATGTGGAGGGTATTGGTGGGTTTTGTCTTAAGTTCACCTCACCCGGTATGGCAGGAATGCCAGATAGATTGGTGCTATTTCCTAGAGGCAGACTCTTCTTTGTAGAACTAAAGGCACCGGGAGAGAAACTAAGACCCTTGCAACTAAAGCGTAAAGAGCAACTAGAGAAATTAGGATTTAAGGTGTATGTCATAGATTCATATAGAAGTATTGAGCTGTTTTTACAGGAGGTGATGGCGTGAAATATATACCCTATGACTATCAAGAGTATGCTAGACAGTGGATTATTGGAAAAGAGAAGTCAGCCTTGATGCTGGAAATGGGGCTCGGCAAAAGTGTGATTACCCTCACCGCCATTAATGACCTTCTCTACGATTACTTTGAAATATCCAAGGTGTTGGTGATTGCTCCCCTTAGAGTAGCAGAAAGCACCTGGCAGGAAGAACTGGAGAAATGGGACCACTTAAAGAATATCCGTTTATCCAAAGTACTAGGAACAGAGAAGGAACGAATAGCTGCACTTCATAAGCCAGCCGAGTTATATATCATTAATCGAGAAAACACTCAGTGGCTGGTGGACTACTTTGAGAATAAGAACTGGCCCTTTGAGATGTTGGTCCTAGATGAGCTTTCTAGTTTCAAAAGCCCAAGGGCGAAACGGTTTAAGGCTCTAAAGAAAACAAAGCCACTTCTTAAAAGAGTCGTCGGTCTTACTGGAACACCCGCACCCAATGGATTGATGGATTTATGGTCACAGATTTACCTATTGGATGGTGGCGAGAGGCTTGGAAAAACCATCACTGGCTACAGGGAGCGATACTTTCTTCCGGATAAAAGAAACCAGCACGTGATCTTTAGCTACAAGCTAAAAGAAGGGGCAGAGGAAGCCATCTATGAAAAGCTAAGTGACATCTGTATCAGTATGAAATCCGATGATTATCTTAAGATGCCGGAGCTAATGATGAATGTGATATCCGTAAACTTACAAGACGGAGAGCTTAAGAAATACAAGAAGTTGGAAAAGGAACTGATACTTTCTATAGAGGATACGGATGTCGTAGCCAGTAATGCAGCGGTTCTAATGGGGAAACTTCTCCAAATGGCTGGTGGTGCTGTTTATGATGAGGATAGAGGAGTACAGGAGATACACAAAGAGAAACTAAAGGCGCTGGAAGATACCATAGAAGCTGCTAATGGAAAGCCGGTACTTGTGTTTTATTCCTATAAGCATGACCTCCAGCGGATTCAAAAGCACATCAAGGATACCAGAGTCCTTAAAACAGCAGAGGATATAAAAGATTGGAATAAAGGTAAGGTAGAAGTTTTACTAGCACACCCAGCTTCAGCAGGACATGGACTAAATCTTCAAGCAGGAGGAAGCACCATCATATGGTTTGGACTCCCTTGGAGCTTAGAGCTCTATGGACAAGCCAATGCCAGGCTCTATAGGCAAGGACAAAATGAAAATGTCATCGTCCATCATCTCGTAGCTAGAGGAACTGCTGATGAAGATGTGATGAAAGCACTTAAATATAAAGAAAAAGGACAGCTGGAACTGCTAGAGGCAGTAAAGGCGAGAGTGAGAAAAATCAAAGGAGGAAATGACAATGGGTGTAAATTTATATAATTCAGAAGGTTATCTGGACCCGACGGTTTATGAAGCATTAACCAATATTGAAAAAGAAAAGAAAGCTAAAAAGCGTAGAAAGGTTGTTTTTATCTGTTCTCCCTTTGCCGGAGATATCGAGGGGAATACTCTAAGAGCCAAAAGATATGGGCGATTTGCTGTAATCCAAAATGCTGTGCCGATTATTCCACACTTGATGTACCCACAGTTTTTAAAAGAAAACGACCCAAAAGAGAGGCAGCTGGGGATTGGTATGGGTTTGGTACTACTTGGGAAGTGTCATGAGTTATGGGTCTTTGGTGATAGGATATCTTCAGGTATGACTGTTGAAATAAAGAAAGCTAAAGACCTAAAGATACCTATTAGATATTTTACTGTCCAATGTAAACAGAGAAAAGAGGTGGAGTAATGAAGAGACACGCTAAAACGATTAAACCAGACAAAACAGATTGCTTCGCATATCATCCTGATAAGTGCATCGCCCTAACGAAGAAAAACTGTGATGGATGTAGGTTTTATAAAACATCAGCGGAAGTAAAAGCAGATCGGGAAAAAGCTATGGCTAAAATCCGAACACTAGATATCGAAACCCAGGAACGGATAGCCAGAGCCTACTTTGGTGGTGGTAAAGATGGATCCTTATGAAACCTTAGCAAATGCCATCATACTGCAATCAGTTAAAGATTATAGGGCTTCAAAACATCCATCCAATAGAGCCAGCATTGAGAGGTTCTTTCGTTCTGGGTGGTTTAGGGTGCTGACAAGCATTGATGGAGAAAAGTTAATAGCAGATTTGAGAAGGGAGAGAGATGCCGAATGAACGCAAAGGAATATTTATCACAGGCCATGTGGCTTGATCAAAGAATAAACAGTAAACTGGAACAGCTAGATACCCTAAGAGCTTTGGCTGCTAAAGTGGGTGCTAACCTTACAGAAGAAAAAGTGTCCGGCGGTAATAATATCAAAAGCCATGTAGAAAATACTGTAGCAAAGATAGTCGATTTGGAAAATGAAATAAACGAAGATATTGACCGTTTGGTGGATGTCAAGGCTGAAATCACAGGGACCATTAACCAGGTGGATGATCCTATTAGCCAAATAATTCTGGAACAACGTTATATTAATGGTAAGGGCTGGGACGAGGTTGCAAGAGAGATAGGGTTTGATATAAGGACGGCATTTAGGGCTCACGGAAAAGCATTAAAAGAAATTAAAAAAATAAAAAAACGTCAGTAAATGTCAGTGAATGTCATATCTAATATGTGCTATAGTATAAGATGCAAAGGTATAGAAAAATACGGTGTGTTGTCTGAATACGCCCAAGGGATAGATCGACCACGACTCCCGGGAAACGCAGCACAGCCCAAAGGATAAATATCCCGAGGGCTTTTTCTATATCTAAGGATTACACATACTGAAGACCCTCTAAAAAAATTGGATTATATGATATAATATTTTAAAGGAAAGTTTTATGTTAGGGGAGCATATATGAGAAAAGAAAAATTAACGGTAGATGGACAAATAGAACATATGAAAAATATAAATGGTATTAAATTTAACATCATCGATGAAGAAGAAGCAAAGCAATTCTTAAGAGAGAACACGTATTATTTTAAAATTAAATCCTACGCTAAAAATTACGAAAAATATAAAGGCGGTGAGAATGCTGGTAAATATGTAAACCTAGAGTTTGCATACCTTGTCGAGCTGTCAAAAATAGATATGTATTTTAGAAGGGTTATTTTGAAGATGACTTTAGATATTGAACACTTTCTAAAGACACAACTATTAAGAGACTTTCAGGCGAATGAGAATGAAGATGGCTACAGCATCTTAGAAGAGCTTTTTACCAAATATCCGTACATAAGAGATAATATAAGTGTAAAGAGCAAGAACTCTGCATCTTCAGACTTGGTGAGAAAATATAAAGACGAATTCGCTATTTGGAATATAGTTGAAGTTTTAAGCTTTAACGATTTTACAAAGTTGTATCACATATATTATAGAAAATACAATACTAAAGGATCTGTGGAGAAACTTCTTTGGTCTGTAAGGTTATTAAGAAATGCAGCAGCTCATAACAGCTGTCTATTAAATAGTTTGAGAACACCTTATAACTATCAGATCAGACCTAATGAGAAAATAAAACATTATATCACAAAGATAGATGGCGTTGGGAGAGAAGCCAGAAAGAACAGAATGAGAAATCCAGTAATGCATGACTTTGTGGTAACCCTGTATGTATTCAACAATATCATAACTAGTAAGAGAATAAGAGAAATCACTATGTTAGAGCTTAAGGAATTTACAGATGATAGGATGACTCGTAACAAATCCTACTTTAACAAAAACCAATTATTAATATCTCACTATGATTTCGCTAAAAAAGTTATTGACTACTTTTACGAATTAAGTGTATAATAATATCAAGGAACAAAAACTCATAAGAGTTTTTAGCGAGAAGGTGCCTGCACCATCTCGTATTTTTGTTTTTAAGGATACTTAGCTCTGGGACACTTGCTTCCAGGGCTTTTTCTATGCCCGAAACAGGAGGTATCAATCAATGCCCAAAAAACCTAAGAAACCTTGCAAACATCCAGGATGCCCTAACTTAACGGATAAAAGATATTGTAAGATACACACCGAAAATAGACCTAGCGCAGCTGCCAGAGGTTATGACAGCAGGTGGAGAAAAGTAAGAGCAAGATTCTTAAAAGCAAATCCTCTCTGCGTTAAGTGTAATGAAGATGGTATACTGGTAAATGCAACAGTGGTTGATCATATAGTTCCGCATCGAGGTAATCGACAGCTCTTATGGGATGAGGGTAACTGGCAGGCTCTTTGTAAGAGATGTCATGATAGAAAAACTATGACAAAGGATAGATATCAAAGATATCAATATTGATTGTTATTAGTTTTAGAGTAAGTTATAATTAATTTATATTTATCTTACATATTAGGAGGCGGCCTATGAAAAAGTTAATGAAGCTTATATTTCGTAAGGAGTTGGCTAATTACGATATTAAATACAAAGAGTTTATTAGAGAAAAAGAAGAAGAGAATCAAATCAAAATCAAAATGATAGAAAGAGAAAGCAAGAAAAAGTATGAACAATACAGGCTTATAAAAAGGATATTTGATATTGATAAAGGTTCAAAAATTGTTGGGATGAAAAATAATAAGAACAATGAAGAGCTGATTATTACTGAAAGGGTTACAGATAGTTGTGTGTGGGTAAAATTATATGGACGATCCTACCCCGGGGCAGGACATCTCCCACGTATTATGGGTAGTCTTAGAAAAACATTAGGTGAGCCAAAGTTACGTACTTATATTAAAATAGATGATATTATTAACATCGACGATAATATAGGGAATGGTTCGATTATGATGGAACATTATATTAAACTAGCCAAGTCTTTAGGAGTAGAGTATATTTCAGGGTTGTTATCAGAGGTTGATAAAGATCATTTCGAACGTTCAGAACGTTTTTATAAGAAATTTGGATTTGAGGTATCTTTTAATGAAAACAAAACTAACGGTTCAATTAGATTGGATTTATAAATAAAAAGGGTAGGGCGGTCATATTCTCTACAACCCAGTAGCACCAGGACCGCCGCCCCCCTTCGTGTAAGAAATCGAGAAATTCCAGAGGGGGGTATAATAGGCATTTAAGGCTTTTAGGACCATTGATATAACAACCATTAAGAATAATCGAACACCTGTAAAACCTTTAGAAATAGTGGGGTTTAAGGGTGTTTTTTTATACCCAAATTTAGAAAGAGGTGAAGCCTGTGAAAACAACTGAAGAAATGAAACTCATCCCGGTGGATAAACTTATCCCTTATGCCAACAATGCCAGGACCCATAGTAAAGAGCAGATTAATAAAATCCGCAGTAGCCTTCGGGAGTTTGGATTTGTAAATCCAGTACTCATCGACAAGGATAAGAATATTATTGCAGGGCATGGTCGCTGTGAAGCTGCAAAGGCAGAGGGTATCAAAGAAGTGCCCTGTGTGATGGTGGAACACTTAACTGAAGCACAGAAGAAGGCTTATATCATCGCAGATAATAAACTGGCTCTTGATGCTGGCTGGGATGATGAGCTATTAGCAGTGGAACTTGAAAACTTAAAAGACCTGAACTTCGAAGTGGAGCTTACTGGCTTTAATGCTGCTGAGGTTGATGAATTATTCTCAAATATACACGATAAAGAAGTGGAAGATGATGACTTTGATGTAGATGCAACCTTAGAAGAAGAAGCTATATCTAAACAAGGTGACATATGGCTCTTAGGCAGACACCGCCTTATTTGTGGAGATAGCACCAAAGCTGAAACCTATGAAAAATTGATGGATGGGAAGAAGGCCAATCTGGTGGTGACGGACCCTCCGTACGGGGTTTCCTACGATGGAAGCCAAGGAACCATCAAAAATGACAACCTACAGGATGAGGAGTTCTATAAATTTCTGTTAGACGCCTTTACTAACATGGAAAATCATATGGCCAATGACGCTTCCATCTATGTATTCCATGCAGATACCAAAGGCCATATTTTTAGAAAGGCCTTTCAAGATGCAGGATTTTATCTCTCTGGGGTCTGCCAGTGGGTGAAACAATCTTTAGTATTGGGTCGCAGTCCGTACCAGTGGAAGCATGAGCCTTGCCTATTTGGCTGGAAGAAAAAAGGAAAACATAAGTGGTACGCAGGAAGAGCAGAGACCACTGTCTGGAATTTTGACAAACCTTCAAAAAGTGAACTGCATAGCACCATGAAGCCCGTTCCTTTAATTGCCTATCCAATTAAAAACTCAAGCCTAACAAATAGTATTGTGTTGGAACCCTTCGGTGGATCTGGTAGTACATGGATCGCATCTGAACAGACAGATAGAATTTGCTATGGGATTGAACTGGATGAACGTTTTGTGGATGTAATTGTGAAAAGATATGCCGAAGCTGCAGGAACTGACGAAGATGTATTTTTAATTAGAGATGGTGAGAAGTTGAAATATAAAGATGTTGTAACTGAATAAATCCCTTGCTATTTCTGTGGTTTTAAGTGATATATAGTAGTACCCAAAAACCACAGGAGGGATTGAGATGGAACGAAAACAAATCGTAAAAACAGTAAGTGAACACTTTGGTGTAAAGGCACAATACCTAGGAGTACCCAGCTTTGCTTATGAAATAAGAACTGAGGAGCAGACCTATACTATTGACCGGGAAGGGAAGATTGTAAATGAACGAGGACGAGCAATTGAACTTAGAGATGTGCTAAACCGGAAGGAAGGAGAGTCGGCAGAAGAAGAAATTCCAAGGTTAGGAGCAGAGGAGACTACAACAAGTGCGCCTTATGAAATACCTCTTCCGCTCGAAAGCCATGATGGAAGGGCCCTCAGGAATATACTAAATATGATCTACAGCAAACAGGAGTTGATTAAGAAGTCACTTGGATTGGCTGGGAATCTCATTGAAGAGGATTTTATTACTGCCATAAATGCAGCGTCCATCATAACATTAGAGGATTTTAATAATCATGCCACAGAGATTGGGCTGGAGAAGGTTTCCGGTATCACCCTTGATTTTCTAAAGGATGAGATGACCATCGAGTTGCCAAAAGAATCTGCAGGCGCAGAGGAGCTCTTTACCCTAATCTGCAAACTGGCTCAAAAGCAAAAGTGTGCATCCTATAAATCCAAGGCCACTACTAATGAAAAGTACACCTTCAGAACATGGCTTCTTCGCTTGGGAATGATTGGTGATGATTATAAAGAAGCAAGACGTGAGCTGTTAAAAAATCTCTCGGGTAATGGAGCATTCAAGGGAGGCGCAGCCCATGAAGCCTAAAGTAAAACTGATTGGTGAGAATGGAAACATCTTTAACTTGATAGGCATTGCCAGTAGGGCTCTAAAGGGAGTCGGTATGAAAAAAGAAGCTGAGGAAATGGTTGAGAAAGTCATCCTGTCAACGAGCTATGATGAAGCGCTACGGGTGCTTATGGAATATGTGGAGGTTGAATGATACTCAAAACGGGTCGAATTATGTCGAGACTTAACACCGGCTGTATATGACCCTTTGTCCTGAAAAAGAGAAAGACCCAAGTGCGAAAAGATTTTAGAAAAAAGGGCTAGAATCGGCTCTTTTTCTGGTTATTTAAGGAGGTGAAAGCCATGGGCCAAAGAGGTAGAAAACCAAAACCAACAGAATTAAAAATATTGGAAGGCAACCCAGGAAGAAAACCCCTCAATGACCAAGAACCAAAGCCAGAGAAACGAGCACCTAAGTGTCCGTCATGGCTGGAACCGGAAGCAAAGAAAGAATGGAAACGAATGGTGAAGGTTCTAGAGTCTATGGGAATTCTCACTAAGGTAGATATGACTGCCTTTGCAGGATATTGTCAGGCCTATGCCAGATGGAAGGAAGCGGAGGAATTTCTATCTAAACATGGGACCATATTTAAGACCCCATCCGGATATATTCAGCAGGTGCCACAGGTGTCTATTGCTCAGACTTATCTTAAAGTGATGAAAGACTTCTGTTCTGAGTTTGGACTGACTCCTGCGGCAAGGACCCGTATCAGAGTGGACATAGAAGAAGAAGCTAAAGATGATCCAATGGCGGAACTGTTAAGGGTAAAAAACTAGAGGGAGGTGATGGCGATGCCTTACTCTGAAGAAAAAGCCAATAGAGTGATTAAGTTTATTGAGCAGTTAAAACTTACCAAAGGGAAATGGGCAGGAAAATCTTTTAAGCTACTTCCTTGGGAGATTGATTTAATAAAAAAAGCCTTTGGAACGGTAAGGGAAGATGGAACTAGGCAGTACCGCACGGTGTATGTGGAAATCCCTAAAAAATCGGGAAAAAGTGAAATCGCCGCAGCTATTGCCCTTTATATGCTCCTTGCTGATGGTGAATCTAATGCAGAGGTCTATGTAGCCGCTTGTGATCGTCAGCAAGCAAGCATTATCTTCAATACCAGCGTAAACTTTGTAGAAGGGAACCAGACCTTATCGAATGTAACAAAAACCGTGATGTCTACTAAGAGAATTGTCTATCCACAAACCGGGAGCTTTTATCAAGTTTTAAGTTCCGATGTAAAATCCAAATCGGGACTGAATGTTTCTTGTGTAATACTAGATGAGATTTGGACTTACCCTAATGCAGACCTTGCTAGGATGCTTACTACCGGCTCCGGAGATGCTAGAGAAGAGCCGCTCTTTATTTATCTTACTACAGCAGGAGATAAGCTAAGAGGTTATGGCTGGGAGATGCACCAAAAGGCGAAAGACATTTTAAATGGCAGAAGGATAGACGATACATTCTTACCAATTATTTATGGTCTTGATGAAGGTGATGACTGGGAGGATGAAAAGAACTGGTATAAAGCCAATCCAAGCCTTGGCCACACCATCAAAATAGAAAGAGTTAGGGAACACTTCCAGCAGGCCAAACAGGACCCAGCAGAAGAAGCTCTATTTAAGCAGCTGCGGCTGAATATGTGGCTTAAGCAAAATATCAAGTGGATGCCGGTGGAAACTTGGGAGAAGTGTAGCATCCCAGTAGAGCCTGAGAAACTAAAGGGTAGAATCTGCTACGGTGGGTTGGACTTATCAAGCTCTACGGACATTACCGCTTTTGTATTGGTATTTCCACCAACGGAAGAAGATGATAAATATTATGTATTGCCATACCTTTGGATTCCAGAGGATAACATGGATTTAAGAGTACGTAGAGATCATGTCCCTTACGACATTTGGGAAAGAGAAGGTCATATTGAGACGACTGAAGGCAATGTCATACACTATGGTTTTATAGAAAAATTCATTGAGGACTTAGGAACTCGGTTTAATATACAGGAAATCGCATTTGACCGCTGGGGAGCAGTGCAGATGGTTCAAAACTTAGAAGGAGCAGGTTTCACTGTGGTGCCTTTTGGACAAGGCTTTAAAGATATGTCGCCGCCCACAAAAGAGTTAATGAAACTGGCTCTTGAAAAACGAATAGCCCACGGAGGACATCCAGTCCTTGGCTGGATGATGGATAATATTCATATTAGAACCGATCCTGCAGGAAATATTAAGCCGGATAAAGCTAAATCCAGTGAAAAGATTGATGGAGCTGTGGCGATGATTATGGCTCTTGACAGGGCTATTAGGAATGACGGGAATCATGGTGGGAAGTCGGTTTATGATGGGAGGGGGCTTCTCTTTATATAAAATTTGCAATTAGTGATTGACTCTATAACTATAAAATATTATAATAGAAACATAATACTTTATCGTGAGGAGTTTTTATTATGAAAAGAATTCAGTTTTATCCAAGTTCTGAGTTAGAACAAAAATTAGATGAAGAAGCTCAAACCCTAGGGATTAGTGTTTCTGCTCTTGTGAATGAAAAACTTAGTTCGTTGTATGGCATTGGAAGCAATAAGCAGTTACCGTTATCAGTATTAACAAATAAGGTGTTGGAGGAAATTAAGGTCTATATTAATACTCCTGGAGTACCAAAAGAGTTTGATATTTTGACTGTTTCAAAAACTTTTAAAGATATTGAAATGAGTTGTAATGGTAAGCCTAGTGCTGTTCGGGCACAAATTGGGAGAAACTTTAAAAAACAAATAGGTCATGGAGATTTTAGTAACATTAGACAGGCGTATCATGACAATGGAAAGCCAAAACTCAGTAAAAACAATGCTATTGTATATGAAATAATTTAACTATAATAAGGAGAAGGAGGAGTAATAAGTGAGAGATATAACGGAAATTGGGAAAACCATAATTTTACTTTCATCTTACCCAGAAAACATTGGCTGGCTGGACTTTGGAGACAGTGGTAATGCCTGTACTGGATCCTTTAAATTGGAGGATGAAGAAGAAATTTTAGAAGATGCCCTCGCGGTGGCTGCTGTGAAGTGTGCTATGCCAAAGGGGTCGAAACTACACAATAAATTGGGCTCTGAAGTGGCATCTATAGTTGGTTGTAACTGGGTTACCTACGACTGGCTTATAAAAATTGTGGGGCGAATCGTTGCATTTACTACCTTGGATGAATTTCGTAATATGTTGAACCTTTCGATTGCTGTTAAGCAAGGCATGAAAGAAAGAGGGCTAAGTATGATAAACAGTATAGATGAAGCTTTTGTTTAGTTTGTTGCTTTTTAAATAGTTAGGAGGTCACTATGATAAATTTTAAAGAGACTTCAATGCCTCTACCGAACAAAGACAACAGAGAAAAGTTTAAAAATCAAAAACTTAGATTTGTATGCGAAGCGTGTGGGCAAAAAATGATTATGACACCAGCAGAGGGGTATAAAGCTGGTTGGGATTATCCTCCCTATATGTATCCATTCTCAGTTATAAGCCCAAGAACATGTAATAAGTGTGGCATAGAAAAGACTGTATGGTGGGAAATTTGCATGAAACATAAGACTTTTGAGGAATTAACAGATAGTCAAAAAGAAACAATAGAAAGAATTTATAGAGAACCAGAAAGTATTATTGTAAAAGACAAGTATAAATAAAGGTGTAAAAATATTGAAAGCATCTCACACGAGATGCTTTTTTCATGCCCATTTTTAGGAGGTGATCAAGTTTGAAAATACCGATAATATCAAAGTTATTTAATTCAAGAGCTGATCCAAATAACAGCATGTGGGAGAGTGCCTACAGCTTTTTCTTTGGTCCAACCAGTAGTGGAAAGCATGTAGACGAGCGAACTGCCATGCAAACATCTGCTGTTTATGCCTGTGTAAGAATTCTATCTGAAACCATAGCATCACTACCGCTTCACACCTATGTTCGAACAGACAAGGGAAAAGAAAAAGCAATCGACCATCGTTTATACACTTTGCTCCATGATGCACCTAATGATGAGATGACTTCTTTTGTGTTTCGAGAAACACTGATGGGTCATCTTTTATTATGGGGAAATGCATATGCCCAGGTAATTCGTGACGGTAGAGGAAAAGTGGTATCTCTTTACCCTCTTATGCCAGACAAAATGACAGTAAAGAGAAGTGAGAGTGGTGAGATTTACTATAGCTATCAAAAAGACAGTGAAGAGCATATCTTAAGAAGTTTTGAAGTGCTTCACATCCCGGGACTTGGTTTTGATGGACTGGTGGGACATTCCCCCATTGCCATGGCAAAGCAAGCAATAGGAATGGCTATCGCCACAGAGGAATACGGCGCTACCTATTTTAAAAATGGTGCAAATCCCGGTGGTGTATTAGAGCATCCCGGTATATTAAAGGATCCGGGGAAGGTAAGGGATAGCTGGAATAGCGTTTATGGGGGCAGTAATAATGCCAATCGAGTGGCTGTCTTAGAAGAGGGGCTTTCCTTTAAACCCATTACGATTCCGCCAGAGCAGAGCCAGTTTCTCCAGACACGTAAGTTTCAGATTAATGAAATTGCTAGGATCTTTCGTATTCCGCCACATATGATTGGGGATTTGGAGAGGTCCAGTTTTTCAAACATTGAGCAGCAGAGTTTGGAGTTTGTGAAATACACACTGACACCTTGGCTCTCGCGCTGGGAAATGGCTATGAAAAAGACTTTGCTGTCACCATCGGAACAGAAGGACTATTTCTTCAAGATGAATGTGGAGGGCCTTCTTAGGGGGGACTATAAGACTAGAATGGAAGGTTACAGCATTGGTATTCAAAATGGTTTTTTAAGTCCCAACGATGTGAGGGAGCTAGAAGACCTAAATCCTATTGAGCATGGGGATGTCTATGCTGTGAATGGAAACATGCTAAAACTCGAAGATATAGGTGCTTATGTTAAAAAAGATAAGAAAGGAAGTGAGGGGTAGATGAAGTTTTGGAATTTTGCTAAGACAGAAGAAGGGAGGACACTTTACCTTGATGGATATATTGCAGAGGAAAGCTGGTTTGAAGATGATGTAACGCCTAAGATTTTTAAAGAGGAACTTGAAGCAGAAAGGGGAGATATAACCCTGTTCATCAACTCCCCAGGGGGAGACTGTTTTGCTGCAAGCAGGATTTATACCATGCTAAAGGAATACGAGGGCAAGGTCACTGTTAAGATTGATGGGATTGCCGCCAGTGCCGCCTCGGTTATCGCTATGGCAGGAGATGAAGTTCTTATGTCTCCCACAGCAATGCTTATGATCCACAACCCGGCTACCATCGTATGGGGCGAGGTATTGGATATGAAAAGAGGCATTGAAGTCTTATCAGAAGTCAAAGAAAGTATTATCAATGCTTATGAGTCAAAAGCAGGGCTCACTAGACAAAAAATATCAACCATGATGGACAAAGAAACATGGATGAGTGCTGGAAAAGCTCTAGAGTTAGGCTTTTGTGATGAAGTGCTTTATACCGAAAAGAAAGTACCGGATGCGGTTGTAAATGGCTTTCTCTTTGACAAGATGACGGTGACCAATCATTTTATTGGCAGGTTAAATAAATCAAAACCTACAACCAAAAGTAAAGAAAAAGTAGAAGGAACTGATGTAAGTCAACTGGCCAAGCGGCTGGAATTAATCAAATAGGAGGAATGTGAAAATGGATAAGGTATTAGAACTTCGAGAAAAACGAGCGAAAGTGTGGGAGCAGGCTAAGAAATTCTTAGATGAAAAACGTGGTGAAAATGGGATTTTATCTCCAGAGGACACCGCCACTTATGAAAAGATGGAAGCTGAAGTGGTGGCCCTTGGAAAAGAGGTAGAAAGACTAGAAAGGCAATCAGCCCTTGATTTAGAGTTATCAAAAGCCACTACCAATGCTATAAGAAACACGCCGGAGAATAAAAACGATCCTGAAAAACAAGGCAGAGCATCAAGGGAGTATGACAGAGCCTTTTGGAATGCTATGAGACGCCAAACGACGGAATCTGCAAGAAACACTTTAAAGATTGGAGAAGACAGTGAGGGCGGATACCTTGCGCCAGATCAATTTGAAAGAACTCTCATTGAAGCCTTGGAAGAAGAAAACCTAATGAGAAGCATTGCAAAAATTATAAAAACTTCCTCGGGGGATAGGAAAATCCCAGTTGTGGCATCTAAAGGGACGGCTTCTTGGGTAGATGAAGAAGGACCAATTCCAGAATCTGACGATAGCTTTGGGATTATGTCTATTGGTGCTTATAAGCTAGCTACCATGATTAAGGTATCAGAAGAGCTCTTACAAGACAGTGTGTTTAATCTAGGCACCTATATCGCAAAAGAGTTTGCAAGACGTATTGGTCAACGAGAAGAAGAAGCCTTTATTATCGGAGACGGGAACGGGAAACCAACAGGGCTCTTTGGAAGTGCTGAGCTTGGACACACAACAACAGCTGCTACCCTAAAGTTTGATGACTTAATGGATCTATTTTATTCCCTAAAGTCACCCTACAGAAAGAAAGCGACCTTTATAACTAATGATGCAACCATTAAGGAGGTTAGGAAGCTTAAAGATGGAAATGGTCAGTATTTATGGCAGCCATCTGTTAGAGCAGGAGAACCTGATACGATTTTAAATCGACCTGTAAAAACTTCCAGCCATGTTCCAATAATTGAGGCGGCTTCAAAGCCTATTGCCTTTGGTGATACCTCCTACTATTGGATTGCCGATAGACAGGGGAGATCTTTCCAAAGGCTGAACGAACTTTATGCAGCGACAGGACAAGTTGGATTTAAAGCGACTCAGCGTGTGGATGGTAAGCTCATTCTTCCTGAAGCTGTAAAAGTACTACAGATGAAAGCGTAGGTGGGATTATTGAGTAAAAACTATAAAGAAAATGGCGGCGATAAATGGGTCGTAGGAGGCACTCTTGAGATAAAAGAAGGGGCCTCTTTTTTAGTGGAAGGAAAACCATTCACTGGAGGAACCTTAATAGAATCTCAGGAAGAAAGCAATGCCACTACTGTTGCTGCTTTAAGAGATGATTTCAATGAACTTCTTGTGAAATTAAAAGCTGCAGGGCTGATGAAGTAGAAAGGATGGTGAGGGCATGATTTCTTTAGAAGAAGCAAAGCTTTATCTGAGAGTAGAAGGTGATGAGGAAGATGCCCTCATTGCCTCACTACTTACAGCATCAATTGAATTATGTGAAGGCATATTAAGATATCCATTAGCAGAGTTTGAAGAAGTTCCGGAGCTTGTGAAGAACGCTGTACTCTTTGCCACCGCTTCCATGTATGAAAACCGGGAAGGAGATGGCATTAAATCTACCTTCGAAACCTTGAAAGATCTCCTAAGCCCTTACCGAAAGGAAAGCTGGTGATGGGATGAAAATTGGAGATTTAAGACACCGGATCACTTTTCAAAAGAAAATCACCACCGTCAATGAAAATGGCTTTGAAGTAGAAACAATGGAAGATGTGAAAACCGTATGGACATATGTCAGTCACCTTCATGGTAGAGAGTTTTATCAGGCAGCCCAAGTGCAGGCAGAGCATACGGTAAAGTTTACGATTAGGTACTTTCCAAAGCTGGACCCTTCTATGGAGATTTTATTTCGTGACAAACGCTATAACATCATCGCCATTGATAACATCAAATACAGAAATAAGTGGGTGGAAATTCGGGCGAAGGAGGTGGTGCAAAGTGGCTAAGATGGAACTGGAAGGGATGGAAGAATTAATTAGTGCCGTAGAGAAGATGGGAAAAGACGGGGAGAAGATTGAAAATAAGGCACTTCGAGAAGCAGGAGACGTAATTCAAAATGCCATTGTAGAAGAAGCACCTGAACGAACTGGGACATTAAAGAGAAGTATTAGACGCTCCGGTGTTAGAACCAAAGAAGGGATGAAGCATGTGCAGATAGGACCAGGTAATGCTGGCTGGTACGCTAAGTTTTTGGAATTTGGAACCGTCTACACGAAAGCCAACCCCTTTATGTCGAGAGGTTATGAGCAGTCCAAAGATAAAGCCATGGAGAAAATCTCATGGGAGCTAAAGAAAGGGCTAGGGCTAAGATGAATAAAACCATTTTATCGGCCCTATCTTCTTTAAGTGCTCCCGTAGCTTTTCAAACCTATAGCGGAAATGCTGAAACTTATATTACCTTTTTTACCTACCTGGATAAAACCGAGATTTATGCCGACGATGATGAACTCATCACCGGCCAGTATATTCAGCTGGACATCTGGTCTAAGGGGGACTATACGGAGTTAGTAAAAGAAGTACACCAAAACATGAAACACACAGGGTTTACTAAACTTAATTTCTATGACCTTTATGAAAAGGACCTAAAAATCTACCATAAGGTCATGCGATATAAACTAGAGAAGGAGGAGAATTAAATGGCACAAGTAGGATTAAAAGAACTACATTTTGCAGAGGTGCTGGAAGATACGACGGAAAGTCTTTTATATGATGAGACAGAGGAGTTGGCAGGAGCCATAAACGCCACTATTAATCCAACAGTAAATACTCAGGAACTTTATGCTGATGATCAGCTTTGGGAGTCGGTGTCAGCCCTTGGGAAAATTGATGTGGAGATTGAAACAGCGGACCTTCCTTTAAAAACGAGGGCTACTCTTACAGGGAGCAAAATCGTTAACGGAGTATTAATTGAAAAGGCAGGAGATGTACCACCACACATTGCCCTAGGCTTTAAAAGCCAAAAGTCCGATGGTAAGTATCGCTACATCTGGCTTTTAAAAGGAGTAGCTCAACCTATGGCAGAGGATTATTCGACAAAAAGGGACAACGTGGAACATAGAACACCAAAGCTGAGATTTGTTTTTATGCCAAGATCTCACGATGGACAGTGGAAGCATACTGCTGATGAAGGAAGCTCAGAGTTTACAGAGGCAGAGGACTGGTTTGAATCCGTACCTGGCGATATGACGGAAGAAGAACCTGAAGACTAGAGGAGGGAATAAAATGCAAATTACACTTAAATTAAAGGGCAAAGATAAGATTTTTACTACAGATTTTATCTCTGCTCGTATGGTAAGAAGAACCATTGAAGTATCTCAAAATACGAATTTTGATAACATAAGTGTAAAAGAGTTAGATACACTGGTGGCCTTTGTAGTGGAGATCTTTGGTCATCAATTTACGGTAGATGAAGTCTATGATGGGCTTTCTTCAGATGAATTATTTTCCACCATTACCTGCTGTATTCAGGAAGTCACAGGAAGTGTAGAAGATGTAACAGCAGGTGATGAAAAAAACGGCTAAAGGGGAGTGTGATTGCTCCCCAAGAGTTTATAGGTAAGTTGTACCTGAATTTATTAGAGCAGGGTTGGAAACTGCATGAAATAGACAACATGGACATCGTGTACTACCTCAAACTAATGCGAAGAAAGCTGGGGCAGGAGCAAACTTATATTGATGAAATATTGTAAAGGGGGTGGATAAATTGGCAGAGGTAGGAAGTTTAAATGTTCGAGTGGGGCTTGATGCCACTGGCTTTCAAAATGGCATATCCAACATTAATCAACAACTTAGAAAAGTACAGTCAGAGTTTAAGTTGGCAAGCTCCGAGATTGGAAAGCATGGCGGTGAGCTGGATAAGTTAAGGGCAAAGTCAGATACCTTAACTAATCAAAAGGCATTGCAAAGCAGAAAGGTAGAAGCTTTAAGACAGGCCCATCAAAGGTCAGTAGAGACCAAGGGGGCCGATGCTAAAGCCACACAAAATTTAGAAATCAAACTAAATCAAGCCCAGACTAGACTTAATTACATGGAGCAAGATTTAAAAAACGTCAATAGAGAAATAGCCAAACAGTCCACCTCCTGGTACCAGATGGGAAAAGCTTTAGAACCTGTTGGGCAGAAAATGCAGGCCGTAGGGAAACAGATGGGCGATGTGGGCAAAAACCTCACAAAAAAAGTAACTCTCCCCTTAGTGGGAATTGGTACGGCAGCGGTTAAAGTAGGCTCTGATTTTCAGGCAGGAATGAGTGAAGTACAAGCCATTAGTGGCGCTACTGGTGATGAAATAAAAGCCCTAGAGGATATCGCCAAAGAAATGGGTTCTACCACTAAATTTTCTGCTACTCAGTCAGCAGAAGGGCTTAAATATATGGCCCTTGCAGGATGGGATACAAAAGAGATGGTAGCAGCCCTTCCTGGAGTCCTTGACCTCGCAGCCGCTGCTAATATGAATTTAGCACAGGCTTCAGATATCGTCACAGACACTATGAGTGCTTTTCAAATGGAAGCTAAAGAAGCTGAAACAGCGGTAGATATCTTTGCAGCGACTTCTTCTAAATCGAACACGGACGTACGTCAGCTTGGAGAAGCCATGAGGTATGCCGGTGCTTCGGCTAATGCTGCAGGAATGGATCTGGTGCATACAAACACTGCTCTTGCTATCTTTGCCGATTCAGGTATTAAAGGGTCGCAGGCAGGAACTACTTTTGCAGCTGTGCTAAGGGATATCAGAAATAGTGCTGAAGATGGGTCAATTGCAATTGGTGAAACAGCCGTAGCCGTCTATGACGCTGAAGGGAATATGAGAGACCTTGGCAGTATTATGGCAGATGTTGAAGCCGCGACAAAAGGGATGTCTGATGCCCAAAGAGACGCCGCCCTTGGAGCTATATTTGGCGAGCAAGCTATGCGTGGTGTTAACATTATGCTGGCAGAAGGCTCAGAGAAATATACAGAGTTGGAGGCAGCCATTCGAGGTTCTGATGGTGCAGCAGGTGATATGGCTTCCACTATGCAGGATAATCTTCAAGGGGAACTGACCAAATTAAAATCTGCGCTTGAAGGGGTGGCCATTCAGATCTTTGAGGTATTGGTCCCTCACTTAAACACACTTGTGGCGAGCCTTCAAAATGCAGTAGCTTGGTTTTCAAACCTTGATGAGAGTACCCAAGAGACCATTATTAAAGTCGCAGCCCTTGTAGCTGCTATTGGTCCACTTCTTATTATCGGTGGGAAAATCGTATCTGGCGCTGGAGCGATTATTGGAGTCTTTTCTAAAATTTCCATCGCCATTGCCGGTAAAACAGCAGCCGCAGGAACAGCTACTGCCGCAACAGGAGGACTGGTTGCAGCAAAAGGGGCACTGGCAACAGCAGCGACCGTCCTAACAGGCCCCATTGGCCTTGCCGTAGCAGCGGTAGCAGCGCTAACCGTAGGCGGAATTGCCCTTGCTAGACATTTAAGAGAGGACAGCATTCCCGCTGTTGACTTATTCGGTGATGAAGTATCTGCATCCACGGAGGAAGCGGTAGGTGGATTTATGGAGCTTAACGAAGAGGCGACTATTGCTCTTAACCAGCTTTCATGGAGTGGTCAGACGGTAACCGAAGAAATGGCCGAAGGAATCACATCAAACTTTACACAGATGGCAGAACAAGTCCAAGCTGGTCTTGATGAACATCATGAAGAATCTTTAGCAAAGATGCAAGACTTTGTCAGTAACAGTGCAGAAATGTCAGAACAAGAGCAGCAGGAAGTTTTAGAGAATATGCAAACAGGCTATGAAAATAGAAAACAGGCTATAGCTGATGGAGAGGCGAGGATAAAAGAAATCCTAGATACAGCGTCTGAAGAAAAAAGAGCTCTAACTAAATCGGAGCAGGAAGAAATCAATGCTATCCAACAAGAAATGGTGGAAACAGGCATACAAGCCTTATCTGAAAGTGAGCTAGAATCAAAAGTCATTATGGAACGAATGAGAGCTCAAGCGGGAGAGTTGAGTGCCTTACAGGCGGCTGAAGTGGTGCAAAACAGCATAGAGCAAAAAGAAGGTGCTATTGAAGCGGCTAAGGACCAGCATGATGAGGTCATCCGTGAAATCATACGTCAACGGGATGAAGCAGGGAGTATCACAAAAGAGCAAGCCGATCGTTTGATTCAGGAGGCAGCTAGGCAGAAGGAAGAGTCTATCAAAAACGCTAAAGAGATGCACGATAGTGTTATTTCAGAGGCAAAAATTCAGGCAAACGAGCATGTAGATCAAGTGGATTGGCAAACCGGTGAAGTTCTATCTAGGTGGGGAGTTATGAAAAACAGCATCGCCGAAAGGTCAAGGGAAATAGGAGATAGTATAAGTAACTCTTGGAACAACGTTAAAAACACAACGACTAAAACTTGGGATGACTTAAAATCTAATACCTCAGAGTCTTGGCAGAACATGCGAGACACTATTAGCGAAAACGGTGGTGGAATACAAGGAACAATTAGAACCTTTACAAATAGGTATAGAAAAGATTGGGAAAATAGCCTAACTGCTATGGACGACTTAACTGGTGGAAGGTTTTCTTCTATGGCAGATAAAGTATCAGAGTCGTTTTCAAATATTGGCGATTCCATACAAAGTGGTATCGACCGCCTTAGAAGCTGGAACGAGCAAAGGATAGAAGATAAGGAAGTTACCATTACTCAAAAAGTTCAAAACATAACAGAAAATATTACAAGTAGGGTGCCAACTCCATTTCAAAGAAACTTTCAAGGGACAAGCTTTTTTCAAGGTGGGCTAACTATGGTAGGAGAGCTAGGTCCAGAGCTTGTTGAACTGCCCAGGGGCTCTAAGATATATAACGATTACCACACAGAGCAGATTCTAGATAAAAAAGCCGATATCAACCACACAGGAACAATTAAAGTGGTAGGGGTAAGCAATCAAAACGAACTTTATGAAACAGTTGATATTATCATGGATAGGCTACGTCAGGAGGCTAGAGGCTAATGGATGATATTAGAATTGAAAGCATGGAAAAAGTACGCCTTAGTGAAATTGTTAAAAAAGTCTATCCGCCAAAATATAGAAGTATTAAAATAACAAACCAACTGTTAGATGGAAGTTACCACACCCAAGTTATAGGTGACCCTCAAAAAAGTATTAGCTTTAAAGTGATAGCCAATCAAGGGCAGGTTGAGATAATAGATGAAATTGAATCCAAAGCCGAATATATAAGGCTAATAGAGTATGATAAAAGTTTTACTGGAGAAATAGATGGGCCTATTATGTGGTCAAGGATTACGGTGGGGTTTAAAGATAAAAACCGCAGGCTTTTTAAAGGGGATGTAAAGTTAAACATCTTAGATGAGGAAAAATACAAATGAGAAAAATACCACCTTCCTTAAAAGAAAAACTTGCAAGTAAAAAGTATACTAAGTATAAAAATACAGACCCCAAGATAGAAGTAACTATCTCAAGACCTCGCTCCTCAATCCAAGATACCACCTATTTTAATACAGAAATTATAAGGGAAAAGGAAGGGATATCAGATATAGCAGTTACACCTCAAAGACTAACCCCTTTAGGAAGGCCAACTGGCATTTATGAGATCCATATAGATAACGGTATAGCTAAAACTTCAAAAAGAGCATACCCAGATAAAAAAGGCGACGGATTTATTAATCAATTCGAAGTAGGAAAAGCAAAGTCTGTAGCAATTGCCTTTGATGGTAGGTGGGAGTTAAACCAAAGAAACCTATGGAATATAAAGACCTATGAAAAGCCTTATATATTTTGGGTAGATAATAGCGGCGCTTTGTATACCCAAAGGTGGGATGCACATAACACAAAACAAAAGCTAGCAGAAGGTGTAAAAAAAGTTACGGCCATACGGGGCTGGAAAAGTGTAGCTGTGCCAGTTCATGACCATGGAGTAGTAGCAGCTTACATTAAAACAGATGGAAAGGTTTATTATAGAAACTATTCAGAGCAAGAAGATAACAATTTTGTATGGGAAAATGAACGGGCCGTTTCAGAGTTTGCTAAAAAAGCCCAAAATATAAACCTCTTTTTAACAAACGACTATCGCTTAGGCTTTATTATCGAAGATGAAAATGAAACCATAAGCTGGGCTATAACTAAAAGAAACTGGGCTGGCATGGCAATTTCACCTGAAAAAATTCATGTTAGGCCACATACTTTAAATATAAACTTTATCCCTATTGATTACCTAGATTTATCGGCTTTAAAAGAAACAATAAATATAAAACCTGACAAAGTAAATTTAAAGCTTTTGTATGCCAGCACAGACAATAGCTTTATGCATATCGAAAACATGCCAGACGCTGAAGAAAACTGGGGCAAGATTTTAATAGTTAGGGTGAAAAATGAACTTTATAACTACAAAGAATCTGACTTTGAAATTGAGGATAACTTTAATAGAAAGTACTATCCTGAAAGCATTGAAAAGATAGATAAAAAAACGTATAAGCTTACATTTACAAACTTTAATGACGTAGGTGAAGAAGGGGTTTTAAGATTTAGAGCAAATGAAACGGAAAATGGAGTGGGTGATGTTTATGAGCCATTTAAGCAAAAGTTTTACCCTAAAAATTTAGTGCCAGAATCACTACCTTTACCTAAAGTGGAGGAGATCTACAATGAGTAGAAAATGGGAAAAATCAGATGGCAAGTTTGTGGTTATAAAGTTTGATAAAGCCCTTACAAATGAATTTAAAGATAAAACCCTAAACAATGATGCTTTTACTATAACAGGAACAGAGTTTAAGCATGTAAACGATCCATTGATTGACAAAGATTATCCACTTAAAAAAGTTGACGCTGTACCGTTATGGTCAGAAGAAAATATAAGCTTAGAGGAAAATCCCCGTAAAGAAGAAAAATCACTATTTTTTCAAGGAAACAACCATATCAGCATCCCCTTTATTGAAAAGTACAGTACTGACAACCTAAGGGTTAAGGCTCGCATTATGACAAACACAACTAGCGGTAACCAAAGAATAGTAAATACGTCAAATGATAATGCTTGGGCGCTTTATATATTTAACGGTCAACCTAGAGTAAACATATATGGCGAGCAACATGGTGGACCAAATGGGGACTACTTCAAGCGCTACAAATTTCATGATATAGAGTTTAGTTACAAAAAGGGTGAAGTGGATATATTCTTTGACGGTGAAAAAGTATATTCCTTTACCACTACTAACAAAGTATTAAAGCCTACAAACGGAATTGAAATCGGTAAACGTGATGACGGTAACTACTTTGATGGCATAATCTCAAATGTTGAAATCTGGACAAATGACACTTTAGTTGGTCACTGGAAGATTGATGAAGAAGCAGGTGACACAGCTTTTGATCTTATAAACAATAACGATGGGGTTATAGATAGACCAACATGGTATTATAACGTTTTTGAGCCTTTTTGGGGCTCTTTTTCTTATAATATAAACACTCAGGGCCAATTAACTGTTAGCACAAGTGATTCAGAAAGATGTGTTTTAACAAACCCCAAAGAATATAAAGACGGTGAAATTTTAATTAAGGCAAAGACGGAAAGTAAATCGAATAACCAAATAAGGGCGCATTTAAGAGCAAAAGGGGACTCTGGTGACGAACAAGGATATTTTGCAGAAGTTTACGGTGGAGATGACATTATCCGTATAGTATCTTATACGCCAAGTACAAACACTCTAGTTTCTAAAGATTATCCATGGGACACAGATGTTTATTATTGGATTAGATTTCAAGCCTTAGGTAACCAATTAAGAGCTAAAATTTGGCCAGACGATAATAAAGAGCCGGATAACTGGATGTTAGAAGTTGAAGATGATCAATATGAGAAAGGTAAGTTTGGTATAGGGTATTTTACATCGACAGGAAGAAAAACCTTTGATCACATCTCATTTTTAGAAGGCGATGGAGTGTACAAGCCTACTAAAGAAGTACAGACAAAGGCGATAGAATCTGAACACCCCTGTATGTTTAAGATAGAAAAAAGTGAGCCGGAAAATACAAAGGTAGACTCTTTTATCTCTTTTGACAAAACTAACTGGCAACCTATAAATAGCGGCGAAGTAATAGATGACAAAACCTTTTATTTAAAGTTTATCTTATCTACAGAAAAAACTTTGATTACACCAACTCTAAAAAGTACTGCTTTAGCTGATAACTTAAAGATAGTTTTAGAAACTAAGGATTTAAGCACAGAAAGATTTCAAAATGTTAAGGGTGAGCTTACAGTTTCATATGACGCTTCAAAAGGTAATTTAACAGGCGAGTTTGGAAGTGTTGAAAGTTTTACTGAAAACTTTAAGCCAGAAGGTTTAAAGCGCCTCTCAAACCCTAATCTCACTGAAAATATAAATGTATCAACAGACTATTTCCTTGAATTTATTAAAGTTAAGTATAAAGGTGTGCCTGCAGAGAAAGAAACAATAACAGCAAAGGCGATAAACTTAGATTTAGACTTTATCCATATAGATGTGATTAACCCATAGAAAAGAGGTGTTATAAATGAAGGTTAAAACAAAAGCAAAAATCCATAACCGCTTTGATATTGAAGTTAGAGATGCTAAAACAAATAAACTAAAGATAAAGGGGCAGGCAGAAAATATTATTTTAAATCGTATGTATAGTCGGTTAGTAGAGTTTGAAAGCTATTTTGATAATATTGTGTTTGGAAGAGGCACAGGAACTCCAGAGCCTACCCGCACATCCCTTTTTGATAGGATTGATAGAAAAAGAGCTACAACAGAAGAAGTTGTCCGAGACTTTCCTGTTAGCTCTTGGACAAAAAGCATCAGGTTAGAAGCTGATGAATACGTAGGAGAGTCGATAACTGAAGTTGGTATTAGTAACCATAACGTAAGTGTAAACACCCACGCTTTAATTAAAGATGCGGAAGGGAACCTCTTAACCATCAACAAAACCGACGTCGATATTATAACTATATATGCCACAGTTTTTATAGAGCTAGATAATTCTAACCCTGATATTGATTTTTTTCAGAAGGGAACTCAAAATAGATTGATCTCATACCTTACAGGTGATGATTTTTCTAACCCTAGACTTGTTATAGGTGACATAGGTGAGACGACCCAAACCGGTGATGTAGGAAACTATATATACTGTAGGTTTTTAACTTCCGCAGCCGACGAGCAAAATCGCAAAGTTACCTTCTCAACCAGGCTTAACACCGACGAAGGAAACTATGATATCTATGAAGTAGCCCTTTCAGATTTGTGTAGGGCTAGCTTAATAAACTCAACTAAATGGCAGCCTTTTAGATTAGAAGAGCAAAATATTGGAGTTGGAGATGGGGAAACTACTGAGTTTGACTTAAAAAGGTATGATATTTTTGATGTAGATATAAAGGTTGATGGGCAAAAGGCAGAAAACATTACACTAAAGAATATAGAAAGTGGATCGTATCGAGAAAAGCTTCCTCTTTGGAAGGCTATAGATTTATCATTAAATCCAAATAACCTTAATATATTTTCAAGCCCTTTTAACGGAAAACCTGAGTACGCCGAGCTTTTGCCAACAACTGTAGTAAAGGTAGATCCAAGTAAAATAGTAGGTAAGACATTAGAGTTTGTCCTTGAAGGGGAATATTTATTTACCGCAAGGCGGGCCTATGTATATGTAGATGGCTCAAATGATGGGGAAGAATTTGAACAAATTTACTCAGCTTCAGATGGAGGGTGGGATCCAAGCACTTATACCTACACTATAGAAGAGCCATATGAATATCTACGGTTTAGATTTTCAGGCCACGATAGTTCAACATCTACCATTCATTCTGTTAGGATGCTAAATGAAAACTATAAAACGCCAACAGTTGTTTTTAACACGCCTCCTAATGAAGGTGCCACGATTACAGCAGATTATACGGTGCCTTATATACCTAAGACAGAGGGTTATGTGTTAGATGTTTCCTTTGAGATACAGTTTGGAGAAGGTTAAGTATGTGAGGTGGATAGGATGCGTTTAGAATTTGAAAAGGTACAAGAAGTTGGTCAGGGTAAAAGTCCTGACCTTCTCCATTTTTATGACAATGAGGCTCAAGTACTATCAATGGAAAACGGAAGACTTTATGGAAAGGCAACGCAAACACCTTTAGGTACTTGGAGCCAAAGGAAGTTTGAACAAAAGGTGGATATATCTGTAGATGATGATATAAAGTATTTTGGTATTAACCTTTTAGGTGGCTTTGGTGCGGTTGGAGCTTACAAGACCGGTGATATCCATAAGCTTTTAATCTATGAGCTTGAGATAGATTTAAGCCCATATTTAGAAAATGCAAGTATTCAGTATGATATAAATAGCCCGGTATCTAGCTTTGACTTAAGTGTAGAAAATGTTAAAAACCCTGACCCTGAAAAACAAGGAAATGTAGGAGTTTCAGAGCATGAGTCTTACCTTACCCCAGGCTCAAGGATAAACTTTAGCTTTAAGATGGGAGATAGTGATTTTTACGATTTAGGAAGATTTTATATTGATAGATCTAATTACAGATTGCTAGATCACGCTGCTTCTTGTAACGGTAGAAACTTAATGGGAAAAGCACTTAAAGATCAGTCCTTTGATGAAAATACAGTTTTAAGTTATAAACACATCCACGAGCATATAAAAGATATTTTAATTTTAGCTGGAGTTAGTCCATATAACATAGTGGTACAAGCATCTAACGTTAAAGCAGGCTATGAATTTGACCCTAATATGGATTATCTTAGCGGAATAAAAGATATTTTAAAAAGTGAAGACAACTGGAAAATAGAAGAGTTAGTAGATGGAAGCCTTGTAGCAGGCAACAATAGTTATGGAGCTTTTAATACTAGAAGTACCTACCAATTTCAAAGAGGTAGTGAAGTTTTCTCAAGAAACATAGTTCGAGATGATATGGACTCTTACAGAAGGGTTTGTGTCCATAACAGAGGGTTTGAAATTCAAATTTATAAAGACGTAAAAGCCTATCAAGGCTGGAACCTAAGAGGAAATAAAACTCTGTATGTAACTATACCTGAAGGAACAACCAAAGACGATGCACAAAAATATGCCAACACTATAGCTAAACAGTTAGAATACGTCGGGAAGGTTGAAACCTTCACTGGGCCCTTTAGACCCTATCTTCTAATTGGAGATGAAGCTGTGATTATAGATGAAAAAGGTGCCGATAATTTAGGCCTTATAACTCAAATACGGCACAGGTTTGGAAAGGGAGGTTTTTCTACTGAGTTTATAGTAGATAGCGGTGGCCAAATCGGCCAAGGCAGGCTAACAGATTATATAAGTAAGATAACTCAACATAAATCTAGCAGCAGAATTTATGATGAGGATTAGTGATATAAACTAAGGCCTTATGATTTAAAGGTTAACTACCTTTTTACCATAAAGCGCCTTTTTATATAGATAAATTAAAAAGAAAGTGAGGGAAGTTAATGAAGGAAATACTGACCTACGCTCAAATCGCATTTGCTGCAGTCGGCGGTTATGTCGGGTGGTTTTTAGGGGGAGTTGATGGCTTTTTGTATGCCTTAATAGCCTTTGTAGTTGTGGATTATATTTTAGGTGTGATGTGCGCTATAGTTGAAAGGCATCTCTCAAGCGATATAGGTGCTAAGGGGATATTTCAAAAGGTAGTTATTTTTGTACTTGTAGGGATTGCCAATGTAATCGACAGCAACGTAATTGGTGATGGAGGTGCTATCCGCACGGCTGTCATCTTTTTTTATCTTTCCAATGAAGGAATTAGCATCACAGAAAATGCAACAAGACTTGGTCTGCCAGTACCAGAAAAACTGGTAGAGGTCTTAGAACAACTTAAAGAAGGAGAGGGTAAGGATGACGTTAAGTAATTTAAAAACTAAATTTATGACTAGAAATGATTGCTATACAGCAGGTAGAACCATTACACCGAAAGGCATCATGGTTCATTCCACAGCAACACCGGGAGTGATGGCAGGTTCCTGGTTTAGTAGGTGGAATAAATCCTACAGAGCCGGAGAGATTAACAGGCAGGTTTGTGTTCATGCCTTTTTAGATGATAAAGAGATATGGCAGTACCTGCCTTGGAACCATAGGGGGTGGCATGCAGGAGGAGCTGCGAATAATACCCACATTGGTTTTGAGATTTGTGAACCTGCAGGACATTCATTTCGAGGTGCTACCATGGTTGGCTATGACGTAAAGAAAAATGAAGCCTATTTTAGAGCTGCTTGGAAAAATGCAGTAGATTTATGTGTATTTTTATGCAAAAAGCACGGCTTAACTGAGAAAGATATCATTGGTCACGCTGAAGGTCACAGGCAGGGAATTGCCAGCAATCATGCAGACCCCGATCATTGGTTTCCTAAGCATGGAGAGAGTATGGACAGTTTTAGAGCTGCTGTGAAGATAGGGTTAAAAAATCCTAAAAATGAAGATTTTTATGTAGGAGATATTGTGAAAATCAAAGACGCTGCAAATCGTTATTATCCTAATGGGCCCCAAATTCCGTCTTGGGTAAAAAGCACGAATCATAAAATCACCCAAAATCGCTCGAACGGAAAAACAGTCTTAAGAGGTGGTAGAAAGGCGGTACTGCTAGGAAAGAAAATCCACAAGCGTACAGGGGACGAATCACCGGGCATTATGACATGGGTTGATAAAGAGATTTTAGAACTGGTGGATGTGGAAAAAGAAGAAAAAGGGGCAGCACCGGAAAAACTATATCGAGTTCAAGTGGGTGCTTTTGGCAAAGAGGAAAATGCAAAGGCATTAATGGACCGCTTGCAAAAAGCAGGGTTTGATGCGTATATGAGGTATGAATGAATTTAACAGTATTAATAACCCGAGGAGTGTAAAAGCTCTTCGGGTTATTTTTTATGCCTTTTTAGGGGTTCGATTGTCTTTAATTTTTTGCATATAGGTACAGGGGTCCTGTAGAAACGGAGGTTGCCTATATGGAAATTACAAAGATCACTAAAGAGCAAAACCCACTGGCGGTTTCAGGCCGAAAGCCTATCAGTCATGAACAGCTTCAAAGAGAATTTGATTATCATCGGGGTGAAAAAGTTCTTCGTAAGATGCTAGAAAAGGAGCTTATATCCCAAGAAGAATTTAGTAAAATCATGCTTTTAAATCGGAAATCTTACTCCCCTATTTTAGCACAGCTAATGCCTGATAAACCTTGATATAGTGGGCGTTCAGAGGTAATATGTAACAGACCTTAAAGGAGGTGAATCAGGTGAGAAAGGTGACAAAAATACAAGAAAACGAAAGTGTGGCGGCTAAAAAAACCAAGCTTCGTGTTGCGGCCTATGCCAGGGTCTCAACAGACAATGTAAAACAGCTGGTCAGCCTTGATGTGCAAAAGCACCACTATGAAACTTATATTAAAGCAAACTCTGACTGGGATTTTGTAGGGATATATTATGATGAAGGTATTTCAGGAACTAAAAAGGAAAACCGAGCAGAGCTTCAGAGACTCATTAAAGATTGTGAGGAGCGAAAAATTGACTTCATCATAACGAAATCAATTAGTAGATTTGCAAGAAACACAACGGATTGCTTAGAGCTTGTCAGAAAGTTGACTAACATTGGGGTATTTATTTATTTCGAGAAGGAAAACATCAATACACAGTATATGGACAGCGAGTTGATGCTAAGCATTTTAAGTAGCCTAGCAGAAAACGAATCAATCTCAATTTCAGAGAATAGCAAATGGGCCATTAAAAGAAGGTTTAAAAATGGAACCTATAAGATTTCCTACCCGCCCTATGGGTATGACTATGTAGATGGAAGCATGGTCGTAAATCAAAAGCAGGCTGAGGTCGTCAAACGAATCTTTACAGATGCGTTATCGGGAAAGGGTACTGAACGGATCGCTCAAGAACTAAATTCTGATGGGGTGCCCACAAAAAAGGGTGGCCAATGGAGAGCAAACACGATCCGGGGCATTCTTCAAAATGAAAAGTATACTGGAGATTTGCTCATGCAAAAAACTTATACCGATGAGACTTTTACCAGGCGAAGAAATAGAGGTGAATTGGATCAGTACTTTATAGAAAACCACCACGAAGCCATCATCAGTCATACTGATTTTGAAGCTGCAAATGAAGCAATCAAACAGCGGGGAAAAGAAAAAGGGGTCAAAAAAGACTGCAGTAAATATTTAAACCGCTATCCTCTTTCAACAAAAGTTATATGCGGTGAATGTGGCAGCACCTTCAAAAGAAGAATTCACAGTTCAAAAAGAAATAAGTATATCGCATGGT
The DNA here is from genome assembly GCF_040515995.1 of Proteinivorax hydrogeniformans. Classification (GTDB taxonomy): domain Bacteria; phylum Bacillota; class Proteinivoracia; order Proteinivoracales; family Proteinivoracaceae; genus Proteinivorax; species Proteinivorax hydrogeniformans. The sequence continues at coordinate 2,380,415 of NZ_CP159485.1, read as the reverse complement.
GCTGTTCCAAACATATCTCAAATATTGAAAAATGTTCCATGATTTACATTAGAGAAGACAGAATTCATGAAGCTTTTATACTAATGATGAATAAACTGATCTACTCCTATAAAGTAATGCTAAGACCACTTCTTCAAAGTTTAAAGTCCACAGATTATGCGGTTAATATTAATCAAGCGCAGGCAATTGAGTCGAAAATCGAAGAAAACGCTGAACAGCTTAAAGTGCTAGTAAATCTTATGACGAAAGGGTATCTGGAGCCTGCTCTTTTTAATAGTCAAAAGAATGAGCTAATCGAAGAAGCTAAAAATCTAAAAGAGAAAAAGGATATGCTCTATCGGTCAATCAATGGTGAAGTAAATAGAGTGACCGAGCTGGAACAGCTTATAAAATATGTTTCAAGAACTGATGCCATCCTAGAATTTGATGAGGACCGATTTGAACAGTTTGTTGATAGAATTATTGCCTTTTCACCAACTGAAATAGGTTTTGAGCTAAAATGCGGCATTACACTGAGAGAAAGGATGAAAAGATAAATGCCACACATACCTTATGGATATAAAATCGAAAAAGGCGCAGCGGTTATTGACCAAGAAGCAGCAGCAAGAGTTAAGGAACTTTACCGCATTTACCTCTCGGGCCTTTCTCTAAGTAATGCTGCCAAAGAAGCAGGGATAAAGGGATACCATTCAACAATTGCAAAGATGCTTACAAATAAGCGGTATCTTGGAGACGGTTATTATCCACAGATTATTGATAAAGGTACATTTGAACAGGCTGAAGCTGAAAGGTTAAGGCGAGCCGAAATGCTAGGAAGAATCAGAGAGGGGGCGGCCAAAAAAAAGAGCCTAAAAAAATATTTGTTCTCTATGAAAAAACCAGAACAGCTTTACGATGATCCTTTTAAGCAAGCAGAGTATGTTTATAGCCTGATAGAAAGCGAGGTGATTGAAGATGGCAATGAATAGAAGCGTTACGGTTATACCGGCACGTGCCCGAAATCGAACTGGAGAAAAACAAGAAGAAAAACCAAAACTAAAAGTAGCGGCCTATTGTAGAGTATCAACAGATAGTGAAGAGCAAGCATCCAGTTATGATGTGCAGGTACAGCATTACACTTCTTATATTGAAGGGAACACTGAGTGGGAATTTGCTGGAATCTTCGCAGATGACGGGATTTCAGGAACTAACACAAAAAAGCGTGAAGAGTTTAATAGAATGATTGAAGCCTGCATGGCAGGAAACATCGATATGATTATTACCAAGTCCATCAGCCGATTTGCCAGAAATACCCTGGACTGTTTAAAGTACATCCGGCAGCTAAAGGATAAAGGTATTGCTGTATTTTTTGAGAAAGAAAACATCAACACCATGGACTCCAAGGGTGAGATTATGCTGACCATCATGGCTTCGCTGGCCCAGCAAGAGAGCCAATCATTAAGCCAAAACGTGAGGTTGGGTATTCAGCATCGATACCAGCAAGGTGAAATTCAGGTTAACCACAACCGTTTCCTCGGCTATACCAAAGATGAAAACAAGCGTCTGGTTATCGAATCGACAGGAGCAGAGGTGGTAAAGCGTATATACCGAGAATACCTTGAAGGGGCAAGCTTACTTCAAATCGCACGAGGATTGGAAGCGGACGGGATACTGACTGCTGCAAACAAGAAAAAATGGCGACCAGAAACTATTAAGAAAATCTTGCAAAATGAAAAGTACATCGGCGATGCCTTGCTACAAAAAACATATACCGTCGATTTCCTTTCCAATAAGAGAGTTGTCAATAACGGCATTGTTCCACAATACTATGTTGAGAACAGTCACGAGCCCATCATCCCGAGTGAAATTTTTATGCAGGTGCAGGAAGAACTGGTAAGACGTGCCAACCTTTATACAGGAAAGAGTGGAAAAAAGCGAGTTTACAGTAGTAAGTATGCTCTATCCAGCATTGTCTACTGCTCAGAATGCGGTGAGATTTACAGAAGGGTTCATTGGAACAATCGAGGATGCAGGTCAATAGTCTGGAGATGCGTCAGCCGCCTTGAAGAAAAAGGATCCGACTGCTCTTCCCCAACCATTAATGAAGAGGTTCTAAAGGCAGCAGTTGTTAAAGCAATGAACGAAGTGTTAAGCAAAAAAGAAACTTTCCTAGCAGTCTTAAAAGAGAATATTGTCACCGTTTTGAATGAAGGTAGCGACAAAGCCACAGTAGGCATTGATGAAAAACTGGAGGAACTTCAAAAAGAACTATTAAGGCGGGCCAACTCCAAAGAGAAATATGAGGATGTGGCGGACGAGATATACCGCCTTAGAGAATTGAAGCAAAGTGCAATGGTTGACAATGCAGAGCGTGAAGGAAAAAGGAAACGTATCGCTGAGATGGCTGAGTTTATAGATGAGCAAACAGAAGAATTGGAAGAATATGATGAGCAGCTGGCAAGAAGGCTCATTGAGAAAGTGACGATTTTTGAAGAGAGGTTTAAGGTTGAATTTAAGTCCGGAGTTGAGATAGAATCAGAAACTCAAAAATAAAGGATCTAGCCCGTAAAGCGAGTATCGAAAGCTACTGGACGGGTTCCCTTTTGCAGATAAAAAGTAGCAATCATCAAACAATTTCTTCTTTAAATTGTAAACGTTATAAATATCTTTTATAATAGATAGTAAGGGTGTAAACATAGACAAAAAAACCTGAATATACACTCGAGGCTTATTTTAATTGTATATCGCCGGGAAGTTGCGAAAGGGGGATTTTTCTATGAATACTGAAGAACTGTTGATCGACGATTTAAGAGAAGGCATGAGGCAATATTTAGAAATGGAGTATTCACATCTCAAGGATAAGAATGTAGCTCTAAGTGATGCCTTTTATGCCTATAGACATAATGTTGGAGTTGGTTTTTGGGAATCATTAAAAAATGAGCAAGCCATGGAGTGCTGTAGAGAAAAGCTTGAGGAGTACTTTGTTAATGTACGTAAAGTGAAAACCCCTAGAAGTAACTCCTATAGTTATTTGAGGTCAATGAAAATACTAAAAGAATATATAGACAAGAGCTATGGCGGGGTACAGAAATTTCTAGAAAATGAGATGATTGAACCTTTGTCAACAAAGGATGATGAGCATACAGGTGAAGATGAAATAGAAACTGAAAAAAACCAAGGAGTACCCACTCCGAGTAAAAGAGAAATGATTAAATATTTAGATGTTTGGGATAACCTTGAAAATTATACACTCCAAGAAAGTGCTCTTGAAAAGTTGTTTTTCAGAACTTATCCAAAGAATACAGATATAGACGATGTTCTTATTAAGGTATCATCACTTAACGATTTTTATAGTACGAACATTTTCTCTCCGTACACCGTCGCAAAACATATCATAAATTTAAATATTGATGAGAGAATAGAAAGCGAAGATATAACATTAGTAAATGATCTTGCAAAAGTCCATATGGATAATGGCAGCGTGAAAAATTTCTATTCTTTCGCGACAAAATATTGTAGCCATCATAATCCGCTTGCCTTCCCAATTTATGACAGCTATGTAGATAAGGTGTTGAGGTATTTTAGAGACCGAGACAATTTCAGTAAATTCAAAACTCTGGAACTAAAGGACTACAGGGTGTTTAAAGAGATACTTATTCGCTTCAGGAAATTCTATGAATTAGAGGAATACTCATTGAAGGATATTGATAAATATTTGTGGTTGCTTGGGAAAGAGAAGTTTCCAAATAAGTATTAGGGAAAGAAGATGAATCTGTGGGAACCAATTATAAGAAGTGCCCACATTGCGGGGCATTAAATGTTGTGAGGATTTTATATGGCATGCCAACACATGAAGCTTTTATGTTATCTAAAGAAGGTAAGATTAAGTTTGGTGGCTGCTGCATCACCGATACTGATCCTGAATACTTTTGTAAAGAATCTGAATGTGAGTGGGATAAAGAAGCAGCTCTAAATCACGCCCTATAATGAATGGGATAAATTTTGCAAGTTAATTAGAGGAGTGAGTGGTAGAAGTTTTAGTTACCCTTCGATAATGAGTAATCGAAGCTCTAAGCAATGATATTTGCTATGAAAAGCTTAATGAGAGGGAAGTGGGGGATAAATGTGAAAAACCATAAATGTATATATTGTTTACAAATGAAACATGAGAAGGACTTCAATAAAGAGCATGTAGTCCCTCAAATGATGGGTAAATATGAAAATGGCTATGTTTTGAGCGACTTTCAGGTTTGTCAAGAATGCAATTCTTATTTTAGTATCAATGTAGAAAACATAATAGCCCTTGACTCGTACGAAGCATTTTTACGGATGCAGTTTCGAAATACTCCAATGTCAGATGGAAGAAAACTTCAAGGTAATAGGATTCGTTTGATTGGGGACGAAAATATTTTTAAAGGGGTTCCTTTTATTGTGATAACTGATAAAGACAACCCTTATAGAGTTCGCTTTGAATCTGAGCCAATGGTAGGTATTGTTAATGATGTAGAAAGACAAGAATACAATTACTATACAATTGATGATTTGCCCGAAGCAACTGAAGAAGTGATAAGCAAAATGAAAATAGCTCCAAGCCCTATAGTAAATACAGGTATATCAAAAGATGATTTGGATAGAGTTCTTATAGAAAAAGGTTATTTGAAGAATAGTTGCTACTCTTATACCGAAATGTCTGTTGCAGATGTATTTAAAGAGCCTGACTTTACAACGAAAATTAGTTTTAAAATTGATTCGATAATGAGAAGAGTATGTGCCAAAACGGTGTTTAATTATCTGTGCTACTTAAATGGCAAGGAATTTGTTTTAGATTCTAACTTTGACAATATTCGTAAATATATAAGGTATGGTACCTGGTCGGAACAACTTTGGTTTCGCTACTCTAAAGGACCGGTATCATCAGTAGTTATGCCAAACGATACTTCTCATGTTGTTGGTTATATGTGGTTTCCAGAAGATGGGCAATGGATACTATGTGGATGTCTTACTTGGTATGGTGATTTAACATATATATTTAAACTCGGAGAAACACAAAAATCGCTCGAAAAATATAACTTCTTAGATTCTACGAAAATGGCTTGTTTTAATAATGTTAACCGCACGATAATTGTAGATGATTCAGTCCATGTTTATGGGGGAAGAACGTCAGAAATTAAGTAGATATGTTCCCCTATACGACACTTCCTCAAAAATCACCAAAAAACTTATTGATATGTTTCTACATACGACGGGGGGCAAAAATCATTTCAAGACATCAATGCTATCAACTCGGGCCATGTTGAGACAGTTGTACTGATGTCAAGGGTGAACACACCTAAGGCGTAAAATCAGGTTGAAAATGAACCCAATGAACCCACCTAGGATGAATAAAAGAACTAATGTAAATTCTTATTTAATGAGTTAGCATATTTTAAGTTGATGTGTCAAACGGCATAAAAACGCATTTGCTACCGTCAGTTGCGGGATTGCCTACTGGTGTATATAGTGTTCTACTTACATTTTCGGTATGCTTTGTGTGAAAGGAGGAAATATGGCATTTTCAGAAAAAATATATGAGCTTCGTAAAAAAAGCGGCCTTTCCCAGGAGCAGCTCGCAGAACAACTAAGTGTATCGAGGCAGGCCATCTCAAAATGGGAATCTGGACAATCCGTTCCGGAAAGCGAAAAGCTTCTTGCCATCAGTAATTACTTCAATGTTTCATTGGATTTCCTTATGAAAGAAGATAATCCAGCCCAAGATTCATTGAATGCAAAGAAGGGTGGTTATCATATTCAAAAAGGTAACCGAGATAAATGGATGCTCGGAATGATTACGTGTATTGGAGGAATTGTCTGTTTGATAATATGGGGAATCATATCCATTTTCATTCCCTCCACATCTAATCAAATGAAAGAATCGTCAATGATTAGTATTGATGGTAACGGCATCTTTCTTATTGTCTGTGTTATAGCCATTATTGTTGGTGCTGTTTTGCTCCTGAAAAACACTTCTAACAAATAAGGAGGATTACACATGAAAACTTTATCGACCATCTTTTGGATTCTGGCAGTATTGCTCTCCAATGTAATGTGTGCAGTTGTTGCATATAACTATAGTGATATGGTATGGGGAATTAAATATTCTGGTTACAGTGCACCGGTATGGACTGCATTTTTAGCAGGTATTCCTTACGCCATTGGAATCGTAGTCTGTATTGCGCTGGCAGTTCTTTTCAAAAAGAAAGCTGTACTTTAATAAGTATCCTCATCAAAGATGTTCGACGTACTGAGAAATTTATGTCAGCACTAAAGAAAGCCACTAGGGGGGGAGCTTATGATAGACAAACTTAAAAATTATGGCATACAAGGTGCTGAACAGTTTAAAACAGTTACGCCAGTTAAAAAGGGCTGGTCAGCCGATGAAAAATATAAGGTTGTAACTAATTCAGGTCAAAAGCTACTACTCCGTATTTCTAGTATCAAGGAAAAAGAACGCAAACATAAAGAGTTTCAATACTTAAGTGCCATGGACCGCACAATCCGTGCTTCAAGCCCCCTTGCCTTTGGCACCTGTTTAAATGAAGAACGGACATATATAATTTACACATGGGTAGATGTTGAAGATGCTGAAATTGCGCTAAAGAATTACTCAAAAGAAAAACAATATAAAATGGGATATAAAGCTGGACAGTCCCTTCGCAAAATTAACTCAATTCCAATGCTAGATGAGTATGAATCATGGGACAAGCGTTATAATAGAAAAATAGATTCTAAGTTAAAAATGTATGAAAGCTGTGAAGTGGCTTTGGAGGATGCACATAAATTTCTTGAAGTAATTGAACGTTACCGGCCTCTTATTAAAAACAGACCTACTGTTTTTATGCATGGTGATTTTCATGTGGGTAATTTGGTTATTGATAATGAGGGTACAGTAGGGATTATAGACTTTAATCGATTTGACTTTGGCGACCCTTGGGATGAATTTAATCGTATGATTTTCACAGTTGATGTAAGCAATTACTTTGCATCGGGAATGATAAATGGATACTTTAACGATCAGGTTGATAAGCATTTTTTTGAGCTTATGGCGCTATATACTGCAGTTAATCAAATAGGCTCACTGCCCTGGGCCGTTAAATTTGGAAAAAAGGAAGTTGCAACAATGCAGCGTCTTAGTAAGCAAATAATAGAATAATATGATGGGTTTAGCAGAGTGGTTCCTAAATGGTACAAAAAAGCATAATATAATAGGTAAATAATCTAATATAAGGGGAGGTTATACTTGAAAAACATAGACAATCTAACGATCAGCAGAAAGGAGCTCCCCGCAGGTGTAGGGGTTGACCTCTATGTCAATCAGTAGAAAGGAACTCCCCGTAGGTGTAGGGGTTGATCTTCTATGTCAATCAGTAGAAAGGAACTCCCCGCAGAGGTAGGGGTTGACCTCTATGTCAATCAGCAGAAAGGAACTCCCCGCAGGGTAGCAGTTGACCTCTATGTCAATCAGCAGAAAGGAACTCCCCGCAGGGTAGCAGTTGACCTCTATGTCAATCAGCAGAAAGGAAATCCTCGTAGGTGTAGGGGTTGACATCTATGTCAATCAGCAGAAAGGAACTCCTCGCAGGGGAGGGGTTGACCTCTATGTCAATCAGCAGAAAGGAACTCCTCGCAGGGGAGGGGTTGACCTCTATGTCAATCAGTAGAAGGGAGCTCCCCGTAGGTGTAGGGGTTGACCTCTGTGTCAACCCGTCAGCACATGGCTACCCATAATATCAGTATAAAGGATGAAATAAAATGAAGAAAACAAGAAACTTCAACAAAAACTACAATAACACAAAAAGAGGACACAAACCCTCCTCAAAAAAAGAAACAATAGAAGCCAAATGTATAGACTATGATTCAGAAGGAAAAGGCATCATATCTTACAACAATCAACAGATACCCATCCCCAACCTTCTAAAAGGCGAAACTGCAAAAATTGAAATCACTAAAAAAGGGAAGTACATCACAGGAAAGATTTTAAAGGTTGTAAAACCATCCCCTAAAAGAATTAAAGCCAAATGTAAACACTATGAAAAATGTGGAGGATGTCAGCTCCAGCATATATCATATGACGATCAAGCCCAGCTAAAACAGAGTTTGGTAGAAAGATTAATGAAACCCTTTGGCAAAATAAACCCCATCATTAAGATGGACAACCCCTATGACTATCGCAATAAAATACACGCTACATACTCTTATAAAAACAAAGAGATAGTATCGGGGTTTTACGAGGAGCAAAGTCATAAAATAATCCCTGTTGAAAGGTGCCTTATTCAAAGCAGCAAAGCAGATGAAATAAATAAAACAATAAGAGAGCTTATGAAATCCTTTAAACTAAAAGCTTATGACGAAGAAAGAGACACAGGACTTATAAGACACGTGCTAGTTAAAGTAGGCTTTGCCACAAAGGAAGTAATGGTAGTACTAGTTACGATAGGCCCCATGTTTCCATCAAAAAACAACTTTATAAAAGCACTCCGTAAAAAACATCCTGAAATAACAACAATCATTCAAAACATAAACAGCAAAAGAACCAGCATGGTGCTAGGAGACAGAGAAAAAGTCCTTTACGGCAAAGGAACCATAAAGGACACATTATGTGGCTATACCTTTAACATATCATCAAAATCCTTCTACCAAGTAAACCCTATCCAAACAGAAAAACTATACGGTAAAGCCATAGAAATGGCAGATTTTAAAGGAAACGAAGTGGTCATGGATGCTTACTCCGGCATCGGAACAATAGGAATAATTCTAAGCGAGAAAGTAAAATCAGTAATAGGAGTAGAGCTCAACAAAGATGCCGTAAAAGACTCAATAAAAAATGCCAAACTAAACAAAGTGCAAAACGCCCGTTTTTATGAGGGAGATGCCGGCGAATTTATGCTCCACATGAAAGAAGAAGGGCAAAAACTGGACGTAGTAGTAATGGATCCACCACGAAGCGGCAGCGACGAAAGATTTTTATCGTCACTAGTAAAAATAAACCCCAAAAAGGTTGTATACATATCCTGCAACCCCATAACCCAAGCAAGAGATATTAAGTTTTTATCTAAACATGGATATATAGCAGAAGAAATACAACCTGTTGATATGTTTCCGCACACGTCTCATGTAGAGAACATATGTCTACTGATCAAGGATAATCGAGTAGGAGGCGGTGACTAACCGCCGTCCTCTCACACCACCATGCATACGGACCCGTACACAGCGGTTCGATAATTAAATAATTGAACTCTGTCATGTATTAAGCGTAGGTTTCACTAAGCACTCCTAACATTTACCTTCGAGTTCCACTCTATTCTCAGTTAGGTAGTCCCAAAAGGGTTGGCTGCTATCAACATGAGGGGCCTTCTTAATAGCTATTATTTAATTATCGTCAAGTCCTTCCCTAGCCTTATCTTTCGATAGGTTTAAGCGGTACTATGACTTGAACTGACTTCTGAGTGTTCAGCTATATCTCTCGATATAGGTTACTAAGAGAGAAAATTCCATTCTCATGCAGTAGCATGCCACTCAGACCTCCCCAGGTAAGTACGTTAACCTTCCTCCCATATATCTGCCACATTTACTCCTTAGGATTCGGGTAGTGTTGGACTTTGTTTTGTTATGCAAACTCGTCCGTCCTAAGCAAGCCTTATATGTGGTTTGTGTTCCTCAGACCGGGATTTTGCCTAGGGCTTCCTTCAGATTCCACCTCACGGTGGATACCCTTGCCTTCGACTAGTGGTTCCCACTACCAAGTCCACAGCGGACTTTCACCGCCAAGTTAACGCACATGCTGGGCGCACATTAAAAGAACCTACCCATATTTTTGGGTAGGTTCTTTAAAGTTTTTTGCCATATTGAAATATCAAAAGCCTGAACATCCCGTACGTTTTGTCAAGTTTCTTTATAATATGTTTATTTTTAACTTTTTTTCTTTTAAATGGATATAGTTGAACATAAGTTCCCTTAGTTTAGAAAAAGTGCTTTTTAAAAATTACGCAGCTTTACTTGTTTCTTTTTCACGACGTTCATATTTTCTATTGTTTTTGATCATACTCCATATTACTCTTGTTAAATGCCGTCCTAAGGACCGCAGAGCTTGATTGTATTTCTTGCCTTCATCACATTTTTTTTGGAAGTAAACTTTAGATTCATCAACCCTTCGCACATGATGCTGCAGTGCTTGCATCATAGCTTTTTTCGCATGTTTGTTAACTTGTTTAGGTGATTTTGTTCCTTCATATAGGCCAGAACTATTGTCAAGAGGAGCCATACCTAGGTAGATTGCTAACCCAGCCTCAGAGTCAAACCTACTAATTGTACCTATTTCTGCAGCTATTATTCCAGAACAAATAGGGCCAAAGCCTGGTATGCTTCGAATAAGAGAGCCCAATCTTGACTGCCTAACTAATGATTTGATTTGTTTTTCTAATTCAATTAACCTTTCTTTAAGGGCTAATAAGCGCGAAGCATCTTCTGCTATCATAGGGCCTACCCACTCTACTTCTGAGCCAAAGCTAGCTTCCTCTTGCCACCTTTGTAACTTTTTAGCATGTCCTTTACCAACACCTTGAATCTTGAGTATTGTCGGTAATCTAAGTCTTTTTAACTTACGCAAGTCCGGACGACAGCTCAAAAAGCGCAGTACATAAAAGGCATCCACAGATGCAAACATTTTCAAAAAACCTGGGCATACAGATTGCAGATCTGCTTGCATTCTATTTTGTATTATAACTTTTTCTTTAACTATCTGATGGCGACGGCGACTAATACGTTTTAATTTAGTTTCAATCTCAGATGTGTTATGCACTTCTTGAAGCACTTCCTTGCCTTGTTCCATCATTGGGGCCATCATCATAAGGGTGACTATTTGTCTTGCATCCATGCGGTCATTTTTCTCTGGTGTAGCGAAGATTTCTTTAAAACGGGCAAACTTTAGGTTATTAACATTTAGTAACATGTACCCTTTATCTTTAACCATTTGATCTAATGGCCGAGCATGGCCATTAGTCCCCTCCATACCAACAACTATGTCTGATACTTCATAAGCTTGTACAAAAGATGTTATTTGATTAAAGAAATACCTAAACCCTTTCTGGCTATGGGGTATCTCAAAATCCTTTAAAATATCTCCTGCTAAGCCTATAGCTACATGATGATTGTAATAACCTACGTCTACACCAACTATCATCTGCTGACCTTGCATCATTCTCCCTCCTATTTTTTATTTGCACCCAATTAAAGTTGTAATCCAACGTTACGTCTACTAGCAGAGCCACTTCCCGTAGGACGGCATCATCCCGGTCAACGTTACGGACACAACAAAAACGAGGGCGGCATTTCAGGACTGAGTTAACTCATTTCTGAGCAACTGACCCCGCGAGCCACACCCTCGTTTGCTAATCATTATATCAGTTTATATTATAATTTAAAGGGGTGTGACTCAATTTTTTAAAGAATCAGACCCCTTTAATCACAAATTTATACGTAATATATTAGGGGTCTATCTCATATTTCCATGGTAGACCCCAATGTTTTGCACTTTGCTTGGAGCTGCAAAGGACACATTGAAGACAAGGACAGCTGCTCCATGTTATTTTTGCGTGATGGAGAGATAAAAGCAACATTCTCAACCATGATGAATAACCTCGCATTCAGCAAAAAGCTAATACTGAAGCCACTTTATGATTCTATAAACAAGATTGATGAAGAATGCGATCTTGCAAGATTTGATGCCATAGATAAACGCATGGAGCAATTAACCGAAGAACGCAATACACTGATTGGTCTTATGACTAAAGGGTTTTTTGAACACAAGAGCGGAGTACCTATATAGTTTGATAGAAAGCGAGGTGTAATATGGCAGGAAAAAATATAACTGTAATTCCGGCACGAAAAAGAGTTGGAAGTACAGCCGCAAAAGAAAAAATTAAGAAACTGCGTGTCGCTGCCTATTGCCGTGTTTCTACAGAAACTGAAGAGCAGAATTTAAGCTATGAGGTACAGGTTGCACATTATACGGAATTTATAAAGAAAAATACTGAATGGGAGTTTGCAGGCATCTTTGCAGATGACGGCATTTCCGGTACTAACACTAAAAAACGAGAAGAGTTCAACCGTATGATTGAGGAGTGTATGGAGGGCAACATCGATTTAGTTATTACAAAGTCCATCAGTCGATTTGCCCGCAACACGCTGGATTGCTTAAATTATATTAGACAGCTCAAGGAAAAGAACATAGCAGTGTATTTTGAAAAAGAAAACATCAACACCATGGACTCCAAGGGTGAGATTATGCTGACTATCATGGCTTCCCTGGCCCAGCAAGAGAGCCAATCCCTAAGCCAAAACGTGAGGTTGGGTATTCAGCATCGATACCAGCAAGGTGAAATTCAGGTTAACCACAATCGTTTCTTCGGCTATACCAAAGATGAAAACAAGCGTCTGGTGATCGATCCGACAGGAGCAGAAGTGGTAAAGCGCATATACCGAGAATACCTCGAAGGAGCAAGCTTACTTCAAATCGCACGAGGATTGGAAGCGGACGGAATATTGACTGCTGCAAACAAGAAAAAATGGCGACCAGAAACTATTAAGAAAATCTTGCAAAATGAAAAGTACATCGGTGATGCCTTGCTACAAAAAACATATACCGTCGATTTCCTTTCCAAGAAGCGAGTTGTCAATAGCGGCATTGTTCCACAATACTATGTTGAGAACAGCCACGAGCCCATCATCCCGCGTGAAATTTTCATGCAGGTGCAGGAAGAACTTGTAAGAAGGGCCAACCTTTATACAGGAAAGAGTGGAAAAAAGCGAGTTTACAGCAGTAAGTACGCTCTATCCAGCATTGTTTACTGCTCAGAATGTGGCGAAATATACAGAAGGGTTCATTGGAACAATCGAGGATGCAGGTCCATAGTCTGGAGATGCGTCAGCCGTCTAGAAGAAAAAGGCTCCGACTGCTCTTCCCCAACTATTAATGAAGAGGTTCTAAAAGCAGCAGTTGTAAAAGCGATGAATGAAGTGTTAAGCGGGAAAGAAACTTTCCTAGCAGTCTTGAAAGAGAACATTGCCACCGTTTTGAATGAAGAATGCGACAAAGCCACAAAAGACATTGATGAAAAACTGGAGAAACTTCAAAAAGAACTATTAAGGCGGGCCAACTCCAAAGAGAAATATGAGGATGTGGCGGACGAGATATACCGCCTTAGAGAATTGAAGCAAAGTGCAATGGTTGACAATGCAGAGCGTGAAGGAAAAAGGCAACGTATCGCTGAGATGGCTGAGTTTATAGATGAGCAAACAGAAGAGTTGGAAGAATATGATGAGCAGCTGGTAAGAAGGCTTATTGAGAAAGTGACGATTTTTGAAGAGAAGTTTACGGTTGAATTCAAGTCGGGAGTTGAGAGTATTGTAGATATTTTGAAGTAATGCAAGCGTTGTTGACTGATAATAATGGCAATTGTTAAACTATTTCTTGCTTTGACTTGTAAGCGCAATATATATATATTATAATGCTGTAAATAAGGGTATATACTTAAAGATTTTTGGACTCGAGTGTAGATTCGAGGTTTTATTCAATTTGTAGACGAAGGGGAGTAAAAAATGTAAAAATGTAGAAGTAGCTTCTTGAATTCTTCTTAGGAAATATCGAGATTTAATGATTTTCTTAAAACACACGTGGAATTTAGGGTGAAGATAAGAAGATAGCTGTGTTCTGATCATTGGTGTTTAAACATCAGGCTGAAGGGTATAAACAATTCAGAGTGTTGTCAAATATAGGGAGTGGAGTCTTATGAAAAGAAGAATCGGGCTGGTGCTTATGGCACTGGGCCTTCTTGTGGTTGCTTACCCACTGGTCATCAATTATATTTACACCCCGGGAGCATTAAGACGTGCATCGGATGAGCTTCAGACCATTGATGCTGATGAGATTGCAGAGAATCAGAGGATGGTCCGGGAAACCATGGAAAACAGGGAAGACCATTTCAATTTTGAAGAGGTGGAGTTTTTAGACACCCGGTTTAAGCGCTATGACTTTGATCGGGAGGGTGTCATCGGAATCATCCACATTCCCTCTGTGCAGATGGAGGTTCCCATCTTTTACGGAGTGAGCAATGCAGTTCTCGATGTGGGAGCGGGTACCATGAAGCCGGACCAGGATATGGGCCTGGGAAACTACGCCTTGGCGGGACACAACTCCTTGAACCCGGAGCTGTATTTTGCGCCCATACACCGGATGGAAGTGGGGGATGTGATCACCGTGACGGACAAAAAGTGGACATACATTTATGAAACCACAAGCATTGAAATTGTTGATCCCCACGCGGTTCATGTCATCGAGGATGTGGAGGGGGTGACGGAAATCACCCTTGTTAGTTGCACCCGGGGTGGAGAACAGCGTTTGATTGTAAAGGGAAAGTATTTGGGAAGGGAAGAGTTTGGCAGCGTACATAAGGGAAAAGGAGTGGAGTAAAATGGACAGAAGAAAAGCATATCGGGAAAGAAAGCGAAGAGAAGAAATGGAAGAGAGGGGCTTTAACAGCCGGAGACGAATGTTCCGGAGAAGTATTGCCCTTTCTTTGGTGTTTATGATGCTCATGCCATTTTTGGGGCAGATGATGCCGGAGGGGATGTTAGGTAGCGGAGGTTACAAAGTTTTTGCTGGAAACCTTTCAAATGAGGATATTATTTTTGAGAAAGTGATTTTTACTGATAATGAAGGGAATGAATACAGTGCAGATTATCCTTATAATCTGAATGCTGCGGAAACCGGTCGTCTGGAGATTAAAATCTCATTACCTGATGACCATGAAGTGAAAGCCGGGGATACATACACTTTTAATCTGCCGAATGAGTTTGACCCGGTTTCTGCAACTAATGGATTGTTAGGATCCATTGGTACTTGGACAGTTACCGCTGATGGGGTGGTTACTTTTACATTCAACGAAAATGTGGAAGGGGATAATGTTGAAGCGGAGTTTTGGTTTGCAATATCTTTAAATGAAGAAGAACTGAGCGATGAAATTGTACAGGAAATTGAATTTGAAAACATTCCGGGCTTCAGCATTTCCTTCCCGGTCGTTCCCAAAGGTGGGACATTAATTGATAAAGCTGGGACGATAAACAACGAAGGATTCAATAGCTCTGAAGCTTATTGGAGGGTGGATATTAATACGGTTTTAGATGAAATGGTCCATCCCTCAGTAGTAGATGTTATTCCTGATAATATGAAATATCAGATCGACAGTTTAGAAATTATCATTCTGGAAATGACTTCAAAGGGAGATCGTAAGGAAGGAGATCCACTAGATGATGATAAATACCAAGTAACGGTAGATGAAAACGGAGATTTGAAAATTGAATTTATCAATTTAACGGAGGAAGAGCTGAAACAAGCTTACCGTATAACTTATACAACAGATATTGTCGAGCCCGAGGAAGGCTTTGACGGTACCCAGACCTTCGCAAATAACGCCACATTAACCAGTGACGGGGAAGAGTCTAAACCAGCAGTTGCTACCGTTAGCAGTGGGTTTGGGAGAGCCATTGAAAAAGCGGATCCCGATTATAAATCAGGAGACCAGGCCTTTGAATGGAAAATCAACTATAATTATAATGAAAAATTCATTCAAGAAGAATTTGCATGGATTGAAGATACATGGAGTCCTGATGGAGTAATGGAGCTCGATCAAGATAAGTTTAAGATTTATCCTGTAACGATTGACGAAAATGGGAATGCCACAGTAGACACAGGAAATCCCATATCTTCTGATCTGTTTGATTTGGAGATTTTTGACGGCGATTCCGGATTCAAAGTGACCTTCGATCAAGATATTGATACCCAGGCTTATCAGATTCAATATACGACCAAGTTGTTGGGCTCGCAAGGAACAGGAATTGTTGACGAAGGTGGTTCGGTCACCAATACGGTCACTACTGGAACTGAAAAAACCGATGGCAGCAGTGGGAACTGGGGACAGCAGGGAATTATAAAAGAACACATCGGCACGGATATTGGCAACAAAGAAATGACATGGGAAATAAAGCTGAATCAGAACAGTTATTTGATGGAAAATCTTGTTTTGACCGATACCTTCATCGGGGATGGGATGACGCTTGATGAGGACAGTGTTGCAATTCATAAAGACGACGAATCAGAATTTACAAACTATGATTTAACATATACGCCTCCAACACCAGGAAATCCCGGCGGTTTTAAAATAGAGTTTAACGAGCTGATAAAGGAACCTTTAACCCTAACCCTTACCACGAATTTTGAGAGAAATTCCGATGGTACGGCAACGTATAAAAACCAGGCAAAAATCGAATGGGAAGAAGATGATAAGAGTTATAAAATTTCAACTGGAGAAATAAAAGGTGAAGATACGAAATGCACAGCAACAAATGGTGTGAAGTTCGGTACTTATAATGCGGTGGAGCAGAAAATCACTTGGGAAGTCAACACAAATTATGCCAGACTTCCCATTGAGCTGGACTATATAATAACCGATGAAATTCCCGAGAACCAGGAACTTGTGGAGGGGTCTTTGGAAGTATACAGTTACGAGGTGGATGCAGCAGGTAAAATTTTCAATAGACAACCTCTTTCAGAAGGAGAATATGAAACGAAACTCCCTTCAGATTCTAATGATCAAACTCTTACGGTAACTTTAGATAATGAATTTAAAGATAAAAGAACTGCAATTGGAATCAGATTCAAAACAAAATTTGAAAATGATTTGATCGAGGATGATGAAGTGGTAAATACTGCAACAGTTACAAGCGGTAAAAATGAATTTACCTTGGAAGCTAAAGTGTCTGTCCCCTTTGGTGGCGAATATGCAACGAAATCAGGGGAACAAACCGGTGAATTTAATGAACGCATCGACTGGGAGGTTTATCTGAATCCTAACCAATCAAGAATAAAAGACTATAAGCTAGTTGACAATCCTGATTTGAATTCTATTTTGTTAGAAGAAACTTTTTTCCTCTATAAAGCATCCGTGAATGAAGATGGGGTTTTATCAAAAGAGGGAGAACCCTTAATCGAAGGAGAGGACTATAATATCACGATTGAGACCGATGGATTATCAGGAAAACAGAATTTTGAGCTTACTTTCCCTGATGAGATTACGGAGGCTTACATTCTTGAGTATAGTTCTTACATTGATCCACTGGCACCTCAAGGTGAAGAAATTACAAATACATTTACTGCCACGGGATTAAATGTGGAAACCATTGAAAGTGAAGATGGAAGTAAAGTTACAAAAAGTAATGCAGGTGGAGGAGACGGAAGCAGTGTTCGAGGTGGCCTTGAAATCACGAAGACCGATGAATCGGAAGAGATCTTACTTGAAGGAGCCTTGTTCCATCTCTATACTAAAGATGGAAACCAGTTATTGCGTTCGGGAACAACCGATGCCGACGGGAAAGTTGTTTTCGGTGGACTTCGACGGGGAGACTATCTTTTAAAAGAAATTGAGGCCCCTGCAGGCTATATTATTAGTGATGAGTTAGCTGAGGGTATCGTTGTTACTCTATCACACGAAGGTGAGGGAGAGTTATTAAATTGGAATGAACACAACGCCTTTACAAAAGTAAGGATAGAAAAGGTAAATCAAAACGATCAGATCATTGAAAAGGAAGTTAAATTTGATCTGTATAATGCAAATGATGATTTAATAAAGCAAAATATTGTAGCGGAAGAGGGCGTCATTACCATAGAAGATTTACCTCAAGGGGCGTATTATTTAATTGAAACGGCTGCACCTGAGGGATACATTCTTAATACTGAACCCGTGGAGTTTACGATAAGCATTAATGATGATGGTACGCAATCAATCCCTATAGTTAACATAGTAAATTATCAAGGTTCTGTTGAGATTTCCAAAAAAGATGAAGCAGGAAATCCTTTAGAAGGAGCTAGATTTAGACTTGAAACCAGTTCGGGATCAATAGTACATGAAAATCTTACATCCAATAGTAATGGGATTGTAGAGATCAATGATTTGGCCCCGGGAACCTATCAACTAATTGAAACCCAAGCAGCGGATGGATACATTCGCAACACAGAAGAAATAAGCATTACGATTCCTGACAGGTTAAGTGGAGAGCCACAGGTATTTGAGTATGACTATACCAACTACCAGGGAAGAGTTCGCTTAATAAAAACCGATGCATCTGGAAATCCCCTTGCGGGAGCAGAGTATGAAATTAAAGATGAGAATGGTGAGGCAGTCTTTAGTGGGTTAACCACAGCGGAAGATGGAAGATTACTCGTAACGGGGATTTCTCCTGGGAAGTATTCAATTGTTGAAGTAAAAGCACCGGAGGGATACATTATTGATTCGACTCCTATGCATTTTGAGATTAATGCAACGAATGAAGGGGAACCTTCGATAGTTGTTTTAGGCGATTGGAAGAACTATCAAGGATCTGTGGAACTTGTAAAAGAGGATACCCAGGGAAACAAACTCCAAGGAGCCGTATTTAGTTTGTTTGATCAATATGACAATTTAATTTATGCGGATCTGGAAACCGGTGAAGATGGAGTTCTAATGGCTGAAAACCTAGCACCTGGAGATTATTACTTTGTAGAAACAAAAGCACCGGATGGATATGTGATCAACACGGAGAAAATTTCATTCAGCATTACATCAGAAGCCGAAGGTGTTCCTGAAACTGTAGAAGCAGGAACGGCCATTAATTATCAAGGCTCTGTTGAGCTTCACAAAGAAGACGTGGATGGGAACCCCTTGGCAGGTGCAATCTTTACCATTGAAGATGGAGAAGAAAACATAATTCAAACCGGATTAAAATCCGATGAAAACGGAAGAGTGTTTGCTGAGGATCTTGCCCCTGGCGATTACTATTTTGTAGAAACGAAAGCAGCGGAAGGATTTATAAGAAACGAAGTACCGGTTGCCTTTACCATTGAGGGTAGTGCCGAAGGTAAACCCGTCGTTGTGAATTCCGGAAATATGATCAATTATCAAGGAAGCGTCCAGTGGCAGAAAGTGGATGAGGCTGGAGAATCATTAGCAGGAGCGGTTTTCAAGCTCGAGAAACAGGTTAATGATGACTATAGGATCATCCACGAAGATATTACCGGTGATGAGAATGGTCGCTTTAGTATAAATAATCTTGAACCGGGAGACTATCGACTAACGGAAGTAAATTCGGAGGAAGGATATATTTTAAATACTGAAGCCATTACCTTTACCATAAGCGGAGAAGCAAAAGGAAAACCGGAAACATTGGTTTTAGATGCTTTTGTAAATTATCAAGGCAAAGCACAGCTAATTAAAACCGACAAAGAAGGAGCCCCCTTACCCGGTGCCGAATTCAAGCTGCTAATGGAGGATGAAGTAATAAAAGAAAAACTAATCTCTGATGCTGAAGGTAAAATTCTTGTAACGGGATTAGCACCGGGCGAGTATTCATTTGTAGAAACAAAAGCCCCGGGTGGTTTTATGTTAGATCAGTCGCATTTTAGTTTTACCATCGAAGCAAAAACAGAAGGAGAACCTACAGTAGTTTCAGTAGGGCATGCAATGAATTATCAAGGAGCGGTTCAACTGCAGAAGGTTGATCAAAATGGAAAAGCCGTATCAAATGCAGTCTTTGAAATCAGAGATCAAAGCGGCAATCTAATTATGGGAGAACTAAAATCTAATAATGAGGGAGTTGTATTAGTAGAAAATCTGGCGCCGGGAGAGTACATTATTCAAGAAATAAAAGCCCCGGATGGATATATAATAAATCCTGAACCCTTGTTCTTTACAATTGATATGAACACTATGGGTGAGCCAAAAGTCCTTGATCTTGGAGAATTTGTAAACGAGTTTGTATCTTTGCGAATTCTAAAAACCGATTCCGAAACAAATCAGCCCCTTAGGGGAGCGACTTTCAAGCTTACCGATGAGTCGGGAGAAAACACCTGGACACTGACCACGGGTGAGGACGGAACTGCCATGGTGGAAGGCTTACTGTTTGGAACCTACACCATAAAAGAAATGGAAGCACCCTCTGGTTATCAGTTGGATGATGAGATCCACACGATTATGATTGATGACAGCAAAGTGATCTTTGAATGGACAGCTGTAAACCATGCAAGGATTCCTATTGATGATGAAACTCCCAGAGGACCTGAACTGCCGAAAACCGGACAGCAGTCCACACTCCTCTACGTAATCATGGGGATGGCAATCATGGCCTCCGGTCTTTTCCTGGCAACAAGAAAAAAACGGAAAAATAACAATGAGTAACTCTGAAGGAAATGCATAATCATTACACAAAGCACCCCGGTCGTGGAAACACTGCCGGGGCTTTTGCCGTCTTTTAAGGAACTTCTATTGGTTCTTATTAAAATAAAAGGGTAAAATAATGGAGACAGGAACAATGATAAATAAACATCAGAGTGAATCTTAGGTTTACAGAGAGCGGGTGTTGTGTATGGATTCCATTGATCAACTGATTATTGAAATCCTTCAGGAGGATTCCAGGTAAAAGATATTAAATTATAGAAGAACTAAAAGAACAAGGTTTTAACAAAACTGCTGCTGTAACCATGGTTTCGGATAGGCCATTTTATGAAGGAAGAAACAATCTTGGGATTTACGCATGCTTCAGAGAAGAACATGCAGTGTATGGTCAAATATTCAAACCTACAGGAGCATTAAAAGACAAAGGTTCTATCGAGTTAAAATGTAGATATAAGTTCTCCTGGATAATAGTATTTGATAATAGTAGGTACTATGTGATCGAAGTTTAGAAGAACAATTGAGTTTAATATAGAATTTTCAAAAGGAGATAATGACTTCAATTGACATGTTCCCCCATACGACACTTCCTCAAAAATCCCCAAAAACCGATTGATATGTTCCCGCATACGTCGAGGTCAAAAATCATCTTCTGACATCAATGCCATCACCTCGGCCCACGTAGAGACGGTAGTATTGATGACAAAGAGTGATAAATAAGAATTTGAAGGAGTGAATCTATAGTGGAACATATGATGAAACTTAACCCTTCACCGTTTCAAATGATTAAAGAAGGAACAAAAACTATAGAGCTTCGCCTTTTTGATGAAAAAAGAAGAAAAATAAGTATAGGTGATAAAATATATTTCGTAAACACAGCAAACAATGAGAAAACTCTATGCGCTATAGTTGAAAATCTTTTTGTTTTCAATTCGTTTGAAGAGTTGTACAAGAACCTCCCGCTGTTAGAATGCGGATATACAGAAGAGAATGCTGCTGAAGCTTCTCCAAATAAAATAGGGAATAAAAAGAAGGGGGTCTACCATGGAAATATGAGATAGACCCCTAATATATTACGTATAAATTTGTGATTAAAGGGGTCTGATTCTTTAAAAAATTGAGTCACACCCCTTTAAATTATAATATAAACTGATATAATGATTAGCAAACGAGGGTGTGGCTCGCGGGGTCAGTTGCTCAGAAATGAGTTAACTCAGTCCTGAAATGCCGCCCTCGTTTTTGTTGTGTCCGTAACGTTGACCGGGATGATGCCGTCCTACGGGAAGTGGCTCTGCTAGTAGACGTAACGTTGGATTACAACTTTAATTGGGTGCAAATAAAAAATAGGAGGGAGAATGATGCAAGGTCAGCAGATGATAGTTGGTGTAGACGTAGGTTATTACAATCATCATGTAGCTATAGGCTTAGCAGGAGATATTTTAAAGGATTTTGAGATACCCCATAGCCAGAAAGGGTTTAGGTATTTCTTTAATCAAATAACATCTTTTGTACAAGCTTATGAAGTATCAGACATAGTTGTTGGTATGGAGGGGACTAATGGCCATGCTCGGCCATTAGATCAAATGGTTAAAGATAAAGGGTACATGTTACTAAATGTTAATAACCTAAAGTTTGCCCGTTTTAAAGAAATCTTCGCTACACCAGAGAAAAATGACCGCATGGATGCAAGACAAATAGTCACCCTTATGATGATGGCCCCAATGATGGAACAAGGCAAGGAAGTGCTTCAAGAAGTGCATAACACATCTGAGATTGAAACTAAATTAAAACGTATTAGTCGCCGTCGCCATCAGATAGTTAAAGAAAAAGTTATAATACAAAATAGAATGCAAGCAGATCTGCAATCTGTATGCCCAGGTTTTTTGAAAATGTTTGCATCTGTGGATGCCTTTTATGTACTGCGCTTTTTGAGCTGTCGTCCGGACTTGCGTAAGTTAAAAAGACTTAGATTACCGACAATACTCAAGATTCAAGGTGTTGGTAAAGGACATGCTAAAAAGTTACAAAGGTGGCAAGAGGAAGCTAGCTTTGGCTCAGAAGTAGAGTGGGTAGGCCCTATGATAGCAGAAGATGCTTCGCGCTTATTAGCCCTTAAAGAAAGGTTAATTGAATTAGAAAAACAAATCAAATCATTAGTTAGGCAGTCAAGATTGGGCTCTCTTATTCGAAGCATACCAGGCTTTGGCCCTATTTGTTCTGGAATAATAGCTGCAGAAATAGGTACAATTAGTAGGTTTGACTCTGAGGCTGGGTTAGCAATCTACCTAGGTATGGCTCCTCTTGACAATAGTTCTGGCCTATATGAAGGAACAAAATCACCTAAACAAGTTAACAAACATGCGAAAAAAGCTATGATGCAAGCACTGCAGCATCATGTGCGAAGGGTTGATGAATCTAAAGTTTACTTCCAAAAAAAATGTGATGAAGGCAAGAAATACAATCAAGCTCTGCGGTCCTTAGGACGGCATTTAACAAGAGTAATATGGAGTATGATCAAAAACAATAGAAAATATGAACGTCGTGAAAAAGAAACAAGTAAAGCTGCGTAATTTTTAAAAAGCACTTTTTCTAAACTAAGGGAACTTATGTTCAACTATATCCATTTAAAAGAAAAAAAGTTAAAAATAAACATATTATAAAGAAACTTGACAAAACGTACGGGATGTTCAGGCTTTTGATATTTCAATACTTTTCACCCACTCAACCTATAAGGTGGGTGAGAGTGGCAAAGGGTTTATTGCTGTATCGGAGGAGAAAGCGGCAGGCACCGAGAAGTATCTGCTAACATGGAGTCTCAGTTCACCTTTATACAAGAAGTATCCGAAGCTAGTGATGAATTATTTGAATTAGAAAGGGAAATGCAAAAGAGAATAAGCAAATTTAAGGATCAATAAGGTTATAAGGGTAAGGGTATATAAAGATCTTTCCTTTTTTAGTGCGTCCAACATGTGAGTTAACTTGACAATAAAACCCTAGTTTCTTAAAAAACTTATTAACAAATAAATTCATAGTACAGTTGTTACCATGTTTCTACACACATACACGAAATGAACATAAACCCTTCTTAAACAGGAAATAGAACTCAAAAATAATATTAGCCAACACTATCCTTTTCTAATTTGTTGACGTCGTCAATTCAACACATGTAGAGAACATTTGTCTGCTGATCAAGGATAATTAAAAGAACCTACCCATATTTTTGGGTAGGTTCTTTAATTGGTTTACTTCCATATATTGAAATATCAAAAGCTTGAACCCACTGGTTTTGCATTCACGCACACTTCAGCTTGTCTTTATTCATCAAATAGCTCCCAGAATTCTTCTCCCCAGTGCTTTTTAATGAACTCATCTCTTCCTGATATTTTCCTATCTTCTTTATAATGGGTAGGATTTTTTTCATGGTAATCTTGATGATATTCCTCAGCTTTGTAGAAGGTTGAAGCAGGTAATATCTCCGTTACAACTGGATTAGAAAATCTACCTGAGGCATCTAAAGCTTTTTTTGATGCTTCAGCTTTCTCTTTTTGTTCCTCTGTGGTGTAGAAAATAGCAGATTTATAAGATGGCCCTCTGTCATGGAACTGACCATCGGGGTCTGTAGGATCTATCTGCATCCAAAAAGCCTTTAGTAACTTATCATAGTCTATCTTATCTGGGTCATAGGTAATTTGCACAACCTCATAATGTCCTGATGTTTGAGACTTCACATCTTCATAGGTTGGATTTTCTTTATGTCCCCCCATATAGCCTGATACCACATCTATTATCCCATCAAAAACATGGAAGGGAGATACCATACACCAAAAACATCCTCCTGCAAAAATAGCCCTTTCATATTTTGCTTCATTCTCTGAACCCTTCATTTACATTCCTCCTTCTCCTTTACTTTATTCTAATAACTTCTATCTCATAACCATCGGGATCTGTCATAAAATAGTATCTCGGTGGACTTTTAGGTAGTCAACTCTCTCTTTTCATCTCCTCTGATTTTTTTATCCTACCTAATATCCTTTATAAAACAGATAATCCTATTGGCTTCTTTAAAGCCTATTCCCTTGTGGAAATGGTAGCTTGTTGTATTGTCATACTCACAAGATGAAGCAATTTCTGAATAGCCCTTTTCCCTTACCCATTGCTCCCCCTTTGCTAGCAGCTCTTTTGATACCCCTTGTCTTCGGTATTCGGCTTCAACATATATTCCTTCGATGTAACCAATTGGAGAGCTATCAGAGCCTTCTACATAGTCAGTTCTTATGGAAAAATGAGCAAAACCTATGGGATTGCCGTCAACTAGGTAAAGAAAAACCTTATTGTTATCGGTATGTAGCATTTTAGCAAATTCTTCTTTTAGCTCTTGATAATCATTGTCTGGCCATAGCTTCATGGCTAGTTCTGTTACGCTATCTATGGATCGATCATTAACTTTAATTATTTTTCCCACGCTTAATCCTTCCCCTTTAATTAATTCCCTAACTAATTTCATATATCCTTCTCAATATATGAATAAGTATTGTATAAGATGTAAAAAATAGTATATTATTTAACTAGATGTAATCCTAATTACACCAAAGGGATAAGTAGCGATTATTACGAAAATGGTTTTATTGTCATATTGAAACATCAAAGGCCTGACTCAAAGGAAGCGCTAACGCCCCTTTGTTATAACTTTTATATCTATATTGGATTTTTAGGAAGTATTTCTTCTGGAAAAATAAACTACTTAAGTTATAATATAGGTATAGATTTATTTCGGGAGAGGGTGTTTTATTATGAACAAGAAAAAGACATGCAAAATAGCATTTACAGGATTATTAACGGCGGCGGTGGTTTTTGCCAGCAGCTTATCCGCGTCCGCAAGCGAACCGGGTAAGTTAATAAGGAATATAAGATATGAAGAAGACGGGATAACCTACAGAGAGACACGTTACAAAGTAGCTAAAGTAGACACAGCAGACGATATTATATCTTATGATATACTAAAAATAATAGAGAAAGAGGTAAACAACGAAGAGCATGGAAGATGGAAAGTAGTCTCCGAGAACATAGAACCTCAGTTAGGCGAGAGGCAGGACTACTATTATGCCATGAGAAGAAACTGTGACGGGGACATCGACTCTAACGGTAATTGGCTTCATTATATAGGGGAAATGACTACGATGATAAAATGGGAGGTACTACCTGACGGCAGTAAAGGCGATATTTTAGTCGATAACCGAAGATACGGTGTAGAGAAAATCTATAAAGCCGACCAACCGCAGTTTATAGGAAGAGTGTGGGCGGGGGAAGGTCCACGCCCTACAGAAACTCAACCCGAACCCGAACCTGAACCTGAACAGCCGAGTCAACCTGAGGAGTCAAATCAGTCTAACCAATCGAATCAAGCTGAGGAGTCCAGCCAGTCTAACCAGTCAAGTCAATCAAGTCAGTCTAATCAGGCAAG
Source organism: Proteinivorax hydrogeniformans (assembly GCF_040515995.1). Lineage (GTDB taxonomy): Bacteria > Bacillota > Proteinivoracia > Proteinivoracales > Proteinivoracaceae > Proteinivorax > Proteinivorax hydrogeniformans. Next base: position 2,354,684 of record NZ_CP159485.1, on the reverse strand, counting down.
CCAATCAAGCCAATCAAGCCAAAACACATCCGAAGTATCCACAGACCATATAGCCATCGATATAGACTGGGAATCCCTAAGGTATGATGGTAGAGACGTGTTTGTAGATGCAGATCTGAGTGAAATAGAAAAAGAAACCAATCAAAAAGTTTTATACACTTGGGTAACCGATAAACTAGACGAAAATTCTTCGTTAGAGGACTTAAACAAGGTAGTAAGAGGTTTTTCTACCTTTAGCTTATTGCAAGACTCTGTTTCTGAAAAAACCGAGTTCATAGCTGATTCTTCTCCTAACTTCGAAGACAAAGACAGTAGTCTGACTTTAGTTTTATTAGTGACAGACGATAGTAGAGAGTCAGAAGAAGTTTATATGTCTAAACCATATAACTTAGGCGAAAAGAGTCATAAGATTGAGGAGTTAAAGGAAGCGGAGAAAGAAGATAAAGAAGATAAAGAGGACGAAGTAGAAGAGACAGTAGAAAATACTAGATGGGACAAAGTAAAGGCGTGGATAAACCCTAAGGTTATACTACCTATACTAATGATACCTGCATCGCTTACAATTTACTGCTTGAAACGCCAAAAAAAGCAAGTTAATAAAGATACCAAATAAAAAAACTATTAAAACTTCAGGTCCAACACCCCCTTTTTAAAATTGACGTTGACAATTCATTGAAAATACTTGTTTGCTGGACATAATTAATTAAAATGAGGCTGGGACATATCTAGCCCAGTAATATAAAAAAGATGTTCCGATCATCGATTCTTGATGATTGGAACATCTTTTTTATCGCAGGTTAAAGACCCCAACCTCAGCAAACTCGAGGGTAATTCAACAGTTGTAAGCAGGGGCACCATACTATATTATTCAACCTATAAACTGCTTAATAGAAGCATATAAATTTGAAATTGACGGTTTTGAGACTATGGAGCCGATTAGGCATATATTGCTATTTTTTTGTCTGTCTAAGATGTCCTTATAAAAGCTCTGAGTTAAGTTTTTCTCTTTTAAGTGAGGGAATATATACCATTGCTTAGCTGTTATTAAGTGCTTCACCTGTATACCTGACTTTTGAATATCATTGGTAATACTGTTAACAAGCTCTTTGTTTACATGACCATAGGCATAAGCAACCAATACGTTTTTGTTATTATGATTAAAGGTATGGAAAAACTGTACTTTTCCTTTTTTCCCTAAATTGGCTTTATAATATGTTGTGACGATATTTCTATTATCTACCTCATAAGCACAGGTGATATATGGGTTTGTATCAATCTTATTCATCAACTGGTTGTATAAATCATCTTTTATCACATCATTAGGCAACTTAGTTGTGATAAGAACTTTATCATATAAATCAGAGCCATATTCCGATTCAACCTTAACTTTGTCATCTAATCTTTCGATATTTATTACTTCGATGGAATAGCGAATATCTGATATATTCTGACTCAGCTTATGTATTACCTCAGACATTCCCTTATTCACAAATAGAAGTTTATTGCTCTGAATAAATGAATAAATAGTATCCATATCAAAGATATGAAAAGCATAGTATGCTTGAACCTCGTAGATACTTCCAAAACCAAACGAAGAGAGGTGGGGAGCAATTACTTCGCTAATATTATTTAAATTGTTCTTTTTAAGAAATTCATGCAAAGATACCATTAACTCTTCAGGGATATACCCATAATTAATATCATTTAAATAAGGACGGTAAGGTTTTAATATATCATTTAATTTAACTAGTTCCCCCATCAGCCCCTCTACTCTATCTCTAGCTATATGTTCAACTTTGGAAAAATTCTCATCTAAAAAGTTTCTGTATGTAAAACGCTCAGTATATCCAACATCCAGCTCTATTAAAAGCTCTTTAATATGTTGAGAAAAGCAAAATACGGTAGCAAGTTCAATATGCATATACTTGTTTACAATTGTTCTGCAGTGGCCACCTATATTTTCTTGCTTTTCATATACAGTGACATCTACGCCTTTTTTTTCTAAAAGATAAGCTGCTAACATGCCGCTAAACCCTGCACCTATTATGGCATAGCGCATCTTTATCACCTCTTAATATTGTCTTTCTATATAAGCCCATAGGGGCAAAATCACTTCAGCATTTGTTGACTTAGCATGATATTCAACTGGTGAATAAAGCTCACCGTTATACGATAATTTGTTTTTAATGTTGTAATCTCTGATATAACTTTGCAGATCAATTTTAAGTTTATTAAACGATACTCCTTTATAAATAAGAGGCATGAGAAAAGACAAGCAGCGATGAGTATATTCTTTTCTTAATTCGTTAGCTTCAGTTAAATCATCGCTTTCTTTTAACATATGAACATTTATATCATACCCGAAATGTTGAACAGTTGTGTAAGACAAAAGAGAACCTTTCTGTTTTACGGTGATGTCATTATCAAAAAAGCACAAATGTTTACCCTCTGCACTCAAGCTTTGAGCAACAGGGATAGCCAAGCCTGTTAGAATGTCTTCAAAATTTTTCATAGACAGCTGATTGTATAGCCTAGTACAAGCAATTTTACTTTTGTAATCAAATATAGTGTAAGCATATATTGAGCCTAAAGCTTCAAACTCTCCACAGAATGTTGTCCAACACAACCAACATTCACCACTTTTTATCCTTCCAAAGTCGGGGTAATTCCTGTTTGCCTTTTTCTCTGACTTATTTGCAAACTTGAGCCTTTTAGCTCTTTTGGTTAGATTATTTCTATTCATAACATTATACACAGCAGATTCGCTTATATCATAGCCTATCTCTTCTAAAAGATATTTGATTTCCCTAGGCCCAAACTTTGGGTGTTTTTTTATTAGATTTAAAATAGTAGAAACTATTTCTGGTTTAGTTTTATTAACCGGAGTGAAGCTCTTTTCTATCTTACCTAAGCCTTCAATGCCATGGGTTTTATATCGTTTTAACCAACGATAATAAAGTGTCCTTGAGATGTTATGCTTTTTACAGGTTGCAGTGACACCATATTTTTGCCCTTCGATAATTATTTCAAACTTTAACTGTTTATCCATAGCGCCCCCGGCCCCCACCTAAAACGTACTAAAAATGTATAATCGCAAAGCATTTAATGTTTGTTAAAATTTTAACATACATACGATGGGTTTACAATATTTTGATTTTTAGCTAAGCTATAGGTTTTTCTATTATGTTCTCTGCCAATAGAAAAATATTTTACTTTAGGTTTTTGTTTACAATACCTATCTATTAATTTTATTATTATCAGAAAATTAAGCTGTTGGCGAAATGAATCTAAGTGTAAACACAAATGTAAAGTAAAATATCCCTTGATTTATTAGACAAGCCTTTCTTGCCGGGGAGTTTTCGGTATTGATATAATCAACTTAAAGCTAAGAGTACGGGGAAAAAGGGCATAGGACAATGGGTAAAACTGGGTTAAAAAGGGAGGAGATTAAAAAATGGCTAAAAAAAATGAAAAAACAAACTTTAATAAGTCTAAGCGTTTTAATTTTGCTTTAACATGGGCAGATGTTGATGGCCGTCCGTATAGGCAAGAGATTCTTGATCTTGCCAATAAAATAGGCAGAACCAAAGCTGGAACAAGCAGAGAAGCTATACCATTTGGACCAGAGTATTATGCTCTTGAACCGCTTTTAGATTCTTATCAGGCTAAAATCGCAATGCACTTAGAATTTAGGAAAAAGCTTAGCGCTGACGATGTTGCAAAAGCAGCGGGAGAACCTTATGAAAAAGTCAAAACTGCACTAGATCATATTGCTTGGGCTGGTGTTGCCTTTGTTAATACTGTTGATGGGGTAGATATGTATTGGCAGGATATTTTTGTTCCCGGCCATCTTGAAACGATTAACAATAACAAGGAAATCGTTGAAAAACACCCTGAAGTTGCTGAAGCTTTTTATTATTTCGGCAGTAAAAGGGGGCCAATGGCGGCAGGAATTATGCCTATTGGTGGAGGCCCTATGAGAGTAATACCTATTGAAAGATCTATTGATGCCAATACAAGAAGAGCATCTTATGAAGAACTATCTAAGTATTTAAATGAAGCTAGCGTTTTTACGGTATCAGACTGTTCATGTAGAACATCTAGAGAGGCTATGGGAGAAGGTTGTGGACACTTAAAAGAAGAAATGTGTATCCAGCTAGACCACGCCGCAGAATATTATATAAAAACTGGCCGGGGTCGTGAAATAACAAGGGAAGAAGCCTTTGAAATTATTAAAAGGGCAGAAGATAATGGATTAATGCACTCTATACCCAACCTAGATGGACTGGGGCACACCCATGCTATTTGTAACTGCTGTGGATGTGGATGTTTTGCCATGAGACTTGCAAATGAGTACTTAAACAATGATATTGTAAGGTCTAATTATAAATCTGTAGTGGACGAATCAAACTGCGTGGCTTGCGGGGAGTGTATTGATGTATGTCCAACTAACGCATTAAGGCTTGGTCAAAAGCTATGCTCAGAAAATCCAATTGACGAAACCATTACAAAAGTTACTCCAAGAGACACTGAATGGTTAGAAGACAAATGGAACACCGACTACAGAGAAAATCGGAAAAACACTTTAGATTCTGGTACTGCCCCTTGTATTACAAGCTGTCCTGCTCATATTCCAGTTCAAGGCTATATCAAGTTAGCATCACAAGGGAAATATACAGAGGCTCTTGAGCTTATAAAGAAACATAATCCACTTCCAGCAGTATGTGGACGTATATGTCCAAGACTTTGTGAGGAAGACTGTACCCGTGGTGATTTAGATGAAGCAGTAGCTGTTGATGATATCAAAAAGTTTATTGCTCAGAAGGATTTAGATACGGAGACTAGATACATCCCTACAAAAAGACATAACTATGGGGACAAGAAGATTGCAATTATCGGTTCTGGACCATCAGGACTTACATGTGCTTATGACCTTGCTATTGATGGATACGACATCACAGTTTTTGAAAAAGAGGAAAAGCTAGGTGGTATGTTAAGTTTAGGTATTCCTTCATACAGGTTAGAAAAAGACGTTATAGAAGCAGAGATTGACGTGATTAGAAAAATGGGCGTGAAATTTAAAACGGGAGTAGAAGTAGGAAAAGATATTACTATTGAGGAACTTAGAAATCAAGGCTTTAATGCTTTTTATGTAGCTATTGGAGCTCAGTCAGGTAGAAAACTGGGCTTAGAGGGAGAAGAATCAAAGGAAGTACTTAGTGGGGTTAAGTTCCTTAAAACACTTAACTTAGGTCAAGAAACCAACGTCCAAGGTAAGGTAGTAGTAATTGGTGGTGGCAATGTTGCTATTGATGTTGCTAGGAGCTCAGCTAGGCTAAAAAATGTCCTTCAAACAGACATATACTGTCTTGAAGACAGGGAAAATATGCCTGCTCATAAAGAGGAAGTGGAGGAAGCTTTACAAGAACAAGTAGGAATTAACAATTCATGGGGCCCCTCCAAAATCATAACGGAAAATGGCAAGGTAAAGGCAGTTGAGTTTAAACGCTGTATATCGACATTTGATCAAAACGGAAACTTTAACCCTAAGTTTGACGAATCTGATAAGAAGGTAGTTCCTTGTGACTATGTTTTAATGTCAGTAGGGCAAAACTTTGATTATGGCAATTTATTAGAAGGTGAAGATGTTACTTTAACTAATAGAAACACTATAAAAGTTGATCCTATAACATTACAGTCTTCAAAGAGTGATATTTTCTCAGGTGGAGACGTTGTTAGTGGACCAAGGCTTGCAATTGATGCCATAGCTGCTGGAAAGGAAGCTGCTGTTTCTATCCACAGATTTGTTCAAAATGGCCAATCTTTAGTGTTTGGAAGGGATACCCACTCATATATAGCGCTTGATAAGGAAAATCTAGCGGATTTAATAGATTACGACGGAACTGAGCGTCAAAGAATCAAGCATATAGATGGAGAGGTTTCTAAAACTACTTTTAAAGATTTGAGAGGAGTTTTCACAGAAGAGGAAATAGAAAAGGAGACAGCTAGATGTTTAGGCTGTGGCGCAACCAAAGTGGACGAATACTTATGTGTTGGTTGTGGTGCCTGTACCTTAAGATGTAAGTTTGATGCAATCGACTTAGAAAGGGTTCACGATGTTATTGGCTACGAAATTGATGATTTACCTAAAAAAGTAATCAAAAAAGCAGTCTCTAGAAAAGCTAAAATTGCTTTAAATAAAATAAACCCTTTTACGGAAACCAGATAGTTAATTAGATTTTCTTATCATCCAAGAACAAACCATCATAGGAAAATGAGGGATTATGTTATGCATGAATTGGGAATTGTATACGAAGTTATAAAAATCGTAGATAATTTTGCAAAAGAAAATAATGTTGAAAAAGTGGAAAAGATAGTTTTGGAAATTGGACAGTTATCCCAAGCAATACCAAGGTATATTGAAGATTGCTATCCTGCAGCTGTAACTGAAACACCTTACGAACAGACAAAACTAGAGATTATTATTTTACCAGCTAACGGTAAATGCAATCTATGCAAAGAAGTTTACAACATAATTGATAACAGGAAAGTATGCCCAAATTGCGATGGTGAAGACTTTACTTTGATTTCAGGAAAAGAATTTAGAATTAAAGAGATTGCCGGCTACTAACAACTGTTTTGTTACTTTTAGGTAATTGCAAAACGATCAGGTTTTAGTTCCCTATACAACATGTCTTGTTAAGCGGAGGTGAAGGATCTATGACTTTAAACTTACAAAGAAACAAGATTCTTTGCCTTAAGCTTAGCCTGACATTAGTTTGGGGAGCTGGAGTTATCTATAAAACGCTGTTATATCAGGTGTGTAAAGTTTTGCAATTGCCTATTTGTCAGTATATTAAGGGGGAATGAAAATGCTCTTTTATGAAGGTTTAACTTTTGAAAGCGTTATGGGTCTCATCTTGTTAATTTCTGCGGTTGTGTTCGTGAATGAAATCACAAGAAGATCAATAAAGGTATCAATTATTGTATTTTGTGTACTTCCAGTTTTATTAGCCATTGGTGTCTATATGGATATCTTAGGATCACCATCAGGCCAAACATGGTTTGGATGGGTTAAAGTTATATCTGCATTAGCAGGTGTGTATGGTTTTATGTTGATTCGATTCACCAAGTTTGGAGGTAGAAAGTTTGCAGCGTTATTTCCCGTTGCAATACTATCGCTAAATATTGCAGAAGCAGTGTATAAAGAATTTGAGGTATTTATGACTTATAATACTCCCACCGTTGACCCAGCTGGCATCCTTGTTTTAGGTGGTCCGTGGAATATTTTTAACGGGCTTGCGGGGATTTTATGTATTCTCACACTAACAGGATTTGCAGGCATAAGGGTATCAAAAGATAAAACTAAAGATATGATTTGGCCTGATATGACATGGATGTATATTATAGGTTATACCTTATGGAACTTTGCATATGTTTACAACTGCATTTCCACAAGATCTTTGTATGCGGGATTTGCTATACTAACCGCAGCCATAATAGCAGAATATGTATTTAAAAGAGGTGCGTGGCTACAACATAGAGCACAAATATTAGCGTTTTTTGCCATGTTTGCTTTGGCTGTAGATTATCAACAGGCCTCATACTTTCAAATCTTTCCAACATACCAAGAAAACTTGTTAATCGGGCTTAGTGTATTTTCTTTTATTTTTAACTTGGGTGTTTTTGTTTATATGATTTATACCATGGGCAAGAACAAAAAGAACCCACTAAAAGAAGAGATTTTTACACATACAAACGCATACAAGAAAAATCTAGCGGAAAATAACCTGTAGTTAGGATGGTTGGATAGGAACTGTTCATATTTTAGGTTGATGGTCTGGGATGATAAGATTTTGTAAAACAGAACCGAACCCATAGAAGAGCTATTTACCTCCTATGGGTTCGGTTTTTAATGTTAAATAAATTTATTGGGAAAGGGTTAGAAAAATGTTAGAATAAAGAAGTGAGTGTTTAAGTTCTCCATAAATACTAAAGAAGAAATTTAAAGTTGACGTTGAACTTAGGTATAAGCAGGTAGTTTTTGTTTCGAAGTGGTATAAAGAGGTTTCGTAACATTGAAAATGAAGGAGGAAGAGAAATGAGTAACAGTATGAAAAAAGCGTTGACACTACTATTAACCTTTTCACTTTTTATATCGATTGTCGGATGCAGCAGCGAGCCCACTGAAGGGAGCAGCGAGTCCATAGAGAAAACATCCACATCTGAGACTAGAATAATTACAGATGTAACAGGCAGGGAGGTAAAAATCCCTGTGAGTGTAGAGTCAATCATCTGTTTAGGCTCAGGGGCGCCTCGTTTAGCGGCATACCTTGATGCAATGGATATGGTTGTAGGGGCGGAAGAATATATAGCACAAGGCGTAAATATTCGCAGAGACTATAATCCTGTGCACCACGATACCTTAAAGGAGTTGCCCTTCGTTGGTCAAGGTGGAGGCAGTGGCCAAAACAACGGTTACCCTGAAGAGATTATCATGGCTGCGCCCGACGTTATAGTTGCTGGGTTTGATTTGGAAGCAGCAGACGAATTGCAGGCACAAACTGGTATTCCTGTAGTTTCGGTGCGGCACGGCACCGGTTTAGCGCCGGAATCTTTTTATAAAGCTACTAGGGTATTTGGCGATGTGATCGGCGCAGAAAAACGAGCGGAAATGATTCTTGACTATGTGGACTCCATGCTTGCTGACTTACATAAACGTACATCTGATGTTTCTGATAGTGATAAACAGCGGGCGTATGCTGGTGCGGTTACATGGAACGGCAGACGGGGCTTTTCTGGGACATACTCCGAATTTGGTATATTTGACGCCATTAACGCAATTAATGTAGCTGAGGATAAAAGCATCGAAAGTTTTTATGAGGTAGACTTAGAAAAAATACTAATCTGGGATCCTGATGTAATATTCCTTGATCCAGGTAATATGGACTTGGTAAACGATGAATATGCGCAAAACCCAAGCTATTTCGATTCACTGCAGGCAGTGCAGGAAGGGAAAGTTTATACAATGCCAGCATTTAATAACGCCGGAACAAATTTTACCTACGCATTTATAAATGCATACTATGCCGGCACTGTTTTGTTTCCCGAGCAGTTTTCCGATGTTGACATCGACGATAAAGCTAAAGAGATATTAACGACATTCCTTGGTGAGAATACGTATGAACTTATGAATGAAGGCGGCCTCTACTATGGGCAGATTACAATAGGCGAGTGATGTTATGAGAACACTCAAATGCTCTATAGGTAAACACAACGAATATTACCGCTACATCGCCAAAAAATGGTTGTTTCTCGTGTCACTTGTCATAATCCTGCTAGCCGCTGCCATAGTGTCTATTTCGGTGGGGTCATCAGGTATTCCCATTAGTGAGGTGCTGCGAGCTCTGTTTGGCTTTAGCAATGAAGCGACAAGCCAAACAATTGTCTGGAACGTGCGTATGCCGCGGGTTGCAACGGCAGTTAGTGTTGGAATAGCCCTTGCTATGGCGGGGTGCGTGATGCAAAGTGTACTGCGCAACCCGCTAGCTTCTGCCTCGACGCTAGGGGTATCTCAGGGTGCATCTTTCGGGGCGTCTATCGCAATCGTATATTTTCAGGCAGGTGCCCAAATTAGTAATGCCTCCAGCGCAAGTATCTCTGTTACCAATCCATACACGGTAGCCACTTGGGCGTTTTTAGGTGGTATTTCTACTACCTTGGTTATCTTGATGTTATCTCGCGTAAGTGGGGTGTCACCAGCTGTGATGATCTTAGCCGGTGTGGCGTTGAGTTCGATGTTTACTGGGGCAACGACGTTAATTCAATATTTCAGCGATGATGATATGGTTGCTTCCATTGTATACTGGACCTTTGGCAATCTTGGGAGAGCTGGATGGAAGGAGATATCTCTGATATTCATACTCAGTGTGCTTGCTTTCTTTTATTTTTTCCTTAATCGCTGGAACTATAATGCCATGGAAAGCGGTGCCAATACAGCCAAAAGTCTTGGGGTTAATGTCGATAGATTGATTCTTGTCAGTATGTCCATAGCTACTCTTATTTCTGCAACGGCAATTGCCTTTGTCGGGACGATTAGCTTCATAGGGTTGATTGCACCTCATATTGTACGCAGGTTCGTAGGTAGCGACTACCGTTTTTTGATACCTTGTTCGGCGCTCATGGGTGGTGTGATTATGCTTTTAGCGGATATCGCATCACGAATGATAAAGGCTCCCGCCATTTTGCCCATAGGTGCCATCACCTCTTTTTTAGGCGGACCTCTGTTCTTATATTTAATCATAAAGCAAAGGAAGAAGAGGTGGGTTGATTGATAGAAATTAAAGATATTTCTTTTTCTTACGGCAAAAGTAATATTTTAAAAGACGTCAGTTTCAACGTTGTGGCCGGTGAGTTCGTAGGAATTTTAGGCAAAAACGGCGCAGGAAAAAGTACGCTCGTTACTTGCTTAAATAAGATTCGAGCACCGAAAAAGGGAAGGGTTCTAATCGACAAGCATGATATCCTTAAAATGAGTAGATTAGAAACTGCCCGACACATTTCATATGTGGCACAAAAAAATGAAATACACCAAATGACCGTGTTTGACTCCGTACTGCTGGGAAGGAAGCCATACATAAAGTGGGCTGTATCTCAGGAGGATATAGATATTTGTGATGAAATGCTTGAGAAAATGGGTTTGTCTGAATTTAAGCTAAGGTATATAGACGAACTTTCCGGAGGAGAGTTGCAAAAGGTAATGCTGGCCCGTGCTCTCGTCCAGCAACCCCGTCTGTTGCTTTTAGATGAGCCGACCAGTAATCTTGACCCAAAAAATCAGTATGAAATGATGGCGTTGGTGCGACATGTGACAAAAGAACGAAATATCAGCACTATCATTGTTTCACATGATATCAATCTTGCACTACGTTATTGTGATAGATTTCTTTTTTTAAAAGACGGCAAGGCGTATAAATATGGGGATGAGTCCGTCGTTACACCGGAAACGATTGAATCTGTTTATGGAATCACTTCCGCTATAGGCGAGGTTAAGGGACAAAAAACGGTCGTAATCGGTTAAAGATGCGGGAACATAACTAGCAAAAGCGATAAAAAATGGTTGCAACCATCGATTTTGGATGGTTGCAACCATTTTTTATTGTGTCTTATAGAACAATTCTTATATACCTAAAAGTTGTACAAAATACACAATCATTAAGTTATAGATGAGGCTATAATAGGTATAATGCTTTTTGATATGGGCTAATATATTTGATGAGTAGATTTTTTGCTTAACAGCCATAAAAAAACAAACAAAAACATTAACGTCAAGCTTAGCTGATTTTCTTAGGAAAATCGGACTAGGTGGTGATTTTCCTAAGAAGCGAAAGGGGAAGAACAATTGAAGCTTGCAAATATCATAAAGCATCTCGAAGCAATAGATATAAAGGGTAATATTAAAATCGAAATTAAAGGTTTAGCATATAACTCAAGTTCAGTCAAAGACAATTATGTTTTTGTAGCTATAGAAGGTTTCCAAGTGGATGGACATAAGTATATAAAGGACGCCATTTCTAATGGTGCAAAAGCTATTGTAGTGAGTAGAGATATAGAGGTGTCAGAAGATATAACAGTTATTAAAGTAAAAGACACAAGGGTAGCACTAAGTAATTTGTCAGCTGCCTTTTATAGACAACCCTCTAAAAATCTAGAGTTGATCGGTGTAACCGGAACTAACGGTAAAACTACCACTATTTACTTCGTAAAATCAGTGCTAGAAGCTTCAAAAAGAAACACCTCACTAATAGGAACTGTAGAAACGATTATAAATGGAAAGTCCTTTTGCTCTTCTCACACCACCCCAGAGTCTTTAGCTTTGCAAGGGATGTTTAACTCTATGCTTCTTAAAAAAGTTGATACTTGTGTTATGGAAGTTTCTTCTCATTCTTTACAATTATCAAGGGTCAATGACTGTGACTTTAATATAGGAATATTTACAAACTTAACCCATGAGCATTTAGACTTTCATGGCAGCATGGAAAACTACTATAGCTCAAAAAAACAGTTATTTTATAACACCAATGATTTTAACATTGTGAACATAGATGACTATTATGGTAGTAGATTAGCTACAGAATTAAAGAGCCATAAAACTCGCTTACTAACCTATGGAATTAATAATGATGCTGATATAAATGCTAAAGATATCCTTTTTTACAAAGATTGCAGTGAATACACTATTAACACTCCTACACAAAAAGTGAAATTTAAAACTAGAATTCCTGGACTGTACAATATCTATAATAGCTTGGCTGCAGTAGCTTGTGGCTTCGCTTTAGGTATAGATTTGCAACAAATAAAAAAAGGGATAGAAGCTGTCACTAGCATACCTGGTAGGTTCCAAGTTATCCCTACAGATAAAGACTTAAATATTATAGTTGACTATGCCCATACACCTGATGGTTTTGAAAACGTACTAAGAACCATAAGTGAATATGCAAAAGGTAGGATAATAATTGTATTTGGATGTGTTGGAGAAAGGGATTATACCAAAAGAAGTAAGATGGGACAGATAGCACAGCGGTACTGCGATTTAAGCATTCTTACTACGGATAATTGTCGCTCAGAAGATCCTAAAAGCATTGTAAATGAAATTAAAAAAGGATTTAACAAGGGTGATAAACCATATATAGAGATTCTTGACAGAGAAGAAGCTATTCGATATGCCATTATAAATAGTAGCAAAGAGGATACCATAATAATTACCGGAAAGGGGCATGAAAAGCGTCAAATTATAGGTGATAAAACTATATATTTCAATGAAAGAGAAATAGCAAAGCAAGCATTAAAAGAACTAGAACTAACTTCGTTAAAGAACAGCAAAAGCCTTATACACTTGTAACCGGGGTTTATGAGGCTTTTTAAAAGAGAGAACAAAAGAAAATAAAATTGGAACAACCTGGCATAAAGCATCCTGGGTTGTTCTAATTTTAGCCCGAAGCCGGACCCATATTTTCTACATCTTAAATATAAAACGATAAAATAAAGGGATATGAAGGTTCATATTGAATAATTAGTATAGTTAAAAAATTCAGCCATATAGTTATAACTTGGGTAGCTGAGAGCACTTGCTTTATATAAGTCTAAAAGATTGAAGAAACAAAGTTTATTTAGGAGTAGATATATATGTTTTTTTACATTTTGGTATTATATTTTTTAATAACTGCTAGTCATGAATTGGGTCACTTTTTAGCTGGTTGGTACTTAGGGATCCCAAAAAATAAAATGACAATTCAATTGTTTAAATATCCACCACAAGTATTACTTAAAGATGATGCAGGTGTTAAAGTTTCCGTTGAAAACTTTGAGAGGTATTTTGAAATTATAGAGAAGTATATACCTTCCGAAAAAGGTTTTTGGTTATATGTAACAGGTGGACATATTTTTGAGTTTATTATAGTTTTATCTTTGAGTATATTGGCATTTTCAGTCGATTTCTTTCCTTTGATACCTGTTCGTATATGTGTATTTTTAATACTACTTACCTCATTACTTTACTTAGTCTTTGATATAGTGTTGTCATTATATGCGAAAAATCCGTGTGGTGATTTTAGTGGGGCATACATGCTTAAACCATTTTTTACATCAGTGTTTTATGTTATTTACTTTTGCAGCTATATTTGGATATATATATTTTTCAAATCAAATTAATCCTTGTAAGGATAATGAATTTTAAAAAATTATTAATATGAAACTCTATAGTATTCTAAAAAAAGTAGCATATGTGGTAATGGCACAGAACTTTTTGGAACAGTGATGGGGGAGAAAGTTCTCATGCTATGAGAACACTAAATAAATTTTCATAGTAAGGGGAGAGATGCTTATGGATCAATTAACTTTAGAAGAGAAAGTAAAGGATTTTAACCATTTGTATATAAAACAACTCCCCACTATAAAGTAAGTAACGTGAAAAAGACAGGCAATCCTGCAGAAGATGCTTGCATTAAAAAGGTACTTGAACTAGAAAAAATCTGCCGTTAAGAGAAGGAGAAACGAATTTAAGAAGTAAGGCGAAAAGAACCAAAGAAAAACAATAAAGGAGAGGACAAAGATGGCTAAGGAAGTGGAAGAGTTTTACGATAGCTCAGCAAACAACGAGTGGGAGAGGCTAAACAAGCATAAGATAGAGTTTGAAATAACTAAAAGGTATTTAGACAGGTATATTCAAAAGGGGGCAAAGATTTTAGATGTTGGAGGAGGCCCTGGCAGATACTCTATTTATTTAGCACAGCAAGGTCATGATGTGACTTTGTTAGACCTTTCATCTAACAACATAAGCTTGGCAAAACAAAAAGCTGAAGAAAGAGGAGTTTCGCTATCAAACTACATACATGGAAATGCTTTAGATTTAAGTAAATTACAAGATCAAAGCTACGACGTAGTGCTATGTATGGGTCCGATGTATCACCTAACAGAAGAAGATGACAGAAAAAGAGCCATAAAAGAATGCTTAAAAAAGCTCAAAAAAGATGGCAGCATATTTGTCGCTTTTATTTCAGCTTATGCGCCTATTATCGACCTACTAAAAAACTATCCCGAAGAGCTAGAAAACTATGGGGAGGATGCTCTTTTACGATATTTACAAGATGGAAAAAATATAGTTTCAGATTCAAACCCAGGATTTACAACTGCCTATTTTAAAAAGCCTGATAAAATTGAACTATTTATGAAAAAATTTGGGTTAAATAAACAGGTGATAGCAGCAGTAGAAGGCTTAGCAGCTCAAAGTGAGCCTAAGCTTAATAACCTTTCAAAAGAAGCCTTTGATAAATGGGTAAACTTAATATTCCATACCTCCACAGACCCTTTAACTTGGGCTGGGTGTGAGCACTTATTGTATATAGGAACTAAAAATTGCAGCGATAGGGGTAGAGAATAGGGGTGTTTTATATGCGATTTTTCTTCCCTATTAAACTTTAGTAGCGGTACTATAAAAGTTAAAAGAGTATTAACTTTTATTATTTAACAGGGACTTATAGTCTTTTAATTGAATAAATATTATAAAATATTAAAAATCATATAAAAGGAGGCTAGTGTCGTGCCTAAAATAATCGAACATACATCAATTGAAGAAAGTTTCTATGATGAAAGTTATAAGAACTCAACTTTTTTTCAAGGAATGCCCTTTGAAAAGTACAAAGAACACGTAGACGAAAGAAAGAAATATTTAGAGAAAAACAAACTGCCTTTACTAGCAATAAACCATGAAGATGAGTTACTTGGGTATATTTTTATTTCTGCAAGAAAAGTAGGAGACTTATATTTGAAAAATCACGATTCATCAATAATACAGAAACTAAAAAATAGTAACCTAGAATATACTTTAAAAGAAAAAAGTAATTTAATTGACATTCTCTATTTGACTACAACTTGTAGCGAGAAATTTGAATTAGAAAGATTTAAGCCTATCAACTTACGCATGGGAAAAGATGTTGCTGATGATAGCGTATCATACGGAATTGAGTTTAAAGAACTTTGCAACTCAGAAATGGATAAATACTTTGACCTAGATGCTTTTAAAAAAGCTACAGTTAGAGATTATATGTTAGAGGATCCTATAATGAGTGAAAGTGAAGCAGTTGCAAAATTTGAAAAACATGTTCTTCCAGTCTTCAAACTAGATAATCAAAAAATGTATGGTGTTTGTTGGAATAATGAAGTTATAGGGATACTATGGTTATACGAAGAAGATTCAGAAACAATGTTTATAGCTTATATAGAAATTTTTAAAGAGTTCAGAGGACAAGGCTTTGGAAAAAAAGTTATGTACGATATGTTTTCATTTGTAAATAATTTAGGCTATAAAACATTACATCTTCATGTTTTTGGACACAACGAAAAAGCTGTGAAATTGTATGAAAAGACAGGTTTTAAAAATACTTTGATTAGATATAGATACACTAGATGATACCCTCATACTGTAGACTCTTACATGGGCCATATTACAAATCATAATAAAAGAATGATAAAGTTATAAAAGAAGTGAGGTACCACAATATTATAAAAACCCTACAAAGAGGCTATGAAACGTTTTAGCGTAGTGTTGGATAGAGAAAACCTCAGATATAGAAGAATAACAAAAGTATCATTATAGATGTTTATTTAAAAAATCCCTCAAACAAATAGTTTGAGGGATTTTTTAAATAACTCTTTTGGCTGCTCTTTTTGGTTGGTTATAAAGTAGCTCCATTTTGCTATAAGAAAACTGGATACAAGGCCCGATAAAAAGCACTATAATCACAGTGCCATACGACACAGGTCCCGCTAATAAAAAACCAATAGTAAGAGCTGTAGCTTCACACAAAAACCTTGATAAGGCAATACTAATTCCAAACCTTTTATGCACAACTACCATGAGTTTATCAATAGGATTTGGTGAAAACTTAGCCTGTAAATAAACACCAACCCCAGTGGCTAACAGTACAAACCCAAAAGCAAAAAGCATTAATTTATCAGAAAGATATGCAACGCTTATAAAACTGTATATAAAAAGGTTAAAATCAATAAAAACACCTAATGTAAACACAGTGAGAAACGCCAAAAAATCAGGCTTTTCTTTCGCCAAAAAGCCATTTAAAAACATAAGCAAACCACCAACAATTATACTCCATGTTCCGGGAGTTAGTCCAAGCTTATTATAAAGTCCTACAAAAACCGTGTCCCATGAACCAGCACCAAGGTCAGCAACGATAATGCTGGAAATACCCATTGCAGTCATATATAGGCCCACAAAATAAAAAAGAAAACGTTTCAAATTAGTAACCACCTTTGCAAAAATTATATAGTCAATTTAATCACACTTTTGGAATTACCATACAGGTATATTAGCGTTACAATTATAACACAATTTACGTAAAAAGTTTTGGTGAATTTTTATGCAGTGGAGGATAAGCCCCCCTTCACTGCATAAATTCAAAAGTAGCAGGAATAAATAGGTTGAATGTAGTATATAAAGAATCAGTTAGAATTTTCTAAAATCCAGCGTTGGTAAAAAGGAGTGGTTGTATGCTGGGAAATCGAGAGAGTTATTTTGAGGCCTTAGATGAAGTGAAAAACATATGCCAGATTAAGTTTGCCGATGAGATATGTTCTGTATATGTCGGGGGGAGTGTGGCTAGAGGAGACTTTGTGCCGGGAAGAAGCGATATTGATTTGTATATTGTGTTAAAAAGTAATGAAATTCAAAATAAGCTCCAGTTGGAATTAGAAAAGATTAAAAGTAAGGAAAAACCGATTAGTGTGGCCTATACCACTAAAAAAGAAGTAATAGGCGGACAATCATTTTTAGGTAGCGGTTTTGAATATAATAACTTTATAAGAGAAGGAAAACTGATTTATGGACAGGAGATTAAGGACAGGATTCCTAAGCCTACAAGAGAGGAAGAAATAAAAACTGCAGATCAATGTTTGAAATTCTTTGAGGCTAGCTATAAAGATTATGAGGAAGAAGTTATAGAAAGATATTTTAGTGCCACTTTTAGAACTCTTTGCATAGTTTTAAGTGGAAAAGGGATATATGTAAGCTCCAAAAAAGACGTGGTGACAGTTTGCAACAAAAAATTTAAAGATAGAAAGTTGCTTAATGAGAAAATTAATGTAATTTATGACTTGTGGATAACATGGGGGAGAGAAAGACTGACACAAGAGCAAGTTTGCACACTACTAAAGGCATGTGATGACATTATGCCTTTAATATTTGACTTATGGGAAAGTAAGGAGTAAACGACGAATTAGCTTTAAGAGATAATTTTGATAAAAGTGGCAGCCCTAAGGGCCAGTAATTTCTAATTTTATCTACTAAAAAATAAAAGGAAATTTAGATTAAGTGTAGAATAATTATAGTAAGAGGAGAGATTAAATAACACTTCTCATCTCAACTCTTTTTTATTCAAGCAACCCGCATAGGTGGTAATTGGTGGGTAGTTCACAATTAAATATTTGCTCCGAGCCTTTATATCTAAGGATTAATCTATGGTATCTAGGCCGTTAGGGTATATTTGGAAACGGGTATGCCTCCCGGTGGAAAGGAGTTTAATCGTAACTGCCTGATGGTGGTTATAGTTTTTATATATTAAATGTCTTTCCATTAAAAGAAAGGCATTTTTTTTATTTGGAAGAAATGTACCCAAATTTTATCAAAATTTCTCTAAGAGGAGTGTTTAGAATCATGAGACAAAAATTGCTAGCTATAATTTGCGTATTATTACTTACAATGGGAGCAATTGTTGGTTGCTCTACAGAAGAAAAGGCTATTAGTGAATACCCTACTGTAGAAGATGTAATAACAATTTTGAGTTCTAGCCAAGGGAAAACTGAAATTAGCGTTATGGAGCTAATGGAATTACAAGAAACTACGGAAAAAATTATTAGAAGAGATGATGATGGAGAAATAGAAGAGGAGTATACAATTAAAGGAGCTTTGTTCGAAGATGTATTAAAGTCGATAGATCAAGATATAAAAAGCATTGAGACTATTAGGTTGACAGCCTCGGATGGATATTCCCTGGAAGTACCAAATCATATTCTAGCAAAAAGGGATATAATTTTAGCTTACGAAATTAAAGGCGATCCACTACATGAAGAATCAAGGCCAATTAGAGTTTTTATACCTGAGGAAGAGTCCATGTACTGGGTTAGCAGCTTAGTTGAGATTAAGTTAGAAAATGGGGAACCTACTCAAGAAAAAAATAATGAACTAGGAAAAATTAAGTTTTTTGAATCGGTAATTTCTGAAATGGAAGAACTTCCATACGATGGTAGTGAAGACAAAAAGAGTGTTAAAGGTTCAAAGTTTTTAGAGAAAATAGATGCATCAGGAGATGTTTATATGTTAGCCACAGATGGCTTTGATAAAAACGAAGAATATGAAACATTTAAAGATGCTTTCATAGTTACTCAAGGTGAAAACACACCAGCTTTCAGATCTCCTGACCTTCCAAGAGGAATGCACGTTAGAGACCTTGTTTGGTTATCTGTTAATAATACAGGGGTATTTTCAGTGGAAAGAGGGAAGGAGATATTTGATGAATATGAAGTTGGCGAAAACAACGGTATAAACTTGCAGGTTTTAGTTGAGGAGTACGGACTTAAAAAAGCTGACAAATATCTTTTAGAAGCTGCAGATGGATTTTCAGCTGAGGTAACCTACGAGGATTTAGCCTCCGGGATAGTGTATATAAGAGAAAGCAAAGAGGTGGCTTCTGAATTTGACTTTTTACCAAGAAATACTGCAGTTAGAGATCTTTTATTTATAAAGCCTATAAACTAAGTTAGAAAAGTTGTGGCATCAAAATGGGAGGTGACAAAATGAACAACCCAAGCTCTTTTCTTGAGCGTTTTTCTATCTATGATTTGATGATTATAGCTCTAATGGCATGCTTAGGTTTAGCAGTAAAGCCAATAGTAGTTCCCCTAGCATATATAATTACAGGGCCTTTTTTTATACCAGGCGGGGTAGTTGCAGGCGGATTTTATATGATGTGGATTGTAATGGGAGCTGCTCTTGTTGGAAAGACCGGCTCCGCAACGTTAATCGCCCTTGTGCAGGCTATTGTAGTTATTTCAGTTGGTTTTTTTGGAACTCATGGAATTATGAGCTTGGCTACATATATATTGCCAGGGGTGGCTGTGGACTTGATATTTCTTATTTCAAGGCATAAAGGCTGTTGCGCAGGGTGTTGCTTTGCTGCCGGCATAGCTGCAAACGTGAGCGGTAGCTTTTTAGTAAACTTAGTTTTTTTTAGGCTGCCTTTTGTACCTTTGGTGCTGAGTCTTGCGGTAGCATCCTTATCAGGAGGGATAGGAGGTATAATTGCCCATAAGGTGGTTAAGCAATTTAAGGATAAGCTAGCTTGGTAGAGTACTTTACTCTAGGGGGGTGTGATATAAGTGTTAAATATAAAGAAGCATAATAAAATTAGCGCAATAGTTCTTATAAGTGTTGGTCTTTTAGTGCTTTTACTTCTAAATGTAATACCTCAGTCAGGTGATTCTACCCATTATATGCCTTTATTAGAAGTTGTCGGGGATGTTAAAGAATCAGTTAGTTTGGATTATGTTCAGAAACATTCCGAGGCAGTCACTATAAATTACAGAGATGATTCCTTAGAAGTAGCACCACTAGAAGAAGTAATAAAAAAAGCAAACCCTAAAACTGAAAGGTTTGATGTGCTATTTATATCACATGATGGTTATAGTGCTTTGATTTCTAACAAAAATCTAGAAAAAAGCTATATTGCGCAAAGTAAAGAGTACGGTTGGGAGGCAATAAACAAAAACCATCCACCCAGCAGCAATGTTAAAGATGTCAAAAAAATCGTTATAGTGAGCGATGATTTATCAGTGGAAGATAGTTTTAATATAATTAGACCGGGTGAGAATATAGCTAGCCTATCGGTGGGGCAGCTATATAAAAAAGGATACTCTACTGTTTTTACTTTTAGAGGAGAATCAACAATTAAAAACGATGGAGAAAGTTTAGATGTAACCACTTTTAATAAAAGAAAAATAATCGACATTGAAAAATATATAAATGATGATGAAGAGGCTCTAGTAGTTGGTAAAAAAGGTGAGGAAGCTTCTTTAGATAAAGAAGGTAAACTAGTTTTGAACAATAACAGTATAGGGTATGTGGTTAATGGTGAGTTAAAGATCCAAGACGTTGTTGGGGTAGTTATAAAGCCACCGGCTAAAAGAATAACAGATGTTTATTACGATACAAAAAAAATGCTTAATCAAGAAGAAAATGTAATGCTGATTTTAATTGACGGGCTTGGGTATCATCAATACCAGTACGCAAAAAAGAACGATTACATCCCATTTTTAGAAAGCTTGCCAGAGCCCCAAAAAGCTATGGTAGCTTATCCTTCTGTAACTCCTGTCAATCTAGCAGCTTCTTTAACCGGAGAGCTTCCTTATGTCAACGGTGTTTACAAAAGAGGGATAAGAAAGGTAGAGGTGCCAACAATTTTTGGGTTTTGTAAAAAGCAAAACAAAGAAGCTGCTGCCGTAATAGGCCCTATTGGAACAATAGAATTAGAGATCCCTCCTGTTCTGTCTATGGATGAAAATAACGATGGCAGCACAGACGACGAAAAAACCGAAAACGCGTTAAAGAAGATGTCAAAAGGTCTTGACTTGCTGTTTGTACATTACAAAGATGTTGATATAGCTGGACACAATTATGGAGATCTTGCCGTTGAAATCTTAGAGGATTTAAAAAAGATAGATAGTTATGTCAATCAGTTAGTAGCCAAATGGGACGGAAAAGTAATAGTATATGCTGACCATGGAATGCATAAGACAGAGGAAGGTGGCGACCATGGTTCGTTGATAACAGAAGATATGTTTATGCCATATTGGATTTTTAACGGGGGTGCAATTAATGAATAAAAAAATTCTTATTACCTTAGGTATTTTGTTGGGAGTTATAGTAGTTTTCGCTTACTTAAACTTAAATGATAGAGAGGAAAGAGTGCTAAGCCAAGAAGAGGCAAAAATCTTCATTAACTTTGAGGACGAGCGCGTAGCAACAGTTAATTTTGATGATATGTTAGAACTGGCTCAACATGAATTTGAAGTAACCTTAAGAAGCAGCAGCAGTCCAAACAAGGACAACACATATAAAGGAATTTTGATGAAAGATTTATTGTCTAAATATGACATTAACTTAGATGACATAAATCAGGTTATCACTCGAGCTGCCGACGGTTACACTGTAGCTCTTACGCAAAGTGAAATTTTAGACAAAGACAACGTGTATATAGTATATAAAGAAAACGGTGAGTACCTAGCACCACGGGAAGATGGAGGTTCCGGTCCGTACCAGGTGGTAATAAAGCAAGACCAATTTGGACAACGGTGGAACAAGTTTTTAATGGAGCTGGATGTTAATTGATAAAAAAAATTGAGGTAAAAAATCTCTATTTTGGATTTAAAAAATCAGAAGAAAAACTGCTAAAAGGAATAGATCTAACAGTTCAACGTGGTGAAATTATTGCAATAGTAGGGTTAAGCGGAAGCGGCAAAAGCACATTATGTGCCTTAATAAGTGGGGTGATTCCACGGATTAAGCAAGGTGATGCACAAGGGGAGATACTAATTGATGGGACTTCCTTAAAGGAGCTAAGCATGCCACATTTAGTTAAAAAGGTGGGGGTTATTTTCCAAAACCCTGACACACAACTGTTTTCTCCAACTGTAGAAGATGAGATAGCATTTGGTCCTGAAAACTTTGGGTTGCCTCGTGAGGAGATAGGCAAGCGCATATCTGAGGTAATTAACAAAGTGGGCATAAAAAAACATCGTTTTAAAAATCCCAAAATGCTTTCCGGTGGTGAAAAACAATTAGTTGCACTAGCTTCGGTGTTAAGCCTAAAACCTGATATTCTAATATTTGACGAGGCTTTGTCTCAACTAGACCTATATGAAAAAAACAAGATTTTAGATTTAATAAAGACCTTAAAGGCAGAGGGAAAAACTATAATTATGGTAGAACATGATTTTGATAATCTAAAGGTAGCAGATAGAGTAATGCTTTTAAAAAATGGAAAGTTATCGGACTTTAGGGGGGAGACTTTATGAGTATTGTTTTTGATGGGATATCTTATGGTTATGGGATGAATCCAAAAGAATTAGTCATAGATAATTTAAATATGACAATTCCTAAAACTGGCTTGACAGCATTACTTGGATCTAATGGCAGCGGCAAATCCACCATAGGGAAGTTGATGGCAGGCATAATAAAGCCAACTGCTGGTGATGTGTTAATAGATGGTTTAAACACCAAAGAAATCTCTTTAGGCGAGGTAGGCCAGAAAGTAGGTTATATGTTTCAAGACCCCGAAAAACAAATCTTTGCTCCTACAGTGGAAGAAGAACTTTCGTTTGCGTTAAGAATTAATGGCTATAGAGAAGACATTATTGAAAAAAAAGTGTTGAAAGCACTATCAGATTTTGAATTATTAAATGAAAGAACTAAATTTCCTTTTTATCTAAGCAGAGGGGAAAAGCAAAGATTAGTTTTAGCCTCCATTTTAATCAACCGGCCTAAATTCTTGATTTTAGATGAGCCCACAACTGCTTTAGACATAAAGAGAAAACAAGCGCTATTAAATATTTTAAAGACATTGCTAGATGATGGTATCGGGATGTTAATAATTAGTCACGATAAGAGTTTTGTCACTAAGTACGCTAATAGAATAATTGAGTTAAAAAAAGGTGAGGAAAGCTCTTATGCAGTGTGACCCCAGAACTAAGCTAATAATGGTGATGTGTATATCCAGCATGGCAGTTTTATTTAATGATGCTTTATGGCTTTTGTGTGTATTGTGTGTAGCTGTAATGATGTCAGTGCTGTTTAAAAGTGGATCTCTTATGATTTTCTGGAAGCTAAAAAGATTTGCTTGGATTTTTGTGTTTATGATTTTTATACAAAGTATTTTCACCGACGGCGGAGAAGGATTAGTTACATTAGGAAACCTCACAATAGTTTCTACAGTTGGTCTGGCAAATTCTGCATCTATTTTTTTAAGAATATCAATTATAATCACCTCTGCTACTGTTATGACAACATCAAACTCTCGTGATATTGTTCAAGGTCTATACCAATGGAAAATACCGTACGAATTAGCTTTTATGGTTTCTGTGGCGATAAGATTTCTACCTATGCTTAAAGAAGAAGTAATAGATATGATGACAGCAATACAACTAAGAGGTATAAACTTAAAAAAAATACCCAAAGGAACCAAAATTAAAATATATTCATACTTAATAATGCCTATGATAGCAAGCGTTATTTTAAAAGCTAAAGAACTGGCAATTGCAGTTGAAATGAGAGGTCTTAGAGCATGCTCGAACAGAACAAGTTATAGACAGTTAAAGCTAGGCTATAGAGATTATGTCTCCATGGTAATATTTTGTTTTTCAACCGGTGCAGTGATTTTTAAATACTTTTCTTAAAGTAAACAGTTAAAAAGTTTGGGAGGGTTAAGATGAAGCTATTTTCAGTTATAGGAATTACTCAGTCTGGCAAAACCACTACTATAGAAAAGATAATAACAGAATTGAAAAAAAGAAGATTTACGGTGGGCTCTGTTAAAGACATACATTTTGAAAAGTTTGCAATTGATACAGAGGGGACTAATACTCATAGACACTACAAAGCAGGATCCGACTTAGTTACAGCTAGAGGCCTATTTGAAACTGACATCTTATATAAAAGAAGGCTTTCTATAGAAGAAATACTGCGCTGTTATGAGCATGATTTTGTTGTGCTAGAGGGAGTGGTAGATTATAGCTGCCCTAAGATTATAACAGCCCACAACGAGCAAGAGCTTAAAGAACGGGTAGATAATCATACTATTGCTATATCCGGTCGAATATCTGAAAAAATTAGCTCATATAAAGGAGTACCTGCTTTAAGTGCTTTAACTGAAGTAGATAAATTAGTAGACCTGATATTAGAAAAAACATATAATAAACTACCAGATTTTCCTTCAAAATGCTGTAATGCTTGTGGGTTTAGTTGTGAGGAGCTTAAACAAAAGATTATCAAAAAAGAGAAAAGTGTAAGCGATTGCTTAATAAATGAAGGAAAAATAGAGCTTGAGATAGACGGGCAAAAAATTGATATGGTGCCATTTGTGAAAAATATTTTGTATAATAATGTTCTTGCAGTAGCTAAAGAGTTAGATGGCTATAAAAAAGGCAAGTCAATAAAAATAAAAATAGGTGAGGAGTAAATGTGCCTGCCAAAACAGTTTGTTGATAGTCATCAAATAGTTAAATACAAGTTTGAAAAAGTTTTTCCCAGCAAAAAAAACAAGGTTATGTTAGTTTACACAGAAGATTTTTTGGGGAAAAGCAATCGATTTGTACTAAAGTACAAAAATAGAGGTATCCAAAAAGAAAATAATATATTAATCAAACTGTATCGGAATGGATTTAATGTCCCTAAAGTGTATTACCACAACGACCAGATGCTCTTAATGGAATACCTACCTGCAAACACTTTATTAGAAACGATCCTAGACTTTGAAAGAAAATCCTATAAAGTAGACGACGAAAGGGTCATAAAAATAACTTATAATTTTCTCGCTTGGTTAGACCAGTTTTATAATTTTACAGGATTAACTTTGCAGGATTGCAATTTAAGGAACTTCTTAGTGTCAAATAACGACATTTATGGAGTTGACTTTGAGGACTGTGCTAAGGGAAAGCGAGAAGAAGACTTAGCTAGAATATCAGCTTTTATACTTCTATACTCACCAGAATATACAGATTGGAAAGTTAAATTTTCTAATCTTTTTTTAGATACAGCAACTAAAGAATTTAATTTAGATAAGGATAGGTTGATATTTGAGCGTTCTAAACAAGTTAAAGCTATTAAAAGAAGAAGGATGAAAAAAAGTAAAGCTATCATTAATAACGAAACCCAAAAGTAGCAGTTCATATTCCAATGCAGCACTCACTAGGGGCTTAGTTTACAAATTATTGATAGTAATTAGAGGTTTTTTTATATCAGTGTAGAAATAAGATACCACCTAACTTTTAGTAAGTAGGTGGTATCTTATTTATTTATTTATTTTTATTTATCTCAATTTGATTTTCCATACTAAAGGGATGGAATACACTTTTGATAAGCTTAGCGTTATTATTATAATAAAACATGGCATGGTGCTTAAATCTATTTTTTATTTTATACCTTAAGTCAATCATTTTAACTATAAAACCATCTGTTTTTTGTTCAAACTCCACATGATAAATTGGTGTAAAGTCTTTAAAATATGAGCCTAATTCTTCAT
Organism: Proteinivorax hydrogeniformans; assembly: GCF_040515995.1. Taxonomy (GTDB): domain Bacteria; phylum Bacillota; class Proteinivoracia; order Proteinivoracales; family Proteinivoracaceae; genus Proteinivorax; species Proteinivorax hydrogeniformans. The sequence continues at coordinate 2,328,822 of NZ_CP159485.1, read as the reverse complement.
TATGGATTTTTTCCATTAATGGATTAGAGACTTTAGCAAATCTTTTAAAAGAAGTGGGATAGCCGTTATAACCTTTAATTTCTCCGGCGATATATTCCTTTTTTGTACTGACAATATAATCCCATTTTAAAATGCTGTAATCTGATGGCATTACACTAATACTGTTTATCTTAGTATCTTTACACTGACTGTCATAATACTGCTTTAACTTTTTAGCTATTATCTTCTTATTTGTTTGTTTGAGTAATAGGTATGAAAACAGGGTAAATCCTATTATAAATTTTTCATGCAAAGTTCTACCGCTATAAAATAGTATATACCCACCTAAGATCAGAACTAATGGGTCATAAATAGTTATCAGACTTAAAGAATACTTTTTCTTGCTAAAAGGATATAATAAAGCCACTCCGTACGAATTTAATAAATCAAATAGCACATGGGATAACGCTCCGATAAATGACCAAATAAATACCTCTTTAAACATAAAGGTCGTATAAAACAACGAAAGAAATAACGTAATCAACAAAGCTAAACCTATAATACCTGGCAGGGAATGGCTTTCCACTCGATGATGTTTTAGATAAACATAGTCACTTTTAACCTTGGTGACTATATCAAAATCTGGCGCCACCGCCCCTATTATCGTGCCAATTAAAGCAGGATTTCCGATGTCGGGCACATTGTTTAACCCATATATAGAAAGGCCTATTATTGCGTGTGATATTGGATCCATTCCTCTCCCCTCCTCAATGTTAGTTTATGAATAAAGAAATGAAATTTTCTTAACAGACAAGATGTCAACTTAAACTCTAAATTGATTATAACAAATCATATCAAACATAAATAGTTGAATATTATTCCAAGCTTGCTATGACAGTGGTTAATGCTTAAAATTATCCATCTTAAAAGAGATAAAAATGGTTTTAAATAAAGGCGGTGTACTTTTATGAAGTTAGTTAGGTTAGTTAAATTATTTTTGAAAGAGTTTATAGAACAAATAAGAAAAGACCCAATGCAAGACTGGGCAGCAACCTTAGCCTTTTACTTTATGCTTGCCATATTTCCCTTTCTGATTTTTATACTAGCTCTTATATCCTACATTCCGATAACTATAGAACAAATTCATCACTTTGTACACGAGTTTGCTCCATCTCACCTAGCGCAGCTATTTATAGATACAATTTTAGAAGTGGTATCAGAGCCTAAGGGTGGCTTGTTATCCTTTGGAATATTAGCATCTATTTGGACTGCTTCTAACGGAATAAATGCACTAGTAAGAGCGCTTAACAAAGTACATAATGTAGATGAGACACGTTCATTTGTAAAGCTAAAGATGATTTCTATTTTTATGACTTTAGGAATAGTAATAACGTTTTTCGTCATCTTACTTATGCCTGTTTTTGGTGATGAAATTTTAAGGTTTCTAGGTCGTGTATTTTATTTTTCTAACCAGACCATAAACTTTCTAAATTATTTACGATGGATTATTTCTGTGGTTATTATGATAACTGCTTTAATGTTGATTTATTATATAGCACCTAATAAAAACATAGCTTTTCGTCATGTTGTCTTAGGAGCAATAACTGCAACATTAGGATGGCTGTTAATTTCTTATGGGTTTTCAATATATATTGCTAACTTTAATAACTTTACGGCTACATACGGAGCCTTAGGTGGAGTTATTATACTGATGTTTTGGTTTTACTTAAGTGGATTTATTTTGATAATAGGTGGAGAAATTAATGCCACCTTATATAACATCAGAAATATACGTAAAAAAAGTAGGATATAGTAACATAGAGGACTAGGTTAACAAGATATTAGAAAATTTAAAAACAAAAGAAGATTAATCTTGACAAAGATTATAGCATTGATATAATGAATATGAAAACGATTACACAAAGGTGAAAAAATATGAAAATAAAAGATATTGCACGGTTAGCAAAAGTCTCGCCGGCAACAGTTTCTAGAGTGATAAACAACTCTGGCTATGTAAAGGAAGAAAAAAAGAAAGCTGTAAAAAAGGTTATAGAAGAAGTTAACTATACCCCTAATGAGTTTGCAAAGTCTTTAAAAACCCAAAAATCAAATATCATTGGTGTTATTGTTCCTAAAATAAGCACCGAAACAGTTAGTAGAGTCGTTGATGGAATTACCATGATTTCTAAAGAAAATAATTATCAGCTGCTAATTGCAAATACCAACCTACAGGTAGAGGAAGAATTAAACTACCTAAAAGTCTTTAGCAATAACCTTGTCGACGGTATAATTATAATGGCAACGGTAGTCACCGATGAACATCTTAGAATTCTTAACAACTTAAATAAACCAGTAGTTTTTGTGGGTCAGAGAGTTGAAAAATATACTAGTATAGTTCATGATGATTATAATGCTGCAAAAGCTATGGCCCAACACCTTATCGAAAAAGGACACGAGAAAATAGCCTTTGTCGGTGTATCAGAAAAGGATGTAGCGGTAGGTAAGGTAAGAAAACAAGCATATTTCGATGCTTTAACAGAACATAATATCACCATAGATAAAAACCTAATTGCAATTGGAGATTTTTCTTTAGAATCTGGTTATAAAGCAATGGGGGAAATACTACAAAAAGGGCAGCCCTCAGCAGTTATGGCTGTCACCGACCAAATGGCATTCGGTGCAATACACTGCATAAAAGACAACAAGCTTTCGGTTCCTGAAGATATTTCAGTAACTGGCATAGGTGATGGTAAAATGTCTAAGTACTTTATACCAGCCTTGACTACTGCTAAGTATCACCACAAAAAGGTGGGGAAGCTGGCTTGTGAGCATCTAATGAGTTTGATTAACTCTAAGGGGAAAAACACTTCTGATATAGTGGTAGGCTATGACGTAAAATTAAGAAGTAGCGTTAACTCCATAAGGGAATCGTAAATTTAAAAGATTTCCTTTTTTTAGACATCTAATGAAATCGATTTCTTGCCTAAGGTAATAATCATGTTAGGGGGTATCTTATGGATAGAATGTTCTAATGTACAAGTTATGGTTAAAGTTTTGTTTGAGCGGTAAGTTTATTAATCAAATTTTGAGGAGAGGTTGCGATGAAACATCAGCAAACAATCAAGGAGCTTTTAGCTGTTGTAGGTGGAAAGGATAACATAAAGAACTTTGAAAACTGTGCAACTAGGCTACGAATTATTTTAAAGGACGATTCTGTGGTTGATAAAGAAAAAGCAGAAAATGTTAACGGAGCAAAAGGATACTTTTTTAATACCGGTCAGCACCAATTTATCTTTGGAACTGGAAAGGTGAATGAGGTTTATAGTGAATTAAGCCAGGAATTAGAACTGGAATCTAAGGATTTCAAAGAAGATGTTTATTCAAACATGAATCCAGTACAAAAAGTTGTACGTACTCTAGCAGATATTTTAGTGCCTTTGATACCAGCCCTTGTTACTACAGGTCTTTTAATGGGTATTCGAGGGTTGTTAATTGAGCTTGGTGTAGAGTTTACCTCTGCTGGAATGGCTCTATTTCAGATGCTAACAGATACAGCCTTTGCTTTCTTACCAGTCCTTATTGCCTATAGTGCTACTAGAAAATTTGGTGGGACACCAGTTATTGGTATAGTTGTGGGGCTTATGATGGTAGCACCTCAGCTGCCTAATGCTTGGGCAGTTGCCGGTGGTGACGCTGAACCTTTATTTATAAATCTATTGGGTATTTCAATTCCTTTAGTGGGGTATCAGGGTTCTGTAATTCCCGCTATTTTTGCTGGATATTTAGTAGCTAAAACTGAAAAAAAATTACGCAACTTTGTGCCGCAGATGATGGACCTTGTGGTAACACCTTTTATAACATTAACATTTACAATCTTTTTGATGCTTGTAGTATTTGGACCGTTACTTCAGCAGTTAGAAACAGGAGTAATTAACTTTATCATATTTACAATAGAAGCGCCGCTAGGTATTGGTTATATGCTTTTTGCAGCCTTTCAGCAGCTTTTGGTTGTTACAGGTTTGCACCATTCGTTAGGTATGATCGAGCTTCAGCTTCTGTCGGAGACAGGTCAGAACATGCTAAATCCACTTATGACAGCTAGTATGGCTGGACAGTTTGGAGCTGCAATAGCCACTGCCCTTCTTATGAGAAATAAAGTTAAAAGGGCTAATTCTGTTTCTTCAAGTTCGTCAACTTTATTTGGTATAACAGAGCCATTGCTATTTGGTGTAACTCTTAGGCATTTTCGGGTCTTTTTATCTGGCATGATAGGTGGAGCAGCCGGTGGGCTTGCCACATATATAATGGGGCTTTCAGCTACCGGCATGGGAATAACATTTATTCCTGGTTTACTATTATACACTGGCAGTATAGCTAGCATGATACAATATCTATTAGTAATACTAATTTCGTTTAGCATTGCATTTTTAGTTGTAAGACTTCAAGGCGGTAAAATAGTAGAAGAGATTAACTAAAACTTAACTGAAATAACTAAATTAGGGTAAAAAGTCAATTTTTCTTTTTACCCTAATTTGGAGATTAAAGGAAGTGAGAACAAGGTGGAAAATAAAGTTTATACTATAGGGGAGGCACTCATTGATTTTATCCCTGACGAGACAGGTGTGGCATTAAAGGACGTTAAAGAGTTTAAACGGGTTATGGGTGGAGCGCCAGCAAATGTAGCTGTGGCTGTAGCAAAGTTAGGTGGTAAAAGTGCGTTTATCTCCAAGCTAGGTAGAGATTCATTCGGTGAGCACATTATAGATACACTTAAAGCAAATGCAGTGAACACTAATTGGGTATTTAAAACTGACGAGGCGAATACAGGACTGGCCTTTGTATCACTACAAAAGGATGGGCAAAGGGATTTTTCTTTTTATAGAAATCCTAGTGCCGACATGCTACTAACCGAAAACGATGTAGATGATGTACCCCTAACAAATAATGATATACTTCATTTTTGTTCTGTTGATTTGATAGATGCGCCAGTAAAAAAAGCTCACCGAAGGCTTATTGAAGCTGGGCTAAATAGTGATACTCTAATTAGTTTTGATCCTAATGTAAGGCTTCCTTTATGGCCATCCCACACAGAGTGCAAAAATGCCATTTTAGAATTTCTGCCTTATGCTCATATATTGAAGATTTCTGATGATGAGCTGGAGTTTATTACGGGCATAAACGATGCCGACAAAGCTATCCAAAGCCTTTTTGTGGGTAATGTACAGTGGGTAGTTTATACTTTAGGTTCAAAAGGAGCTACTATAATTACTAGGGATAATAAAAAAGTTACTTCTCCTAGCTTTTTAGTTAAAGCTTGCGATACTACAGGGGCAGGGGATGCCTTTATTGGAGCCCTATTATATAAGCTATCTGAGAATAAACAAACCATTAATAGTCTAAAGAATATAAGCTCAACTGAAATGACTAAAATATTGCAGTTTTGCAATGGATATGCCGCTTTGACAACCACAAGAAGTGGGGCTGTGGATGCCTTGTCAAGTTTAGATGAAACGGTAAAGTTTATCAACAGAAAATAAGTGATTTTTAGCGCAGGTTAACTGGCTGTAAGAATCCTACTGAATGAAGTTTCACTTTGTATAATAGGATATTTACTTACCTCAAGGAGAGATACTATGAATGCATTACAAAAAGAATTAAAGTTAAGTATAGAAAACGCACTAAAACTAAACAAATCAAAAGTAGACAGTGATAGATGGCGCTTAAAATATCACGTCATGCCTCCTATAGGATGGTTAAATGACCCCAATGGTGTATGCCAGTATAATGGCAAGTACCATCTTTTTTATCAATACTCTCCTTTGGACGCCGAAGGTGGCTTGAAATACTGGGGGCACGCGTGTTCCGACGATATGGTGAAATTTGAAGACCAAGGTGTAAAGCTTTATCCAGACCGTGCCGATGATGTCCATGGCATATACTCAGGAAGTGCATTTGTAACAAAGGATAAAATACACTTTTTCTATACAGGCAATGTTAAAAAAAGCGAAAGTTATGACTTTGTCAACAATGGCCGTGAACAAAACACCATACATGCAGTAAGTGACGACGGATACAATATAACCAAAAAGCATACCGTTATAAGGGCCGACCAATATCCACAAGGGTTTAGTACCCACATAAGGGATCCTAAGGTGTTCGCTAAAGGTGATATGTATTACATGGTTTTAGGTGCGAGAGATATTAATAGTAAGGGGCAAGTGCTGCTCTTTCAATCTGATGATTTAAAAAGGTGGAATTTTAAGAGCGTTTTTGCAGGACCTTATCAAAACCTAGGATATATGTGGGAGTGCCCTGACTTTTTTACCATAGACCAAACTGATGTTTTGCTTATATCACCTCAGGGAGTTAAGCCAAAAGGACATTTATATAACAATGTTCATCAATCTGGTTATTTAATCGGCCAAGCAGATTTTCCAAAAGGAAGATTCGAGCCTAAAGGAGATTTTATAGAACTAGACTGTGGGTTTGATTTTTATGCACCTCAAACTTTTTGTGACAGCAAAGGTAGAAGAATAATGTGGGCCTGGATGGGTCTTCCTGATATAGAAAATGATTACACAAACCCTACTGTCCAAAAGGGATGGCAGCATGCTATGACTATTCCTAGACAACTGCTGATAAAAGACGGCAAGCTTATACAAAAACCTTTAGAGGAATACCAAAAGCTTAGAAAAGACCTATTAGAAAGCAACATAGAGGTAAAAGGAAAAACAGAACAAAAAGGGTTAAGTGGCGATGTATATGAGCTTATCATAGATTTTGAGAAGATAGGTGAAGTGCTTCAAATAAATTTAAGAGAAGATACAACTATTAGCTACAATAGTAAAGACAGGCTTTTATCGCTATACCACAAAAAGTCAGGGTACGGAAGAACTATGAGAAAGACAGAGGTTGAAAGGTTAAAAAAACTTCAAATTTTCTCTGATACCTCCTCATTGGAAATATTCGTAAACGAGGGTGAAAAGGTATTTACTACAAGAGTGTATCCTAAAGAAAACCAAACCAAGATAAGCTTTGACGGACAGGGAAAGTTAAAGCTCAAAAAGTGGGAATTGGTTTAAAGATAAATGGTTTTATTAAAAAAATAGGAGGGTAATTAAATGTTTAACTTATTTAAAAAAGAGTCAAAAGAGATCGAAGTAATGGCACCTTTAAAGGGAGAGATAGTTAAAATCGAGGATGTTGACGACCAAGTATTTGCACAAAAAATGGTGGGGGATGGAGTTGCCATTAGCCCCACAGATGATACAGTAGTAGCGCCCTTTGATGGCGAGATAATTCAAGTTTTTGACACAAAGCATGCTATAGGTCTAAAAGCAAAAAATGGGGTGGAACTTTTAATCCATATAGGCTTGGAGACTGTAAACCTTAAAGGTGAAGGATTTGATGTAAAGGTAAAGGCTGGAGACAAGGTAAAGATTGGCGAGCCTTTGGTTATTTTTAATAGAGATTATATTAGCAAAAATGCAAAGTCTTTGGTTACTCCAATTGTTATAACTAACGCAGATGAGATGGAGGCTATCAATAAGATTGATAAAAAAGCTGTGGATATTAAAGAAAAAATAATGGACATTGTAAAAAAGTAGATAAAAGTTTAACTCCTGCTGACGAGCTTAGCTGCAGGAGTTAAACTTTTAAATAGCTAACTTTTGTAATTTATTCAAATAGAATTTCTGCCAAAAGTATGATAATATTAACGTTATAATTAAAAAGGAGGGTGCTAAATGCAAGAAATAATTTTAATTTTGTTACTACAGCTGGTGTATGTTCCCATATTTACACTTAGAACAATCTTCCTTGTAAAAAATGTCACTATGATGGCGTCCTTCCTAGGATTTTTAGAAGCGTTAGTGTATGTATTTGGTTTATCGCTAGTATTTAGCGGTGATACGGGAACAGCAGCGCTAATAGTTTACGCAGTAGGTTTTGGTGTAGGCATGCTTATAGGTAGCGCTATTGAAAACAAATTGGCAATTGGATACAACAATCTTATGGTTAACTTATTAGAAAAAAATACAGAGCTCATCACTTATCTAAGAAATGAGGGGTTCGGTGTTACGGTGTATGAAGGTGAAGGAAGAGATAGCAAGAGATACCGACTTGATATCCTTACAAAAAGAAGTAGAGAAGAAGAGCTTTTTGATATTATAGAAGAGTTTGAGCCAAGAGCTTTTATAATCTCTTATGAAGCTAGAAAGTTTAAAGGTGGATTTTTAGTTAAGTCAATGAAAAAGAAGACCAACAAAAAATCTAAATATAAAAAGGTAGATACAAACCTTAAAAGTTGAAATAAAAGCACTTCTAAAATGGAAGTGCTTTTATTTTTATAATGACTAAGTTAAAGCAAATCAAAAGGACCCATTTAGACGAGCTTTTTTAAAAAAAGGAGTTTTAACGGTAACGTCTAATTTATAATAATATGATGAAACTTTATTTTTTAACTAAGGGGAGACGATGCTATGAAGTTTGAGGGCTTTAACGCACATAGTAAACATATCATTATAAAACATGCTTTGAAGCATAAAAACGTTTCCTTAACTTGTGAATTATATGGTATATCAAGAACAACTTTTTACAATTGGTTTAAAGCATATCAAAAAAGTGGTGTGACGGGCCTACAAAGCAAAGAGCCTCAAAAACCTAAAATGCCAAACAAAGTCAGCAAAACTATAGAAAATGAGATACTAACTTACATAGAAAGGTATCCTGCAGACGGCCCTAAAAGGATTTACTATGAATTGAAGTCCGAAGGTTTTGATATAGGTGAGTCTGGTATTTATAATGTTTTAAAAAGACATAGTCTTTCAAAAAAACAAGAGAGAATTAAGTATTCTAAAGACAAGGCACTTAATCCTAAAGAAAAGCGAAAAAAGCGTACAGCTCCGATATTCGCTTCCGCTGAGGATATTAAATACCCTGGACATTGTCTCATTCAACGGATTGATTTTATAGGCAAGTTTGATGGGATTGGAAAGATATATCAGTATAGTCTTTATGACGTTTACTCTAAACTAGGAGTTGTAAAGCTTTACAACAAAAAACAAGACATAGACGTTTGGTACTTTTTTGAACATAAAATAATGTACCTCCTTAAGACATTTAACTTAGATATAGAATATCTTTTTACTAAAAAGACAAAAGTTTTTTTGCCTTATTTTGTAAAAGGTAATAAGCAAAAAGAGATTATTGAGGAACTAAAGGTTAATCACCATTTTGTAGAATCTGAAGAAAGTACTGCGCTAGAATCCATAAATGAGTTTAACGAGTTTTTGGTAAAAGAGTTTTATAATAAGGTTCAAGCAGAAAACAATATTAACTCTTTTGCAAAGGTTGAGAGGGAATTTCATAAATTTCTAAGAAGCTATAACTTTTTACGGCCCATAACAAGTGGTGCAAAAAAAGGAAAAACACCGGCAGAAGTTGTACTGCAAAAGGCTGAAGAAAATGGTGCTGACTTTAGCACACTACCCCTTTGGATTTTGGCGTTACTTAATCAAAAGAAGAGAGTTGATTTCAAGTGAAAAGCTTAGATTCTAAAATAGCTGTCGTTGGAGGCGGATTTTCAGGACTCTTTATTGCAGCACAGCTACAAAAAAAAGGTTATAAAAATGTTACTGTTTTTGAAAAGGAAGATAGGTTAGGAGGCAAGCTTAATACCATTTGGTATAAGGGGAGGTCTTATGAGCTTGGTGCTCTTTTTGGTCTTCCTGTTCAAAAGAACTTGCAAAGTTTGATGAAAGAGCTGAATATAAAGCCTGATGGTCCGAGTTTGTCCCGAGTCAGTTATGATGCAGAAGGCAATAAAATTTTGCAGATACCTCAAAACAAACTTGATGATTTTCTTGAGGAAATATATCGCTTGCCTGACGTTTTAGAAGACTATAAATCCCTTCGGAATGTAAATATCAAGTTTATAGAAAAGCGGCTAGCTATGCCTTTTGCAAAGTGGTGTGATTTTCATAATTTAACGGTTTTAAAACGAATATATACTCATCATTTTTCTAGCTATGGATTGGGTGATATCAACGAAGTACCTGCTGTTTATGTATTAAGACTGCTAAACTTCCAAACTGTAATGGCGTTTTTGGAGGTTCCGGAACTTTTTACCTGGAAGCATGGTGTTTCTTCTATAGTCGATAGATTGAGCCAAAGAGTTAAAGACCTAAGATTGGGGCAGAAAGTTTCTCAAGTAGAGCCAACTAATGCACAGACTTTGGTCCTTTATACAGAGTATGAAAAATTAGAGTTTGATCAAGCCATCATAACTGCTCCCCTTAATCAATTTACTCATTTATATGAGCAGGACAACGAAATGGTGGATTTTTTAAAAAGTATAAAATACAATAACTATACTGTGTATGCTTTTTTAGGTGACAATCTTCCAAATGGCTGTGGGTGCGTGTTAGAAAACTTAAAAACAACAAAAAAAGGACACTTGGTTATATGGAACTCTCGTTGGGACTCCACTATAGATGAAGAGTTGTTAACGGTTTATGCTTATAATAACCCTAATCACTCTAAAGAAGAATCTATGAATATTTTAAAAGCAGATCTTGTAAAGTTAGGAGTTAAAAACCCGCGGTTATATCAGTATAAAAATTGGCAAAAGCAAGGCCCTTACGTTGAATCTGAGGTCTTGCAAAAAGGATTTTATGAAAAGCTAGAGTCTATGCAAGGGAAACACAATGTGTTTTTAGCAGGTGAAATAATGAGTACTGTCTCCATGGAAAACTGCATTAAGTACTCAAACTTCTTAATTAGTAAATATTTTTAGAAAATTAAATTACAAAATTTTACTTTAAAGTTAACTTTACACTTCTTGTGTTCATAAATTATCAATAATGCCTGCCATAATAGAACTGAAGTGAAATCAAAACTGTAAACCAAAGATGAAATATAAAGTGGGGAGAACCTTTGTATAAAAGGGTTCTTCTTTTTTTGACAAATGATTACATATTTAAATATACTTAGATTGAGAAAATGATAACAATCACAAAGTTAATCTTCACTTAGGAGGGCTAGTCATGGTAAAAGAGAGGGTATTAGATTTTGCGAACAAAATTAGCAGAACTAAACGTGGCAAAAAAGACGCAATAACTCCAGACCGTCCGGAGTACAAAATTTTAGAGCCAGTCGTTACAGAAGAGATGGCAGAAGTGGGGCTTTGTCTAGCATTTCGTGAACCTTTAAGCGTTAAAGAAATCGCTGCCAAGTGTGGTAAGTCTGAAGAAAAAACAGAAGAGCTTTTACTTCAGTTAGCGGATTGCGGTGCGGCATTTGTTAACGAAATGGATGGTGTTGATAAATACTGGCACGATATTTGGGTGCCTGGCCATATGGAAATGATGGCTAATCACAGAGAAAATGTAAAAAAATATCCCCAGATTGCCGAAGCTTTTGATGCGTATGGCAAGGTAAAAGGACCACAAGCTGCAGGGATTTTTCCTGTAGGTGTAGGACCTATGCGTGTTATACCTATCGAGGAATCAATCCAAGGAGAAACCAGAAGGGCATCTTATGAAGAAGTATCAAAATATCTTAATGAAAATGACGTTTTTTCAGTTTCTGACTGTTCTTGTAGGACTTCAAGAGAAGCTATGGGAGAAGGATGTGGTCATTTAAAGGAAGAAATGTGTATACAGCTAGGTCATGCAGCAGAGTATTACATACGAACAGGTAGAGGGCGGGAAATAACCCGTGAAGAGGCCTTTGAAATCATTAAGAAAGCTGAAGAAAATGGGTTAATGCACAGTATTCCTAACTTAGATGGACCGGGAAAAACACACGCTATATGCAACTGTTGTGGTTGCTCCTGTTTTGCAATGAGGATAGCTGGGATGTTCAAAAACCCTGACATGGTCCGCTCAAATTATGTATCACAAGTGGACGAAGAAAAGTGTGTTGCCTGTGGAGAATGTATCGACAATTGTCCAACCAATGCGCTAAAACTTGGTCAAAAAATTTGCACAAAGACTCCTATAGAGCAAAAAGAGCGTCCGTTACCCTATGATACCGAGTGGGGAGAAGATAAATGGGACCCAGACTATCGAACTAATAAGGAACTTGTTGTTGAAAGTGGAACTAGCCCTTGTAAAACCGAGTGTCCAGCACATATAGGTATTCAAGGATATATAAAGCTTGCCGCACAAGGGGAGTACAAAAAAGCCTTAGAACTTATAAAAGAAGAAAATCCATTCCCAGCTGTATGTGGTCGAGTTTGTCCGAGAAAATGTGAGTCAGAATGTACAAGGTCGGATATTGATGATCCAGTGGCTATCGATGATATCAAAAAGTTTATAGCAGAGCAGGAGTTAAAATCAGAGCACCGCTTTGTACCAAAGAAAAAAGGAGAGCACACAGAGCAAATAGCAGTTATTGGTGCCGGTCCTGCAGGGCTTTCATGTGCTTATTATTTAGCTGTTCAAGGCTACCCTGTCACTGTATATGAGAAAGAAAAGATACTAGGGGGTATGTTAACTTTAGGGATCCCCTCATATAGACTGGACAGAGATGTGGTTAATGCCGAGATAGATATTTTACGAGACTTAGGAGTTGAATTCAAAACAGGTGTCGAGATTGGAAAAGATACTACCATAAAAGAGCTTAGGGCACAAGGGTTTAAAGCTTTTTATATGGCTATAGGCGCAAAGGCAGGTAGAAAGTTAGGATTAGAAGGCGAAGGCGCTGAAGGTGTAAAGACCGGAGTTGAATTTTTACGAAAAGTAAACTTAGGTGAAGAAAAACAGATGAAAGGTTCAGCTGTGGTAATAGGGGGCGGTAACGTCGCCATAGATGTTGCAAGAACAGCTACTAGAATTGGTGCATCTGAAGTAAATATGTATTGCCTAGAAACAAGAAAAGATATGCCAGCATTAGAAGAAGAAATTGATGAGGCCTTATCTGAAAGTATCGGAATAAACAACTCGTGGGGCCCAAAAAAGATAATTACCGAAAACGGCCGTGTAACTGGTGTAGAGTTTAAAAAATGTATTTCTGTTTTTGATGAGAAAGGTAACTTTAGCCCTAAATTCGATGAAAGCGAGACTAAGATTGTTAAGACAGATAATGTCTTGATATCAGTGGGGCAACAGATGGATTGGGGCGGCTTAATCGAAGACAGCAAAATAAAGCTAAACCCTAACAACACAATAAAAGCTGACGGCACTACTTATCAAACTGACGAGCCAGATGTTTTTGCTGGTGGCGACTCTCTAACAGGTCCTAAGTTTGCCATAGACGCCATAGCGCAAGGAAAAGAAGGTGCTATTTCAATTCATCGCTATGTCCATCCTGGTCAAAGCTTAACGCTAGGGCGTGTAAATAAAGGATATAAAGCATTAGACAAAGAAAACCTTGACCTTGCTGGTTATGACCGCTTACCTAGACAAAGAGGATTACATGTCGATGGCGATAAAGCTAAAGAAACCTTTAAAGACTTACGCAGTACCTTCACAGAGGAGCAAGTGATAAAAGAAACAGAGCGTTGTCTAGATTGTGGTGCAACACATGTAGATGAGTTTATGTGTGTAGGATGTGGATCCTGTGTAACTAAATGTAAGTTTGACGCTATTTCATTAGTAAGAAAATATGATGAAAATACTGTTGAGTTTGAGAATGTTAAGCCTAAAGTTATGAAATACGCTATAAAACGAAAAGTTAGAATTAAGGGCAAAGAAATGAAAAACTTCTTTGGAGGCATGTTTAAAAGAGAGTAAGTTAAAATGTGGGCCGGCGAAGCAAGTATGCTTAAAGGCGCCGGTCTGCAACTACCTAAATTAAGTATATAAAATAAAAGGAGGTTTACATTATGTTCTTTTTTGAGGCAATACCCTTGCAGAACGTAATAATGTGGTTTGTAGTTTTAGCAGCTCTCATTGGTTTAAATGAATTAGTTCGTGCCAGTAAGTGGGGAAGCATCACTATCTTTATGATAATGCCAGTTTTGCTAACTTTTGTTTGGCTTCAGTCAGATAGTGAACTTTTATCATGGTTTCATTGGGTTAAAGTTTATTCCGCTTTAGCAGGTAGTTTGATTTATATGGTAATAAGATATACCGACTATCATAAAAAGCACAAGTGGTATCTATTTTTGGTTCCAGCAATTTTAGCTATAAATATTATCGAAGCTGCAATTAGAGAGCTGCAAGTTGGTATCAGAGGTTTTGAAGGTATGATAGACGGCATGTATTATATTTCTGGTGGTTGGAATTACTTCAACGCTGCAGCCGGTATATTAAGTATGTTACTTATTTGTGGTTGGGTTGGTATATATGGTACCACCGACAAGCGTAGGGATATGGTCTGGCCTGATCAAAGTATGTTTTATATTATCGCTTATGCTGTATGGAATATATCCTACGTATACTCATGTGCCCCAGGTAACGCTTTTTATTCAGGGGTGGCGTTAAATATAGCACCAATAATTCCTGCACTGTTTTGGGCTAAGGGAACTTGGATGCAAAACCGTGCCCATACCTTATCTTTTTGGATGTTATGGATAATGACATTCCCAGCATTTTTTGCTGTAGGCAGCACCTTCAATGTGAGTGTTAGCTATAATCCTACAGCTAACTGGATCTTAGCTTTAACATCTTTTGGCTTACATGTAATTCTTGCTGCTTGGCAAATATATAGGATTGTAAAGCTTCGCCGCAACCCAGCAAAAGGAGAAGTTTGGACCGGCACAAGCCAATATCAAGGGCCAACAAATGTAGCGTAAGCCCCTTCACTTTTTTAATTAAGGAATAGAGGTGAAACCTTTGCATGAGTTAGGAGTAGTAATAAAAGTTGTGGAAACTGTGGAAGACTTTGCAAAAAAAAATAATCTAAAAAAAGTAGATACCTTAGTCCTTCAAATAGGCGAGCTATCTTCGATGATCCCAAGATATGTAGAGGCTTGTTACCCTGCAGCAGTCGATGGAACATCCTTAGAAGAGACAAAACTAAAAATTGAAGTAATACCAGCAAATGTATTGTGTAAAAGCTGTGAAAATATATTTAGTTTCTCTGAACAACAAAAAAGGTGCCCGCAGTGTGAAAGTGAAAAAGTAGAACTTCTTAGCGGCAAAGAGTTTTTAATAAAAGAAGTTATAGCTTGTTAACACTTAGCGTACCCTTTGCCTTAATAGTGGGAGCTTTTACTCAAATATATAATTAAACTAGAAGCCACATTTATGTGTTTAGCATAAATGTGGCTTCTAGTTTACGGGCTTGTATTTTAATAAAAAAATCCCGATAAAATCTAATAAGTTAATTTACAATTGCTATTATTTTTAAAATATTATAATATATTTATGAGAAGGATTTCAACCTGCAAAAATTAAATTCATCATCAGTGTTGATTTACAGATTTGAAATTTATTTAACTAAAAGAAATTAAAAAGGAGATTGGAGCGTATGGACTTTAATGATCTAAGGAATAACTGCGCCATAGAGCAAAAGAAGGGTATCCATTTTATTCTGGCCTCAATAATTATATGGGGTTTGATTGCTATTATTCATTTAACTGACTTGCCTATATCCACTAAAAATCTTTACACTTTTATATCCACATCACTTTTGGTTCCACTATCGTACGTCATATCAAGAGTTATTAACGTTAGATTTAGTAACAAAGAAAATCCCTTTAATAACCTAGGGTTTGTCCTGACCATGAATCAGATGTTATATTTGCTAATTGCGATGTGGGTTTATGCTGCAGCTCCTGAAAAATTGGTAATGGTCCTTGCGATAATATTTGGGGCACATTTGCTTCCATTTGGATGGCTATATAAATCTATAAGCTATAGGATGGCTGCTGTTATAATACCTATCGTAGCGTTGATTGTAGGCCTAATTTATGAAGCATACATACTAGCTATTATCATGATATTTATAGAGGTGCTATTTAGCATTTCATTAGCTTTAGAATTAAAGGGTAATACTGCCACCGAAAAAGAAGAAAAAGCAATATAAAAAGCAGCTTGTTTTTGCTAGGGGGTGTACAAAATATGGAGTTATTGTTGATTCTAATCTTTTATGGTGGACCTATAGCTATAGTATTATATTTTCTAATCAAGCTAGCTGTGAAAAATGCAATAAGAGAGTTAGAGCAAGAACCTATTAATATATACAAGAAAAAATAAATATACACTAAAAAGAAAAAGAGCACACAGCGTATAATTAGACGCTGCTGCTCTGTTTTTTTTCATCCTCTATACTTTTTGAAAGCCAAAGCCATAATTCTTTACCCGATTTATGATTAATATCCTTTAATGTAAAGGTTGTACTTAAAAGAGCCGATAGCACAGATGCGCTAACTGTGGTGAGGTTTTTTCGCTTTTGGATAAAATTAGTTTTAAGTTGCATAGATTGAACTTGTGTTTTTTTAATTAACACCGTAGTTCTTGAAATAATTCTATAGCGCAAAATGAGCTCTTGATTTAATAGCTTAAAGCCGCCGTCTTTATAACGGAGGTAACCCAAATAACCAGATACAAAAAATATTATAAAACCAACCCAAATCCATACAAAGGGGACAAAATAGAAAAGTAAAAAAAGTGGTACAAGAGGCAAAGTGGCCCGTAACAGATAACGCCTCAATGATTTTTTAGGAAGACGAATATAGTCAGTAGAGAAAGTTCTTTCGGGAGTAACAAAGTTTAGAAAAAGCTGTAATTCTTCTCGTTTTAGCATAGGGTGTAAAATAGTCTTAAAACCGTTATCTTCTGACCCCCCACCCGCCACTTCCACTTGAATTAGTGCGTAGCCTAGAGGTTGCCTTAAAAGGCCTTCCTCTATTCGAATAGCCTGTATTCTATGATTTTTTAGAGTAAGTTGCTTTTGTTCAATTAACCCACGGGTGATTTGTATTTCATCGCCAGTTTTCGTGATTGTAAACTCTCCATATGAAATAACAAAACGGAGAATGGAAACTACCCAGGATATAATGAAGACAATCAATATTAGTAGAATTAGTAAGTTAATATGTGTGTTTTGAAAGGTCTTAAACATAGAATCAATAAACCTTTCGGGGAGAAAAGCCATACCCTGACCAAAGATTACTGCTAACAACGAAAATATGACGCCAATACCCCCGGAAGTCATACCCGCAATAACTAGTCTTTTATAACTTACCTTCCAGGTATTTTGACTGCTGAGTTCATTTTTAGGTTCAGCACCAGAATCGGAAGCATCGACATCTTCTCCCCTTAAAGCGCTACGGATGTATTCAGCTTTATCTTTATCTATAGCTTCAATGAAGACCTCTGGAACTACATAACCTCCCGCAGTCTCAATCTGTAACGTTACAAGGCCAAAGATCCTCAAAAGAATTCCAGCTTTATTTTTTATAGTTTGAACTCTTTCTTTTTTAATAAAGCGTTCTTTTTTGATAAAAACTCCTGACCTTATGTGCAGTAATCCATTGGAATATGAGTACTTAAAAAAGTACCACTTTAAAATGCTAAAAATCAAGTTAAAAAGCAGAAAACCAATGACGGTGTTTGTCAAGAAAGTTGTCGCATTAAAATTAAAAAGTTTTACGAATTACCTTGTTAGATTGTAAAGCTAATCTACATGATCTATAGTATTTTTAAACTGTATGTCTTTTATAGGGTTTAGAGAAACATATTCGGGTAATGACCAATCTCTGATATTTTTAGACCACCTCTCTGGGTGCTTTTTCCTTGCATGCTCATAGATCCTGATTCTTTTTTCTACTATATTAACATCAATTCCATAGTGTCTTTGGTAAGGTGTAACAAATTTTAAGCCACTATGTAAGTGTTCATAGTTATACCATCTAACAAATTCTTTAACCCAATTTCTTGCTTCCTCTATGCTTTTAAAACCTTTATAAGGGTATGCTGGGCGATACTTCATGGTCTTAAAGAGCGATTCGGAGTAAGGGTTGTCATTACTAACTCTTGGACGGGAAAAAGAGCTTTGAATACCTAGTTTTTCAAGTGTGGCCTGAAATGTTGCTGCTTTCATTGGGCTGCCATTATCGGAGTGTAGTACTAAAGGTCGACCTGAAATCTTTTGAGACAATGTTGCTTTTTTAATAAGTCTTTCAGCATATTCTGCTTTCTCTGACTCCCATACTTCATAGGCTACAATTAATCTGCTAAACATATCTATTATAAGGTATAACTTATAGAAACTACCTTTAACAGCAGAGTTTAGCCATGTTATATCCCAAGTCCATATTTTATTAGGGGAAGTAGCTACATGAGTAGGAGGCTCCCTTTTTGTGGGTTTTTTGGCCCTTCCTCGGTGAGCATCCATTTTTTCTTCTTTTAAAACCCTGTAAATTGTTGATTCAGATGCCAAATATTTGCCTTCGTCTGCCAGCTTAGGAACTATTTGTGATGGAGGTAAGTCGACATACTTAGGATTATTTGCTGTTTTTATTATTTCTTGGCGTTCTTCATCTGTTAGCTTGTTTTTAGGAGTGGGGCGTTTAGCTGAAGGTCTTTTATCTTCTTTGATCTTCCCTTTTTCCTTAGTCCATCTTTGATAGGTACGCACGCTGATACTTAATACTTCACATGCAGGGGCTAACCTTGCACCATTTATTCTTGCTTCATCGATCAGTTCTACTGCTTTTACGCGATCTGAGCTACTGATCAGTCTTCCTCGGGGTCCCCCCAAATCGCGTCTGCTTTTTTTCTTAATACTAGTAATGCAGCCGTTTCTGCCAGTGCCTTCTCTTTTTGTCTAAGCTGCTTTTTTAATTCTTTTGCTTTTTCCTTTTCTTCCTTTAACTCACTTTTAGTCTTTTGGTAGTCCTGTGTTTCACCTTGGTTTGCCTTTAAACATTGCTCTTTCCAACGCTTTATATCTTCAAGGTATATACCTTTACGTCGGCAGTAATCGGCTAGCTCAGCTTCACTTAAAGCTGCTGTTTCTAATACTATTTGGAATTTATCTTCTGAGTTCCACCTATTTTGAGGTTTGCGAGATGATAGAGTTTTATTGTTTCTTTTCACCCATGTATAAATGGTTGTTTTGGGAATGCCCAGCTCTGCTGCAATAGCAGTAACGGTGTCATTTGAAGGGGGCTCAAGTCTTTTTAATACGGACTCAATAAACTCTTTAGAGTAGTGCTTACTTTTAGATTTTGACATAATTTTATCTCCTTAGGTTTAGTGTCGTAACTTCATTATTGCATTAATTTTCTTATACGACAACTATCCTAACACATAGGGATGACTATATAAGCGGTATAACTACTTTTAAGTAATGAAGTGGATCTTATTTGCAAAAAGAAAACTAAAATAATTGGAAATATCAAATCCTTAATGTGTCGCAAAAAACCAGTGAATATAATAATTGGGTGAGGTCTTTCGGGACTAAACTTCTTCATTACTAATCCTCGCCAATGCTGAAATTTGATCTCTTAGTTTTAAAGCTGTTTCCATTTTGAGAGCAGGAATTTTATGAGTAGTTCCAGCTGTAGAAATAGAAAGAGTTGCTAGCTTAAAGTACCTTAGAATAGGACCTTGCTCCGTATCTATATGCTGAATCCTAGCCATGGGGATAAGACTTCGCTGAATAACTATTAACCCACTTTGGATATCAACCTCATGCTCTCTAATTTCATAGCACCAATAGCGCATTCGTATTGAAGGAATAACTAAAATCTTTAAAAATCCTATGATAAGTGCTAACCCGATTGCTATCCATAAAATAATTTTAGGAAAAGGCCCAAATACATTTGAAACTATTAAGTACCCTATAACCATTAACAAGTAGATTAAAAAAGAACAACTACCATTAACTCTCCAGGCTTTAACTGCCTTTGGATGTATCCTTTCCTTTGGCCTTTTAAAGTCCACTAATAATCCCTCCCTTAAATTAGAAAAAGCTACTTTAACATTATAAACTATCAAGTTTAGAATTAAAACTAGTTATAATAAAAAACGCAAATTTTTATCGCAGCGTAGTGTAGCTTAAATAGGTGATTTTTGTTTTGGTTAAAAGGGAATACTTAATATAAATATTGAGCAAAGAAAGGGGATAAAATGACAGATAAAAAATCAACAACTAACCGAGGTTGGAACTTAGAAAATAGCTATGTTAAATTACCAAATTTATTTTATACTAAAGTAAAGCCAACTATCGTACGTGCGCCAAAGTTGGTTATATTTAATGCTAAGCTAGCACACTTTCTTGGTTTAGATAAAAAGTTTACAAAAGAGGATTATGTAGACTTATTTGTTGGAAATAAGATTCCTAAAGAGGCTTTACCCTTAGCCCAGGCCTACGCAGGACATCAATTTGGACATTTTACTATGTTAGGGGATGGTCGCGCTATACTTTTAGGTGAACAGCTTACTTTAGCAGGCAAGAGGTATGATATTCAGCTAAAAGGTGCTGGTAAAACCCCTTACTCCCGTGGCGGGGACGGCAGAGCCACTCTTGGTCCAATGTTGCGAGAATATATTATAAGCGAAGCAATGTATGCTCTGGGAATTGAAACGACACGAAGTCTAGCAGTAGTTACCACTGGAGAAACAATAATTCGTGAAAAACCACTTCCAGGTGCTATTTTAACAAGAGTAGCTGCTAGCCACTTACGGGTCGGCACCTTTCAATACGCTGCAAATTGGGGTAATAACTCGGATTTAAGAGCGTTAGCAGACTATACAATAGCAAGACACTTCCCTGACGTAACGCAAGGTTCTAATCCTTATATCGGGTTACTTGAGGAAGTAGTAAAACGTCAAGCATTGTTAATTGCAAAATGGCAAGGGGTAGGCTTTATACACGGCGTTATGAACACTGACAACGTCAGTATTTGTGGCGAGACTATTGACTATGGCCCGTGTGCCTTTATGGATGAATATGACCCTGATACGGTATTTAGCTCAATTGATAGGCAGGGGCGCTATGCTTACGAAAACCAGCCTACTATAGCTGCATGGAATTTAGCGCGTTTTGCAGAAACTCTTTTGCCGCTACTACATGACGACAAAGAACAAGCCATCAAAATAGCTGAAGATGCTATATCTGATTTTACAAAGCTTTATCATTGCAATAGGATAAACAAAATGAGGGCAAAGCTGGGCATCTTCAATCAAGAACCAGACGATGAAAGTCTTATCGAAAGCCTTCTTAGTATAATGCATAGCTATGGTGCTGACTATACTAATACATTCCGAGCGTTGACATTTGATAGGCTAGAAGGGGTGGAAATATTTGATAGTAAAGAGTTTGCTAGTTGGCATCAGTTATGGTTAAATAGGCTACAAAGACAAAATACATCGCACTCAGAGGTCAAGCAGCTAATGAAAGACAGTAACCCCGGTGTAATTCCTCGCAATCACCAAGTGGAAGAAGCGCTAGAGGCAGCAGTAGAACAAGAGGATTATAGCGTCATGGATAGACTTTTAAAAGTGCTTGCAACCCCTTATGCTCATTCATCTCAACATGAAGAGTACACAAAACCACCTCCACCATCTAAGATGCCATATCGAACCTTCTGTGGCACTTAAAAGCGCCGACCATTTCAACCTGTACCGACTAGCCACTGACCTCATCTCCCGCGGAGTTATTTCTAAAACATCATATTTTACAAACCTCACACCTTTCACATCCTACATTCAGGGGTATCACAAAGCAGAGCACTGCAAACCAGATTTGGAACATGCCCTTTGAATGCGAATGTCAATGAATTTCTTTACCACCCGCTATCGAATTTGTTTACCAGCGGCGCTAACGAAAAAGTTTACCACTACTAGCCTAATTTTAGGAAATACCTTGTGAGCATTTCCTAAAAATTTATTATAATAAAATATTATATTTGCTCACGGTGTTTGTCAAGAAAGTTGTCGCATTAAAATTAAAAAGTTTTACGAATTACCTTGTTAGATTGTAAAGCTAATCTACATGATCTATAGTATTTTTAAACTGTATGTCTTTTATAGGGTTTAGAGAAACATATTCGGGTAATGACCAATCTCTGATATTTTTAGACCACCTCTCTGGGTGCTTTTTCCTTGCATGCTCATAGATCCTGATTCTTTTTTCTACTATATTAACATCAATTCCATAGTGTCTTTGGTAAGGTGTAACAAATTTTAAGCCACTATGTAAGTGTTCATAGTTATACCATCTAACAAATTCTTTAACCCAATTTCTTGCTTCCTCTATGCTTTTAAAACCTTTATAAGGGTATGCTGGGCGATACTTCATGGTCTTAAAGAGCGATTCGGAGTAAGGGTTGTCATTACTAACTCTTGGACGGGAAAAAGAGCTTTGAATACCTAGTTTTTCAAGTGTGGCCTGAAATGTTGCTGCTTTCATTGGGCTGCCATTATCGGAGTGTAGTACTAAAGGTCGACCTGAAATCTTTTGAGACAATGTTGCTTTTTTAATAAGTCTTTCAGCATATTCTGCTTTCTCTGACTCCCATACTTCATAGGCTACAATTAATCTGCTAAACATATCTATTATAAGGTATAACTTATAGAAACTACCTTTAACAGCAGAGTTTAGCCATGTTATATCCCAAGTCCATATTTTATTAGGGGAAGTAGCTACATGAGTAGGAGGCTCCCTTTTTGTGGGTTTTTTGGCCCTTCCTCGGTGAGCATCCATTTTTTCTTCTTTTAAAACCCTGTAAATTGTTGATTCAGATGCCAAATATTTGCCTTCGTCTGCCAGCTTAGGAACTATTTGTGATGGAGGTAAGTCGACATACTTAGGATTATTTGCTGTTTTTATTATTTCTTGGCGTTCTTCATCTGTTAGCTTGTTTTTAGGAGTGGGGCGTTTAGCTGAAGGTCTTTTATCTTCTTTGATCTTCCCTTTTTCCTTAGTCCATCTTTGATAGGTACGCACGCTGATACTTAATACTTCACATGCAGGGGCTAACCTTGCACCATTTATTCTTGCTTCATCGATCAGTTCTACTGCTTTTACGCGATCTGAGCTACTGATCAGTCTTCCTCGGGGTCCCCCCAAATCGCGTCTGCTTTTTTTCTTAATACTAGTAATGCAGCCGTTTCTGCCAGTGCCTTCTCTTTTTGTCTAAGCTGCTTTTTTAATTCTTTTGCTTTTTCCTTTTCTTCCTTTAACTCACTTTTAGTCTTTTGGTAGTCCTGTGTTTCACCTTGGTTTGCCTTTAAACATTGCTCTTTCCAACGCTTTATATCTTCAAGGTATATACCTTTACGTCGGCAGTAATCGGCTAGCTCAGCTTCACTTAAAGCTGCTGTTTCTAATACTATTTGGAATTTATCTTCTGAGTTCCACCTATTTTGAGGTTTGCGAGATGATAGAGTTTTATTGTTTCTTTTCACCCATGTATAAATGGTTGTTTTGGGAATGCCCAGCTCTGCTGCAATAGCAGTAACGGTGTCATTTGAAGGGGGCTCAAGTCTTTTTAATACGGACTCAATAAACTCTTTAGAGTAGTGCTTACTTTTAGATTTTGACATAATTTTATCTCCTTAGGTTTAGTGTCGTAACTTCATTATTGCATTAATTTTCTTATACGACAACTATCCTAACACATAGGGCTCACCAGAGTACTCATCGCGATATGAGGTTCCGTTCATATTTAGTACGTGAGAGCGAAATGTAAGTCTATCAACAAGCGCAGATACCATTGTTTCATTTTCAAATAGCTTCGTCCATTCTGAAAACTTAAAGTTAGTGGATACTATTACACTTCGCTTTTCAGCACGATCTGCTACAACCTTAAATAGCAGTTCAGACTGATGTCTGTTAAAGGTTAAATAAGACATTTCATCTATGATAAGTAGGTCTGTTTTAGACAGCTGTTTTTCTAGTTTTAACAGGCGCTTATACTCAGTAGCCTCAATAAGTTCATTAGAAAGATTGGCTGCAGTATAAAACTTAACATTCATACCTTGCATGCAAGCTTTTATTCCTAATGCTATAGAAAAATGAGTTTTGCCTCGCCCAGTGTTTCCTATCATAACGATGTTTTGTCTTTTTCTTACAAAGTCACATGTACCAAGTTCATGAAAACAAGCTTCAGACACATGCTCATATCTGCTTAGGTCTAACTCGTCTAATGTTTTCATGTATGGAAATTTAGCAGCTTTAATCTTGCGTTTTTGGCTACTTTCTCTTCTAGATTCTGCCTCCATTTTCAAAAGCTCAATGAGAAAAGCGTCATAGGACTTGTTGTTATCAAGCTGACGAATTACGTCTTTATATCTATTGAAGGTAGGAACTCGCAGTTGCTTTGCATATAAAGCAATTGTCTCTTCATTAATATTTATTTCGCCCATTTATTGCACCACCATTCCATATTTTTTATCGTATTTATTTAAATCTACCTCCTCGACAGCTATCTCTTTATTTAGATTCAATACAGGGGTGTCTACAGGTTTGCTTAAATGGGCTCTAATCATATCAACAGTTGGCACAATATGCCCAGGAATCGCCTCTTTAATGCTAAGTATATATTCTTCGCCATAGTCTAGACATAGGCGAAGGAGTTTAACCATTTCTCTGTTACCACCGGGGAGTTGTTTGCCCCATATTAAAAGCTCTTCAGTAACATTTTGCTTAACTGGTTTAGCATTGAAAACAGAGCGTGGTTTTCTTTCAATTAAGTCTATGTAATGTTCTAACTTATACTCTGTTTTTCCTGAGTAGTAGTTTCTTATATGTGTAGCTATTTCTTCATTCTGATAAAAAATTTGGATGTCATTACCGTAGCCTTTTACAGTTACATCCTTTCTTAAATACTTGGTAGGGACAGAGTAGTAGTTTCTTTCATAGCAAGCTGTGGAGTAATCATCAACGGAAACAATTTTAGTTTTGCTTGTATCAAACCGGTACGGGGGAATCGGATTTAAAAACTGTTTTTCTTCTTGGTACATTACATTTACAGCATTCGAGCGACCTTTGATATGGTGCTTTTCTCTGTACTTTAAGCAATCTTCCAGTAGCTTTTGATTCAACTCTTCTATACTTGATACCCTAGGTAGAGGGACTAAAAAATTTCTTCTAGAATAGCCAACTAAGTTTTCTACAAGGCCCTTTTCGTTTCCTTTACCAGGGTTACAAAACTCTAGTTCAAAGGCATAATGGGCACTGAAGGAAAAGTACTTATCTTGTGGTTTTGCATAGGTTCCAAAACCCTCTTTAACTGCAACTTTAGCATTATCAAAAATTACTCGCCTGGGGACTCCTCCAAAGAAATCAAACATACGTTGTTGCGCTTCTAAAAAAGCCTGTTCATTGGCGGCTCTAAAGACTTGTACAAAGATATCACAGCTGTAACATAGCCTAGCGCAAAAAGTATACAATTTTCTTTTCTTATCATCGAGGTAGGCTGTGGCTTCGCCCCAGTCTATCTGAATTGCCTCACCTGGCTCATATGATAGAGGAACATTGCTTTGAGGTGGAACTAACTGTTCTGCACGTAGTTTTTTTACAGCATTTCGTATAGTTGATTCACCACCTGTAAATTCTTTCTCATCAACAAGTCGTTCATATATGCGTTTAGCAGTATGTTTTTGCTTTTTAATATTATCCTCTTCATCTGACTTAAGACAACCTATGATAAAGTCTTCTACTTCTTTTGTAACTTTAACTGGGCTTCTGTTATACTCCTTTCTTTTTTCTGGATGCGCTGACCCGTCACAATACTTTTTTACCGATTGACGTGAGATGCCTAAACTCTTTGCAATAGATCTTTGAGACTCTCCGTTTAGATATCGCTTGCGAATCTGTTGATACATATCCATTTCAATTTTCACACCCCTCAACCTCCTGAAAATATATCTGACTATATTTTACAGGAATTTTATGATAGGTGGTAAACTAATTCGCTAGCGAAATGGCTCTAACTGGTACACTTTTAGGATAGCATTTACACTTTGAATCGCAGAATAAGCTTATTAATACGTTTTCGCGCGGCAAAACATTAATATTAAGTTATTTAGTTAAAAACGGTTCCAATCATCAAAAGTCGATGACGGAACCGTTTGTTATTTGTTATGGCTAGATATGCCAGTTTCTGTTACTAATAATCGATTATTTTACCTCTTTATAAAAGATGTATCTTTTTTTTCCACCATACTTGCTTGTAAGTTTCTTTATTTTGTAACCCTGTTTAAAAACGTTATTGATACTATGAAAATTATCCGGTGATACTGTGGACATTAAGTGTTTAAAGCCTTGATTTTTAGCAATACTACCTAAATAATTTCCTATAAAAGTTTGTAGACCTAACCCTCTGTATTTAGGATGAACAGCAATGCTATCAACGTGAGCAACAAAGGGAAGTTCCTCTTTTGCAAATTCTAGATCGTACCCTAAGTTTTCCTTATCAAACTTGGGAAACAACAAAGTTCCGTAAGCAATTAAAGTTTGATCGGTATAACAACCTAGTATATATATTTTGTCGTTTTCAATTAGAGGTAATAGACCATCTTTAGTTTCGGGTTCGAACATCTCATCACTATTAATTTGTTTTACAATTTCGTTTTGTAAGGAAAGTAAATCATCAAGGTTATCCTCTGTAATTGGTTTTAAACTTAGATTCTCTAACATCAAAGACATAGTGCACTTCCTTTAGCATTTTTACTATATATTATATCTTATTTTGAAGTGGACTAAAACCTTTGGCGAAGAAGTTTTGCTAATTCTTTTTATCTTTGTTTAAGGGGCATTGATCACAGTTGCTCTGAGGTTTAGCTGAGTGCTTGTTACTTTTCTGCTTTGAGGAAGAAATAATCTACAATAACTACTGCACCAGATCCTCTTCCCTTTAATAACTCCTACAACGACAGGAGCAAGCATACATACGAGCGCAATAATACCAATTATGGGATACACTAATCCAATTGCTAAAAAAACTATAAAAACAACCCACAAGATATCGGCTAGCTTTAGTTTTTTCTTTGCCATATTATAACCTCCAACAAAAAGAGTCTATTATAGTTTTCTATATAAACGGTAGTTTAATACTTTTTATAGTAAAATACAAAAATTAAAATACTCAAACTAAGCTTAGTAACATAAATTAAAGTGCATTAACTGTTTTGAATTAAGGCAAACTAAGTTCAAACTCTTAATTGCTGCGGATGCATATCAAAGGAGGGCCAAAGATTGACTAAGAATCAGACTACTCAAAACATGTTTTGCCTTATAGCATATGGCGGTGAATATCCTTGCGGCAGCAGTGGTGACATCCAAGTCGGTTTTGATAGCGTAAAACAGTTAAAGCAAAAGCTTAATAATATAGGAGAACACGAGAAATATCAGGTTGTAAATAACAGTACAAAAGAGATATTGCAGTTCAGGTGCAAAAAGGATTTAGAAAGAGGGGTTTCTTTTTTTATTATTGAAAAAATTTGCTCAAATAAAAAGGGGGTTTTAATTCGTAGTACGAAATATATATTTATAGCTAAATAATAAATTCGGAGGTGGACAAGCAAATGACCAGCCTAGAAAAGAAAATTGATAAAATATTTTCCTGTTGGCAGAAAGACCTTTGCCCAGGGGGGCAGGTTGTAGTTAGAAAAAAAGACGAGATTATTTATAACAAAAACTTTGGTTATGCAAACCTAGAACATTTAATACCAATAAAGGATGAAACAGTTTTCCACGTTGCATCTGTTTCAAAGCAAGTCGCTGTTATGTGTGTGCTACTTCTTCAAGAAGATGGCAAGCTTTCCATAGATGATGACGTTAGAGATTATGTAGCAGAGTATATAGCATTTGATGAACCGGTTACTGTTAGACAGATGATAAATAATGTTAGTGGCATTAAAGATCAGTGGGAGCTTTTAGGGCTAAGTGGAGTTAGGATTGTAGATACTATAACTCAAAAGGATGCTTTATCTTTAATAAGTAAGCAAAAGAAATTAAACTTTGCACCTCAGACTAAATGGTTGTACAGTAACTCTAACTTTACCTTGCTAGCAGAGATAGTTGAGAAAACTTCAGGTAAAACTCTTAATGAGTTTGCAACGGAGCGTATTTTCAAGCCTTTAGGCATGAAAAAAACCTTTTTTAAGGATAACTACTGGAAAGTAATCCCTAACAAAGCCAACTCTTACTATGATGTCGGCGATGGAAGTTTTATATATAGCGTACTAAACTACGGCACATATGGCGCCACCTCTTTAAACACCACAGCAAATGACTTTTTAAAATGGATGGGAAATTTTAAAAAACCTACTGTCTGTAGCCCAGACACCATTAAAATCATGTCTGATGCACCCAAACTTAAAGATGGAAAAGAAAGCAGTTATGCCGGAGGCCTTTTTGTAGGAGAGTATAAAGGACATAAATATATTGAGCATGGAGGAGCAGATGCAGCATATAGAAGCGCCACAATCCGTTTTACAGAAGATGATGTTGACATAGTTTTATTTTCAAACACACAAAATCTTTTGATGAAGGACGCAGCTTTTGCAGTAGCAGACGCAGTATTTGGGTATGAAAAGGAAGAAAGTAAAAAAGAAGAAAAGCCTGAAGTTTACTCCGACGAAGTTAACCTAGATGAAGTAGAGGGTTACTACTTCCCTAAGTCACAGGAAACAATTATGGCATTTAAGATAGTAGTTAAAGATGGCTTGCCTCACATGCAAAACCCTTACGGTCTTGCCCCACTAGTTCATATTTCCGGAAATCACTATAAAATAGAGCAGCTAAACTTAGAAATATACCTAGGTAAGGAAAGTGCCCTAAAAACAAAAGAAAAGCTAATACCACTTGAAAAAATTAAGCCATACCAACCTTTTGATAGTACGCATTATACAGGAAGATATCAAAGTGAGGAGCTAGATACTTTCTATGATGTGATTGAGGAGGACGGAATTTTATACACCTCGCACTCAAGAAACGGACAGCACGTATTATATCAGGTAGAAGAGAATAAGTTTTTAACAAACGTACCCTTTACTTTTACCGTAGAGTTTGTTAAAGAAGAAGGCAAAATAAAGGGGCTGATTTTTACAGGAAACAGAGCTCAGAACGTAGAATTTGTTAAAGTAGCATCTATTAGCTAAAGACATAACTTATAACAACACAAAAATTAAAAAAAGACAGCTCAACGGATAGGAAATAATACCGAGCTGTCTTTTAATTCGATTGGTTTTAAATAAATACTAGTGGAAGAGCCTCATATGAAACTTATGAAATAATACTAGATAGATGCAAAAACAATGACATCTACTAAAGGCTTTTTGTAGGAATTCCAAGAGATAAAATTAATAAGAAAATTCCTGTTGTGATAGTGGTCAAGCATGAAAAATTATTCCCTTAAGGACTTTTTTACCCATTTAATATAAATTATACACTGAGTCAGTAATAATGATATACTGTATATGTTATTAACTTTAATTAACTAGAGGTGATTTTATGAAAATTATTATAGATGCCGATGGCTGCCCTGTAAGAAAAATTGTTGTCAGAGTGGCAAAAGAATATCAAATTCCCCTTCTTATGGTAAAAAATATTTATCATGACATTTCCGATGAATATGGTGACATTATAACAGTTGACGCAAATCAAGATATGGCAGACCATGTTATTGTCAAGCATACCCGAAAAGGTGATCTTGTAGTAACGCAGGACTATGGTTTGGCATCCTTAGTTCTAGGTAAAGGGGCATATGCAATCCATCAAAACGGTTGGTTTTTTACTCATGAAAACATTGATGCTTTGCTGATGAAAAGACATATACATCAAGAAATGCGAAGAAAACAAAAAAAATACTCAAAAACCCCTAAACGTAAACCAAAAGATAATGAGGTTTTTGAAGAAAAACTAAGAAAGTTTATTGCAGAGAAAATATAAATTTAACCTCTTTTCCAGTGGTGGAGAAGAGGTTAAATTTATACTCCCAATAAACTATTAAATGATGATATAATATAAAAAGATGATTTAATAAATCTAATAAGATGGGGGAGTTTTTATGGATGAGAGGTTAAGAGTGATTTCTTTAGGTAAATGCAGGTATAAAAAAGCATTAGCGATCCAACATGAGCTGTTAGAAAAAAGGCAAAAAGGTGATATAGGAGATACCTTAATTTTAGTTGAGCATCCCCCGGTTATAACAACGGGTAGAAATGCGTCAAAATCAAATATAATAGCATCAAAAGAGTATTTAAGTGAAAATGGCATTGAGCTTATCGAAACCAATAGAGGTGGGGATGTAACCTATCATGGTGATGGTCAATTGGTGGGATACCCTATATTTAACCTTGAGGATAACAAGCTTGGAGTAAGACAATTTGTAGAAAAGCTAGAACAAGTTTTTATAGACTTACTAACTGAAAAATATGATGTTAATGCAACAAGACATGAACAGCATAGAGGAGTTTGGGTAGGTAATGAAAAAGTTGTGGCAATCGGTATAGCTGTGAAGCAGGGGGTCACTATGCATGGTTTTGCTATGAATATAAATACAAATCTAGAACATTTTAAACTCATTATTCCTTGTGGATTAGCGGAGATGGGAGTAACCTCACTACAAAAACAAGTTGGGGAAAAAGTAGATTTTCAGCAGGCGAGCTCTCTTGTTTTAGAAAAAATCTGCGATACTTTTGAGTTCAATAGTTACGAAAAGATAGAAAGAAATTAACAAGATTTCTAGGAGGAGGGGGAAGCGATGGATATAAAAAGAAAGCCTAAGTGGCTTAGAGTTAAGATGAATGATGTGCATAAAGACAGATATGTGAGAAATATATTGGAAAAATTATCTTTAAATACAGTATGCGAAGAGGCGAACTGCCCTAATAAAATAGAATGTTTTAGCAAAAAGACAGCAACGTTTATGATTTTGGGGAGCCAGTGTTCTAGAAATTGTAGATTTTGCAATGTATCTTCTGAGAAACTAGAAAAAGTAGACGAAAAAGAGCCAAAAAACGTTGCGCAGGCGACAATGGAACTTGGGTTAAAGCATGTAGTTATAACCTCAGTTACAAGAGATGATTTGCCTGATGGTGGAGCAAAACACTTTGCTAAGGTTATTGAATCAATAAGGAGTAAAGACAAGGATATTGCTATAGAAGTGTTGATACCTGACTTTAAAGGTGATAAAAAAGCCTTAAAATATGTGGTTGAGGCAAAGCCAGATATAATCAACCATAACATCGAGACTGTCCCTAGACTATACGATGATGTAAGGCCACAAGCTATTTACAAAAGATCTCTACAACTTCTAGAGGAGATAAAGAAATTAGATAGCGAAATATACACAAAATCGGGTATTATGGTAGGCCTAGGAGAAAGAGAAGAGGAAATAGCTCAAACAATGGCAGACCTTAGAGAGTACAAATGCGACTTTTTAACAGTAGGACAATATCTTCCACCAAGTAATGAGCATTACCCTATACAGGAATATGTAACCCCAGAAACCTTTAAAAGGTATAAAGATGAGGCTCTAAAGCTAGGCTTTAGTTTCGTTGCATCTGAACCACTGGTGAGAAGTTCTTACAAAGCGTCAGACATGTTGGCAAAGGCTGAATAAACTAAAAATCCTCTCTTTAATAAATTGAAAAGAGAGGATTTTTTCTGTCTTGTAATTATGCTAAAATAAGTAAGTCAAATAATTTAATGAAAAAAGAGGTATAAAAACTTGAGACTAATAAAGAAACTAATTCATAAAAACTTAGATAAGTTAGAGGGTAGAACTTTTAATAGAAGAGCTGCTAGAGCTATTGTTTTAGATGGTAGGAAAATTCTATTGCTTTATACAAAAGCTTATAATGACTATAGCTTACCTGGAGGTGGAGTTGATCCACAAGAAGATATAATAGAAGGGCTTAAAAGGGAGCTGGCAGAGGAAACGGGAGCTAAAAACATAGAGGTGCTAAGCGAATTCGGATATATTGATGAGTATAGGCCGCACTATAAGCCTGAGTATGACTTGATTCATATGCTATCCTATTTTTACATCTGCAAGGTTGACTCTCAGCTTGGGGAGATTAACTTAGAAGATTATGAAGTAGCTAATGGGATGGCTCCAGTTTGGATAGATATCAACACGGCTATAACGCATAACAAGGAAGTAATGGCTAAAAAGGAGAAATCTATGGGACTATCGATCGAAAGAGAAACTTTTGCTTTAGAGCTTATAGCAAAAGAATTAATAGGGTAGGATGTATGTTATAATGGGCATGGCAAAATCTTTATGATGGAGGTTTTAAAATGAACTTAATCTATGGGCTCGGCGTTATTTTTGTAGTCACTTTTATAGGCGAGCTAGTTTATCAAGCACTGCCGTTACCCATTCCTGCTAGTGTCTACGGGCTCTTAATTATGCTGATTTGCCTACAAACCAAAATTATTAAGTTAAATAAAATAAAAGATGCCAGTGATCTATTGTTAAAGCTAATGCCGCTTATGTTTATACCTGCTAGTGTGGGGCTAATTAATATTTGGGGCGAGATGCAAAAAATCTTACTTCCTTTAGCTGTAATAATTGCTTTAACTACTGTAATAGTCATGGTAGCTACCGGTAAAGTTACTCAATACATAGTCCTTTTGGAAAAGAGGGGTAATAAGCATGACAGAAATATTAAGTAACTCAGTTTACTTCGGTGTTGTCATTAGTGTACTTGGTTATTCATTAGGGTTATGGGTAAAGTCTAAGCTTAAATGGGGAGTGTTTAACCCACTTCTTATTTCAATTATTTTTGTAATTTTAGTTCTTGTTATCTTCAATATAGAATATGAAAGCTATAATGAGGGGGCAAAATATCTTAGCTATCTTTTAACTCCTGCAACGGTGTGCTTAGCAGTGCCTTTATATCAGCAATTACAACTCTTAAAAAACAATTTAAAAGCTTTAACAATCGGCATAACAACAGGTGTGTTATCTAGCTTAACAACTGTGACTATTTTGTCTAAATTTTTTCAGCTAACCGACCAACAATTTGTAACTTTACTTCCTAAGTCTATAACAACAGCTATCGGAATAGGAGTTTCAGAGGAACTTGGAGGAATAATTACTTTGACCGTAGCGACTATAATATTAACCGGCATATTTGGAAATATTATAGCAGTTAGTGTATGTAAATTATTTAAAATTACAGAACCTATTGCTATAGGACTGGCAATAGGAACATCTTCGCACGTTATGGGCACCACAAAAGCTTTAGAAATAGGAGAGGTTGAAGGCGCCATGAGCAGCCTCGCTATAGTTGTGGCTGGGCTTGTGACAGTATTATTAGCCCCGCTTTTTGCATCCTTTCCAATAATATAATAAAAAAACTACCGCTAAGACTTGGCTTAGCGGTAGTTTTGATCTTTTTTCGGAGAAATTAAGTTTGTATATTTAAAAAGATTAGAGGGAAAATTAGAAAGTAGTTAATATCTACACTATTAATTATAATCCCTGTTTTGTGTTTTGGCAATACCCTGTTTTAACTTTTTAAAGCTTTGTTTAAGGCTCTCTGCAACCTGTTTCTTTCAGAAATAAAGGTGTTTTGAAAAGTTTAGATATTCTTCTTTGTACCCAAAGCGAATTTAATACCGAACATTATTAAACTGAAAAAACTGACAGTTTAAAACATTGCACAAAGAAACCTTGTAATCATTACCATTTTCCTTTATAATAATAGTTACCATTAATAATAAGGAGGAGAAAAAAGATGGAATATCTAGAGAGATTATTTGAATCTTTTATATCAGCAGTGCCTTCTGTAATTCATGCGGCACTACTGTTAGTTTTAGCTTTAGTTGTATCAGCAGTAGTTAAGAGTATTGTGGTGAAGCTATTAAACAAATTACAGCTAGAGAAACACACTGACAAATTAGGTGTTGTGGATGAGGATACCGGTAGCTCCGTAGAATTTATCGGTAAATTAGTTTATATCATAGTTTTTTTACTGTTTTTGCCAGAGGTCCTAAACCAGTTAGGATTGCATGATGCTGCTCAACCAATTACTATGGTAGTTTCTAGGTTTTTAAATTTTATACCTAATATAATTGCCGCTAGCATTATTTTAGTAGTGGGTATATTTATAGCAAAAATTATTAGACAGCTTCTTGTTCCGGTTTTAAAGAAGTTAAACGTAGATAAGCTTCAGGAAAAAGCTGGTGTTGAAACTTCTGAAGAGGCGCAAATATCTTCAGTAATTTCTTATATTGTGTACGTTCTGATTTTAATTCCGGTGGTAATTTCTGCACTTCAGGTTTTAAATATCGCTGCCATATCAGATCCTGCGATTGCTATGTTAAATAGAATTGTAGTATTTTTACCTAATATTTTCGTTGCTATAGCGATAGTTGTTATAGGTGTTTATATTGCTAAGATATCTGGCAAGTTACTTACCCAAGTTCTTTCAAGTGTTGGTACTGATAAGCTTATTGGAAAAATCATTCCTTCAGATGACGAAAAAATAAGCAAATTTTCATTATCAACAGCTATTGGTGAACTAGTAAAGTATATTGTAGGACTTTTATTCTTTGTGGAAGCTATAAATGTTCTAAGACTGGAAGTGCTACAAACAGTAGGTCAAGGTATTATAGCGTATCTACCATTTGCAATAAGTGCAATAATAATAATGGGGACAGCACTATTTATTGCTACATGGGTGGAAGCACTAATTGGCAAAAAAGCCCCAAATGCTAAAGTGACAGCTTTAATAGCTAAAACTACCATTATTGTAATTGCAGTGTTTATGGCGTTAAGCCAACTTGGCGTAGCTTCGTCTATTGTAAATGCTGCCTTTATCATAACTTTAGGTGCATTAGCTATTGCTTTTGCTATATCTTTTGGTATTGGCGGAAGAGAGTTTGCTGCTAATATGTTAAAAAGGTTAGAAGATAAAACTAAAGAAGATAAGTAATAACTAAAACACTTATTAACACAAAGAAAACCTCCCTTTTTAGGGAGGTTTTCTTTGTGTTAACCTGTCTTACTATACTCTTCTTCTATGATATCTAAGTGTTTATGCAAAACTTTGTTAAAGTAGTCAAGACTATCATTATCTAAAGGCTGAACACCTTCTAATGGATACTTCATGTCTAAAGATTTATATTTCTGAGCGCCTTGGTTGTGATATGGAAGAAGTTCTACCTTTTTAACATTTGGAATCGTGTTAATAAACTTAGCGACTTCCACTATCTGCTTTTCTTCTGCATTGATAGTCGGCACTACAACATGGCGAGTCCAAATATCAACATTGTTCCTTTTGACAGCCTCTAAAAATTCAAAGAACTTATCACTTTTACGTTTAGTTATTTCTCTGTATTTATCTTCGTTTGCTGCCTTGATATCTAAAAGAACTAAATCGGTGTATTTTAGAATGTCATCATAGTCTCCTAAACCATGTCCAGAGGTATCTATAGCGGTGTTAATTCCTTCCTCTTTACAAGCTTTAAGAAACTCTTTTAAAAACTGTGGCTGTAGTAGCGGGTCACCGCCAGAAACAGTGATTCCGCCATTATCTTTATAATAAAACTTGTACCTTTTTACCATTTTGATCAGCTCATCCACGGACATTTCTTTTCCATACCCTGCTTTCCATGTGTCTGGATTATGACAGTAGATACATCTTAACTGACAGCCCTGTAAAAAGATTACTGTTCTTACGCCAGGGCCGTCAACCAGTCCCATAGTTTCTATAGAATGAACATTTGCTGTGGTCATTATGCTATATTCTCTGGTGGAATGTCCTAGAAATTACTTCTTGCTGCTGGGACTTAGTCAAGCGATTAAAGTTTACTGCATATCCAGAAACTCTAACAGTTAAAGAAGGGTATTTTTCAGGGTGATCCATAGCATCCTTTAAGGTTTCTTTATTTAGAACATTTACATTTAAATGATGAGCACCTTGAACAAAGTATCCATCTAAAACAGATACAAGATTTGCAACTCGTTGCTGCTTATCCTTACCTAAGCTGTCAGGCACTACGGTAAAGGTGTTTGATACACCATCTTTACACTGAGCATAAGGTATTTTTGCTACTGAGTTCAACGAAGCTAAAGCTCCGGTTATATCTCTTCCGTGCATTGGGTTAGCACCTGGAGCAAAAGGTTCTCCTTCTTTTCGTCCGTCTGGGGTTGAGCCAGTCTTTTTACCATAGACAACGTTTGAAGTTATCGTAAGGATAGAAAGAGTGTGTATAGAATCGCGATAAGCTTGATGTTTGCGCAGTTTTTCCATAAACCTGTTAACTACATCGACTGTTATTTCATCAACTTTTTCATCATCATTACCATATTTCGGGAATTCACCTTCGGTATGGAAGTCAACTGTAATGTTATCTTTTCTGACAGGTTTAACTTTAGCGTATTTTATGGCACTTAAGGAGTCGCTAACAACTGATAGCCCTGCTATACCGAAAGCCATTAGCCTGTCTATATCTCTATCATGAAGCGCTAACATAGATGATTCATATGCGTATTTATCATGCATGTAGTGAATAACATTCATGGTATTTACATAAGTTTCTGCCAGCCATTCCATAACGTTATCGAATTTATCCATAACATCTTCATAATTGAGATACTCACCCTTAGGCAATTCTTGCTTTGGAGAGACTTGCTGTTTAAGTTGCTCATCAACTCCACCATTTAAAGCATAAAGCAGTGCTTTAGCTAGGTTTACTCTAGCTCCGAAATATTGCATCTGTTTTCCTATTTTCATAGCGGAAACGCAGCAGGCAATTCCATAATCGTCATCAAAATCTGTACGCATAAGGTCGTCATTTTCGTACTGGATAGAGTCAGTCTCTATAGACAACTTAGCGCAAAACTCTTTAAATTTCTCTGGTAATTTTTGTGACCAAAGAACGGTCATGTTTGGCTCTGGGGCTGGACCTAGATTTACCAAAGTGTGCAAGAATCTATAACTGTTTTTGGTAACTAATGTTCGACCATCAACCCCCATACCACCGATAGCTTCTGTTATCCAGGTAGGGTCTCCGGCGAACAACTCGTTATAGTCAGGTGTTCTTAGGTGTCTAGCTAGACGCAGTTTCATAACAAACTGATCAATTAGCTCCTGGGCTTGTTCTTCAGAGATAGTGTTTTCCTTAAGATCTCTTTCTATATAAATGTCTAAGAACGTACTAACTCTACCTAGAGACATAGCAGCACCATTTTGCTGTTTTATAGCAGCAAGGTAAGCGAAGTATAACCACTGAATTGCTTCCTTAGAATTTTTAGCTGGTTTAGTTACATCAAACCCATAGCTAGCGGCCATTTCAGTAAGTTCATTTAAAGCACGTAGTTGTTCCATTAACTCTTCTCTTAACCTAATAACATTTTCAGTCATTGGTCCGTTAAGATCTGCCATTTCTTTTTTCTTTTGCTCTATCAAAAAGTCTGAACCGTAAAGTGGCAATCTACGATAATCACCAATGATTCTTCCTCTTCCATAAGCATCAGGCAATCCTGTAACAACGCCAGCCTTTCTAGCAAGCTTCATTTCAGGAGTATAAACATCAAAAACACCTTGGTTATGTGTTTTGCGATAGTTAGTAAAAGTATCCTTAATACTTTCATCAACCTCATAACCATAACTTTCTGCAGCAGAAATAGCCATGCGAATACCACCGAAAGGGTTTACGATTCGTTTTAAAGGCTCATCGGTTTGAAAACCTACTATTAGTTCGTTTTCCTTATCTAAGTAACCTGGTTTAAATGCGTTTATTCCTGAGACTGTATTAGTGTCTAGATCTAAGATGCCCTTTTGATTTTCTTTATTTAAAAGTTGTACTGCTTTTTCCCATAAATTTTTTGTTTTTTCCGTAGGCTCATTTAGAAACCTATCGTCTCCTTCGTAAGGAGTATAATTTTTTTGAATAAAATCCCTTACGTTAACCTCATCATTCCAAACACCATGCTTAAATTCTCTCCACTCTGTGTTCATAAAAAAACCCCCTTAAAAAATTTGTTAGTTTAATATGAGATTTATTAAATAGAAAGATTAATTCTAAAATTAATATTTTATTTTACGCTTACATTATAAACTGTGTTTTGACTAATTGCAACACCTGTTTTTGTTAAAATTCCCGAGTTAACAGGGGTGTACTAATCTGTTTTGTTACAAAATGAAAACTGTTATAACAGGTTGTGTATGTGAAAAATATCCCAAGAACTTAATTAAATCAGGGGTAGAGGGTGTAAAAAAAGTCTAAAAAAATCTATTTTGCCAAAAACTGTACCAATGGAGTATTACTCAAATATTACGAAAAATGATAGAAAAAAATTAAAATATGCACAAAAGTTTAAAATCAGGGGGGAAACCCATATATTTAATATCGGTGTTTGTCAAGAAAGTTGTCGCATTAAAATTAAAAAGTTTTACGAATTACCTTGTTAGATTGTAAAGCTAATCTACATGATCTATAGTATTTTTAAACTGTATGTCTTTTATAGGGTTTAGAGAAACATATTCGGGTAATGACCAATCTCTGATATTTTTAGACCACCTCTCTGGGTGCTTTTTCCTTGCATGCTCATAGATCCTGATTCTTTTTTCTACTATATTAACATCAATTCCATAGTGTCTTTGGTAAGGTGTAACAAATTTTAAGCCACTATGTAAGTGTTCATAGTTATACCATCTAACAAATTCTTTAACCCAATTTCTTGCTTCCTCTATGCTTTTAAAACCTTTATAAGGGTATGCTGGGCGATACTTCATGGTCTTAAAGAGCGATTCGGAGTAAGGGTTGTCATTACTAACTCTTGGACGGGAAAAAGAGCTTTGAATACCTAGTTTTTCAAGTGTGGCCTGAAATGTTGCTGCTTTCATTGGGCTGCCATTATCGGAGTGTAGTACTAAAGGTCGACCTGAAATCTTTTGAGACAATGTTGCTTTTTTAATAAGTCTTTCAGCATATTCTGCTTTCTCTGACTCCCATACTTCATAGGCTACAATTAATCTGCTAAACATATCTATTATAAGGTATAACTTATAGAAACTACCTTTAACAGCAGAGTTTAGCCATGTTATATCCCAAGTCCATATTTTATTAGGGGAAGTAGCTACATGAGTAGGAGGCTCCCTTTTTGTGGGTTTTTTGGCCCTTCCTCGGTGAGCATCCATTTTTTCTTCTTTTAAAACCCTGTAAATTGTTGATTCAGATGCCAAATATTTGCCTTCGTCTGCCAGCTTAGGAACTATTTGTGATGGAGGTAAGTCGACATACTTAGGATTATTTGCTGTTTTTATTATTTCTTGGCGTTCTTCATCTGTTAGCTTGTTTTTAGGAGTGGGGCGTTTAGCTGAAGGTCTTTTATCTTCTTTGATCTTCCCTTTTTCCTTAGTCCATCTTTGATAGGTACGCACGCTGATACTTAATACTTCACATGCAGGGGCTAACCTTGCACCATTTATTCTTGCTTCATCGATCAGTTCTACTGCTTTTACGCGATCTGAGCTACTGATCAGTCTTCCTCGGGGTCCCCCCAAATCGCGTCTGCTTTTTTTCTTAATACTAGTAATGCAGCCGTTTCTGCCAGTGCCTTCTCTTTTTGTCTAAGCTGCTTTTTTAATTCTTTTGCTTTTTCCTTTTCTTCCTTTAACTCACTTTTAGTCTTTTGGTAGTCCTGTGTTTCACCTTGGTTTGCCTTTAAACATTGCTCTTTCCAACGCTTTATATCTTCAAGGTATATACCTTTACGTCGGCAGTAATCGGCTAGCTCAGCTTCACTTAAAGCTGCTGTTTCTAATACTATTTGGAATTTATCTTCTGAGTTCCACCTATTTTGAGGTTTGCGAGATGATAGAGTTTTATTGTTTCTTTTCACCCATGTATAAATGGTTGTTTTGGGAATGCCCAGCTCTGCTGCAATAGCAGTAACGGTGTCATTTGAAGGGGGCTCAAGTCTTTTTAATACGGACTCAATAAACTCTTTAGAGTAGTGCTTACTTTTAGATTTTGACATAATTTTATCTCCTTAGGTTTAGTGTCGTAACTTCATTATTGCATTAATTTTCTTATACGACAACTATCCTAACACATAGGGATATGAAGAAAGTATAGATTTATAATTACTATTTTCGATATTTAGATA
The DNA here is from genome assembly GCF_040515995.1 of Proteinivorax hydrogeniformans. GTDB lineage: Bacteria > Bacillota > Proteinivoracia > Proteinivoracales > Proteinivoracaceae > Proteinivorax > Proteinivorax hydrogeniformans. The sequence continues at coordinate 2,288,861 of NZ_CP159485.1, read as the reverse complement.
GGCTGGGAAGTTAATTTTTTTCGTAAGCAGGAATTTTAGCTACTATGTTTAATGTAATGATAATAAACTTTTTCTATAAGAAAAGAACACACAGATCTTAGAAATCCCAATTCAAGGAGGTGAGAGGGATTAGTTGTATAAAGGAATGTGTATGTAACAGTAAATCATGCCCTAGACATGGGAAGTGTTGTGAGTGTGTAGAGCATCATAGAAAGCAAGGAAACCTACCTAAATGTTTAGCTTAGCGAGGAAATTTCTTTATGTGCCGGAGTGTTGGAAGTAATTTAGAAAGTAACAGGAATTATGGTTTAATAGATAAAAAAAAAGGTAGTGGTTTTTAAACCACTACCTTTTTTTATCTATCCTTGTTTTAAACGTTTAGATTTAACTGTTGATCTAAATAGCATGAGTATAAAAGGTATTATTATTAAAGCAATCGGAAGAGTAATTGCCAGTATGACTATCATTGAAATTATTATTGTAATCGCCGATTCAAATAGCGAGAGAATAGGGTTGGCCGTTCCTCCAGTTGCTGTTGTTACAGCTACCTGAGCAGTGTTACTAAATACGTCTGTGGCCAGAGCTGTTCCTCCACCAGCTATTATAGCCAGAGACCACTGATGTAATGGGCTTACCTCCGTCAGAAATGATGCGGTTAAAAGAATGCCTGCTACTGTAGCAAAAGGAATGCTTATCATATTAACTATATTGTTAAACCAAGGAATTTCATAAGCGATAAGTTCCGATATAGTCGCTATCGAGAGTATAGTAATTGCCTGTGATGAAGCTATCCATTCAAAGTTATCAGGTGGACTTATAATGCCATAGTAGCTTGCTACGCTCATAGTTAAAAGAGGAATAAACACACGAAATCCGGCGGCTGTGCTTAAGCCGATACCAGTTAGTAGGTTTAAGAACACGGAGGGTGACTCCTTCCTTGTAGTTTGAATGTTGCAGTTTGACCTTCTAGAAGTAACGGGACAAACTTAGGCCTAAGTTGCCATTTTTCTGCGATGATTTCCACTGATTTCGGCGAAGTGGTAAAATGCATTGGGATTATATTACTAACAGAAATAACTTCGGCAAAATATTTGGCCGCCAGGTCGTAAAACTCACCAAGTCTTGGGTCAACAGGTATAAAGGCAATATCAATATGCTGATTAAGTAGTTTGTGTATTTCATTTTTGTAATCTAGTTCTTCTTGTCGCTGGGTTTGTATTGAGTCGTTTTTCCATTTCCACCAGTTGAGGTCTCCGCTATGAAAGATAGTGACATCATCAACTTTAACTAGAAAAGAGACACCTCGGTCGGTAGAGCCTAGGGTCTTTATTGAAATGTCATTTACAAACAAGTGCTCGTCCGGTTTGACAGTATATATATTGGCATTAGGGGATTTATCTACATTTTCATCAATGACATAACAAACATCATGCTTTTTTGACCATTCATAGATTATTGAGTTGAAGTGGTCGCTATGATCGTGAGTTACAAAAACAGTGACTTTTTTACCCGAAAGAAGCTTATCTGTGATATACTCACTTCTTTTACAATAGTCAAAGATTAGAATATTACTCTGGGTTTCCACTGCAAAGCCACTATTGAACAAATATTGGACTGTACACCCCTGGCCGCTATCTTTAAATTTCAAAACGATCCCTCCTTAAAAGTAATATTAGTTCATTATATCCCATTTAATGGGTAGAAGGAAAGGCTGTTTTTAAAGTCAACATGAAAAATTTAATAAAAAAAGTGTTTTTCTATTGACAGCATCAACCCAAGTGTATATAATCATAAACAATATATTTTTAGCTGAAATAAAAACCAGTGAAGGGAAGAGTAAGTTTAGTAACGGCTTAAGCGAGCGGATATAGAGTGGGAGGTCCGTAGCCTAACTTTACCGAAGAGAGTCTCTGAGGTTGTCTTTAAGAAGAAATTTAGTATTAAGGCACGGCTTTCCACCGTTACAAGGATTAGAGTGATTAACTAACGAGTTAATAATTAGAGTGGTACCACGGATATTCAACCGTCTCTTTGTTTTATACAAGGGGTCGGTTTTTTTTGATTAATTTAAATCCTAAGTATTTTTAGGCCTAAAATACTTTTAAAATATAAGTTCATATTTATCACAGCTTAACTGGCTTAAGACCCCCACTGATTAAATTTCACTTTATAAAGGATAAAGGGTCATTAAATAAGTTATTTATTTTTGCAAAGGAGAAGATAACAGTGATTGGTCTTAAAAATAAAAAACAATTAAACAATGGCATAGAGATAGTTAATTTACTAAAATTTCTAATACCTTCAGGGATAGGAGTTTTACTATTTATAACTCCTATCCCTAAAGACGGAACTCTAACTATACCAATAGCATTATTAACTGATGTATTTATGAATTTATTTGCACAAGCTCTGCCGCAGGGGGTCACCCTTATGGTGGCGTTTTCCGCAGTAATGAGTTTAATTTGTAAATTTACTAACCTTACTTTAAGTTCAAAAAATATATCTAAACTTTTTAATGTTTCAACACCCTGGCTACTTATCAGAGTTATAGGTGGTATAGCTTCTTTGTTAGTATTATTTAACAAAGGCCCTGAGTTTATATGGTCAGATGATACAGGTGGCCTTTTGTTATATGAACTAGCGCCTATTTTATTTACAGTGTTCATATTTGCAGGGATGTTTGTGCCTTTACTGATGGATTTTGGTCTTTTAGAATTTATAGGTAGTATTTTAAATAAAATCATGAGGCCTTTATTTACCTTACCTGGGAGATCCTCCATAGACTGTATAGCCTCCTGGTTAGGGGATGGGACTATAGGGGTTGTGCTCACTTCAAAGCAATATGAAGAGGGGTATTATACTAAAAGGGAAGCTGCAGTTATAGGTGCAACGTTTTCTGTTGTTTCAATCACCTTTTGTTGGGTTGTAATTGCTCAGGTAGGATTACCACATATGTTTCTACCTTTCTATCTAACAGTAGCCCTTGCAGGATTTGTAGCAGCACTAATACTTCCTCGAATTCCACCTTTATCTAAAAAACAGGATAGCTATAACAATGACAATAAAGTAGAGGAAAAGCCAATTCCACAAAACCATAACCGCCTAACGTGGGGATTAGTACAGGCGACCAATAAAGCAGCTCAAAGCAAGGAGTTTAGTCACTATATTAGAAAAGGAATTAATAATATTTTAGATATGTGGCTAGGAGTTTTACCTGTGGTAATGGCTTTCGGTACAATAGCTTTAATTTTAGCGGAATTTACACCGATATTTAGTATTTTAGGAACTCCTTTTATTCCCCTTCTTAACATTTTAAATATACCTGAAGCTGCTGAAGCTTCGCAAACTATAATTGTTGGGTTTGCAGATATGTTCCTACCTGCTATTTTAGCAAGCAGCATAGAATCTGAACTTACTAGATTTGTAATAGCTTGTGTTTCTGTAAGTCAGCTAATTTATCTTTCAGAAGTGGGGGGAGTAATTCTAGGTTCGAAGGTGCCAATTAGTTTATGGGAACTGTTTATAATCTTTATACTAAGAACACTAATAACACTTCCCATAATAGCATTTGTAGCACATATGATATTTTAGATAGCCGCTGATGTTATTGGAGCAAGGATAATGGTTTATTTGCCTTAAAGGGTTTCATGGGAATAAATAGACATAAAAAAGGTGCAGGCCATAAGCCTGCACCTTTTTATGTCTATTTACCGCACTAGAAACAGCCCGGCGCTATAGCCTTGTAGCTGTAATTTGGTATTTAAAAGTTTTTCTTCATCATTTAAAAGATCCAAAACATTATTATGCTGATACCTGATAGGCAATGTTACCTCTTTTACATCCTCACTGTTGTTAATAACAACAAATAACTCATTTTCAGTATCCTGTTTGTTATAGCAAATTACATCACTTTCTGCTGTATCTAAAAAGCCAAAGTTTTGATTGGTTCTAAAAACATCAAATTTTTTGCGCAATGTAATTAATTTTTGAACAAATGAAAACATATCGGTATCTTGTTCTTTTTTATCCCATACCATACATCTTCTACAATCAGGGTCATCTTTTCCTGGCATAGAGATTTCATCGCCATAGTAAATGCAGGGTGTTCCTGCCATAGTTAACTGCACCAAAAATTGTAGCTTAACTTTTTTCTTGTTGTTGCCACTTAAAGTCAAAATTCTTGGTGTATCATGGCTACCCAGCAAATTAAACTGCACTTCGTTGACGGTTTCAGGGTACATGTTGATGATTTTAGTAACTGTATTTACAAACTCAGTTGAGCTAATACTGCCTGTGGCAAAATAATCTGTAATTGCATTAGTTAGGGGATAATTCATAACAGCATCAAACTGATCACCTTGCAGCCAAGGCATTGAATCATGCCATATCTCCCCTAAAATGTAGGCATCTGGCTTAACTTTCTTAACAGTGGCCCTAAATTCCCTCCAAAAAGCATGGTCAACTTCATTAGCCACGTCAAGTCGCCATCCGTCTATATCAAACTCTTCAATCCAATACTTAGCTACATCTAACAAATAGCCTTTTACCTCTGGGTTTTCTGTATTTAATTTTGGCATAGAGGAAACATAGCCAAAAGTATCATAGTTAGCAGGGTAACTTGTCTTAACAGGCAACCCATGTAAGTGAAACCAGTCTTTATATAGGGAATCTTCTCCTTTTTCGATAACATCTAAAAAAGGAGAAAAGTATTTGCCGCTATGATTAAAAACAGCGTCTAACATTACCTTGATGCCTTTTTTATGGCAGTTTTGAACAAGTTGTTTAAAGGTTTTTTTGTCACCAAATTGAGGGTCTATCTCCATATAGTCAATTGTATCGTACTTATGGTTGGAGTGTGCTTTAAAAATTGGGGTTAAGTATATACCGGTAATTCCTAAATCCACCAAATAGTCTAAGTGGTCGATAATACCCTGAAAATCACCACCGTAAAAACCTTTATGTGATGGTCTTTCGCTCTTCCAAGGCAAAGTACCTTCAGGGTTGATTGAAAAATCACCGTTGGCAAAGCGTTCCGGAAAAATTTGATACCATACGGTGGAGTTAACCCAAGCCGGTGGAGAAAAAACATCAGCCTTATTTAAAAAGGGAAAGCAAAAATAAAAGCTAGCGTCTTTCGGCTGCTGCTCGTAAAAACCTCTTTCGGTATATACCAGTGTCTTATCACTGTTTATTAATAAAAAACCATATCTGAGTCGTTTATGCTCTGGTTTAACCTCAATCAACCAATAATCATATAAACCGTCGCTGCCATTAAACCTCATGTCTTTTTGTTTAGATATCCAACACTTTTTTTCTTTGTTAAAATCATACGGGTCCCCAAAAATAAGAGCAACTCTATCTACATCATTTTTTTTCGTCTTAAGTCTAATCTGAAGTGTTTCTTCATCTAACGCATAAATAAACTCATTATTAGGGCGATGATAAATAGCTTCTTTTAGCATAACGTACGCTCCTTTAACTATTGTTTTAAAAAAAGGTACAACCAAGAGAGGGTTGTACCTTTTTAGGGTAAGCATTGCCTAATCATTTTATTATCTATTTAGAACTAACTTACTAATAATGTTTAGGTTTGTCAAGTGTATAGAAATTAATTGATTTAACTTTAAAAAAATAAACCTTTATTTCTTTGTCTATGTTATCATATAAGTATGGTTTAGAGGTTTTATAACCTCACTTACACACCTGTTGATAGCAAAACATAATTAAAAAAGTGAGGTGTTTAATGGTGGATGAACAAACAAAAGCTTTACTTAGGAAGAGGTCACTTTGGACCTTTGGGATTTTCTTATTTATGTTCAGTTTATTAATAGGACGTCTGTTTTGGGTTCAATTCGTTGGAGGCACCCAATATCTAGAAAGGGCTGAGAGACAGTGGTTTCGTCACGTAACCATACAGCCTCAAAGGGGACAAATTTATGACAGAAATGGAGACCTATTAGCTGGAAGTGCATCTGCGGAAACTATCGTTGTTATCCCATCTGCAATTGAAGAACCTGCTAAAGTTGTAGAAAAATTAAGCAACGTGCTAGACTTAGAAGATGAAGCAATTTATAACAGGCTAAATAGTGACGCTTCAGAAGTTTATTTAAAAAGAAGAGTAGATGACAAAACAGCTCAGAAGGTCAAAGAGCTAGAAATTAAAGGTATAAGAACTATCCCTGAAAGTAAAAGATTCTATCCCCATGAACGGCTTGCTAGCCATGTATTAGGTTTTATGGGTACTGACAAAGGGCTAGAAGGTATAGAGGCACACTATCAAGATGAGCTTGCAGGAGTGCCGGGTACTTCTTTGTACACATCTGATGGAAGCGGAAGAGAGCTACCTGGTGGGGTGGCTAACTATAAAGCCCCAGTTGAAGGTTTAGACCTCACATTAACAATAGACCATTATATTCAACATATTGTTGAAAGCAAAATGCAAATAACTATGGAGGAATTTGAACCTGAGGGGATATCTGTGATCGCCGTAGATCCAAATACTGGTGAGATACTGGCGCTGGCAAATAAACCGGATTTTGAGCCGGAAAGCTTTGCCGATTACCCCAGCTCCACTTGGAGAAATGCTGCTATTACAAATAGTTTTGAGCCAGGCTCTACCTTCAAAATTGCTACTATGGCAGTAGGTTTAGAGGAAAATGTATTTAAGCCTACAGACACTTATATATGTAAGGGATATAAAGAAGTTTTAGGAACTAGAATTCGAAACTGGGACAGAAGAGCAAACGGAGAACAAACCTATACCCAAGCTGTGGTTAGATCAAGCAACACAGCGTTTGTTGATATCGGGCTTGATTTAGGTAAAGATACGTTATTTAAATACATACATGGTCTAGGCTTTGGTCAAAGGACAGGGATAGATCTGCCAGGTGAGACAACAGGAATTTTATTTAACACACAAACCATGACAGACTTAGACCTTGCAGTAACATCTTTTGGTCAAGGAAATGCTGTAACGCCAATACAACAAATCATGGGTGTGGCAGCTGTTGCTAATGGGGGGCAGCTAATGCAACCCTACCTAGCAAAAGAATTTAGAAACTCTGAAGGCGAAGTAGTCAAGGCCAATAAGCCAACACCCGTAAGAACTGTTTTCTCACAAGAAACTTCTGATATTTCAAGAGAAATTCTTCAAGAGGTAGTTAAAGGAGCAAACCTAACTATTGATGGTTACTCAGTTGCAGGCAAGTCTGGTACAGCTCAAAAAATATCACCAGAGGGTGGATACATTGATGGTTCTATCATAGCTTCTTATGTTGGTTTTGCTCCAGTAGAAGACCCCCAAATAGCGTTATATGTAATGGTGGATGAGCCCGCTACAGGCCGTTGGGGATCGCAAGTAGCTGGACCTTTATTTAGAGATATAATGGAAGATGTTTTGCATTACATGGATGTCCCTCACAGCTACCAAGAAAATGACGAAGATTAGCTAAGTGGAGGTGGAAAAATGCGACAAATACAAGGGAAGTATAACACCGCTATAGCTTATGGACAATACATCGAAGAAGCAGCTATAAATCAGATAAAAATACTTTGTGACCAAGAATTTACCAAAAGAAGCAAGATAAGAATAATGCCGGATGTCCATTGTGGCGCGGGGTGTACTATTGGAACAACTATGACTATCGAGGATAAAGTGGTGCCCAACCTAGTTGGCGTAGATATTGGATGCGGTATGGAGATAATTAAAATCAGAAATCGTAAATTAGACTTGAATAAACTAGATAAGCTTATTTATTCTAAGATACCATCAGGTTTTAATATTAGAAAAAAAGCGCATGATTTCAACTGTAGGATCGATTTAACTGCTCTTAAAGCTGCAGAGAAGGTCAACTTAAAAAGAGCTAGATTGAGCATAGGTACCTTAGGTGGGGGCAATCACTTTATTGAGGTCAATAAAGATAGTCAAGATAATCTTTACCTAGTTGTACACTCAGGCAGCAGACATCTAGGTAACGAGATTGCAAAGCTTTATCAAAAAAAAGCTACAGAAAAACTGTGTGTAAATACTGATATGCCTAAAACGTTAGCCTACCTTTCTAAAAGACAATCTAAAGACTATCTTCATGATATGTCCATAATACAAGAATTTGCAGACATTAACCGTAAAGCTATAATTGAGGAAATAATAAATGGTATGGAGCTAGAAGTTGTAGAAAATTTTACTACTATCCATAACTATATAGACATGAAAAGCATGATTTTACGTAAGGGAGCGGTTTCTGCTCGACAAGGTGAAAAAATTCTTGTGCCATTAAACATGAAGGATGGCAGTTTAATATGTGTGGGCAAAGGAAACCCTGATTGGAACTATTCTGCCCCTCACGGTGCTGGCAGAATAATGAGTCGAACAAAAGCAAGAAAATCCTTAAAAATGGAGCAATATAAGAACCTTATGTCAAAAATCCACACTACTTCCGTGAGCAAAAATACACTAGATGAATGTCCATTAGCCTACAAGCCTATGGAAGCCATCACGAGCACAATAACACCCACAGCTAAAATTGTGGAGAGAATAAAACCAGTATATAACTTTAAAGCCCCTCAGTAACTATCTCCATTTTACATTGCTTATGATAAATCCACTTTGTGGTAAAGAAGGAGCTCTCTTTAAACTGTAGCTCAAATTTTGGTCGGGAACATCGTAAGTTATCTTGTTTGCTAGAAAATCAAGCGTGTTTTTTAGTACTTCTATGGTTATCGGTTCTGCCGGGCAGCGATGAGTTTTGGTGGGGTCACCCCCTCCTTGTGGAATAAAATTGTATAAGCTGCTATCAAAGTCTTCAAAGCGTCTAGGGTTAAACTTATCTGGGTCATCCCAAATTCTAGGGTCGTGATTAATCCCATAAACATCTAGAATTACTAACATTTTTTCCTTAAACTCACATCCCTTCCAGGTAAATCCCTTACGGGACCTAGCACCGAGCACTGGGACAAAGGGATAATATCTTCGCACCTCTTGTACAAACATTTCGCGAAAGCTGCTGTCTAACAGTAGCTTTTCTTTATGTTCTGGGTGCTTATGTATTGCTAAGGCGGTAAAGGTAACCAGTAACGAAATAGCAACCATCGGTCTAATAATATTTAAAAGCTCCACAGCAGCCATCTGGCTGCTTAGCTCTTTACCATCTAACTCTTTAAAAAAAGCAATCTTAAAAAGTGCAGTGTTCTCTTCGGGTTTTAATCGTCCATTTCTAACATCGTCAATTATTCCACCTAACCACTTTTCTGTCTTAATACGTGCCAATTTACCTACATAATATCTAGGCCCCAACCCACCTAAAGCATCTACCATGGCAATAAGCTCATCAGCCCTTTTTTTTACTTCACTTTCAGGGAGCTCAATGCCAGCCCATTGACAAGCAGCGCTGCACAGTACATCTTTTGCTTCATCAAACAAAACAACGTTTTTAGAAGTTGCCCACCTATCAATGCGAGATTCCCAATTTTTCATGACTAACTGAGCAACTTTCTTCTCCTTTTTTCTCATCAATGATAAAAAAAGTTGTTTACGATGGATGTGTCCTTGTCCATCCATAGTGTGAACGGCATTTACACCAAATAAGGTTTTTTGTACACGCATGGGGACGGCCCCGTAGCGTTGAAATCTTTCGGAATCATAAAAAAGCCTAGCGCCTTCCTCACCACTTAAGCAAACAACCTTTTGCCCCATAAAATTAAGCTCTAAGATATCACAACGATGCTGCTCTGTATTATTTTTGATGAAGTTATAACCATCGGTAATTAAATCCTTTAATCCCTCAGGTACGTCTATAACCGGAATATTATAATTAGACACAAACATCCTACCCTTTCTATACCCTATTTTTTTTACACTGTTGTATTTATTATATGGGATTTTTGCTTAAATAATTTAACTTAAACATTATTACTATGTTGTAGAAGCGGTTTTATTACTGAACAAGACTAAAGTAGTAAAACAAAAAACATCTGAGAGGTAAAGACTAAGAAAAAATCAAGCCAGCTTTTTTAGCTGGCTTGATTTTTTTTAGACTTAACTATAGGAAACTCTATAGACAGAAGGTACATCATATATCTGCACAGTACATATATCACAATTAAAGCTGCCCAGACTTCCAAAACCATCGCAAAAATAATAAGACCATAAAACCCGCTCATTGCAGCCAATCCTTTAAAAGCCACTGCTGTTATTACAAAGGGAAAAGTAAAAGCAGAGTAACTTGGATAAAATTCACTTTTTAAAAGGGGAGGCATTTTAGTTGCTACTGCCCCAAGCATCACAAAGGCCAGACCTGCCAGAAAGGATATAAGTACATTATTAGGATGGGGAAATGAGCTTATATATCCCGCAAGACAAAGACTAGCAGGCGCTGTTAAAATAACAAATGTAGGTAATGCTGGAGGTGGCATTGATTTTATCTTTACTACCCTATAAAGCACAATGGGAAGTAAAATTAAATAAGATAAAAGTCCAAACCAAAACAAATATTGACCTATATTTTGATGTCCCAAAGCTGGCGCAGAGATGCTGGCAACAACTATAACTACGTAAACTACGAAATAGCTAGGAAAAACAGCTTTTATGTTAAAGTTAAAGATATATTTTTTGGTAAACACAAAAATAAGTAATAGGTGAATTAATATAGCAAAAAACCAAAGCATTGATGCTAAAAAGTTAAAAGAGCTGATATATGTTGACAGCACCATAAGCCCCATTGAAAAGGTTGGAAGCACGCTGGCTAATACAGGGTTTTCAAAAGCTGCCATTAAGCTTTTGGGCATAATGATAAGCTTTGCCACTATAAGCACTAAAATGCAAGCGGAAATAGCTCCAAAAAAATATCGATATATTTCCCCATAAGAGGCTAAAAGATTACCTAAGGTTGCACAAGCTAGCATTAAGCCAGCAATTGGATAAGGTAACTTTTTAATAATATCACTCATCTATCTATGCTCCGATACTATGATCAATGTTAGTTAACCCTAGTTCGCGCACAATAATCTCAGCAGTTTTTTCCGCAATTTCACCAGTAAATGATATACACTGCTCCTTATGCTCGCCAGAACCCATATCCATGCCATGAGTTAGCACCTTACAGCATAATACCTTGTGGTTATCCTTAAAACTTTGTTGCAATTCATTTGCAAGCTCTAGCGTTTTTACAACTTTTGAATCACCGGGCTCTGTTCTACCCAAGAAATAACCCAACGCCATAACCCCTCCAGATACAGCACCACAAACACACTTAGACTTTCCGATGCCAACGGGGAACCCTGATGCCATAGCAACCATCTCATCAGGCATATCTAGCTGAAAATTTTCCTTTATAGAGTATACAATAGCCTCGGAACAAAAAAACTTACCTTCTCTGTATAAGTCTTCCGCTTCTTGACGAATTTTTTTAATACTAACCTTTTTATTCATACTAAAACCTCCCAAATTAATTTAGTGAAACTAATCACAACAGTGGTTAAAAAATATAAATATTATTTATAGATAGAATAACATCGCCTTATTAGTAAAGCAATAGTTATGATATAAAAGAAACTTATATAGTTTTCTTGGTATTTAAAATGAATGACTAGTGAATACAAAATGATAACATTACCTAAAATAAAATGAACATTAAATTTTAGGGGGTGTTAAAACTGAAATCAAATAAAAATATAGGGTGCACAGTAAATGAGTGTAAATATCATGCAAAAAATGAATCTTTCTGTAGCCTAGATCATATCAACGTTGTTAAGCACATGGATAAAGCAAAAACCCCAGAAGCAACTGATTGTGGGAGCTTTGAAGTTGAAAAATAATTTAAAACACAAAAAGGTCTAGTTAGTATAGCTAGACCTTTTTAACGCTCATCTTATCCCACCTTTAATTGATAACCTTCATATACTTACATCTTTATGTTATAATTTTAAAAGTAACTTAAAATACTATAAGGACAGTTCATTGACCATCCTGTCCTAAAACAAAACTAGGCAACTACCAAAGGGACAGTTGCGTCCCTTTTTTATTTGTCTAAATTTAATGAATCTTTAAATTTAGGAGGCATATTAAATGTTTATATTAAAAGCAGAAGTTCAGTTTGACCTAGCCCATTATCTTAGCAACTATGAAGGCAAATGCTCCAACATCCACGGCCATAGATACAGGCTTATCGCTAAGGTAAAGGGAGAAGACGTAAAAAAAGAAGGGCAGCTTCGGGGTATGGTGGAGGACTTTGGCACCATAAAAAAAGCCCTCAAAGAAATAGAAGATTACTTTGACCACAAGCTAATCATAGAAGACGATGAGATTGGCCAAGACTTTATAAAGCGGATGAAAAACAGCCCGCAACCATTTGAGATATTAACAGTTCCCTATCGCCCAACAGCAGAAGAGATGTCTCGGCATATATACCACATGCTAAAAGACAAGGGCTTTGATGTCCACGAGGTGGAGCTTTTTGAAACCCCCACCAATAGCTGCATCTATACAGAGGCCGACAATGACTAAATATAATATAATAGAAAAGTTTTGCAGCATCGACGGAGAAGGGCCGACCGCCGGAGAGATTTCCACATTCATTAGATTTGGCCGCTGTAACTTAAAATGCACTTGGTGTGACACAGACTACTCCACCGGCGAAAATGTATATGGAGAGCAAATGACAGCAGAAGAAATATATGATTTTATCGCACAAAACGGTACCGAAAACGTTACAATAACCGGCGGCGAGCCGTTAATCCAAAAAGATATAGACAAGGTGTTAGTTTTCCTTTCTCAAAAGCAGCAGCTAAAAATTCAAATAGAGACCAACGGCAGCGTTTCAATTGACAGGTTTAAAGACAAACTAATAAGGGAAAACTGTGGGCAAAACGTAAGATTTATATTAGACTACAAACTTCCTTTAAGTAAGATGGAGCAGCACATGGACAAAAGCAATCTAAAAGCAGTTGGAAAAGAAGACGTTTATAAGTTTGTTATAGGCAGCGATGAAGACTTAAAAACTGCCTATAACATCATAAATGAGTATAGCCTTACAGAAAAATGCCTTGTCTATTTCAGCCCAGTGATAGGCAAGATAGAACCTACCGAAATAGTGGATTTTATGAAAAAGCATAAATTAAATAAGATAAAACTGCAGCTGCAGCTTCACAAGATAATTTGGTCTCCCGACATGAGAGGTGTATAAAAATGAAGTCTATAGACACAGAAAAAATAGAAAAAAATATACGGCAAATCCTAATTGCACTAGGAGATAACCCTGACAGAGAGGGGTTAGCAGAGACTCCCAAGCGGGTGGCTAACATGTATAAGGAAGTCTTTGAAGGAATGCGCTACTCCAACGAAGAAGTTGCGGAGATGTTTGACAAAACCTTTGAAGAAGAAACCGGATATACCGTCAACAAAAGCAAAAACATGGTGGTGGTACAAGACATCCCAATCTTTAGCTTCTGTGAGCATCACCTGGCGCTTATGTACAACATGAAGGTGGCAGTTGGATATATCCCAAACAAAAAAATCATCGGGCTTAGCAAAATCGCACGGATAGCGGAGATGGTAGCCAAAAGACTTCAGCTGCAAGAACGGATAGGAAGAGACATCGCCGAAGTTATGGCCATGGTGGCAAATACCGATGATGTGGCGGTGGTGATCGAAGGAGAGCACAGCTGTATGACCAGCCGTGGAATCAAAAAAGGCGGTGCACTTACAAAAACCAGCACCTTCAAAGGAAAATTCGAGGAAGATAACGAGCTAAGAAACGAATTTTTGTTACTAGTAAAATAGGGGGAATAAAAATGGAAAAAGAAAAGTGCGTAGTAGTATTTAGCGGCGGACAAGACTCCACCACCTGCCTTTTTTGGGCAATGGAAAAATTTGACGAAGTAATTGCCGTATCCTTTGACTACAATCAGCGGCACAAAAAGGAGCTAGAATGTGCCGCAGAAATTGCCAAAGAGCAAAAAATAGAACATCACATACTAGATATGTCTCTGTTAAATCAACTAGCTCCCAACGCACTAACAAGAGATGACATAGATGTGGAGGAAAAAGAAGGAGATCTGCCTTCCACCGCCGTAGATGGCAGAAACATGCTATTTTTAACCTTTGCAGCGGTGCTGGCAAAGCAAAAAGGGGCCCGGCACATAGTAACCGGTGTTTGCCAAACAGACTTTAGCGGATACCCCGACTGTAGAGATGTATTTATCAAATCTCTAGGCGTAACTCTAAATCTATCCATGGACTACCCATACGTAATTCACACGCCCCTTATGTGGATGGACAAAGCAGATGCCTGGCAGCTAGCAGACAAGCTAGGTAAGTTAGACTACGTCAGAGAAAAAACCCTAACCTGCTACAACGGAATCATAGGCACAGGCTGTAAAACATGTCCAGCATGTGAGCTAAGAGCCCAAGGACTAGAAAAATACCTACAAAAAAAAGAGGAGGCAAAATAAATGGAATCTAAAAAAGGAAGAAAAGACGAAGAACTAGAAGGAGTAACTCTACTAGGAAACCAAAACAATAAATACCAGTTTAACTACACCCCAGAGGTGCTAGAAACCTTTGAAAACAAACATATGGAAAACGACTATTTCGTAAAATTTAACTGCCCAGAGTTTACCACCCTATGTCCCAAAACAAACCAACCGGACTTTGGTACAGTATATATAAGCTACATCCCCGACAAACACATGGTGGAAAGCAAGTCGCTAAAGCTATACCTATTTAGCTTCAGAAACCACGGCGACTTCCATGAAGACTCCATGAACATAATAATGAAAGACCTAATCAAACTAATGGACCCAAAATACATAGAAGTATGGGGCAAATTCACCCCAAGAGGGGGAATAAGCATAGACCCCTACTGCAACTATGGCAAAAAAGGTACCAAGTTTGAAAAAATGGCAGAAAAGAGAATGATGGAGCATGATCTTTACCCAGAGAAAATAGACAACCGCTAGCCCAGACAGCTCAAAAGCACCCATCTTCGTTGTTGCTGAAACTGCCCCAACATCCTCACGTATTAGTTCATACGCTCCGGTGTTGGGGCAGTTTCGCGCCTAGAATCTGGGCACTTTTGAGCAGCCTGGCCCAGTTTGGGTCAAGCACTTGTCTTCTTTGTTGAGGAAATACGGAAAAAATCCTAAGCGATAAAAGCTTAGGATTTTTTCCGTGTTTAGGACCAAGGGACAGCACATGCCCCTTCTGTTCCTCCCTCCTATCTAAATGTTCGAAGTAAGTAAAAATAAATACATTTCCCCGGCTGTAGCAACTGATACACTGGTAGCAACTGCATATAAATAAAAATACTTACTCTTTTCAATAGCTTTTATTGATAAAAGTGTAAAAAAAACCGAAAGAAACATACTACTCATCAAAATAAATCCTTCCACTGATATATTTCCCTTACATATTAATGTTTGTGAAGAAAAAAATAATTTCCATCCTTATATTATTTTTTGTTCCGAGATGAAAAAAATTAAAGCTAAAATAGAAAGAACATGCACCTTTAATATTGCCTAGTGAAAAAGAGATATGTAAATCTTAAATTAATAAAGCTTTAAAAATACTAAAATTGATTATTAATCAAACTCGTCCTTTTTTATAATTTACAGTGAAATATAGGGATTTTGCAGGAAAAATATGCTATTTATCGAATAGAGAAGTTATATAACATTCTTTTGATAGAAAGTAAAGTAGTACGCCCAAAGTGTAGTAATTATATTAAAGCTTATCCTGGTCTTAAAATGTTAGTTCAAGATAGATTTTAATACCAGAAGAATTTTTAAACAATATCTAAAAACAAATGAGGTTTGGTAATAGAAATTTAAAGTAGGTGATATAGTGCAAATTTCAGAAAGGACGATTTCTTTTTTAGTAAAGATTATAACAGGAGATAACGAAGTCTCCTGTTACCGTTCAGGACGGGGAACTTGTAGAATTTTTTAATCAATTAGGATTTAATGATGTTTATGAAGAAGGATTTCCTTCTAGGCGGTCATATACTGAACAAAATATTCGAGAACTAAATGCCACTAGAAACTTATATAAATTGTTAAGTTATTGTTAGACCCTAGGAACTATACCGAAGACCAAAAAATGTTAGAAGATATTGTAAATATTTTAAATAAATATTTAAAATACGATGGTTATGCAATAATTAAAGTAGGCCATTTTAATAAAGTTAAAAATCTGACATTAGGAACTGTTGAAACGTCCAATAAGATTGATAGGCTGTCTCATGAGTTTATTAATGAGCAATTAAAAAAGTGTGATACTAAGTTATTATGCGAAGATTTTGACGGAGCTATAACAAACTCTCGTTCATTAGTTGAAGCTGTATTTATTGAATTAGAGAAAAAGTTAGAAAGTGATCCACTAGAGTATGATGGGGATCTAAATAAATTATATAAGAGAGTAAAGAAATTGCTTAACTTAGAGCCTAATAGGATAGATATAGATAGTTCTTTGAAACAAGTATTAGGTGGATTAAATAGTATTGTTGTCGGCTTAGGTGGTATTAGAAATAAAATGAGCGACTCACATGCTAGAACATATAAACCATATAGACATCACGCATTATTGGTAGTAAATTCAGCAAAGACAGTCGCAAGTTTTGTTTTAGATACATATGAATATCAAAAAGGTAAGGGAATAATAAAGTGATACCGACAAACATGAAAATATATTTGTTAATTTGACAGGGTTAAATGTCGTTCAACGGAAAGTGGATTTGATAGTAGACGAAATGTTTAAATTACACAGAAGAAATAATGGTGTGCAGTCGGCAACTTATAAAATAGTACAGCGAGGGTTTATAAGTATATTGTATATTAAAGAGAAAAATAAATATTTCTTAAAGAATAACAGTTATATCAAAAAACGATGAAAAGTTGGGATATTATGAAAAATAATGATGCACACAATAAAGGTTATTATATTTATTCAGTTTTTGCAGTCTTAGGTTTTTTGCTGTTAACAGGGTATGTTTTTTACTTAGTTCATGATTTGCTGATAAAACTTTCTACTGATCAGTTCACAAATGCAACTGCTATTCAATCTGTAGTAGCATTGGTTATAACGGTTTTTCTAGGCGGGTATTTTTCTAAATCTATTGAACATAAAAAGCATATTAAGCTAGAAAAATTTAAGAGCCAAAAAGAAATATCATTAAGAATAATTGACCTTGCAGGCCTTATAGTGAGAGAGGAAGATACTGAAAAGGCTAAGTCATTATTAAGAAATGAAAATTTTAAGGTAAAACTACTATTTGATGATAGTACTGTAAAAGCTATTAACAATTTCTTGGAAAAGCCAAATGAGGCAAACTATAATCTGCTAATGGAAGAAATAAAAAAGTTTTTCTATTAATACTTTAGGATACTAAGTTTCAAGAATTTCTAAGAAACGAGAATAAAGAAACTAATTTGCCCTTCGCCCATATAAAGCATAAAACATCCTAAGCAAGCAGCTTAAGATGTTTTATGCTTTTACAGTTAATTATACCCATTCAATCATCAAGACAAACTGCTTCAAAATCATATGGGGTCTTTAACGAGTTTTTACATTTGGATAGTATAAAGCTTTTTAATTTTTTATTGCCGCAGGCTTCGCATAGATAGATTGCCTTTTTAATAGATCGAATATATTCATTATCCTGTAAATCAAATTCAGCTACTCCTTTTCCATAATAAAGTATAGGTAATCCGTTAAATTGCTGGTTTCTTTTACAATGCTGAATTCCTAGCTCAGCAAATTTAATAGCTTTTCTATACTTCTTTGCTCTTTTGTAAGCTACTCCTAAATTATGACATACCTTTGGGTAAATACTGTCGCTACTTTCTATGTAATCAAATATAAACTCCATAATTTCTATATACTTTTCCTTATCACCAAGCTTATTTAAAATAAAAGCAATATTCATTAAGATCCTAACTTCCATAGACGAGTATGGAAAATCTGCATAGTTCTCTAAGTTAAAATCTGAGGTAGTCAGTTTTATAGCATCTAACAGTTTATAGTATGCTTCACTGAATTTTTTATCGAGCTTATAAAATATAACTGCTTCAGTTAGCAAAATTAACTGTCTAGCTTGGAGAACATAATAATCATTTTGCATTGTTTTTGATAAATAGCTTAATTCTTTTAGATTCTTATTCAAATTAACGATGTCATCTTCATTAAGCTTTCTTTCTAGATTACCCTGGACATCTAAAAAAAGTGAATAAGCTTCATCTCTATACTTTAGTAATAAAAGGTTTAAATCCTCTTTGTAGATAGAAGATAAAGCTTCCAAAGTTTCAAACTTTGGAATTACCTTACCGGCCTCAATCCTGCGCAAAGTTTTTTCACTTACACCAGAAAAATCATAAACGTCACTTTGAGAAAGCCTTAACTTACCCCGTAACTCTCTTAAATATTGACCAAAGCAATCAAGATTATATTTCATTTTCATCACTCCCGATAGCATAATTATAACACAATGTCAAGGGACTTCAATGTCCCTTGTTAACATTCAGAAAATAATGTAATATTTGATTATAGTACTAATGAGAGGGGAATAAGGTGAAAAGGCGTTTACTTTTAGTCGTCTTATTGTTTAAGCTCTTGACAACAACGATTTAGTTACAGCCACAACGCATTAGAATTATATATAGCTGAAAAGGCAAGCATTGCGATATTTAATTTCCAAAACTTTATTACCGATCTTTAAAATAAAGAAAGAAGGTGTTTGTGTGAAAAAATATATCATAGGAGACTTGAAGCTATTTTTAGCTACTGTAGGGTTTATATTTTTAGCTGCTTTTTTAGAGATAAGAATTGCCTTTATGATACAACAAATAATAGATACTGGGGATAAAGGGAGCTTGCAAGATTTTTATGGCGCGGTTATATATGGCTTGTTTTTTGTTGTAATTCTTTTTGCCACTAATTACATAGTTAAAATATTACAGGCTAGTCTAATTAAAAAATCAGTCTTAAATCTAAAAAGAGATATTTTTTCCGGGATTTTAAAAAAGGATATTCGCTCTTTTCAAGCCATGAACAGTGCCAATTACATTTCAGTTTTAACTAACGATATAAACATAGTTGAAAAAGACTACTTTAGCGCCAACTTAGAAATGATTATGCACGTATCACGTTTAGTGTTAGGCTCCATTGCTATTTTTTACATAAACCCATATATTGCTTTGAGTATATATGTGTTAGGAGTAGCTACCTTGGCTGTGCCGACGTTATTTTCTAAAGGTGTAAAAAACAGAAGAATGGCACATTCAAAATTTTTGAGTGATTTTACGATGAAAGTCAAAGACTTATTTGCTGGTTTTGAAGTAATTAAAAGTTTCCATATAGAGGACAAACTAAGTGACGAATATAAAAAGAGTAACGAAAATGTAGAAGAAAGTAAGTTTTCTTTTCTAAAGTTAAGCCACTTAGTTGACATACTAGGGGCTGCGTTTGGATTCCTTATTTTTTTAACAGCACTTTCTGTGGGAACATACTTTGTGATAATAGGAGATTTAACTTTTGGATTACTGATTGCTGCAGTCCAGCTTATGAATAACATTACAACGCCAGTTGGTCAAATACCATCTGTATATAATAGAATACAATCTGTTAAATCCATCGAAGAAAAATTTAAAAAAGCTATGGAACAAAATGGGAACACAAAAGAATTCATACCTAAATCAGATTTTGCTGAAAGCATTCAATTAAAAGACGTATCATTTTCATATGGACCGGAAAAAAAAGTTGTAAATAACATAAGTCTCAGCATAGAAAAAGGGAAAAAGTATGCTATTGTGGGAGGAAGTGGAAGTGGCAAAAGTACTTTAATAAAGCTTTTGCTAGGTTACTTTGAAGATTACGATGGAGAAATAAAAGTTGATGGACGAGATGTTAGACAAATATCTGCTGAAGATTTGTATTCTTTTATGTCAGTGATTCAGCAAAATGTTTTTATGTTTGATGACACTGTAAAAAATAATATCACATTGTATAAAGACTTTGACGAAAACTCCCTAAAAAATGTCCTAGCTCAATCAGGATTGAATGAAATGGTTAAAAAGCTACCCAATGGATTGTCGTATCAAGTGGGAGAAAATGGTGCGAATCTATCTGGAGGAGAAAAACAAAGGTTATCTATAGCCAGGGCTCTGATTAAGGGTACGCCCATACTTATATTAGATGAAGCTACTTCAGCTCTTGATAATAAAATAGCTAGCAATATAGAAAAGCAGATCCTAGCAATGGATGATATAACATCTATTGTAATAACTCACCGGCTGAATAAAGAGTTACTGAAGTTATATGATGAAATTTTTGTATTAGATGAAGGGGAACTGGTAGAACAGGGAGATTACTATGAGTTAATGAAAAACAAAAAGCTATTTTACAGCTTGTGTAATATTATGGGCTACGAAGAAAAAAACAAGGAAGGTAGCGAAGCTAGTTGATTTAGCGCAGATGATAATGAGGTTGATATAGATAGAATTATAGATGTGGTTTGTGAGAAAGTTGACATTAGCAAAAAAGAACTGGCCCAAAAAACAAAACAGCAAAGCTATGTAGATGCTAGAAAAGCAATTATATTATTAAGCACCAGATATAGTACTGTAACAAACATTGAAATTAGTAATAGGCTAGGGATTTCCTCACCTGTAATATCTAATGTTAAAAGAGGGAAAGGGGATGTATCAGACTCAGTGAAAAAGTTAATGAGAGAGGTATCGCAGCAGATAGCTAAGGAATATTAAAATATGAAAAATCTGACCCCTATCATTTTCATTGCAAGCCCATAATCAGTCCATGGAAGGTCAGGAAAAAAGAAATTCAATAACAAAAAACTTTATTTCAATTACTTTGTTTTAAAATTTAAGTTTGAAGGGGAGGAAAGTCGGTGATTAAATTGAATCATTCTTTAATCCTTTTTCTGTGTACCATAACTATAATTCTTTTTACAGGGTGTGAAAGTAATGAGGTGCAGCAGCAGGTAGAAATTCCAGAAGAAATAAAGGAACTGGTTGCTGAAAACCGATCTTTTGCACCTGTTGATGATGAAAAGGAATTAATTGATGAGTTTAATAAGCTGCTCTACGAGTATGAAGACTTTGGTGAAGAGCCTGATGATAAATTTGTTGAAATAGATGAACGGGTAACCTTTATAACAGCTGAGGAAGCTATAGCTGATGTGGAGTATTTTTTCGGCATCCTTAAATATGGATATGCGGCATATGAATACTTTGGTGGGGATGATAAATTTTTAAACGCCAAAGAAAACATCATTGATGAAATTAACCAAAAAGAAGAAAAACTATACAACAGGGAATTAGAAATGATCTTAGAACAAAATTTAGACTTTATACAGGACGGTCACTTTAGAATTGGGATGAGGCAATTATATCAAGAGTATATTTATTATAGTAGTGATGAATTTTCTTTCTTAAAGGATGATAACGGATTCTACACTTTAATAGACAATAATAAGTATTACTTAACAGATATAGATGATGGTGATATAGAAGATTATATAAAACTCTCAATTAATGAAGAAGGAGAACTAGTGTATTTTCTAGGTGGCCTGTATCCTTCGACAAGATTAGAACAGCACATTGATATAACCCTTCAATCAGAGGATGATAAAACAACGGAAACTGTGTCTTTGCAAAAAGTAAGTGCATCAGAAAATGTTGGAGAAGAGATATATACCTACGGAGAAGTGGATTCCATTCCTATAATAGGAATTCGGGCAATGCATTGGCAAACAAATAGGGAAGAAGAACTTCTAGCAAACTTTACCGAAGATGCAAAGAAACTAAAGAACGAGGATCACTTTATAATTGATGTAAGAGGGAACACAGGGGGATATGTTATTTATCCAATAGAATGGATAGAAAACTATACCGGCGAAAAAGTCCAAAGAAGTACTGTGTCAAGTACTTTATTTACTAACACTACAACTGATGCAATAAAAAGGGGGGGAGTTAGGGATATTGAAGAAATTCGTCTACAAGATTATTACCCTGGTTGGGCACCAACATATTACAGCAACCCACAACTAAGAAAAAATTCGACTCCCATCTTTGTTATAACTGATAAAAATACGGGTTCATCTGGGGAAAGTTTTATAGATTATTTGGCAAAACTAGACAATGTTATTTTTATAGGGACAAATACTGCAGGAGTCAGCTTGGTTGGAAATAATCATAATTATATATTGCCGAATTCCCTAACAAGAGTGCAATTCGGACAAACATTAATTTTAAATCCTGATCTTAGTGATTCAGAAGGGGTGGGTTTTAAGCCTGATTTTTGGGTCGCCCCGGATAAAGCTATAGAAAGTATAAGTAAGTTTATTAATAATTATTTATAATGATCGTAAATGAAAAACATTGGGGTCTACCATGGAAATATGAGATAGACCCCTAATATATTACGTATAAATTTGTGATTAAAGGGGTCTGATTCTTTAAAAAATTGAGTCACACCCCTTTAAATTATAATATAAACTGATATAATGATTAGCAAACGAGGGTGTGGCTCGCGGGGTCAGTTGCTCAGAAATGAGTTAACTCAGTCCTGAAATGCCGCCCTCGTTTTTGTTGTGTCCGTAACGTTGACCGGGATGATGCCGTCCTACGGGAAGTGGCTCTGCTAGTAGACGTAACGTTGGATTACAACTTTAATTGGGTGCAAATAAAAAATAGGAGGGAGAATGATGCAAGGTCAGCAGATGATAGTTGGTGTAGACGTAGGTTATTACAATCATCATGTAGCTATAGGCTTAGCAGGAGATATTTTAAAGGATTTTGAGATACCCCATAGCCAGAAAGGGTTTAGGTATTTCTTTAATCAAATAACATCTTTTGTACAAGCTTATGAAGTATCAGACATAGTTGTTGGTATGGAGGGGACTAATGGCCATGCTCGGCCATTAGATCAAATGGTTAAAGATAAAGGGTACATGTTACTAAATGTTAATAACCTAAAGTTTGCCCGTTTTAAAGAAATCTTCGCTACACCAGAGAAAAATGACCGCATGGATGCAAGACAAATAGTCACCCTTATGATGATGGCCCCAATGATGGAACAAGGCAAGGAAGTGCTTCAAGAAGTGCATAACACATCTGAGATTGAAACTAAATTAAAACGTATTAGTCGCCGTCGCCATCAGATAGTTAAAGAAAAAGTTATAATACAAAATAGAATGCAAGCAGATCTGCAATCTGTATGCCCAGGTTTTTTGAAAATGTTTGCATCTGTGGATGCCTTTTATGTACTGCGCTTTTTGAGCTGTCGTCCGGACTTGCGTAAGTTAAAAAGACTTAGATTACCGACAATACTCAAGATTCAAGGTGTTGGTAAAGGACATGCTAAAAAGTTACAAAGGTGGCAAGAGGAAGCTAGCTTTGGCTCAGAAGTAGAGTGGGTAGGCCCTATGATAGCAGAAGATGCTTCGCGCTTATTAGCCCTTAAAGAAAGGTTAATTGAATTAGAAAAACAAATCAAATCATTAGTTAGGCAGTCAAGATTGGGCTCTCTTATTCGAAGCATACCAGGCTTTGGCCCTATTTGTTCTGGAATAATAGCTGCAGAAATAGGTACAATTAGTAGGTTTGACTCTGAGGCTGGGTTAGCAATCTACCTAGGTATGGCTCCTCTTGACAATAGTTCTGGCCTATATGAAGGAACAAAATCACCTAAACAAGTTAACAAACATGCGAAAAAAGCTATGATGCAAGCACTGCAGCATCATGTGCGAAGGGTTGATGAATCTAAAGTTTACTTCCAAAAAAAATGTGATGAAGGCAAGAAATACAATCAAGCTCTGCGGTCCTTAGGACGGCATTTAACAAGAGTAATATGGAGTATGATCAAAAACAATAGAAAATATGAACGTCGTGAAAAAGAAACAAGTAAAGCTGCGTAATTTTTAAAAAGCACTTTTTCTAAACTAAGGGAACTTATGTTCAACTATATCCATTTAAAAGAAAAAAAGTTAAAAATAAACATATTATAAAGAAACTTGACAAAACGTACGGGATGTTCAGGCTTTTGATATTTCAATACTTCTAACCCACCTTATTTTTTAGGGTGGGTTTTGGTTTTAAAAAAGGACTTTCCAAACAACTGTCGAAACATTCACATAACAACAAATTAAGAGTTAAGGGTGATCTTATGGCAAGAAAACCTAGAGTAGAATATCCTAAAAAGGGGGAAAGAGGATTTATAAGATTCAGTGAAAAGGTTCAAGAGAAAGGTTCGCGGCAAATAGTCAAGGAATTTAGAAATATCAAAAGCTTACCCCCTATATTCTACAGTTAATTTAAAGGTTGTAAATAAATGAGATTAAAACATTGGAGGAGGGTATTAATGGCAATATTTTTCGAAGATGAAAGAATAAAGGTACGTCAACTTCGAGATTGTACGGACGACTATTCAATGTTAACAAAATGGCTATCTGATTTGGACGTACATGAATATTATGAGGGTAGAAGCGACAGTAAAAGTTTAGTAAATTGGAGAATATTATGCCTATTTTATTTTTAAGTATTGGATTGTTGTTAACGATAATAGATATATTTTGGGAAACTAAGCTATTAAAAGAGAATATATTTAAAAGAATATTATTAATCGCAGTTGGAATAGTAGCGTTATATTCGATGGATAAAAGATTTTTGTATATATCCTTAGAATCGCTTATTTATGGTTTGATAATAGGAACGTTTTTTATGGTTGCTCATATTTTAATAGCCAAAGGAATTAAGTTGAAAAAAGAACAAGTGAGTATAGGATTAGTTTATACCCAATTATTAATGTTTGTTATAGAACTGCCAGCAGAAGAGTTTTTATATCGGGGAATTTTACTTGTTTCTCTTTTAAGCTTAGTCCATCCTATAATAGCTATCTTATTAACATCAATACTATTTTTAGTGGTCCATATAAAAACTTGGAGTAACTGGTTTGTCTGGATTGGCTCGCTTATATTAGGAGTAATATGTGCAATAAGTGTATATTTCACACAAAGTATTTGGACTGCATTTATCATTCATGTTTTAAATAACTTTGGGTTTATGACTTTGATAAATAAAAGAAACATATTTAAAGAAAAGATTACCCACCAAGGCTAAGGGTCTATCATGGAAATAATCAGATAGGACCTGTGTTTTTTACTAATGGGAAACATGGGGTCTTAAGGGGATGTATCATACTCAGTGCAAAGGTTAAGAGAGGTGTCGCAGCAAATAGCTAAGGAGTATTGAAATATCAAAAGCCTGCCCCCTATCATTTTGCCCCTAGTGTGAATATTTAACTTTTTGGAAATGTAGCCCTGTGTATAACCCAGCCCTTTTCTGATGGATTTAAGTTTTCGCCGAAGCCTTTCAAATTATAACTGAAAAAATCACCATCTATCCAACCCCGATTCCAATCGGGTTGATTATTCATAATAGTATTATATTGTAGAATCAAGAGATGTTAAAGAGGGGGAGTTTTTGAAGAGGATACTAGTATAGTCAGTGGATCTCTTTTGGTTTTAACTACTTTGTTTTTTAGTTTACAACATGGTGAGAAGGCATATTTCGCCTGAAGGAGATGAGTGCCTGGAAATAAAGAAGTTAAAGTTGTATAATTATGAAAACATTGGGGTCTACCATGGAAATATGAGATAGACCCCTAATATATTACGTATAAATTTGTGATTAAAGGGGTCTGATTCTTTAAAAAATTGAGTCACACCCCTTTAAATTATAATATAAACTGATATAATGATTAGCAAACGAGGGTGTGGCTCGCGGGGTCAGTTGCTCAGAAATGAGTTAACTCAGTCCTGAAATGCCGCCCTCGTTTTTGTTGTGTCCGTAACGTTGACCGGGATGATGCCGTCCTACGGGAAGTGGCTCTGCTAGTAGACGTAACGTTGGATTACAACTTTAATTGGGTGCAAATAAAAAATAGGAGGGAGAATGATGCAAGGTCAGCAGATGATAGTTGGTGTAGACGTAGGTTATTACAATCATCATGTAGCTATAGGCTTAGCAGGAGATATTTTAAAGGATTTTGAGATACCCCATAGCCAGAAAGGGTTTAGGTATTTCTTTAATCAAATAACATCTTTTGTACAAGCTTATGAAGTATCAGACATAGTTGTTGGTATGGAGGGGACTAATGGCCATGCTCGGCCATTAGATCAAATGGTTAAAGATAAAGGGTACATGTTACTAAATGTTAATAACCTAAAGTTTGCCCGTTTTAAAGAAATCTTCGCTACACCAGAGAAAAATGACCGCATGGATGCAAGACAAATAGTCACCCTTATGATGATGGCCCCAATGATGGAACAAGGCAAGGAAGTGCTTCAAGAAGTGCATAACACATCTGAGATTGAAACTAAATTAAAACGTATTAGTCGCCGTCGCCATCAGATAGTTAAAGAAAAAGTTATAATACAAAATAGAATGCAAGCAGATCTGCAATCTGTATGCCCAGGTTTTTTGAAAATGTTTGCATCTGTGGATGCCTTTTATGTACTGCGCTTTTTGAGCTGTCGTCCGGACTTGCGTAAGTTAAAAAGACTTAGATTACCGACAATACTCAAGATTCAAGGTGTTGGTAAAGGACATGCTAAAAAGTTACAAAGGTGGCAAGAGGAAGCTAGCTTTGGCTCAGAAGTAGAGTGGGTAGGCCCTATGATAGCAGAAGATGCTTCGCGCTTATTAGCCCTTAAAGAAAGGTTAATTGAATTAGAAAAACAAATCAAATCATTAGTTAGGCAGTCAAGATTGGGCTCTCTTATTCGAAGCATACCAGGCTTTGGCCCTATTTGTTCTGGAATAATAGCTGCAGAAATAGGTACAATTAGTAGGTTTGACTCTGAGGCTGGGTTAGCAATCTACCTAGGTATGGCTCCTCTTGACAATAGTTCTGGCCTATATGAAGGAACAAAATCACCTAAACAAGTTAACAAACATGCGAAAAAAGCTATGATGCAAGCACTGCAGCATCATGTGCGAAGGGTTGATGAATCTAAAGTTTACTTCCAAAAAAAATGTGATGAAGGCAAGAAATACAATCAAGCTCTGCGGTCCTTAGGACGGCATTTAACAAGAGTAATATGGAGTATGATCAAAAACAATAGAAAATATGAACGTCGTGAAAAAGAAACAAGTAAAGCTGCGTAATTTTTAAAAAGCACTTTTTCTAAACTAAGGGAACTTATGTTCAACTATATCCATTTAAAAGAAAAAAAGTTAAAAATAAACATATTATAAAGAAACTTGACAAAACGTACGGGATGTTCAGGCTTTTGATATTTCAATACTCCTAACCCACCTTAATTTTAGGGTGGGTTTTGTTAATAAAAAAAGGAATTTCCAAACAACTGTCGAAACATTCACATAACACTATATTAAGAGTTAAGGGTGATCTTATGGCAAGAAAACCTAGAGTAGAATATCCTGGTGCACTCTACCATGTTATGTGTAGGGGCAACAATGGGGAAACCATCTTTAGTAAGGATGTAGATAAGTCTTATTATATTGCGTTGATTAGCAAGTATAAAAAGCGATATAGCTTTAACCTGTATGCTTATTGCATAATGGATAATCACGCTCATATGTTAATCGAAACAGGCAATACTCGATTATCAAAAATCATGCAAGGTATTCAGCAAAGCTATACCCAATGGTTTAATAAAAGGTATAATCGCACAGGTCACGTTTTTCAGCAGCGTTATAAAGCGCTACTATGTGACAGAGACTCGTATCTTCTACAATTAATTAAATATATCCACTATAACCCTGTTAAGGCTAACCTTAAGGAAGGTTTTAACTATAAGTGGAGCAGCCATAGGGATTATCTGAAACTAAATAAAGCTTCCATAGTAGATGTCCTTTTTATTCTTGAGATTTTAGGTGGCAACAAAATAAATAGAGGATTGAAAGAATATAAAAGGTTTATGGACTTGGATGAAGGACCGTTAAAGATTGAAGAATATTTAATTGACGAAAAAGAAATTTATTTAATGCTACAGGAGTTTGAACAAGAAGTAGCTGCTAGCGCAGATGATAATGAGGTTGATATAGATAGAATTATAGATATGGTTTGTGAGAAAGTTGACATTAGCAAAAAAGAACTGGCCCAAAAAACAAAACAGCAAAGCTATGTAGATGCTAGAAAAGCAATTATATTATTAAGCACCAGATATAGTACTGTAACAAACATTGAAATTAGTAATAGGCTAGGGATTTCCTCACCTGTAATATCTAATGTTAAAAGAGGGAAAGGGGATGTATCAGACTCAGTGAAAATGTTAATGAGAGAGGTGTCGCAGCAGATAGCTAAGGAGTATTGAAATATCAAAAGCCTGAACATCCCGTACGTTTTGTCAAGTTTCTTTATAATATGTTTATTTTTAACTTTTTTTCTTTTAAATGGATATAGTTGAACATAAGTTCCCTTAGTTTAGAAAAAGTGTTTTTTAAAAATTACGCAGCTTTACTTGTTTCTTTTTCACGACGTTCATATTTTCTATTGTTTTTGATCATACTCCATATTACTCTTGTTAAATGCCGTCCTAAGGACCGCAGAGCTTGATTGTATTTCTTGCCTTCATCACATTTTTTTTGGAAGTAAACTTTAGATTCATCAACCCTTCGCACATGATGCTGCAGTGCTTGCATCATAGCTTTTTTCGCATGTTTGTTAACTTGTTTAGGTGATTTTGTTCCTTCATATAGGCCAGAACTATTGTCAAGAGGAGCCATACCTAGGTAGATTGCTAACCCAGCCTCAGAGTCAAACCTACTAATTGTACCTATTTCTGCAGCTATTATTCCAGAACAAATAGGGCCAAAGCCTGGTATGCTTCGAATAAGAGAGCCCAATCTTGACTGCCTAACTAATGATTTGATTTGTTTTTCTAATTCAATTAACCTTTCTTTAAGGGCTAATAAGCGCGAAGCATCTTCTGCTATCATAGGGCCTACCCACTCTACTTCTGAGCCAAAGCTAGCTTCCTCTTGCCACCTTTGTAACTTTTTAGCATGTCCTTTACCAACACCTTGAATCTTGAGTATTGTCGGTAATCTAAGTCTTTTTAACTTACGCAAGTCCGGACGACAGCTCAAAAAGCGCAGTACATAAAAGGCATCCACAGATGCAAACATTTTCAAAAAACCTGGGCATACAGATTGCAGATCTGCTTGCATTCTATTTTGTATTATAACTTTTTCTTTAACTATCTGATGGCGACGGCGACTAATACGTTTTAATTTAGTTTCAATCTCAGATGTGTTATGCACTTCTTGAAGCACTTCCTTGCCTTGTTCCATCATTGGGGCCATCATCATAAGGGTGACTATTTGTCTTGCATCCATGCGGTCATTTTTCTCTGGTGTAGCGAAGATTTCTTTAAAACGGGCAAACTTTAGGTTATTAACATTTAGTAACATGTACCCTTTATCTTTAACCATTTGATCTAATGGCCGAGCATGGCCATTAGTCCCCTCCATACCAACAACTATGTCTGATACTTCATAAGCTTGTACAAAAGATGTTATTTGATTAAAGAAATACCTAAACCCTTTCTGGCTATGGGGTATCTCAAAATCCTTTAAAATATCTCCTGCTAAGCCTATAGCTACATGATGATTGTAATAACCTACGTCTACACCAACTATCATCTGCTGACCTTGCATCATTCTCCCTCCTATTTTTTATTTGCACCCAATTAAAGTTGTAATCCAACGTTACGTCTACTAGCAGAGCCACTTCCCGTAGGACGGCATCATCCCGGTCAACGTTACGGACACAACAAAAACGAGGGCGGCATTTCAGGACTGAGTTAACTCATTTCTGAGCAACTGACCCCGCGAGCCACACCCTCGTTTGCTAATCATTATATCAGTTTATATTATAATTTAAAGGGGTGTGACTCAATTTTTTAAAGAATCAGACCCCTTTAATCACAAATTTATACGTAATATATTAGGGGTCTATCTCATATTTCCATGGTAGACCCCTATATTACTTAAATAGGTTATTTTACTGAATAGTGTTTTTAATCTCATTTTAGTTTGGCGTAAGGAGGAGGGGGGGATATCTTGAAACAACTTAAGGAGTTAGGGGAAGTCAACAAACTTCCAAGAAGCTTAGTGTTGTCTGTTATAATCTTTTCATGGGCAGTTATGCATTATTTCGACAAAGCAGATCATATTACAAATTTTGCAGATTTTGAGGTGAGAATATACACTATTTTTGTTGTTATTGCTGGGGTATGGATGCTAATAGCTAGCATTAAATATAAAAAAGTTCTTAGTATAGTTGCTTTTATTGTACTATTAGTAACTTCTCAAATTATACCGAGGCTTGCATTAGGACACAAATCAACTTTGGCTATGTGGGTATCAATTTTTTTAGGGGTTGTCTTATACTGTGCTTACTTTTACTACCTTTGCATAAAGCATAAGGAAGGATAAAGCATAGGGGACTACAATGAAAACATGAGGTGAATTATTAAAAAATTACATTCAGATTTACGATAAGGGGGCGAGGGTGTAGCACACATTACCTCTTATGGCTGTAATCCTCAAGAGACATTGTACATACGAACCGATATGCTCCGCCTCCATCATGATAAATTCAATATGAAATACATAACTCCTAAGCTAAAAAGGCTTAGAGCAGCGTTTGTTGGTGGTTTGGTTGCAGTCATTCCAATTTCTTTAACGGCTCATACTATAAATGAAGCTTGGGGTTTTGGGGAAAACATTGGGGTTAGACTTTTGATATTTCAATACTTCTAACCCATTACTTAGCAAATAAAAAGGATCGCATATCGCATAAGATGTAGGGGCTCTTGAAAGAACATAGAGGGTCTACCATGAAAATATGAGATAAACCCCTATATTTTGTCAAAAAGCAAGCCTCCCGGGTCAGGGCTACAATACGCCAAAACACCACTATGCAAAGTGGTGTTTTTGACTGTTAAGGGATGAAAAACTCTCGAGTTCCTAAGCAAGGGGAACTATCGAGAGTTTTTTTAACTTATTCATCAATATGATACAAACAATCTTTTTCAAAATCATGCTTAGAATCTAAGAACTTATTACACTTGGAAATCAACATTTTTTTAACATCATGTAAACCATAAGCCTCGCACAAATAGATTGCCATTTTAATAGATCTTATGTACTCGTTATTCTCTAATCTGTATTCAGCTCATATAGTATAGGCTGTGCATTTGGTTAAATACGCGGCTTTTTTTATAAGCTTCTATACCTAACTGACCATACTTTAGCGCTTCTTTATACATCTTGTTTCTATAATATGAGGTGGCTAAATTATGACAGATTATAGGGTGAAGATTATCTCTTTGTTCCACCTGTGTTAGGCAAAATTCCATTAAGCTTAAATATTCATCCTTATAACCCAAATCATTTCTAACAAAAGCAATGTTCATCAAAATCATAACTTCCATTAAAGAGTACGCAAATTTAGTATGGCTACTTAATTTAAATTTAGGAGTTGTTAACTTTAAAGCTTCAATTAACTTGTCTTGTGCTGCTTTTAAATCTTGCTTTTCAGAAAGGGGATAGCTGTAGCAAAGAGAGTTAGTTGTTTAATTAATTTTTTGTAGTATGGATTTTTTATTACAGCTGATAGCTTGTTTAGCATCTTAATCTCGCTACTTAAGCTTTGGTAATCAAATCTATCTAACTTAGCTTCAAGACTTCCTTTAACATCATTAAAATAAGAGTAATCATCTATTCTGTATTCTAGAAATAAAGCTGTTATATCAGCTTTTAAAACAGAAGAAAGGTTATCTAAAGTTTCGATTTTAGGTATAACCTTACCACCTTCTATTTTTCGTAATGTATCAGGGTGAATACCCAACTCTCTAGAAATATAGTTTTGTGTATAGTTTAATTTTTTTCTAATGGAACTAAGCTTTTCTCCAAACCCTTTCAAATTATAAGTCAAAAAGTCGCCCCCCTATGAACCCCGACTCCAATCGGGTTGATTATTCATAATATTATTATATTATAAGATTAGAAGATAATGAAGGGGGGAGATTTTATGAGGAAAATATTATTATTATCAAGTGTCCTTCTTTTGACATTATCTACTCTAACTTTTGCTTTACAGAGTGGATGATTGCAGTTGCCGGAGCCCGGCTAAATTATAGATAGTTTTGGAAGGAGGGGGCGTTATTGTATAAACGGATAATAGTGGCTGTTGCCGGCGTATTGTTTATTTTGCTTGCGTTGTTAGCGATAGTTATTACGGACCTTTACGATCGAGATTTTCCTCAGGCCATTGGTGTTGAGAGCAGTTTTAGGCTCGACTTTAGCGAGTCGAACTTTTCAATCACTGAAGCATTTACAATGTTGGAGGAGCTTGATGTCCGCTGGAATCTCGGGCTGGTTAAGGTCGCGCCAGAGCTTGACAGTGGCGGCGATGGGCAGTTTTTTGTAGCGTTTGATGGTGGAGATTTGCCCTCCCAATTTACTTGGTTCGGTGGTGACGATGTAAGTAAGATCGTCGGTAAGGAGCGACTTGCTAACTCCTATCCTGATGGAACCTATCTAGTGACCAGGCAAAAAGCTCACCTAGATGACGCTCTGAACGAGCTAAAAAGCGTAGGTGTAAAGGTTGACCGCCGGGATGCGTCAACTTTTGACAGCCTTAAATTCGTGGTGTATGAAAGAGGATTTGCTGCCGCCGTTATTG
Organism: Proteinivorax hydrogeniformans; assembly: GCF_040515995.1. Lineage (GTDB taxonomy): Bacteria > Bacillota > Proteinivoracia > Proteinivoracales > Proteinivoracaceae > Proteinivorax > Proteinivorax hydrogeniformans. Next base: position 2,256,139 of record NZ_CP159485.1, on the reverse strand, counting down.
CGGTGTTAGCACTGCTCGTAGCGCTTGCGCTGTTTTGGCTGTCTGTAAAAGCACGGGGTCGTGCCCTTCGGGTTTTGGGCGGCTGCCCGACTGTGTGGATTCAGATGCAAGATTTAACTGGGTTCGGGGGTGCTCTGCTGATTTCGGCTGGGGTTATCGCTTCGATTGCATCGGTCTATGTGGGGGTGCTACATGGCTGGGTGTACGTCGGCACCTTTCTCAAGGTCCTGGTTAGCTTGCAAGTTGCTATTATTGCTGTAGCATTGCTTGCTGCCCTTGTGATGTCAGCCACTGCGTGGCCTAGTGTAACTATGCTTTCCACTAGACAACCGGCAATAAAAAGCCTTCGTTCGGCAGCCATCGTGATTAAGGCGGTTACCTTCCTATTGGTGGTAGCCACGGCTGGACCTGCCTGGTCAGCGTATAAATTTTCTTCAGCAGTTGCTGTTGAAATGGCTCAGTGGCAACAACTTTCAGACCAAGTCGCTATAGAGTTTGGAATGGGAGATCTTGATGGTAAGGATGGGATGGTTGCCCTTGAGCCACAGATTGGCGAGATGGTAAAGGACGCTGAATCCCTTGATATGGTCGCTCACTCCTATACATTCACCCAAGGCATGTGGACACGGGTGGATACTGGAGAGGGTGTAGATTTTGGAGAGTACTCTGTTGTCTCCTATGTTAACCAGCGTTGGCTCGATCTGGCGACAAAGGGAGCGCCACAGCCTGCTTTAACATCGGTGCCTTCCAATAGCATACCAGAAGACCTGCATCAAAAAATTCTAGAAACGGTTGAAATATTGTCTAGAGAAAGCCTTTCAGAGGAGTTATTTACACAGTTTAAATACTTGGAACCAGCCGATGGGTTGCGACTTCCAGTAGCAGAAGGAGGATGGGGCAATAGACTTCTATTTGCCGACGATGTTTTGTTTGTCGTTGTGCCCTCGCTTTATGACACCTATAACGATTCCAACTTGACATCTATGGCCTCAACTAGCAATATCGTGTTTACCGATGTGACCGCTACGCAGCAGTTATTGGAGCAGCACGATCTTTCTGAGCAAGCGCTAAGGGAGCGCGGATTCAGTGGCAAACTAAATGTTGTTTACATTGCTGAAGAGGGACTTCTCCAGGCACAGTTTGCAGCGTACGTTGTGTGGTTGAGAAGCCTTGCTTTGGTTGCGTTAGGAGTTGCCTTTACTGTCTCTGCGGCTATAAGTGCATCAATTACAGCACTGCTACAAGCTAAGCGTGACTTCCCGTTGCGATTAGCAGGTCAGTCATGGTTGCGAATTCTACATAGGCGTATAGCCAAGGAAATACTTGTAGGGGTAGTACTGGTAAGCGTCGTTATTTTGTTTCAAAGGCCTTATTCACTAGGCCCCATACTAGTAGCGGCAATGTTTGGATTGACTGTTGTGCCGTTAAGTCATCTAATTGCTACACGTTGGTGTTTTAATGGCGTCAGTAAGCGTCGAATTTAATTGGAGGTGGTATAGATGTTGATTGAAGGCCAGGATTTGTCAGTATCAATTGGAGGGCGGCGCGTGCTTGAGAGTGAGACAATAAGTTGTAAACCTGGTATGATGACAGCTCTTGTTGGCCCGAGTGGATGCGGAAAGACTACACTATTGCATTGTCTCGGGCTGTTGCTCCCTGTGGATCAGGGACGCATTTTGATCGACGGAGACGATGTAACTAAGTATAGTACTGTGGCACGACGTCATTTCTGGCGGGATCACGCGGCATTTATACTTCAGGATTATGGTATTATGGATGATGAGTCCATTGCTTTCAATATTACCATGGGAGTAAGTTTGCTAGGAAAACGGGTCACTGGAAACCAGGCGCGGTTGGTGGAGGTACTGGAACAGACGGGTCTTCAGGGTCGAGAAAATGAGTTGGCCAGTCATCTAAGTGGGGGAGAAAAACAGCGACTGGCACTGGCCCGTGCCATTTATAAGGATGCGTCCATTCTGTTTATTGATGAGCCTACTGCCTCACTGGATGCAGCTAACCGGAAAAAAGTCATAGAACTGTTCTCTGACTTCGCGATGCGCGGCCGCACAGTTATTGTGGCGACCCATGACTCTGAAATGATCAACGCTTGTGGAGTTCGGCATGAGGTCGGTTCTTAAGTTACCTCATCTGTCGACTAACAATTACGTTAGAACTAGGAGGACCTTTATGAGAATAACCTATAAAATCATTATCGGTGTCATTGCTGCCTTACTGGTGATAGTGGGAGCTGCGGCTCTAAACGGTCTGTTTTCAGCACCAAGGGACACTCACCCGCCGTACGACCAGCTGCCGACGGTAGTTGAGGCCAATGAGGCGCTTGACAAACATCAAGATTTAGCTAAAGAGATAGAAGCATTAGGTGATGGTATTAGGGTAAAAGTAGGTAAGCCTTTTCCTGAGCATCAGGACCGAGGGCTGATTATGGTTAGTTATAGTTCGAGATCCGAGCGTGACGCCATTGCTGATTTGCTTAAACAAAGCGAAGGGTTTGGGGTTCCAGTGCATTTGGAAAAACGATAAGCAGTATAAGGGTCAACCATGGTAGGGGCAAAGAAAGCAAACCTCCCGGGTCAGGCTTTTAATATTTCAATACTTCTAACCCACCTTAATTTTAGGGTGGGTTTTGTTGATAAAAAAAGGGATTTCCAAATAACTGTCGAAACATTCACATAACACTATATTAAGAGTTAAGGGTGATCTTATGGCAAGAAAACCTAGAGTAGAATATCCTGGTGCTATGGGACGAGTGGGATTAAGGAGGGAATTATAATGTGTAATAAAGAAAGCAAGAAATTTACAAATATTGATTTAGAAAGATTGAACATTGTTGAAAAAGATGGAACTGTCAAAATGTCATTGTTTAATAGCAAAAATATGCCATCAGCAATATTTGAAGGGGAGGATATTTTACCTGGACATAGGCAGGATGATAATAATGCAGGAATCATGTTCTATAACGGTAATGGTACGGAATGTGGCGGGTTAATTTTTGGAAGTAAAGTAAAGTAAAAGAAAATGGTGAGTATGAATCAGGACTATCTTTGTCATTTGACCAATACAATCAAGACCAAGTAATTCAAATGTCTGTAGTTGATAATAATGGTTGTCAAAACTATGGACTAAATGTTTTTGATAGACCTAAAAATACTATTAAAGAAACAGTTCAATTAATGAAACAAATAGAAGAAATGGAAGATGGACCTGAAAAACAAAAAATAATGCAAGAATTAAGCAAAGATAACCATCGAAGAATGTTTATGGGCAAAACTCAAATGGAGAAGTGTCGGTTAAGCTAAGCGATAGCAAAGGAAACGAACGTATAAGAATGGTAATTGATGAAAATGACATTCCAAAGCTTGAATTTTTGAATGGAAATGGAGAAGTTATATATAGCTTGCCACCAAAACAAAACAATGAACGGGATAAGTAGCTATACAGCATTTGCATTAATATCTGGGCTGTAAATGATAATCTTCTTTACCAGAGAGAGGAGTTGGACTACTTCATTAGGCTGCCGTGTAACACCTGATGGCAATTATCTTTGCCCATTTTCCTTTGATGATCAGTAGTTATTAGGTGGGATTTTGCTACTTTTTCCGGTTTATGTATGTGAAAAATTCATAAAAGGGGGAGTTTTATGGACGCATATACATTTTCAATAAAACAGGCTTTAAATGTTGGGTTTGTCAAGGTTAAAGATAATTTTTTGCAGCTAGCACAATACTTATTTATCTTAGCATTAGCTGTAGTAACTCTGGAGTTTCTGGTTAAGACTTCTAGTGTATACAGCGTTGAATACTTTTTGAGGATTATGAGACACTTTTTATTGGTACTTCTTACTTTTAGCATCATTAAAATTTGTTTCAATGTTTATGATGGTAAAAAAGTTCAGTCGATAGACTTAGTAAATAATTACAAATATATACCATTTTTTTTAGGGGCAATATTATTTGGCTTTTTAATAATGGGGGTAATGAGCTCTTTTGGGCTTTTGATTTTTGCTTTCGTTTTAGGTATCTTTCTAATTTCTAGGTTTTTGTTTTTTCTTCATTTTATTATAGATGAAAATAAGGGAGTGTTTTCATCATTTAATGAAAGTTGGGAGTTGACAACTGACAAGGGCTTTAAATTATTGTTCTTTATAATATTGGCTTGCCTAATCATGTTAGCTCCTATTTTACTTGGCAACTTGACTTCTTATATTTTGCTAGAAATCTTGTGTTTTTTTATCTTTGTATTTTTTGCATTACCCTTTGGAGTAATGACAACTATTTTTGTGTTCCGCGATCTTAAAGAAAATAGAAGCCCGTGGGCAAAAGATTATACTGGCAAAGGCGCTAAACCTAATAGATTTTTAGTAGCCATTAGAAAGAGAAAAGAAGGAACGTTTTTAGATATGCTCTGGAATATCATAAAGGTATTGCTAGTGTTTTATATGAGCCTGAGTCTATCTATAAGTTTTATTGCATCAGTAGTATCTTGGACATATAGGCAACCCACTCGGGTTGATTTTGAAGTAGGCTCTATTTTAGGAGCCATTATAGCCTTTTGTATTTATACTTGGATGGTTGAAAAAAGAAATAAAAACCTTTTTCAAATATGTCGCTTTAAAAAAATAACTTGGCAAAAAAGCATAGCTGCTTTTGCCGCTGGTATGGGGTTTGTATCCTTAAGTTTAGTGTTATTAAGGGTGCTGGGAATATCACCTCCCACTCTTAACTCGAACGAAATAAGGACTTTAGAGCACATAATAATATTATTTTCTGGAACAGTTATAGCTGTATTGCTTGAGGAGATAGTTTTTAGAGGTTTCTTATTTGGAGAGCTAAAAGAGAAATTACCTCTGCTAGTAGCAGTAGTAGTTCAAGCGGTTATTTTTGGAGCAATGCATATGAGTGTTGCACAAGGAATTTATTCTACGATACTAGGTATAGGTTTAGGATTATCAATGATATGGACAGGATCTATATGGGCTCCTATATTAATCCATGCTGGAAACAACATTTTTAGTTTAGTATCTGCATTGGTGTTTGGGGGACTTAACATATACTTCAACGTAATTTTCATTATAGTAGTACTTCCCCTAACCTTTGGCTATCTATTTAAAAATAAGGTGCCGCAATACAATGATAAGGGTAAAACATTGGATTCTACCATGGAAATATGAGATAGACACCTAAAGAGATAAATAAATTTACATAATAAAGGCTATGAACTTGATAAAAATGAGATGGGATTTTACAATTGAATATGATGAAAGTAAAAAAAGAGAGTTAATTTGTTGTGTTATTTTATGGCCAAGTGAGGAATCTAGTTTATTATAAAAAAATGGTTACGTTTGATTGTATGTGTTTTCATTTTAAAATAACGAAGATGGAGGTATGTAACATGAAGAAAATAGCAACCAATGTTTCTATGCTTTTACTAATTTTACTGATGTTTACGGGGTGTTCCGAAAAACAACTTATTGATGAGCAGCTAGAAAGCAACAATATAGATAAAGTTCAAGTAATAACAGCTATGGGAAATCCTGAGTATGGTGTTGACAGTAAAAATATTACTGATACAAAAGAAATAGAGCTATTTGTTGATACTTTTAACAGTGGGATTATTGGGGACAAAGTTGATGATGCAGATATTTCTGATGTTGCTGCAAGCTCATACTATTTCTATTTTAATGATGGGTCATATAAGAGGTTTACCTTCAATGGAAATGACACAAATATTATATGGCATGACAACAATTATTATTATGTTGATTACGATGAGAATCTAAAAACACCATTTGAATTATATGACTACTCTAATGCAGAGGTTATTGTTGTGGATGAAAAAGGTGATGAAATAAAATGACCTAATTAGAGCATTGCATAAGGTCAGGCGTTTGATATTTCAATACTTCTAACCCACCTTAATTTTAGGGTGGGTTTTTTGGTAAAAAAGGACTTTCTAAGCAAGTGTCGAAAGGTTCATATAACACTAAATAAACAGGTGGTGTATCCTTGGAGATTATGGCAAATATTATTTATAGTATTATCATTATCGCTATGCTGTGTACAATAATGTCTACTATCTATTTTGGTTTACACAAAGGGAAATTAACGGAAAGATATTATACTAGAGAGAAAATATTTAATTTAATAGCCATAGTAATAACCATGGTTTCTATATTTAATGGATGGGAGCTTATATTAAGCGTATTTCAAATTATTTTTCTACTGATTGTTAGGGCCGTCTATTTAAGATATCAAGGAAAGCTGCAAACTGGAGTTATGGGTGCATTATTGTTATTTGGCTCTTTGTTTGAATATAATTATTTTGTGATTCATTACTTCGAATATATAATGCTAGCTTTTTTTGTGGGCTTTTTTATCTATAACGTCTATGTTAGCGCGCCCAAGACTAGGACTAGAGATGTATCCATAGCTTTAGTAGGTGTGTTAATCTTTTTATCATTAAACTTATATATGACTAATAATAGGGAGCTTGCCGACCCTCAGCTACAAAAGACCGTAAATAGCCAATTAGCTAGCTTAAAAGAGAGTCATCCGACCATTTTCCATGAAATAGATGATATTACTATCCTTTCTTTAGGTCGAGATAGGTTTAGAATCAAAACATTAGAAGGCATAGAAAAATTACAAAGTTTACAACTTTTAACAATCTATCAAGAAGATAGATTGATGGACTATAGCCAACTGGCTGAGCTTAAAAACTTAGAAAGCTTAACGATATTTAACCCACACCCTGATTTTTCAATAAATGACCTTCCTGATATGAAAAACTTAAAACACCTTAGTGTCGGTGCTTTTGATTTGCCTACGGATGAGAATATAATAGTTCCTGACCTTCCTAACTTAGAAAATTTAGAGATATTTAGCCATGATATAGTTGAGCCTACATCTTTAGATATAAGGCAAATTCCAGAGGTTGAGGTGTTAAGGGTAATTGTTAATATAAATGAAATTATTGGTTTAGAAGAAGCAAAGCATTTAGAAAAAATATATGTAAGACCTTTTTGTGATTATGCTGATGAAATTAAAGAGTTAAGGCCTGATATTGAGGTAAGGGGAGACATGAAAGGGGGTGGGTAAAATAAACGTTTTTGATATTCTTATAAGCGTAGTACTTGTTATATTTATAGTAGTAAGAGTTTTTAGGTACAAAAATATGGACAATAAATTAAAAGTTTTTAAAAGAGAAGTGGCTATAAATATAGCAGTTCTTTTACCTTTGCTTGTATATGGTTTTACTGATTTAAGTGAGTTTCTAAAAGGATTTTCAGATATTACAATATACTTAGTTATGTTCTTAATTCCGTGTGTTGTGGTTATTAGTATTGTGATACATAAAAAGTTAAGGATTAGGGATTAGAGTAATTTAGGGTACTAAGTGAATATGGTTCGATCTTAAAGACATATTGTCGTGTGTATTACCTTTGAAAGTAGGAATAAGGATGGTTTTAAAAATTATCAATATAGGGTGAAGGGGGATAAATATGGTTTTGAATATGGCTATCAGTTTTGGATTGACGACTATGAGGGGCATAAAATTGCTATTGGAATGGGGTCATTGGGGCAAGGTCTTTATATAGTTCCGGAAATGGATTTAGTAGTGGCTATAAACAGTGGTAATGGGGGTTCAGAAGAAGAAAAATATGTGGTAGCCAAAGATATTATTAACGCTGTAGTTGAGTAAACTTAAGGCTTAATACCTAGAGGAGAACATTATGTCTGAGCTGTTTTTAAATATTGAATTATTGTTAGTTTGGCAAAGTAAGCTGATAAAAGAAAAAATAGTCCATCCTACTATATTACTAACATAAATGGCCCGGAATCTAACCCACCCTAATTTCAGGGTGGGTTTTGTTCTACCAAGGAGGGAAAGAACTGTTTTTAAAAAAAGTTGACAAATTCAACGGCTGTATATATACTGTGTATATAAAATATATACAGTATATATACAGTCGTTGTTGTATAACTGTAAAAAGATAAAAGAGGGGATTGTATTGGATATAATCATTAGCAATACAAGTTCACAGCCGATATACCTACAAATTTCAGATCAGATTAAAAGGCAGGTTCTAAGGGGTGAGTTAGACAATGGCTACTATTTGCCATCGATACGAATGTTGGCTAAGGAGTTACAAGTTTCAGTAATTACCACTAAGAACGCCTATCAGGTTTTGGAAAAGGAAGGGTTGATTAAATCGGTAAAAGGTAGGGGATTTTACGTCTCTGCCCAAAAAGAAGACTTACTCGAAGATATGAAGATAAAATCTGTTGAACAAAAGTTAGAAGAGGTGGTGGATGAAGCAAAAGAGCTTAATATTCCGTTAGAGAAAGTTATAGAAATGCTAAAACTACTCTACTAGATTATTGAATATGGAGGGTGAAAATATGTCTAAAGTATTGGAAGTAAAAAATGTATCAAAAGACTATGGGGATTTTAAGTTAAAAAATGTAAGTTTCTCACTTGAAAAAGGTTATATTATGGGTCTTATTGGTCCAAATGGGTCTGGAAAAACAACAACTATCAAGTTGATCATGAATTTATTATCTAAGGATAGCGGCGAGATTAAAATGTTTAACAAAGACCATATTGCAGATGAAGTAAAGATTAAAGAAAAGATTGGGTTTGTCTATGATGGCGATATCTACCCATCCGGCATGAAATTAGAAAAAATAGCTAAGTTAATTGCTCCTTTTTATAAGAGTTGGGATCAACATATTTTTGAAGGTTATATAAAAAAGTTTCGGTTAAATTTAGGTAAAAAGCTAGAGGACTTATCCAAAGGAATGAAAATAAAGTTTTCTATAGCGATGGCGCTTTCACATAAACCGGAGCTAATTTTAATGGATGAGCCAACTTCCGGGTTAGATCCAGTATTTCGCAGAGAATTTTTAGAGTTGCTACAAGATATTATTGAAAAGCGAAAAGCGTCGGTGATTTTCTCTACCCATATCACCTCTGATTTGGAAAAGGTGGCTGATTATATCACTTTTATAGATGATGGTGAGGTGGTTTTTACAGATACCTACTGCGACCTTGTGGAAAATTACCGTTTAGTAAAAGGCAAAAAAGAAGTTTTAAATAATCACAAAGATACTTTAATAGGGATGAAGGTAAATAAGTTTGGAATAGAGGGGCTTGCAAAAAGCGATAGCTGCCACACTTTGACGGAAAATGAGGGTGTGCTACTTGAAAGACCAAGCTTAGAGGATATAATGTACTATGTTTCAACAAGAGATTGAAAGGAGAACCAGCATGCTAAATCTTTTTAAGCTTTATAATGCTAGCTTTTATAAAAACATCAGAGATCTGGTTTTAGCTTACGGTGTGCTAAACTTTTTTAACATTGCTGGAGCTGTACTATTTTATATAAACTTAAATACTGCCAGCTCTGTGTCAGAAATGTGGTTTAAGGGATTTTTTTCATTTTTGACCTTGCATTTGTTCTGTGTATCTATAGCACCATCTAATCTTTTAGATCATAACCATGCGCAAAACTGGACAAAAAATGCAGCGTCAGGAGTTTTAGAAAACATTCTACCTGTTACTCGTAAAGTTTTTTTACTCAACAGGGTTTTAGTAACTCTTTGCACCACTGTTATCATGGGGCTACTATTATTATTACCGTTTTTGATAGCAGCAATTTTACTTCAAATAAAAGGTATAGGTGATGGCATTAATTTTTTAAAAGCTTTACTTAGTATGCAAGTTTTAGTAATTATAGGTGGATTGATTTTATGTATGTTAACTATACTTTATAAAAAGGGCAGAGGAGTGCTAACCTTAGGCTACTCGATTTATAGTGTTATCGTATTTTTGATGATAAGGGGAGAACTTTTGTTAAACGGTAGTATGTTGCTATTAGCACCTTTATTTATGCTAATAGTAACATATATCCTATATAAGTATACAGCTAGAAACATTTATGAAATTGACATCTGTCAGTGAGGAGGATAGTGAGTGATTACTAAATCGAGATTATATTTTAGAGAATTATGGGTCATATTTATACCTGTTTGGCTCGGTCTTTTAGGTACAGTAGGGCTGATTTTAGGGATAAGTTCTATTGAACCAATCCTCTTTGTACCGTATATAGTACTTATTACGCTTATGACTATAAAAGAAAGTGAGCTTGTATTTTATATGGACATAGATTTAATCAGGGTTTTGCCTATCGAAAAAAAGCAGGTTTCCCTAACAATCGTCCTAACATTTTTGATATCATTGTTTTTGGGTGGAGCGGTTAACGTTTTAAACTATGTAATAGCTTTACATAGCGGTTTTGTGGAAGAAGCGTTTTTAATTTGGTGGTTCTTAGGCGTAGCTTTACCACTTGTTATGTGCGGAACTTTTGTTGTTTTACCTAACGCTATATTCAACATCAGAGTTATATGGAAAAACATATTAAGTTATATCTTGGTATTTGTAGGAGTGACCTTAGGTATTATAATGCATTTGTTTTTGCCGCTAGTTGTTGTGCTGCCTTTATCAACCATTTGTTATTTAGCGGCCTTTTATACAGTGATTAAAGCTTATAAAACAATAACCTTACAACTTAAATATCCAGAGGAGTAGGTATAAAACAACAATATATAGGAGGAGATAGTTATGAAAAATTTTTTAAAGACAGTGTGGAACGTATTAAAATATTTATTGGTACATTTTGGACTTCAGATTGTATATATCTTTGGAATTTCCTTTGTGATAGGGATTAAGATAGGGTTAGAAGGTGGTGCTGATAACTTAGATAATTTTGATGCAGAGTTTGCTTCTACAATGTCAGCACATATCCCAATATCTCTAATTTTTGCGGGGGTCGGTTCGTTACTTATATATAAATGGATGGTAAACAGAAAAGGTGACAGTTTTTTAGAAGTATGTAGGTTTAATAAGTTGTCGCTAGATAAGAGTGTTGTATCCTTTATAGCGGGAATGTCTTTGTTATACCTAAGCTCTGTTATAGTAGGATTTTTTCCTGACGAGGCAATAGATTCCCATGTCGAAAATATGAGTTCATTGACGGAGGGGGGAGTGCTGTTGTTTTTCCTAGCTGCAGGGATTATGGCTCCGTTAATTGAGGAAGTTATTTTTAGGGGGTTAATTTTTAAAGAGTTAAGAGGAAAAGTAAGTATTTTTGCTGTAATTTTAATACAAGCACTTTTATTTGGATTTTATCATCTAAATTTAGTTCAAGGAGCTTACACTTTTGTCATGGGAGTATTTTTAGGCATTTCACTGCTTTGGACCGGTTCTATATGGGCGCCTATTTTGATCCATGCCGGTAACAATATTTTTAGCATAGGATTAAGTGTGATGCCTTTTGGTCATTTCTTTGAACAAAGTGCTGTGGCGTTAATTGGACTGTTCATTGTTTTACCAGTTTCAGTTTGGTATTTGTATAAAAACAGGATGCCTTTTGCTGACAATTACGGAAAACCGAATTTAAAGGGGTAACAACTAGTAATATCTACTCTTTAAAAGAATATTAAATATTTAAAAAGGTAAAGAACAATTGCAATTTATATAGTATAATAAATTAGCTTTTATAATTTATATTAAAATTTTTTATTAAGAAAGAGGTGATGGCATGAAGCTTGAAGTAAAAGATATATTTAAATCTTTTGGCGAAACAGAAGTGCTTCATGGAATATCTTTTGAAGTAGAAAGCGGTAAGGCTTTAGGCTTTCTTGGAAGAAATGGTGCTGGAAAGACCACTACCATTCGGATTCTCATGAATTTATTTAAAGCAAACGCCGGTGAAATACTGTTAGATGGGAAAAAGTTTGTGGCCAGTGAACATCAAATAGGTTATTTGCCGGAGGAGCGAGGGTTGTATCCTAAAAAGAAAGTGTTAGAGCAGGTAATTTATTTTGGCCAGCTTAGAGGCTTGACCAAAAAAGAAGCTAAGGAAAATTCAATACATTGGCTAAAAAAGCTTGGCGTAGAGAAATACAGTAACAAAAAGCTAGAGACCCTTTCAAAGGGAAATCAGCAAAAGGTGCAGCTGGCACAAACCTTTGTCTGTAACCCAGACATAGTCATTTTAGACGAGCCATTTAGTGGCTTAGATCCAGTAAATTCACAGGTGTTAAAAGAAATAATAAGAGAGCAAATAAGGGAGGATAACATAGTTATATTCTCTAGCCATCAGATGAATTATATAGAAGAGTTTTGTGAAAACATTGCGTTAATTAACGAAGGAGAACTAGTGCTCAAAGGCAATTTGAAAAACATAAAGAGAAAGTATGGGAATAATAGGCTAACTATTAGCTTGATAGGTTTATCCTCTTTAGAGCTAGAGGACCTTTTCGCCCATAAGCTTAGTGGGCTAGCTAAGGTTGTAGATAATAAGGAGAAGTATTTAGTTATAGAACTAGAAAAAGACAAGACTAAAAACGACTTACTTAATGAAATGGTGCAGCTAGGCTTAGATATTGAAAGATTTTCAACTTATGAACCAACACTTGAAGATATTTTTGTTAAAAAGGTGGGTGAAAAATAGATGAAGAATTTTTTAATTGTAGTAAAGTTTGAGCTTTTAAACTTTGTAAAAAGCAAACCTTTTATTGCATCTACCGTAATTATTTGCCTGATGCTAGCCATTGGGCTGTCGATACCAACTATACGAGATACTTTCTTTAGCTCTGACTCTGACCCCGCTGGTGAAGAAACTCATGTTTCGCAAAGAGAGTATGGCTATGTAAACAAAGATGAAGCGGTTAGTAATATAGAGGACCTAAAAAACAATTTTTATCTTGGAACCTTGGTAGAATATGAAAATCAAAAAGAATTAGAAGAAGATGTAACCTCTGGAGATATAGATGCGGGATACGTTATAGATTCGCCTACAAGTTATGTGCATATTGTCAAAAACAACGAACTGCATAGCAACGATAATTTTGCCTTTGAAGGTGCGTTGGCAGAAGCGTATAGGATTCAGGGTTTTTCTGAAAAAGGGATAGATTATGGTAGCGTTCAGCAGTTAATATCTGTTCAATTACAATCAGACACTAAAATATTAGGTACTGACAGTGCTGGAAATTATATGTACACCTATATTCTCACCTTTTTACTATATTTTGTAATCATCATATATGGCCAGCTTGTAGCTACATCTATAGCTAGCGAAAAAAGCAATAGAGCTATGGAGGTTTTGGTTACTAGTACTGATAGTCGAAACTTGATTTTCGGCAAAGTTATAGGAGGAGCTTTAGCTGGGGTGATACAGTTTGCTATAGTTATAGGCACCGCTTTTTTAGCTTATGAACTAAACTCTGCCGCTTGGGATGGAGGCTTAGATTTTGTGTTTAATATCCCTACTGACGTACTTTTACTGTTTTCGGTGTTTGGAATACTAGGATACCTATTTTATCTGTTTATATTTGGGGCTTTAGGTGCTTTAGTTTCTAGATCTGAAGATGTGAATACTAGCGCCACACCTATAACAATTATTTTTGTAGCTGTCTTTTTCGTTTCTGTAACCGGTATGCAAAATACAGAAGGGCTATTAATAAAGGTCGCATCATATATTCCATTTAGCTCGTTTATGGCTATGTTTGTAAGGGTTTCTATGGGGACAGTGTCGCATTTTGAGGTTATATTATCTTTGTTCATACTAACATTAAGCACAGTAATTGTAGGACTTTTAGCTTCAAAAATTTATCGCTTGGGGACTCTTATGTATGGGAACCCTGTTAAACTAACCCGTGCGCTTAAATTATTAGCTAGAAAATAAAAGGGATAAAACAAAAAAAACTTGCATTTTGCAAGCTTTTTTGTTTGATAAAAAGGGCTTTAAAAGTTAATAGGATAACTGGTTTGGGACCTCCACTTCAACAGTTTTCGAAAAAGAGCAAGAACTGTAAGTGCGGTGCGGTATCCAGTAAAAGCCGATTGCTAGTTTCGCTTTATGGTGTAAATAGCTATAATAAAATAAAGGAGGTATAAATAAATGAATTTTTTCCGTTTTCTTATAGTATGTGTTATGGTTCTATTAATATCATCAGCTTGCTCCGAGGAGGTACAAGATACAACCGTAGAAACTGAAACATCGGAAATATTAGAAGAAAAGATTGATGATAGCAAAGAGGAGGAAAGTACTAATAATAAACATGACCATGAAGTATTAGAGAAAGACATTATAGATAAATACTCTCAGGTTAAACCGAAAGATTGGGGCGAAAACATCGAAGGCGTTATAACGCAAATTGATGTTGATAAAAAAATTGTCGCCTTAACTTTTGATGCTTGCGATGGACGGCCAGGTTATTATGATGAAGATTTAATAAATTTTTTAATTAAAGAGGAAATTCCCGCAACCTTATTTGTCAGTGGAGAGTGGATTAAACAAAACAAGGAAACTTTTATCATGTTATCGGAAAATCCTTTGCTTGAAATAGCCAATCATGGGTACAAGCATAAACCCTTATCTGTCTCAGGGAAATCAGCTTATAATATACCAGGAACTGCAAGTGTTGAAGAAGTATTTAATGAGGTTTACAAAAACCAGTTGTTAATTAAGAAAATAACTGGGGAATATCCTAAGTACTTTAGATCTGGAACGGCCCATTATGATGATGTCGCTGTAGATATTATTTATGACTTAGGACTCAAGCCTGTTAATTATAATGTTCTAGGCGATGCTGGAGGCACTTTTGATAAGCAACAGATCGCTTATGCCTTAGAATCTGCAAATCCAGGGTCAATAATGTTGTTGCACATGAATCAGCCTGAATCTGATATTGCACAAGGTGTGAAAGATGGAGTTAAAAGATTAAGGCAAAAAAGTTTTGAATTTGTAAGGCTAGCTGATTATGACGAGTATCTAAATTAGTCGGTAATTTTATTTTGTATTTTTTCTTTAAGTTCACCTATAATGTGTTTAAACTTTTTAGATTTTAAGTTAGGGTAATGCTTAAGCCAGGCTTTATGTTGTATATTTATTTTATTGATCAACCTATTTTGCAGCGAACGTAGCTTTTTGTTTTCTCTTTTTAGGCGCTCAAGGGAAATATTTTTAAGCTTTTTATCCTTCATCAAAGTTACATTTTGCCTAAGTCTTTCAGTTATATCATCAAACTCTGCAAGGATTGATTTAAACTGTACTAAACTAGAAACAGTTAAAATAGAGTCTATAATTATCCCGACTAGAAAAATAGGTATAATCCAATTTTTTATTACATTTGGGATGTTAAGCCACAGCATATTAACAAAAGGATGAATTGCATTTAAAAAAAATACTGTTAGAGCTCCCCAATATATTGAAAACTTTACGCACACATATCCCCATAGATTGAAAGATTCTTCGGAGTAATCCCACCATCTAGTATCGAAAAAACGCTCCAGCAGATATCCAGTAAATAGCTCTACAACTGAAGCAATAATAAAACCTCCTATAAATAAAGCTATAAGATTATCTTTAAAAGGAGTAAGAAGTATAACTATCAAAGTGGCAGAGATTCCATAAATCGGGCATATTGGCCCATTTAGAAATCCACGGTTTACAAATCTGCGCTGTTTTTTTAGGTGATACAGTACTTCTAAATTCCACCCTACAAAAGAGTAAAAGACAAAGTAGAAAAAAGATTCTGTTAGCAATTAAATTCCCCCTCACATAAAAGGTAGCCATATATATGTTATATGATTTTCAAAAAATAAAAAGTAGTGAAACCAGAAAAAAATATCGTTATCTGTTTATGGTATCATAACATAAAAAAAAGAAAAGTTAATTAATTAGTTTGATAGTGTCAAGACACTGTAGGTTAAAAAAAGGAACCTCACTTCCACAATACATATAACATTTAACAAGACCGTGGCGGCCTTGACATCCACCCCGCCTGTGGTTCTTGTTTAAAAACCGATGGGCGGCTCCGAGGACATTACATTTTTTTCCAACCCATCGGTATAGGACATTATACCACAGGCGGGCCCCCGTCTGCCAAGGCTTCCCTGCGGCGCCACTACTGTAACCTCCGGGCTCACCAAGAACATTTTAGTTTAAATGCTAATTTTATTATTAAGGCCTCTTAGCGCTACTCTTGTTAAGTTTACTCCATATTCCATTACTGGAACATTACTAAAACTTTCTTTGCCAATCTTTTTTCTCGTTTTTAAATCTTTTAACTGTTTCCTAACTTCAGTTGTCAATTCAATTACTTTATTGTCTTTTTGCTTATAAGTTTCTAGGTAGTGGTCTTTAACTTGCTCTTTGTTTGCCTCCACAGCTCGCATAGATGCCATTTTTTTTGCCCCATTTAGACTCCAAGCCATAGGGCGACTGCTCAAACGGGATGATAAAACATGGCTCACATGCCCTTCGGCACTGCACCCTATCTCTGGATTTTCAATTGATGCCTTTATACCATCCCAAGTGTTCTTAATATAGGTTATAGTTTTTTGTATTCTCTTTTTCCTTGGTTTGCTATCTGCCTTTGCAAGTGCTTCTTTTAAGTTTTCTAAGACAGCCTCTCTATCTAGCTTCTTTATGTTTTTATAAATCTTTGTCTTTAAGTTTGGAGCATGAGCTGTAGCCATTATGATGTATTTAGATAAATGAAACTTATCTAAGATAAACGTGGAGCTAGGAATGTATTCCAGCCCTGAGCGTATCCATTTTGCTCCATCGCCTAGTATATAAATATCATTGATACAATTAACATCGTATTGGGAATATATGAAATCGCAGACTCTAAACCAAAAGTCTTCCGGCTTTTCATCAATAGAGGTAAAATACTTAGGATTTATTAGCATACGCCTACCATTAACTTCTTTTACGCCTTCATGAACATAGATTAGTCTAGCTTGTGCTCCCCTTTTAGAGCGTACTGATAAATGGTCTTCATCGGCTTCTATATAAAGTGTGGGAACTTCTTTTTTATCACAAGGGATCTCATAATCTTTTGCCTTAAAGTCTCTTACTGTATTAGCAGCTGTTTGTTTGCTTAACTTTAACTCTGAGTTATATCGGCTTAGTTCCTGTGTTGCTTTTTCGTACGAAAGCTTTGTAGTAGCTTCAAGCAACTCGGATTTTAAAGTAGGTTCTATTCTCATATGTGCTGTTATGCCAGCATTTTCATCTGCTAAATAGGAATATTTCTTAGTCTCTTTGTTTTTAAAGTATGTTCGTTTATAGGTCATTTCACCAAAAGGGGTGAGTATACTTTTATAGTCGCCTTTTCTTTCTATGACCCAGTCCTTTCGTTCTTTTTTATCTTTAACTATTTGTTGATCCATTGCTTCAATTACTTCTTGCATTATCCCTACACCAAGACCATCTAGTTCCTTTTTTAATTCTTTAGTAAAAGTATTGTAGTCAATACCTCCTTCAAGAGTTTCTAAAACTTTTTCAGTTACATGAAGGATTTTTTCTTCTATTACGCGAATTATTTCCATGAGGAACCTCACTCCTTTGTTAGGATTATTCTCGTGTGGAGAATTTTGAGGTTCCTCTTCTTTTTTTAAAAGTATTTTTCCTGCTTAAATCCTACAATAATTTTACACTAACAATTAGTTTTTACTATCATTATAGGAGAATTAAAAACTAAAACTAATTGACAAAGCATATTACCTGCTATACCATTATTATTAAAATGTAAAATAATGATGAAATTTGGCTAACTTTAGCTAGAAAAATGTTTTAAAAACTTAAGGGGGGGGATTTTATGGAAGCATTAGCAAATAGCTATAAGCTTCAGCTTGATGAAAGAATCAAGTGTTATGAGGAGGAATACCTTAAGCTGTGGAACACCATATCTTATGATTTCCCAAGCTTACAAATGTACTCTAAAGCCGAGAAAATGCTCAGAGAAGCGAAGATTAAAAAAACATTGATCCAACACAAGAGTAAACTTAAGAATTTGAGAAAAATTGAGAGTGAAGAAGATGAAAAAACAGTTTTTATCATTAAAAAGGTTATTGAAGAGGCCATAGGGTTTCATAAAGAACAGCTTGACCTTATATATAATGAAGGGTTTTATAACAACCTAATTAACTTTGAGGAAGAAGCTCAGAAGTTTATTCAAGATAATGAGCCATCTAAAGGGATAGCGTTAAGAGGCGATGTTTACCAGGCCACAAGAACTGTTATGATATCAGCTATGATGCAGCTGATGTTTGACAAACCTATTTCAATTACTCCATCGCTATTCGCGATAAACATGATATATATTTATACAGATAATTATATAGATGATCCAAAAACAGATAAAAAAAGCAAAATGGAATTTAGCAAAAAAATAAGTAAGTATCTTTTAGGCGAAAGAGTTTTGCCACAGAATGAAAAAGAGGAAATAATCTTTAAGTTAATTGATTTATTTCGGTTAGAGTACCAGCAAGAAGAATATGAAGATTTATACAATAGTTTATACTATTTACATAAAGCTCAAGAGGATAGCTTTGTTAAACAGCAACATGAAATAAACACATCAAGCGTTGATGATATGCTAAAGATAACCATGGAAAAAGGTGGAGTTTTTGCAATAGCAGATGGCTATTTAATCAAAGGTCATATAAGTTATGAAGCAGAGAAGTTTTGCTATGGTCTAGGGACATTTTTGCAGTTTATAGACGACCTGCAGGATGTGCAAAGCGACTTACAAACAGGCAACATGACAGTGTTTTCTAAAACAATAGTGGAGGGTGACACTTTAGACAACGTAACAAATAAAGCAATTCAGTTTATCAAAGAAACATTAGACTCAGAAATTATTGTTAGCCATAAACAAAAGTTGGTTCGCGACTTTGTCATTCATAGTTGTACATATTTAATTTTTGAAACTATAGCTATCAATAGCAAATATTATAGTGATGAGTATGTAGAGCAAGCTGAGAAGCATATGCCATTGAGCTTAGGTTTTTTGAAAAATCTTAGGTCAACACTTGAGGAACATTTATCTTAAAGTACATTGTTCTAAAAAGATTACTGCACTTATAAAATAATAATTCAATAAAAAAATACCTTCAGTATAGGCTGAAGGTATTTTTTGTAACGTTTAATATTATCTGTAGGCAACGCTTGGACAAAAAACACAAAAAGACTGTTAACAAAAAAATCAGAAAAATAGAGGAAAATAATTCTCTTAAATCGAAAGAAATACTATTAGTTTAAATATAATAAAAGTAAATAAGAAAGGATGATGAAAAATTTTGTCAAATATACTTAACTATATTAAAGGCAATTACAATAAAGACAGTTCTGTATTCAAAGTCACAGCTGCAATCATCGGTTTAGGTATAATATTCATTAGTGTTTACCTTGTAAGTGGTACTTATCTGAATAAAATTGAAGTGGAAATCACCGATGGCGGATATGTAACAGGAGCAGGCACATATGAAAATGGTGAAAACGTTACTTTGAAAGCAGAAGCAAAAGAGGGTGTAAATGCTATCCTAAAAGTGTACCAGTTAGAGCCATTTCGCTAGCGAATTAGTTTACCACCTATCATAAAATTCCTGTAAAATATAGTCAGATATATTTTCAGGAGGTTGAGGGGTGTGAAAATTGAAATGGATATGTATCAACAGATTCGCAAGCGATATCTAAACGGAGAGTCTCAAAGATCTATTGCAAAGAGTTTAGGCATCTCACGTCAATCGGTAAAAAAGTATTGTGACGGGTCAGCGCATCCAGAAAAAAGAAAGGAGTATAACAGAAGCCCAGTTAAAGTTACAAAAGAAGTAGAAGACTTTATCATAGGTTGTCTTAAGTCAGATGAAGAGGATAATATTAAAAAGCAAAAACATACTGCTAAACGCATATATGAACGACTTGTTGATGAGAAAGAATTTACAGGTGGTGAATCAACTATACGAAATGCTGTAAAAAAACTACGTGCAGAACAGTTAGTTCCACCTCAAAGCAATGTTCCTCTATCATATGAGCCAGGTGAGGCAATTCAGATAGACTGGGGCGAAGCCACAGCCTACCTCGATGATAAGAAAAGAAAATTGTATACTTTTTGCGCTAGGCTATGTTACAGCTGTGATATCTTTGTACAAGTCTTTAGAGCCGCCAATGAACAGGCTTTTTTAGAAGCGCAACAACGTATGTTTGATTTCTTTGGAGGAGTCCCCAGGCGAGTAATTTTTGATAATGCTAAAGTTGCAGTTAAAGAGGGTTTTGGAACCTATGCAAAACCACAAGATAAGTACTTTTCCTTCAGTGCCCATTATGCCTTTGAACTAGAGTTTTGTAACCCTGGTAAAGGAAACGAAAAGGGCCTTGTAGAAAACTTAGTTGGCTATTCTAGAAGAAATTTTTTAGTCCCTCTACCTAGGGTATCAAGTATAGAAGAGTTGAATCAAAAGCTACTGGAAGATTGCTTAAAGTACAGAGAAAAGCACCATATCAAAGGTCGCTCGAATGCTGTAAATGTAATGTACCAAGAAGAAAAACAGTTTTTAAATCCGATTCCCCCGTACCGGTTTGATACAAGCAAAACTAAAATTGTTTCCGTTGATGATTACTCCACAGCTTGCTATGAAAGAAACTACTACTCTGTCCCTACCAAGTATTTAAGAAAGGATGTAACTGTAAAAGGCTACGGTAATGACATCCAAATTTTTTATCAGAATGAAGAAATAGCTACACATATAAGAAACTACTACTCAGGAAAAACAGAGTATAAGTTAGAACATTACATAGACTTAATTGAAAGAAAACCACGCTCTGTTTTCAATGCTAAACCAGTTAAGCAAAATGTTACTGAAGAGCTTTTAATATGGGGCAAACAACTCCCCGGTGGTAACAGAGAAATGGTTAAACTCCTTCGCCTATGTCTAGACTATGGCGAAGAATATATACTTAGCATTAAAGAGGCGATTCCTGGGCATATTGTGCCAACTGTTGATATGATTAGAGCCCATTTAAGCAAACCTGTAGACACCCCTGTATTGAATCTAAATAAAGAGATAGCTGTCGAGGAGGTAGATTTAAATAAATACGATAAAAAATATGGAATGGTGGTGCAATAAATGGGCGAAATAAATATTAATGAAGAGACAATTGCTTTATATGCAAAGCAACTGCGAGTTCCTACCTTCAATAGATATAAAGACGTAATTCGTCAGCTTGATAACAACAAGTCCTATGACGCTTTTCTCATTGAGCTTTTGAAAATGGAGGCAGAATCTAGAAGAGAAAGTAGCCAAAAACGCAAGATTAAAGCTGCTAAATTTCCATACATGAAAACATTAGACGAGTTAGACCTAAGCAGATATGAGCATGTGTCTGAAGCTTGTTTTCATGAACTTGGTACATGTGACTTTGTAAGAAAAAGACAAAACATCGTTATGATAGGAAACACTGGGCGAGGCAAAACTCATTTTTCTATAGCATTAGGAATAAAAGCTTGCATGCAAGGTATGAATGTTAAGTTTTATACTGCAGCCAATCTTTCTAATGAACTTATTGAGGCTACTGAGTATAAGCGCCTGTTAAAACTAGAAAAACAGCTGTCTAAAACAGACCTACTTATCATAGATGAAATGTCTTATTTAACCTTTAACAGACATCAGTCTGAACTGCTATTTAAGGTTGTAGCAGATCGTGCTGAAAAGCGAAGTGTAATAGTATCCACTAACTTTAAGTTTTCAGAATGGACGAAGCTATTTGAAAATGAAACAATGGTATCTGCGCTTGTTGATAGACTTACATTTCGCTCTCACGTACTAAATATGAACGGAACCTCATATCGCGATGAGTACTCTGGTGAGCAAATATAATATTTTATTATAATAAATTTTTAGGAAATGCTCACAAGGTATTTCCTAAAATTAGGCTAGTAGTGGTAAACTTTTTCGTTAGCGCCGCTGGTAAACAAATTCGATAGCGGGTGGTAAAGAAATTCATTGACATTCGCAAAGAGGGGTATGTTTTTAAAAAGTGGACGGAAAACGGCGAAGAAATAGAAGTAGAAGCCAGGTTTCCTCGAGATAGATTGAAATATACCTTTAAAGCTGATGGAAATAGGAGGATAAAAGCTCACTTTACAAAACAGTTTATTGAAGACGAAAAAATAGTATCCTTTGTTCAATCTAAATTAGGTATAAGTCAAGATGAATACATAGGTAAGGAAAGACTAAAGGAGCTAAAAATAATAGAGATTCCTGTTGGTGCTACTAGTTTAGAGGGGTTGCAATATGCCGAAAACTTAGCTGAAATTACATTTTCAAATGACAATATAACTGACTATAGTCCCTTAAAAGATTTGCAAAACTTAAAGACATTATCTTTTTCAGATATAAACTTAGATAGTCTTGAAACTTTTAAGGAGCTACAACAAATCCAAGAAATGAGATTTTACAATGACACAGTAGTTAACAGCTTATCAGGACTTGAAAACTTTACAAGTTTAGAAAAAATGGGATTTTATGGTAACACCATAAATGACTTGCGCGATATAAAACATAATCAGACCATAAAAAAGCTTAGAATAGTTAGTGTAGAAATAGACGATTATAAATTTTTAAACAAGTTACCAAACCTAAAGCACTTATCACTAACCCTAGACTTTGATGAAACTAC
Source organism: Proteinivorax hydrogeniformans (assembly GCF_040515995.1). GTDB lineage: Bacteria > Bacillota > Proteinivoracia > Proteinivoracales > Proteinivoracaceae > Proteinivorax > Proteinivorax hydrogeniformans. The sequence continues at coordinate 2,233,584 of NZ_CP159485.1, read as the reverse complement.
AAAAATAGAAGATGTTAAAGGCTTAGAGGAAGGATTGCGTAATTTAACAAAGCTTGAAAGTTTATTCCTAACTGGCATAGGTATAGATGACGTTTACGTTTTTAAAGATATGAAAAAGCTAAATGAGCTATACTTGAGTAACTCTAAGATAGATAGCTTAGAGGGGATAGATAAGTTACCTAGTTTAGGCAAGTTAGAACTAGCATCAAATGAAATAAAGGATAACAAAGCTCTTAATGGGCTTAGCAATGTGAAAACTCTTAGATATATAAGGAATAGTAATGGTGACCTAAGTTTTGTAAAAGAGCTTTTAAATCTTAGTGAACTTGCCATAGCTCGTCAAGAAATAGAGTCCTTAAGCTTTTTAAGCGATAAAGATAATCTATACTCACTAAGTCTCAAAGAAAATAACATAAGTGACTTATCTCCACTTGAAAATCTAGATAATTTAGAGGAGCTAGATCTAAGTTACAACAATATAAGTGATATATCCTCAATTAAAACCTTGCACAATCTCAAAACCCTACAATTAACTGACAACCAACTTTCAGACATTAGCCCAGTTGAAAATCTTACAAACCTTGATACGCTGTTACTTAGACATAATGAGATAAAATGCTTAACTCCCCTTAAAAATTTATATAAGCTGGAAGAACTGACATTGAGCAACAACAAAGTTGAGGACTTAACTCCATTAAGTAGTTTATCGAAATTAAGGGGTGTTGCTTTAGCTAGAAACCGCATAGCAGACATAACACCTCTAGCAGCACTAGAAAACGTTGAACGCATATATTTAAGTGGAAACTTAATTGAAGATTTTTCCTTATTATTTGAATTTAAAAGTTTGAAGTTTGTTTCGCTAGGTAGCAACAATATGGAAGAAGCTAAGCTGCGGGAAATTGCCAATGATTTGCAAAAGGAAGGTGTGGACGTCTTTATAGAAATCTTTTAATTAGGGGTGGTTTTATTGTTTAGCTTAAAGAAGAAGCTTATATCAGACAAAATTGTAATCCCGGTTAAGAAGAACAAAAAGATTGTGACGGTGTTAATGCTGTTAATTATTTTTAGCGCTGCCTATGTGGCAAGCAGTTCTCATCTTAAGGAAATTAACGCCATTGCGATACCAAAGGAGGGAGGGGTCGTAAAGGGGGGAGGAGGCTATAACATAGGACAGAAGGTAGCGATAACTGCAGAGCCTAAAGATGGGTATCGTTTAGAAAAGTGGATTGTAGATGGAGAAAAAATTTATGATAAAGAGCAACTGTTATTTGAGGTGGAAAAAGATAGTGAAGTTGAGGCTCATTTTGTTAGCTTGTTAGTACAGGGGGAGTTAAAAGAGGAGTTAAAAGCCTTATTAGAAGTAGAGGGAAATTTAACAAAAGATGACTTAAAAAAAGTTAAAACTTTAACTACCACAAGTCAAATAAATGATTTGACCGGCTTAGAGTATGCAACAAACTTACAAGAAATTAGTTTGGAGTTTAGAGAAGATGCGGCAATTGCAGGGATGGATAGGATTAGACATTTGTCACAGTTAAAAGTGTTAAACCTGCCTAATAGTAGCATATGTACCATCTCAGACTTAGAAAAGTTAAATAGTTTAAGATCATTAAACCTACAGAATAACGATATAGATGACTTATTCGGTTTAAGAGGCTTAATTAACTTAAAGGAGTTGGATCTTTCTCATAACTCAATTACCGACTTGAGCCCCCTTTTACATCTTACTAGTTTAGAAAAGCTAGACTTATCACATAACCAAATAGCGGATTTAACTCCTTTAGCTAACATGACAAATTTAAAGGTGTTAAAGCTAGAAGGTAATAAAATAGAGGACGTTACTGCATTACAGGGTCTTCATGGTCTAGAGGAGTTGTGCTTAAAAAATAATGCAATTGAAGACATAGATGCGTTAGCTAACTTAAAAAACTTAACTGAGCTAGACCTTTCTTATAACAATATCAATAATGTAGAGCCGTTAGCTAAACTAGACAGGCTTGCTAAATTAGATATACAGAATAACAACTCTAGCCAAGCTTATAGTCAGTTAGTTTCGCTACCCTCGATAGAAAATATGGTTTTTGATGGTGCCGCAATTTCTAACTATATAACGGTTACTGATGATGAAAAGGTTCAGTTAGAGTGGTCACCTTCTAGGGAGTATGTTTTCATGGTTATTACAAGTGAAGGCAAGGTAAGGGATATGCAAATTGCAGATTTTAGGTTATCTGAAGCTGGAGACCTCCAGAAGGTAGTAAGTGTGGCTAAGCAAGATAGCTCCATATTTGATAATCCAATAACACCTAGGTTTTTGGTGTGGGACGAAGAAAAAGCAAATTTAAAAATTAAGTATAACCTTAGACAAAATGAAAGTGAAATTAGATGGGAAAATCTCATGGTTAACCTAAAATAAGCACCCACTCTTTGAAAGTGGGTGCTTACTGCACAGTTAGCGCCATAAAACTATAATCAATCCGTATAAAAGTGCAAAAATTGCAGTAGAAATCACTGCCTCTTTAAGCGCTGGCTCTGTTTCTTGATGCTTCTTTCTATGAAAAAGAAACATTAATAATCCATAAATAGCAACAGCTATTATATAGCTAATTAGCTCACTCATTGGTATATCCTCCTTTATAAGTCAACGAACCCTTTACTTTTATATTCTGTAATGCAAGGTGAAAGTCCTGCGTTAGTATTAGCTTAATTAATGTATAAATGATATAATACTTAATATCAATAATTTGGAGATGAGATATTAAGAAATGTTTGTAGGAATGCGTATTGTCAAGACAGCCATGGCGGTTACAGTTTCAGTTGTGTTAGCTGATATTCTAGGATTAAATTCACCATTTTTTGCTGCTGTTGCTGCAGCTATAGCTATGCAGGGAAATTTAGTTGACTCTTTTAGTATGGGGAAATACAGAATTTTAGGCACTATAATGGGGGCAGTTTTTGCTTATATTGGCTCATCCTTTGCCCATGGAAATCCCGTTATAACAGGAATAGGTATCCTTATAATAATCTATGTTGCAAATAGGCTTGATTGGAATAAATCAATTACTATCTCTTCTGTTGTTTTTCTTTCGATTATGTTAGATAAAAATGAAACTGCGAGTATTTATTACAGTTTAAACCGTGTACTAGATACATTTGTCGGCATTGTAGTGGCAGTTATTATTAACTTTACCATTAGACCACAGTATAGCAGAGATAAAGTATACGATTATTCTGAGGACTTAGTCAAAAAGTATACCAACATAATTGAAATGCTTATTTTAAATAAAGAAGAGCTACCTTTAGAAGCTATCACCGAGGAACTAGATGAATTAGAAAACGAATTTCCATCTATAGAAAAAGAAGAGAAAATACCCATACATCCAGGTGAAGAGCATTGCGACGAAGACATTGACTTTGATGACACTAAAAAGTTATTGCACAAGCTTAACTGGAATGTTGTTTTGTTAGTGGATATGGGAGGCGGCTATAAGTTGGATGAAGATAATGCAAAGCTGCTTAAGAAAATATATGAAATAGATGTATCCCATAGCCAGAAACTTGATACAGATGATATAGTATTTAATTACCACTTAAAAATAGCTCTAGAGCTAATAGAAAAATTGTCAAAAAGATTTAGAGTAGAACAAGTAGAATAAAAGTTAAACACCTAGCGCTTAAAGTGCTAGGTGTTATTTATATTATTTTGGAGCTCAGTAAATGTCAGAGTCCGACCTTCCTTGTTTTGAACAAAAGTTTTACTGTGAAAACTTAATAATAATAGATTTAAAAAAGGGTTTAGAATATTTTTAATAGAACTTAAATAACAAGAAAACAAGTATGGATATAAATAGGGGGAGTTAGATGTATGGGTTAATTGAACTGCCAATTTGGAAAATAGGAGTCCAATTTGCTGCTTTGTTAGTGTTGGTTATAATTAGTTTACCTATAAAGCCTTACAAGTTAAGAGCATTGCAGCATATAAACAGTGAATCATATGAAAAGTTTAAAATCATTGCAGCCTTTGTTTTGGTTGGGGTTATATTAGCTTTAGAATCTACCGCCGCTATCAAATTTGTAAGGACACAAATACTACCTTATTTAAGCGAGACTCTAAAGCACCATGGCCTTCTAGAGTATATAGGTGTGATATATGTACAGCTTAATTTTGGCGAGGTATTAATATCCTTCCTTACTATGTTAATGATGATAATTCTGTATATCGAGTCTAGAAGGGCAGTAAAAGGGGGACAAAAAAGTGAAAATGATGGAAGATAAAGGACGGGATTTAAAGGAGAAAGATAATGTAAAAGAAAATGAACAAAGCGAAGGACTACTTTCATATCACAAGTTTGACTTTATGTTTTGTGCATATATAGCGTTTGTTATAGCTATCGGTTTTCTAATTTATCCGCAAATAAAAGTTCTTATGGCAAGTGAATTTTTCAAATACATACCTGAACAAAACTCAACTATGTATTTGTTGAGAATTCTATCTAACATGTTTTTATTGCCTATTGCTAACTTAGCGTTGATTACGGTATTTTATTTTGAAGTTAGAAGATTAAAAGGTAAGTCAAAAACAAAGTAAAGAAGTGCTAAAACTTTAACCCACTACTTAACTGCACTTAATATTATAAATGGAGGAGATATAAATGGATTTGACATCTTTGCCAAGAAGGAAGTACACAGATTTTTCCACACCTATAGAGAATCTTGAAAAATTATCTAAAAGCTTAGGAGGACCTAATATATATATAAAGCGGGACGATCTTTTAGGATTAACAGCCGGTGGAAATAAAACACGCAAGTTGGAGTTTTTGATTGCAGACGCTTTGGAAAAAGGAGCAGACACCATTATAACAGCAGGAGGAGTGCAGTCGAATCACTGTCGACTAACTTTAGCAGCCGCCAATAGAGAAAACTTAAACTGTATCCTAGTTTTAGAAGAAAGTGCCGCCGTAGAGCATGACACCCAAAAAAGCGGAAACTACTTTCTTTACAACCTTATGGGTGTGGAAGATGTGAGAATAGTTCCCAACGGAACTGATGTTTTTGAAGAGATGGATAAAGTAGCTTCGCAAGTTTACGCAAACGGTGGTAAACCATACAAAATTCCTGTAGGAGGTTCAAACTCTATAGGGGCAACAGGATATGTATCCTGTGCACAAGAAATTATCCAGCAATCATTTGATCTAGGTATATCTTTTGATTACGTTGTATGCACAAGTGGCAGCGGGGGTATGCATGCAGGTCTTATCACAGGATTTGAGGTAAACCAAAGTCAAACAAAAGTCTTAGGAGTTAGTATCAGCAGACCTAAAGAAAAAATGGAGCCGAAAGTTATGAAGCTAGTAAGCGAAACCACAAAGCGGCTTGGACTACAGCATACGATTTCTGAAAAATCAATAACCTGCTATGATAGCTATATAGGTCCAGGATATGCCCTGCCCACAAAGGAAATGGTAGAAGCAGTAAAGCTAGTAGCAAAAACCGAAGGAATCTTATTAGATCCAGTTTATACAGGGAAAACCATGTCCGGTCTAATAGATTTGATTAAAAAAGGCCGCTTCAATTCCGATGATAAAGTGTTGTTTATTCATTCCGGAGGGGCGCCGGCGTTGTATGCTTATACTTCCGAATTCATGCTAGGCTGCTAAAAAGCACCCATCTTCGTTGTTGCAATGTTTACCCCAGACCAGTCACGTATTATATATACGCTCCCGCCCTGGGGTAAACATTGCGCCTAGAATCTGGGCACTTTTAAGCAGCCTAGTGGGGTCGAAAAGCACCTACCTTCGTTGCTTCAATGTCATTCCCAGACCAGTCACGTATTATATATACGCTCCCGCCCTGGGAATGCCATTGCGCCTAGAATCTAGGCGCCTCTAAGCAGCCTAGTGGGGTCGGGAAAGCACCTGCCTTCGTTGCTTAAATGTTTACCCCTAGACCATCGAAAAGTATCTGACTTCGTTGCTTCACTATCACCCCTAGAACATCGAAAAGCACCTGCCTTCGTTACACACAGCATAAATTAGGGGGCAGCAAAATGTGAGTGTCCTGCTTCTAGAATCTAGGCGCCTTGGTCTTCCCTGTCAAGGGGAGGGGTCGTGCCTCTGTGCCGACCCGATCTTAAACATTTTTCTATCCCCAGCCACCAGCCACCAGCCACCAGCCACCAGCTACCTGCCAACCGCACCTGCCAACCGCACCTGCAACACCAAAGGAGGTCTTGCCATGCTCGAAAAAATTTGTTCGCCGCTTATAGAGTTTGACTATACTGGCCATTTAAATTTGTCACTTGTTATGGAAATGGAAAAGAAAAATAGTCGATTTGTCTATGTTTGGTCTAAAGATAACCATATAGATACTATTGAAGATGAAGACAAACTTCATCTTGTTATTAAAGCTAAAAGCACTCAGGAAATCGTTGGGTATATTATCATAGGTGGTATGAAATCGAAAGATAAATCTTTGGAGCTTGAAAGGATAGTTGTCGATAAAAAAGGTAAAGGATATGGCCGTGAAGCTATTAAACTAATAAAGAAGTTGTGCTTTGACATCTTATCTTATCATCGTCTTTGGCTAGATGTATTTGATGATAACGAAGCTGCAATTAAGCTTTATTTTAACGAGGGCTTTGTAAAAGAAGGGTTGCTTCGAGAGTGCAAAAAATATCCAGAAGGCTATAGGTCAATGCTAATTATGTCTATACTAGAGCATGAATATTATAATCAAAACAACCAAGAATAAGTCTTTTCTTGGTTGTTTCTTATGGTAGCAACAAAATTTTCTTTTCAAAAAGGGTTTGCTTAACCTAAGGGGAATATAATTGTTAATATATAGATTAAAAGGGGTGATTAATTTTGAAATGGCTTAAAATATTAGCGTTAACTTTTACGGCGATGGTAGTTTTATTCACTACTGTGTGGTTGCTAATTCCAGTTATGGGGCAACAAAGCTTAGGAGCGGAGCTTTCTGATAAACTAGAAATCCCTCATCCTACCGTAATAGCTCATAGGGGCGCATCTCATTTGGCACCCGAGTCAACAGCGCCCGCTTATAAGTTAGCTAGAGATTTAGGGGCAGACTATCTAGAAGCAGACCTTCAGCGCACTAAAGACGGAGTAATTGTTGTATTTCATGATGAAACTTTAGAAAGAACAACAAATATAGAAGAAGTGTACCCAAATAGACTACATCAAACCATAGATCAATTCACATACGAGGAACTTTTAAAGCTTGATATAGGAAGCTGGTTTAATGACAAGCACCCAGAGAGGTATAGAGAATCTTACTTAGGACTTAAAATACTTACATTAGATGGACTTATCGATATAGCTGAAGCAGGAAACAACAATCCAGGATTATATCTAGAGACAAAGTTTATAGACAAATACCCTGGGATGGAGCAAGATATAGTAGACATACTAGAATCTAGAGGTTGGATTGGAAAAGAGCCAAAGCTTTCAGGTATAGATAAGTCTTCTAATAAGGAAATAGGTGCTCCAACTGTTAATGTGGCGGAAGGTTCATCTAGAGTGATTTTTCAGTCCTTTTATCCCGAGAGTGTAGTGGAACTTAAAAAAATAGCACCGGATGTTTTGGCAGTACTGCTAATAAGTGAGTCCATAGAAGAAGAACGGGGATGGAACAAAATTATTGAAGAGGCTGTTAATATTTCAGATGGTATTGGTCCCGTAGGAACTTTGGCATGGCCATGGAGGTTAGGACCTGCACATAAACATCAGCTTATTATTCACCCATACACTATTAACCCTGCATGGCAAATGAAGCTACTGAGGCATTTCGGAGCAGACGGGGTATTTACAGATCGTCCTGAGATAGCAATTGAAGTTTATGAAAAAGGCGGGCCCATAAAGATAGAAGCATTATTCGAAAGACTAGGTTATTAAAGGCTCTTATACTAGTTTTATAAATGAGGTTCTTAAATAAGAAGGCATTAGAAATAAGCGCTGGGGGAAAGTTTTTTTAAAACCCCATAGTTTCTAAAGCTCTTCTAGCTAAATCCTGAAAAGATTCACGCCAAGATGTTGCGCCTGAAATAGCGTCAAGTTCATCGGGATCTTGAGTTTCTTGAAATGTATCTTCCATCTGTTGTACAAGCTCAGGCGGATCAACATCAGGGTATTGCTCTTGCCAATTACTTAAATATGGCTCATCAAACTTTTTGTTGATTCCGTTTCGATAATCGCTAAAATCTACCTGTTCTACGCTGTCATCCGATGTTGTTAAAAGCAGTTGTGGTCTATCACCTCTAGCATTCATTTCGCCTATAAAAACATATATCTGCTCATTATCAGATAAGTCAGCTTGCTCAGCTTGTAGCAGGGAGCCTATCGATAGCTTTTTAAGATTTAGGCCCCAAGATGTTGCGCCGGTAGTAGCATCAACTAAGTTTGGGTCTTGGGTGTTAATAACATCCTCTTCTCTTTCTTCAATTATTGCGATAGGGTCAACTTCAGGATATGCTTCTCTCCAGCTATCTAAGTATTCTTGATTTTCCCTTTTAAGGTTACCGTCTTCATCAATTTCGTCATACTTAAAAGACCGAATATCTCCATCAGTAACCTCCATTGTTAAAAGAGGTGTCCATCCTCTCTCGCTAGGGTTGCCATATACTTCGTAGTTTCCATCAGTTAGCTCAAAATCAGGCTGTGAGCGAGCCTTTCCAAGGGCTAAGTTTGACAGTTTAACAAAATTTGCATATGAACCAGTTGCTCCTGTGGCAATATCTATATCATTTGGATTCTGTCTTTCTAAAAGCTGGTCTTCCATAGTCGCAATCAAGGCCAAAGGATCAACGTCTGGGTAACGGTTTTGCCAGTTTTCGATATACTCATCATCATCAAGTTTACTATTGTTTTCTATGTCGTATTCATCATATTCTACTTTTACTATTTCTCCTTCAGATATATCTAAGCGCAATTGAGGTTGCCATCCCCTAGCATCCCTAGGTCTAACTGCCACATACTCACCATCATCTACAGGCAAGTCTTGATCAGTTATAAAAACTGAATTAGCAAAGACATTTTCATATATCGACCATCCCATAAGTGGGGCGATATCCCTTGCTGAAATATAAAAGTCGTTTTGAAACTCAAAAATATTAGCTGGCGTTAAGTTGACGTCATGATAGTAGAGTTTTATGTTGTCTTCAGATTCAATCTCCGGTGTTTGTTCTGTCTCTACATTATCATTGGTCAGCAAAAGCAAATTATCACCTTGCTCAAATATTAAATCAAACGACTCACTATATCCTGACAACTCCAAAGCTGGCAAATAAACTACTCCTTTATCTACTATAGGGTAGTTCTCAAATTCTATTTCCTCGTCATTTATATAGATGGAGCCATCAAACTGATCAAAATCTGGTTGTGCCTCTTCCTCTTGTTGTGGAGTGTCAGCCTCTCCATTAGGTGTAGGGTCTTCGGCATCTGGAGTTTCGGTATCCCTTGTTAAAAAGAAAATAACTAATACCGCAGCTATAATGACTGCTGCAATGGTCATTGTTTTTTTTGACATAATATCCCTCCTCATATTTTTATTAGTGTTTGTAAACTTGTTATATCTTATCCATTGGAGGGTTTAAATAAATTTAGAACACAATAGACCCAGCTCTAACATAAAGTCAAAGCTGGGTTTATTGCTAAATAAATATTCCTTTAAAGCTATCCAAAGCTAATTGGACATATTGGCCAAAGTCTGTATAAAACTCCAGCCAGAAAATGAATAACCCCATAATTAATGCCGGTACTTTGTTGATTAAGGAAGCGTAGATTGCACTTCGCCTATCCATAGCCAAAACAGGGAACAAGGCATCTCCGTCTTGGGAAATAGCATTAGCGATAAGTGCGGCAAAAGGCACTAAACCTTGGGTGAATAAAGCTACAAATATAATTTGAGGACCACATCCTGGAATGATGCCAACTGCAACTGCTACAAAAACTGAAGCTAACCCAGCTGCTAGCAATACGCTTTCTACTACTTGCTCACCGGCTGCGTAATCCCCTCCCCCTGCTCCTAATACTAAAAGCTCAAAAGCTAAAAATCCAACTAGCACCCAACTTGTTACAAAGGCAGTTTCTAACGTGCTATGCTTCAAAGTTGCTTTTAACGATTTAGACTTAGCCTCTTGACTTTCAACGCTATCGTCTCTAATCCACTTTTTACCTTTAAACATTATACCTAGGCAGAATAGAGTTCCTACAATACCGACGATGTCTCCAAACTCACCTAGAAAAGAGGAAAACTCCCCTATATCTATCATCAAAATTTCCATAGTTCCAAAGACCAAACCTACCGCAAGTAAGCCCCAAAAGATATAGGTTAGTTTTAAGCCATTTTTTTGTTGTGTTGGCGTTGGTTTTGGTTCCACTTTCAGCTTATCCTTTTGTCCATTTAATAAAGCCAGCTTCTCTTTATACTTACGGAGAATAAAGTCTCCTAAACTTGTTTTATCTACTAAATAGCCGGTAATAACAGCGGGAATAAAAGATAAAATTGACACAAGCACATAATGGTAGGGGCTAGTAGGTATAAGCACGAATGCCGAATCGCCCATAGTAGCCATTAGCGTTGCTACAACAGTACCAAATGTCACACTTCCCTTGAAGAATAACGGCATTACAAAAACTGCTCCCCCACAGCCTGGGGTTAATCCAAGTAGCGCACCAAGTATAGGCTGAAATCTTTTTGATCGTTCAATAGACTTAATAAAGTTTCCGGATTTTCTGTAATTTATATAGCCGAAAAGTAATAGAATCGCTCCCACAAAAACTCCTACTTCTAAAAAAGCATCTTCTGCACTTTCAAAAAAGAGCTCTAAAATTTCTAAAAACATACTCTCAACCTCCATTTATATTGAGTTACAAAAGTTAGCTAAGGGAAACTTCTGTACCTAACATAAACTATGTAGAAAGTGTTAATGAGGTGAGGAATAAATCATAGGCATCTATCATAAGTTTTAGGATAGAGAGGAAAGGGGGAGTGTTATGAGTAAAGATGACAAGTTTCGCACTGTTCGGGGGTATCAACTTGCTAATATGACAAATGATAAATTAACATCAAGTATGGAAGACTATATAGAAATGATATACCGTTTTAGGCAATGTGATGAAGGCATTAGGGTTACGGATTTGGCCAAGCGTTTAAATGTTAAAGAATCTTCGGTAACAAAAATGATGAAAAGGTTAGCAGATTTAGGGTTAGTAAGTTATAGAAAATATGGTACAATAAAGTTAACAAAAAAAGGAATGGAAGTAGGACGTTTTCTGTTAAGCAGACACGAAATCGTAGAATTGTTTCTTAAAAATATATGCTCATCTGAAGTTAGTTTAAAAGATGTTGAGTTAATAGAGCATAATTGTTCATTAGAGACTCTCCGTTTTTTCCATACGTTCAATAGTTTTTTAAGCTGTCATCCTGAAATTAAGTCCATGTTTAAAAATTTTAAAGAGGAATTCACAAAAGAGTAACACCTAAAAAACCTATGCATAAGTACAGTAAGGGTGTGGTAGTATGAAAAAATTCATCAATAAATTCAAGTATGCAATAGTTCTATCTATAATATTTATTTTTGCACTATATGTTATATCACATAGTAGAGGAAACATGGAAAACCTTACGGAATTTTTCTATCAACAACGTACAAATCCATGGACACCCTTTATTTACATTTTTGTGTATGTTTCTTTCGTGCTAATTTCGTTGCCCGCATCTGCGCTGACTCTTTTAGCTGGACCGTTATTTGGTTTTTTTAGGGGTTTAATTTACGTGCTAATAGGTTTTAATTTATCAGCTCACTTATGCTTTATTATTGCAAGAAAGCTAGGCAAGGAGAAAGTGGAAAAATTTATCGATGCAAACGGAAAAATCAAGAAGTACTCTGATAAGATAGGAGAACATGGGTTTATGGTAATGCTTTACTTAAGACTGATCCCTATATTTCCATATGCACTTTTAAACTATGTTTCGGGATTGTCAGTGATAAGCTTTAAAGAATATGCTTTAGCCACTTTTTTGGGCAAGTTACCTTTTTTAGCAGTAATGGTTTATTTTTCTACATCAGTTGCTGATGCTAAGGAAAATCCTCTTGGTGTGGTAATATCTATAGCTTTGATGTGTGTAATGTTACTTTTTGTAAATGTGATAAGGAAAAAGACTAAAATTGTTGAGTAAAAAAAGCTGTTATATATATATGCTGAGATGTTCAGACAATACGCTCTATACTGGCTGGACAACTGATTTAAAGAAAAGGTTAAAAGTTCATAACAGTGGTAAAGGGGCTAAATATACTGCTCCAAGATTACCGGTAAAGCTAGTTTATTTTGAACAGCACACAAATCAAAGTGAAGCGCAAAAGAGGGAATGGGAGATTAAACAGCTTTCAAAGGCTGCAAAAGAAAAATTAATTTTAATAAAAAAATGCTCCACCTAATTATAAGGTGGAGCATTTTTTCTATATAAGGTTTCTTTTATAAGAGGAATATAGGTTGCGTAGTTCTGACATGATACAGTTCATCTCTTTTTGTAACTCCGAGGCTTTATCTAACTGCCCATCATTTAGAGCATCTCTGAGTCTTGTAAACAGAGAACTTTGCTCTAGACTATCCTTTACTAAATAACTTCTAAGCTTTAATATTTTTTCCCAGCGTACTACATCCAAATCTGTGCTACCTTCGATGTTGTGGCTTTTAACAAACTCGCGCACTACTTCCATATTGCTGGGGATAATTCTGTGTAAAAGTTCTTCTTTCCAGCGATCTAAAGTGGCAGTTTTATATGAGGAAATCAAAGCTTTTGTAAATACATTACCATTAAGCAACGTAGCTTGTTTTTCTTCGTTTTGTTGAAAAAAGTGGAAATTATCCCAAACTGTTTCTGGCGTTTTGCCAAAAAGATTACTTCGTTCATGGGCAGAAAAATCGTGGAATATGTCTTGTTCACATCTATACTGGCGATTTTGTTCTAGGTATATACCCTCTGTTTGAGCTGATTTAGAAATCTCGTTTTCTAATGTTTGCGGGTCTTCGATATGCATCGTTGCTAATATTCCATCTAGCATTCCTTGATAGCTAGACGCCATTACCAGATAGGTATTTGACAGTGGGTTTGGTGATCTTAGTTCAAACCTGGTGGCCATAGGATTTGTTAAGTCCCGAATAAGGCCAACAAGTATAGACCGATTTCTAGACGGCGTTTTTACATCATTACCTAAAGAAGCAACAGTACAAACCGGGGCTTCAAAGCCTGGTTTTAGGCGATTAAACGCATCGGTGGAGCTAGTTACAAAAGGATTGATAGCTTCATAGTTTTTAAGAAGACCTAACAACCCTCCATACCCAATTAAACTAAGATAGTCATTGTCCATTTCTTTTGGAGAAAACAAATTTATTATCTTACCGTTATTAAGCTTAACAGCAACACCCATGTGAGTGTGCTCACCACTTCCCGCTACATCAGCGATTGGTTTTGCAGCAAAAGTTACCTCTAAGCCAAAGGAGGTAAAGGTATCGTACACAAGTTCACGGACTAATATTTCATTATCCCCCGCTTGAAGGGCATCGGAGTATTTCCAGTCAATTTCTAACTGCTCGACAACATGATTTTGTTTACCGTTTATACCTATTGTACTGTTAATGCCACCCACTTCCTTGTGGCCCATCTCCGGTTCGATTCCATACTTGCCCATAAGTTCAATAGTTTTTTCTAAGGCAGTACGAACCGTCCCTTGCGTTCTTTTCCAGTACTGCTCTTTTAGGTTTTGCGAAGTAGATAGCTTTTCGATATCTTCGCTATCTTCAGGAGTTTTAACCCAAAACTCCAATTCAGTTGCTGCAGTAAAAAGAAACTCCTCTATGTTACTAGCATCGTCAATACCTATGTTTGTTAACAGGTGTGGATGCTCCTTTAATGCTTCTCTTACTTTTTCTTCAAAGAAATTAAGAGATCTTTTTAAAATTGATCTAGAGTCCACAAAATTACCGTTATGTACTAAAAAAGCAGGAATTCTCAAGGTTCCTACATAGCGTTTTTCATCATAAGGGTTATCATAATTGTAATCAACAAACCAACTGCTCTCTGTGTCTGGAAGCAAATCCACTTTTGCGTCTCCTAAAGTGGCTATCTCTGGCAAAACAACAGAGGAACCGTCTGTTTGAACCCCGTTTTTTAAAAAGCCTTCCATATCGGTTAAAAAGATTTCTATTGGTATTTTAGCATCAGTGGTATTTCCACCTAAGTCAACACCCATTACCGAAACAAATTTGACCTGAGGATTGTTTTTAAGCATAGTACTTATTTCTTGCAAGCTATGTCTTTTAGGATCAATATAATAAATCGTGTCAGACAAGGACCATCATCTCCTTAAAAATTATTTATATTTTATGGATTATACCACAAAGTTACTTAGTTGTCATAATAAAATTAAGTTTAAGGTTTTCATGAGATAGGTTTGAATTTAAGGGGCAAATTGTTTATAATCAAGTAAGCAAACAAATGAGATAAGGAGACTTATGATGAGAGATGTGAAAAGCGTTATCGTGGTTGGAGGAGGCGCTTCTGGAATGATAGCCGCCATATCAGCTGCCAGACAGGGCGCAAAGGTTGTTATTTTAGAAAGGTTAAACCGTATAGGCAAAAAACTTTTAGCAACTGGTAATGGCAGGTGTAATTTAACTAACACAAATATGGATATAAGTTTTTTCCACGGCACCGACCCTAAGTTTGCACTGGGCGCTTTACATAGTTTTGACTACAAGCAAACAATTGATTTCTTTGACTTTCTAGGGATAACCCCAAAGGTTGAAGGGGAAGGAAAAGTATATCCTTACTCGCTACAATCATCTAGCGTATTAGATGTTTTAAGATATGAGATTGCAGCTTTAAATATAATGGAGAAGTGTGATACTGAAGTATTAGATATTGTACCCACAAGGCCCGGCTTTATTGTAAAAACCAAGTCGGGACAGCTAAAAGGAGATTCCGTCATTATAGCCACAGGGGGAAAGGCAAGCCCTCAACTAGGGTCAAATGGCAGTGGCTATGTATTAGCTGAAAAGCTTGGGCACCGTCTTACAGAAATTTACCCTTCGCTTGTGCAGCTTAAACTTTATGAAAAGTACGTAAAGCAGATGAAAGGTGTAAAGTTTGAAGGAAAGGTTTCTGTAGGCGTGAAAGATAAAGCTTTGAGAGTGGAGTGCGGCGAGATACTATTTACAGATTATGGTATATCTGGGCCGCCGATATTACAGGTTAGCAGGACTGCCATTGAACAAATAAGTAAAGGTAAGTCCCCTTGGGTTGAAGTTGATGTTTTCCCTCAATACTCTAAAAAAGAATTACAGGAGCTTATAAGCACAAGACTTGCTTATAGTGGCACCAAGCCATTGGACTTTAGCTTTGTGGGTCTTATTAACAAAAACATGATTCCGGTAGTTTTACAATGTGCTAATATTAAGGATATAAAAGTTTTAGCCTATGAAGTTACTGAGCAGCAAATCCAAAAGATAGTAGAAGTTCTTAAGAACTGGAGAATGTCTGTCAAGGATTTTAATTCATGGGATCAGGCACAAACTACTGCCGGTGGAGTCGATGTCAGGGATGTATCCCCTAAAACCATGGAATCTAAGATAGTTAAAGGACTATATTTTAGCGGTGAACTGTTGGATATAGATGGGGATTGTGGAGGATTCAATTTACAATGGGCATGGAGCAGTGGGTTTATAGCTGGTGAAAATGCCGCAAAGGAGTAGCTAAATGATACGAATAAATAACATAAAAATTGCAGCTGATAAAAAACAGGATATTAAAAAAGCTGTTAGTAATAAGCTTAGGATTTCAAAAGATCAAATCAAAGAACTTAAAGTATTTAAAAAGTCTATAGATGCCAGGAGAAAAGATATATTTTATGTATATAATGTTGATGTCGAGGTAAAAAATGAACATAAATACATCGGAAAAGGTGGGATTACAAAATCACCTAACTTAACCTATCAGTTTGTAAAACCAGGTAACAATAAATTGCTAAAGCCAATTGTGGTGGTAGGAGCTGGTCCTGCCGGCCTTTTTTGTGGGTTGGTTTTAGCCCAAATGGGATATAAACCGATAATTTTAGAGCAAGGCGAGGAGGTTGACCGCAGGGTTTCTAGTGTAGAAGGTTTTTGGAATGGGAAGCCCCTAAATCCACGCAGCAATGTTCAGTTTGGCGAGGGGGGAGCGGGAACTTTTTCAGACGGGAAACTCACAACACAGATTAAAGATCCTCGTTGTCGTAAAGTGCTAGACGAAATGGTGAAATGTGGTGCCCCTGAAGAAATTACCTTTATGAGCAAGCCTCATGTAGGTACCGATAAATTAAGAAAGATTGTAAAAAATCTTCGACAAGCTATCTTTGACTTAGGTGGTCAGGTAATTTTCGACAGCCAAGTAACTGACATACTTATTGAAAACGGTAAGATAAGTAAACTTGAGGTAAACGGTGGCAAAAGTATATCAGTACAAGCAGCTGTGCTAGCTTTAGGTCATAGCGCCCGAGAGACCTTTGAGCTTTTATACAAAAAAGGAGTACAAATAAAGCCAAAACCCTTTTCTGTGGGCGTAAGAATCGAGCACCCGCAAAATTTGATTAACCTTAGCCAATATGGCGAAGACTATGAGAAGTACAACTTGCCAGCTGCTGACTATAAGTTAAATGTTCATCTAAAGGACAAACCATCAGTTTATACTTTTTGTATGTGCCCTGGTGGAAAGGTAGTAGCTGCAGCCTCAGAAAAAGGACATCTAGTAACTAATGGTATGAGCTACTATAATAGAGATGAGCCTAACGCTAACAGCGCAGTTTTAGTTAATGTTATGCCCGAAAACCTACCAACGGATCATCCTTTAAAAGGCATGTTTTTTCAAAGAGAACTTGAAAGAAAAGCTTTTGAATTGGGAGGAGCAGACTACTCAGCTCCAGCTCAGCTAGTGAAGGATTTCGTCAAAGGGGTGCCATCGGATAACTTTGGAGAAGTAGTGCCATCGTACAAACCTAGCGTAAAGCTAACAGACCTACATAAATGTCTCCCTGATTTTGTCACTGAATCGCTAAGAGAGGGAATTGTTGAGTTAGAAAGTAAACTCAATGGGTTTAGCCTAGGGGATGCAGTTTTAACAGCAGTTGAAAGCAGGAGTTCTTCTCCTATAAGGATATTTAGGACAGATGCACTTGAAAGTAATATTGCTGGGTTATACCCAGCTGGAGAGGGAGCAGGATATGCAGGAGGAATAATGTCAGCTGCCGTAGATGGAATCAAGGTGGCTGAACAGCTGGCATCAAAATATGCTCCAATAAAAATTGAGGAGGAATTTTAAAATGGAAAAGAAAAATCCAGTAGTAACGTTTGAATTAGAAAACGGTAGAAAAATGAAAGGGGAGCTATACCCAGACATAGCTCCAAACACAGTTCACAACTTTATTAGCCTTATCCAAAAAGGATTCTATGATGGGTTAATTTTTCACAGAGTCATTCCAGGATTTATGATCCAAGGAGGATGTCCAGAAAAGTCTGGAATGGGAGGACCAGGGTACAGCATAAAAGGTGAATTTACAGAAAATGGTCATAGAAATGATTTAAAACATTCTAAGGGAGTTCTTTCAATGGCCAGGACTATGGACCCTAACTCTGCTGGCTCCCAATTTTTTGTTATGGTTAATGATGCCCCACATCTAGACGGCCAATACGCATCTTTTGGCAAAGTGTTTGAAGGAATTGAATTTGCCGATGAAATCGTAAATACAAAAAGAGATGCAAGTGACAAGCCTCTAACCGATCAAGTTATGGAAAAAGTTACGGTGGAGACCTTTGGAGTGGAATATCCAGAGCCAGAAAAGTTTTAAACTAGTTGCTTGCTAAAAAAAGAAACAACAACCCTTTTTATTGGGTTGTTGTTTCTTTTTTTGGCCTGTATAAAATTAAAGGAGTTTGCTCATCCTCCTGACCTGCAGGATTATCTCTTAGCATTTTTTCCATTTGCTCATTTGAATAGTGTACTCCATCTGACCTGCCTAAAATTTCTATACCTAGGTCATTTGCATCCACAATAGCATTGGCGATTCCTAACTTGTCTTCTATTTCCTGACAGACTTTTTCTGGCTTTATAGGATTTAAGATGCCTATGTGTGAATACTCATCAAACGCCTCTCCATAAAATCCATCTAGACCTGCAATGTTATTGCCTGCCACTTTATAAAAGATGCCCCTTATTCCAAATATTTTTCCTATGGCTGACAAAATTGCAGCAAATAAAATTCGTGGTAAGCCGGCTAACTGGATCGCTGCCTGCATCTTATATTCGTTGCCTACTGAATAGCCTGCTGGAGTCTTCATGACAAACTTTGAAAGAAACTTGGCCCAAAACCCTACCTTCATATCATCTTTATCTATTACGTTATCTTGGCAAATAGCAATAATCTTCTCAGCAATAAAGACTGTGTCTCCATTTTTATACAAGGGACTAGCATAATGATTAACTATGTCTATGTAATCTTCTCCTCTTGTGATAAAATGTGTTTTAATAGCATACCTTTCAAAAGCCACATCAGCAACGTCAATATCTTTTTTTCGAAATATATCCTGCTCATCTCCTAACATCAAGGCTGTTTTTTCACTCATATATTACCCTCCTAATACCTCTTATATATAATATGGGTAAAACAGTGGCTATTATTATAATAATGCATAAAATTATTGTAAAATGCTAACTTTAATACTTTTACACCTCATATAGTTAGTGTATATATGTTTTGACGATATAGCTTAAAAAAAGTTTCTTTAAAATTTAGAGGAGGCAAACAAAATGGGGAGAGTATTTTTTAAAGGAAGAGAAGTCACAAACCCTGTTATAAAAGGGTTACTTATTTTGTTGGGACTGGGGATAGCGGCTTTTATTTTAACAGTAGTTTTTCTTATAGTGGGGGTTATTGTAACTGTATCTGTTGGGATTGGATTATTTATAGCGGCATTTACGTTGTTGTTAGTTACTTTTGTAATTTTAAAAACTACTATATTTAGCTTTCTTTCACTTCCGTTTAAGGCAATAGCAAACTTATTTGGCGGTGATAATGATGACCCTTGGGATGACTAAGGTTAAATACTAATGTTGAGAAATAATATGAGAAATACTATAATGTAATTAACTTAAGCTCGCATTTAATGCGAAGCTTTTTTTTTAGATAATGAGTGAACCGTTGTTAATAAATATTAGGGTAAAAAGGAGGCAGAAAAGTGAAAAGCTATAAAGACTTACAAATGATTTTAAACAGAATTGATAAAAAAGGATATAAAGCATATAAAGACATTTCAGGAGTTTATGACTTTAAAGGGTTTAAACTACATATTGATTATGTGCAAGGTGATCCATTTGCTTCTCCATCTCGCATTAGAGTTTCTGTACCACAAACACAGGCGGCTTTTCCTAAAGAGTTTTATGATGTTAAACATCGAAAAATTGCGATCACAGATTTTTTAACAAGAGTCTTCGATAATGAGATAGGTCGATTATATTCAAATGTCGGGGGAACGGGAAAAAGTGGACTTTTAGCTATTGATAAATGTGGGCAGAAAATTTTAGAAAGGTCTAGTGTTTATATCGATAGTAAAAAAGTTGAAGCTAGACTAGAGATAGGTTTGCCTGCAGCAGGTAGAAAAGTGCTTGCAAAAAAAGCTTGGTCTATGTTACATAGCTATATTCCTAAAATTGTTGAAAGCTCTCTAATTTACCAAAACATAAACCAAACTGATTTATGGAAGCAAATACAGCTGGCTGATGACCAAAATGCTTTGCGACAAAACTTAATTAAAAACGACCTAGTAGCCTTTGTAGCTAACGGATCTATACTTCCACGTCAAAGTGGTGTATC
Organism: Proteinivorax hydrogeniformans; assembly: GCF_040515995.1. GTDB lineage: Bacteria > Bacillota > Proteinivoracia > Proteinivoracales > Proteinivoracaceae > Proteinivorax > Proteinivorax hydrogeniformans. The sequence goes on along the minus strand of NZ_CP159485.1, from coordinate 2,213,666 downwards.
TGATAGACCGCTTGGTGCTGGTGCTGTTCCTTTTCAATCACCAAAAAGCTTAGAAGTGGCCTTTAAGTTGCCCCACAGAGGAGTTATAAAAGGTATGGGCATTTCCCAAGGAGTTACCTTGATTGTGGGAGGCGGATACCATGGCAAGTCAACCTTACTTAAAGCTTTAGAAAATGGGGTTTACAATCACATTTTGGGAGATGGGAGAGAATATATAGTTTCTAGGCAAAATGCTGTAAAAGTCCGTGCTGAAGATGGTAGAAGAGTGGAGAAGGTAGATATTTCTCCTTTTATAAATAATTTACCGAATGGTCAAGATACAACAGAATTTCAATCAGAAAATGCCAGTGGTTCAACATCACAAGGAACGAATATCATGGAAGCGTTAGAGATAGGAACAGATCTATTGTTAATAGATGAAGATACCAGCGCTACAAACTTCATGGTGCGAGATGGTAGGATGCAAGCACTAGTATCTCAGGATAAAGAGCCAATAACCCCATTTATCGACCAAGTAAAAAACTTACATAATAATCTTTCAGTATCCACCATTTTGGTGGTGGGCGGCTGTGGTGATTATTTTGATGTGGCAGATACCGTGATAATGTTAGATGAATATACGCCCTTAGATGTTACTGAAACAGCGAAGGAAATTGCTACAGCTCAGCTTCGCCAAGGTTTAAAAAAGGAAGATAGCCTTTTTACAAATGGAAGAACTTTACGTAAAATAAGTAAGATGAGCTTTCCCACAGCGAAAAAGGGTATAAAGGTCAAATCTAAAGGCCTTAAATCTATAAATTACAACAAAACATTTGTAGACCTAACTTATTTAGAACAATTAGTTGACAGCAGTCAAACCATTGCTATTGCCTGTATTTTTGAATATATCGCTAAAAATATTGCCCCAAAAGAACTGTCGTTAAAACAAACTATCGACAATGTATATGAAACTATTGAACATAATGGTCTTGACGCTATTTCATCTTACAAAGGTCATCCAGGCAACTTAGCTATGCCAAGAAAGCAAGAGTTAGCTGCAGCTATCAACAGATTTAGGTTGCTAAAAATTATGTAGATAATAGAAAAAATTATCCCGTTTAAAAATGGGATAATTTTTTTATCTCTATGGCGCAGGCTATGTAATGCCGACGAGATGTTAAGTAAAGAAGGAAAAATAAAGGTTTATATATAATATAAGTAGTAGACTATTTAAATTAATTGCTTAGACTGTCAACTTTTCCAGCGCCATAACATCAACTTTAATTATAGTGCTGATTTTTCAGCTATTTTAAGAAAATAATATTGAAGCTCATTTTATAAACCGTTTATCAGTATAATATAAACAAAAGAAGCTTTTAAGTGTACAAAAAAAATACATGTAGCAAATTCGCACATTACGCACTTTTTTCTAGCTAACCGTGGGGGTTCTAGGCATAAATCATTAAAAGTGTACAGATAACAAGACACTTTTTTTATGCCGGTATAGTGCTATTGTGAAAAATATAAGCGTCTCAAAGGCTTATTTTTCTGGAAACAAGGTTGGATTTTTGAACTGTTTGTCGTTTTGGCATGTATTTTGCAACACAGTATATTAAATTTAATGTTATGGAGGCGATTGGTTTATGGAATTTAACAACTTGATTTATCAAAAGCAAGGGGAAGTTGGTATTTTGTCTATTAACAGGCCCAAAGCTTTAAATGCTCTAAATCAAGAATTACTAAGTGAGCTTAATATAGCGATAGAAAAAATTACAGAGAATGCGGATATAAAAGCCTTACTTATTACTGGAGAGGGAAAAAGTTTTGTTGCTGGCGCCGATATTTCTCAGATGCTCGACAAGTCGCCAGAAGAAGCTAGAAATTTTGCAGTACTCGGGATGGACGTCTTTAGAAAAATAGAGCTAATGGAAATTCCAGTAATCGCTGCTATAAACGGATTTGCTCTAGGTGGAGGATGTGAGCTTGCCTTAGCTTGTGATATTAGAATAGCAAGTGAAAAAGCAAAGTTTGGACAACCAGAGGTTACTTTAGGGATAACTCCAGGATTTGGAGGAACTCAAAGACTTCCTAGGACTGTTGGAGAAGCAAAGGCTAAGGAATTAATTTTTACAGGTGATATGATTGATGCAGAAACTGCTCAAAATATAGGGTTAGTCAATAATGTGGTTGAGGCTGACGCGTTATTAGAAGAATCGCTTAAAATGGCTAAAAAGATTGCTTCTTATAGCAGCATACCGGTAAAGTACTCAAAGGCTGCTATAAACAGAGGAATGCAAATGGATATAGACTCCGCTATGGAGCTTGAAAAAGATCTTTTTGCTCTATGCTTTGCATCAGAGGATCAAAAAGAGGGAATGGCTGCATTTGTTAACAAAAGAAAACCAGAGTTTAAAAACAAGTAGGGAGGAATTAAAATGAAAATATGTGTATTAGGCGCAGGAACAATGGGGGCAGGTATCGCCCAAGTGTTTGCTCAAAAAGGTAATGAAGTTATTTTAAGAGATATTAAGGAAGATTTTGTTGATAATGGTATTGCTACAATTACCAAAAATTTAGACAGAAGTGTTAAAAAAGAAAGAATTACAGAAGAACAAAAACAAGAGATTCTATCTAAGGTAACTGGTACAGTTGATATTAACAATGTAAGTGACGTAGATATCGTAGTGGAAGCAGCAATAGAAAACATGGAAATTAAAAAGAAAATTTTTGCAGAGCTTGACGAAGTATGTCAAGAAAAAACAATTTTTGCAACAAATACATCCTCACTTTCAATTACTGAAATTGCCACTGCTACGAATAGACCGGAAAAAGTTATCGGCATGCACTTTTTCAATCCTGTTCCGGTGATGAAGCTTGTCGAGGTAATTAACGGTATCGCAACCTCTGAAGAAACCACTCAAATCATCACTAAGGTAAGTGAAGATATCGGAAAAACTCCAGTGCAAGTAGAGGAAGCTCCAGGGTTTGTAGTAAATAGAATTTTAATTCCAATGATCAACGAAGCTACTGCAATCTACGCTGAAGGCGTAGCAAGCGTTGAAGATATTGACAAAGCTATGCAGCTAGGAGCTAACCATCCTATCGGACCTCTTGCTTTAGGTGATATGATTGGTCTAGATGTTTGTCTTGCTGTTATGGAAGTGCTACACAACGAGTTAGGTGAGGACAAGTACAGACCACATCCACTTTTAAAGAAAATGGTTAGGGGTAATATGTTAGGTAGAAAAACTAAAAAAGGATTTTATGATTACAACAAATAAGGAGGATTTCCCATGTTGAAAGAAGTAGTAATTGCTTCTGCTGCTAGAACACCGATTGGAAATTTTGGGGGGAGTTTAGCTAAACTTTCTGCAGTGCAATTAGGTGAAGTGGCAGCCAAGGCAGCAATAGATAGAGCAAATATTAAACCTGAACATATTGATGATGTTCTTGTAGGTAATATATTATCAACGGGTCTAGGGCAAAACCCAGCAAGGCAAGTTGCTTTAAACGTTGGTATTCCAGAAACTACACCGGCAATGACGTTAAATAAACTATGTGGTTCAGGCCTAAGAGCTGTGAGTATGGCAGCGCAGTTTATCATGTTAGGGGATGCCGATGTAGTGCTAGCTGGTGGAATCGAAAGCATGAGTAACGCTCCATACTATATGCCAAAAGCACGCTTTGGTCAAAAAATGGGTCATGGGCAGATTATGGACTCAATGATTCATGACGCTTTAACCGATGCATTCAACGACTATCATATGGGCATTACTGCTGAAAATATAGCAGAAAGATGGAACCTTACGCGAGAAGAACAAGATCAATTTGCTGCTGCAAGTCAACAAAAAGCTGAAAAAGCTCAAGCTGAAGGTAAGTTCAAAGATGAAATTGCTCCAGTTGAAATACCACAGCGCAAAGGCGACCCGATTGTTGTTGATACAGATGAGTTTCCTAAGCCGGGTATTACAGCTGAGAAGTTGTCAAAGTTAAGACCAGCTTTTAAAAAAGACGGTACAGTTACTGCAGCTAATGCTTCTGGTATTAACGATGGCGCTTCTATGCTAATCGTAATGTCAAAAGAAAAAGCAGATGAGTTGGGAGTTGAGCCTTTAGCTACTATTAAATCCTATGCTTCTGTTGCTCTAGACCCAACAATTATGGGCTATGGTCCTGTTCCATCGACCAAAAAAGCGTTAGAAAGAGCAAAGATTACAGTAAAAGATTTAGATCTAGTAGAAGCTAATGAAGCTTTTGCTGCCCAATCTTTGGCAGTAGTTAAAGACCTAGGTTTAGAGACTTCTAAAGTTAACGTCAATGGTGGAGCGATAGCTTTAGGTCACCCTGTAGGAGCTTCTGGGGCTAGAATTTTAACAACCCTACTGTATGAAATGGAGAAAAGAGATGCTAAAACAGGCCTAGCAACACTATGTATAGGTGGAGGCCAAGGTACAAGTTTAATTGTAGAAAGATAACATAGTATAAAACGGTCCCAAGCTTAGCTTTTGTCAGTATTCAGCTTGGATACCCCTAAAATTTTGATTATTTATATTTGAGTTTGGGGCCGTTTTTATATATTCTAATTTTTTATACACTATCTGTGAAAGCAATAACTTTCACAAACTGAGGAGGTAGTTTACAAATGGATTTTAAATTACAAGAGAGCCATGAGATGCTTCGTAAGATGTACAGAGATTTTACAATTAACGAGGTTACTCCATTGGCAGAAGAAGTTGATGAAAAAGAAGAGTTTCCAGTGGAGACGGTTAAGAAACTAGCCAGGTATGGTTTTTTAGGAATACCATTTCCTAAAAAGTATGGCGGGCAGGGAGGCGACAACCTAGCATATGCTATGGCTGTAGAAGAGCTATCTCGGGGATGCGCAACTACAGGGGTTATCGTTTCTGCACACACATCGCTATGTGCTGCACCTATCTATCAGTTTGGTACTGAAGAGCAAAAACAAAAATATTTAGTTCCACTAGCAAAAGGTGAAAAGCTTGGGGCATTTGGTTTAACAGAAGCTAACGCAGGTACTGACGCCTCTGCTCAACAAACTACAGCTGTGCTAGAGGGAGATCACTATATTTTAAATGGCTCAAAGATTTTTATTACAAATGCCGGTTATGCTGACACATATATTGTCATGGCGATGACTGATCAATCAGCAGGAACTCGTGGCATTTCTGCCTTTATCGTTGAAGCTGATACCGAAGGATTTACTATCGGGAAAAAAGAGAAAAAATTAGGAATCAAAGGTTCTTCAACCTGTGAACTTATCTTTGAAAACTGCAAAATTCCAAAGGAAAACCTTTTAGGGAAAGAAGGTAAAGGTTTTAAGGTAGCAATGACAACACTAGATGGTGGAAGAATTGGTATAGGTGCACAAGCTTTAGGGATTGCGCAGGGTGCTTTAGATGAAACAATCTCTTATACAAAAGAAAGAGTGCAATTTGGCAGGTCTATAGCTAAATTCCAAAACACACAATTCCAAGTAGCGGAAATGGATGCTAAAACAGAAGCTTCTAGAATGCTTGTGTATAAAGCAGCTTGCTACAAAGATTCTGGCAAACCATATGCTAAAGAAGCGGCTATGGCCAAGCTATATGCTTCTGAGACAGCTATGGAAGTAACAACAAAAGCAGTTCAGCTTCACGGAGGATATGGTTATACAAGAGAATATCCAGTTGAAAGAATGATGAGAGATGCTAAGATAACCGAAATTTATGAAGGAACTTCAGAAGTTCAGAAAATGGTTATCGCAGCGAACCTATATAAATAAGGATATAAAGCAAAAGGAGGTAACAAAAATGAATATAGTTGTTTGTATCAAGCAGGTACCGGATACTACTGAAGTTAAAATAGATCCTAAAACTGGGACGATGATAAGAGCAGGTGTTCCTAGTATCATCAACCCAGACGATAAAAGTGGTTTAGAAGCGGCTCTAACCTTGAAAGAAAACTATGGTGGCAAGGTAACGGTGTTAACAATGGGCCCACCACAAGCTAAAGAGGTTTTAAAAGAAGCTCTTGCTATGGGAGCTGATGAAGCAGTCCTCTTGACTGACAGAGCTTTTGCAGGCGCAGACACTTGGGCTACATCTAGCACTCTTGCTTCTGCAGTTAAAAAGTTAGGTTATGATATAATTATCGCAGGCAGGCAAGCGATTGATGGAGATACAGCTCAAGTTGGTCCACAAATGGCTGAGCATCTAGAAGTTCCCCATGTTAGCTATGTAAAAGATGTAAAAATAAGGGAAGAAAAAGTTGTGGTAAAAAGAGCTTTTGAAGATGGCTATCACAAAATCGCTGTAAAAACCCCATGCCTAATTACAGCTTTATCAGAGATGAATACTCCTAGATATATGTCTGTAGCTGGTATATATGATGCACAGGACGAAAATAAAATCACTACTTGGACTCTAGATGATATAGATGTGGACAGAGAAAATATCGGTCTTAAGGGTTCACCGACAAAGGTTAAAAAGTCCTTCACTAAAGGAGCTAAAACAGCTGGTAAAGTTCATGAGGTTTCACCAGAAGAGGGTGCTAAACTTATAGTGGAGAAACTTAAGGAAAAATTTATAATATAGGGAGGGGAAATAAATGCAGCTTGATCAATATAAAAATATAATGGTGTTTATAGAACAAAGAGAAGGAGAGATACAAAAAGTCTCCTTTGAACTACTAGGTAAAGGTAGAGAACTAGCAGATAAATTGGGCGTAGAACTTAAGGGTGTACTATTAGGTAGTAAAATGGAAAAACTAGCAAAAGAAGTAACTGCTCATGGAGCTGATGAAGCAATTGTAGTTGATGATGAAATGCTAGAAGTTTATACCACAAACCCTTACACAAAAGCTTTAGCTGATGTTATAAACAAAGAAAAGCCTGAGATTTTCTTAATTGGGGCAACAACAATAGGAAGAGATCTTGCGCCTAGAGTTGCAGCTAGAGTTAAAACTGGACTAACAGCAGATTGCACATCCCTAGAAATTGACGAAGAGACTAACAACCTGCTAATGACAAGACCAGCCTTTGGTGGAAACTTGATGGCAACGATAATTTGTCCTGAACATCGACCTCAGATGTCTTCAGTAAGGCCAGGAGTTATGCCGATGCCTAGCAAAAACGTTGATAGCGAGGGAGTTATAACCTCTTGGGACGCAAAGCTATCTAAAGAAGATATTGATATTGAGGTTTTAGAAGTAGTAAAAGAAGAAAAAGAAAAAGTAAACATCGAAGATGCAAATGTGCTTGTTTCAGGTGGTAGAGGACTAGGTAGCGAGGAAAACTTTGGCAGACTAAGAGAACTAGCAAAAGTCCTTGACGGCGAAGTTTCTGCATCAAGAGCGGTAGTAGACGCTGGTTGGACAGACGGAGCTAGACAGGTGGGACAAACTGGTAAAACCGTTAGACCAAACCTATATATAGCTTGCGGAATTTCTGGAGCTATACAGCATGTTGCTGGGATGGAAGAGAGTGACTTTATTATTGCAATAAACAAAAATTCAAATGCTGCAATTTTTGAAAGAGCCGATATAGGCATCGTTGGTGACGTAAACAAGGTTCTTCCAGCACTTATTAACGAGTTAAATAAATAAACCAAAATGAATGGCTGTTACCTTACATCAGCCATTCATTTTTTATAGAACGGTTTAGCTTTACTAGCCTGAAAAAAGAGGTATAATTATTAGTAAAGGAAAGATGTAAAAGGGGTGGCAAATTTGATTGATGAAAACAAAGTGGCACATACTCCTGAGCTTGTCCTAACTGATTATTTAGTATCAACCTTAGAGAAAATATTCGATCCAGTACCTGTGCCTATTATACTTCTCGACAAAGATTGTAAAGTAAAAATGATCAATAGGGTATTTGCAAATTACCTAGAGTTTCCTAAAGAGGAAATTATAGGGAAAGAGGTAAGGGAAGTAGATAAAAACTCACGCTTTCCGTATGTTTTTAAGACTAAAAAAGCAGAAATTGCGTGGAAACACAAATTTGAAAATGGACATACAGGGATTGTGCATAGAATACCTGTGCTAGATGAGCAAGGGGAAGTAGTCTATGGATTTGGGATGGTTCTTTTTGAGGATCTAGAGGAGTTTAAAGATATAATAAATAAGAATAAACTTTTAGAATCAGAACTACATCTTTATAAAAAGCAATTGCAAAAAATTCAAGGCGCCAAGTATTCTTGGGAAACAATTGTGGGACAAAGTGAAAAGATGGTACAAGCAAAGTATATGTCTAGAAGGGCTGCTCAAACAAACTCTAATGTACTACTTTTGGGAAAAAGCGGTACCGGTAAAGAACTTTTTGCCCATGCTATCCACAACGGAAGCTTACGAAAACATGCCCCTTTTGTTAAAGTTAATTGTGCTGCCATACCAGCTGAACTTTTAGAATCAGAGCTTTTTGGGTATGAAGAAGGTGCATTTACAGGGGCCAAAAAAGGCGGAAAAGTAGGTAAATTCCAGCTAGCAAATGGTGGTAGTATATTTTTAGATGAAATAGGGGACATGCCTCTTAAGATGCAAGCAAAATTATTGAGAGTTCTTCAAGAGCAAGAGATTGAAAAGGTTGGCAGTAACAACACAATTAAGGTTGATGTGAGAGTTATTTCTGCAACCAATCAAGATCTTTTAGAGCTAGCTAAACAAGGAGAGTTTAGAGAAGACTTATATTATCGATTAAATGTAATGACTATCGGAATTCCCACCCTAAATGAGCGCGAGGGTGACATTGAAGTTCTTACCGAAAAACTTATCAAGAAAGTGTCTAAGGAAATTGGAAAATATGTAGATAAAATTTCTCCAAAAGCTATGGAGTATCTTCGCGCCCATAATTGGCCTGGGAACGTAAGAGAGCTTGAAAATGTGCTCGAAAGGGCGATAAATTTAGTTGAAGGTGATACCATAATGCCTGTTCACCTACCTGTCTATATAACAAAAAAAGAAATAACAGATACTGCTTACAACGGAAACATCAGGTCTTTGAAAAGCATCATAGAGGAGACAGAAAAAGAAGCAATTGTTAGAACCTTAGAATACACCAAAGGAAACAAGCTTCAAACTGCAAAAATATTAAATATAAGCAGATCCAGCCTATATGATAAAATAGAAAAATATTGCATTGAATAGTGTCTGAAAAAAATACATGTGTACTAAAAACAGACAACCTAAATTGGCTTAGTACGACTAAGGAAGGGGTCTTTATGTACGAAATTAGGACAAAAATACCCCCTTCTTTTTTTATGTCTTGCTTTAAGCCTAGTAGCAGAAGGGTTTGAGGTTTTGGCATAAAAGTTGCATATATGAATGTCATATAAGATTTGAAGGGAGTTTTTTAAAAATGAAAGGCAAAACAATTAAAGAAATTAGCATGGGTCAAAAAGAATTTATCCAAAAAACTATTTCAGAAACAGACGTATATTTATATGCGGGAATCACAGGAGATTTAAATCCTGCTCACGTAAATCACGAGGTCGCTAAAGATAGCATGTTCAAAGAAAGAATTGCACATGGAATGCTAACGGCTGGGCTTATCTCTGCAGTGCTAGGTATGCATCTACCAGGACCTGGGACAATCTACTTAGGTCAGGAGCTTAAGTTTACAGCCCCTGTAAGAATCGGTGATACAGTAAAAGCAGAGGCCGAGGTAATTGAAATTAAAGAAGATAAAAACATAATTAAACTTAAAACAACTGGAACTAATCAAGATGGCAAAGTGGTGCTAGATGGTGTAGCCACTGTGATGCCGCCAAAATAGTTTTTGCCGTCCGGGAGGTGGAGGAACAATAATGACTACTTTTTTACAAAACGTCGTAGCAGGTATGGAAACAGGAAGTTTATATGCTCTAGCCGCTTTAGGAGTAGTGCTGATATTTAGGGTATCTGCAGTTACAAACTTCGCTCAAGGTGAAATGGCGATGTTTAGCTCTTTTGTTGCGTGGACAATTTGGAGAAACCTTGCTGAAGCAGGATTCCCATATCCTTACCCTGTTGCTTTTATAGCTACTATTTTATTCGCAATTTGCTTTGGTTATGTAGTGGAGAGATTCTTTATTCGACCAGCTAGCAAAGGGTCTATGGTTGGAAAGATGATTGTTACTTTAGGTTTAATAATGATGGTTAATGGTGGGGCGGCAGCGATCTTTGGCACCGACTCACATTTTATGCCTAGGGCAATTCAAGGGAATATGAATATAGGAGGGGTTCTACTTAGACCCCATGCGATATTTGTAATGTCGCTAGCACTTATTTTAATGACAAGTCTGTTTATAATGATTAAAAAGAGTATGTTTGGTGTAGCAATTAGAGCTACTGCCCAAAACGATACAGCAGCTCGCCTGATGGGGGTGCCGACCTCGAAAGTAAGCTCTTATTCTTGGATAATAGCTACGGTACTTGGAGCGATTGCAGGTATTTTGATTGCACCAGCCACTAACGTTCATACGGGTATGATGGCTGATGTTCATCTAAAATCATTTATAGCAGCTGTACTTGGAGGCTTTACTTCTTTCATCGGTCCTGTAATTGGGGGACTGACTATTGGAATCATGGACAACTTAGTAGGGTATTATATTTCCACTAGCTGGCAAACAGTTATAGTATATGGCTTTTTAATCTTAGTTCTTATCTTTAAGCCATACGGAATCTTTGGAAAAGCCCGAAGAAAGAAGGTGTAATCGTGGAGCAAAAAAAACAAACTCAAAATCCGGTAGTTGCTTTCTTTAAAACTACACCTGGACTTTATATCTTAGTTGCCCTTGCGATGCTAGCTTTTATCGTTATAGACATGAACTTTTCTATATTAAGGTCTAGAAACGTAAGTATGTTGATTAGGGTAGCGTATTACTCGATAGCTGCTTTAGGTTTTAATATTTTACTAGGTTATGGTGGGCAAATTTCTTTAGGCCATGCAGCATTTATGGGATTAGGCGCTTACATCGCTGCTTACATGACTATGCAGCTGGAAATGTCCTTTTTACTAGCATTACTTGTTGCAGGTATAGTACCAACTTTAGTTGGATTAATTTTAGGACTTATAGCTTTAAGATTGGAACGTTTATATTTAGCAATCGCCACCTTGGGTCTAGGTGTTACAATCCAGTATATATTCCAAGAGTGGACAGAGTTTACCGGCGGCTTTTCTGGTACGCGTGTAAGCTCACCTGAGCTGTTTTCAGCTAGGATCTCATCTCACAACCTTTTAATTCTATGTGTAATATTAGTGCTGCTTTTTGCACTATTTTCATACAACTTCTTGCGTTCAAAGACTGGAAGGGCTTTAATAGCGATGAGAGGAAGCGACCACGCAGCGCAGGCTATGGGCGTTAGTTTATTCAGATACAAGCTAGTGGCCTTTGCCATAAGTTCTTTCTATGTAGGAGTTGCAGGTGGTCTATACGCCATTAGTGAGCGATTTGTTTACCCTGCCACATGGGGAGCAGAGTTATCCTTGGATATTTTGGCTATGGTTGTTATCGGCGGTTTAGCTTCTATAGGAGGAAGTATAGCCGGTGCAGCATTTTTAGTTATAATCCCTCGCCTAACACAAGGCATACCTTTTATAGAGGGAATTATGAATATTAACTTTATCCTTACAGGATTGGCTTTAATCTTAGTAATTAGATTTTTCCCTGAAGGCATCTATAGAAGAGCGATATTTATCATTACAAGCCTTAAAAATAGACTGCTTTCACAATCAAAACAAAGCAAAGAAAAAGTCGACAGTTAGGAGGTCAAACGATGAAAATACTAAAAGTACAAAATCTATCTATAAGCTTTGGCGGACTAAAAGCTGTTGACAACCTAAACTTTGAAGTTGAGGATAACTCCATTTACGGACTTATAGGACCAAATGGGGCTGGGAAAACCACGGTGTTCAACTGTATTAGTAGATTTTACACTCCTGATAGCGGTAAAGTTTTGTTTTCGCCAAATGGGGAGGAAGTTAATCTACTTGATTATCAGGTTCACCAAGTTATAGATAAAGGCCTTGCTAGAACTTTTCAAAATGTAGAGTTATTTGATAACCTTACTGTTTTAGAAAATTTGATGGTGGGGCATCATGGCAAAACCAAGACAAACTTTTTTGCAGAAGGTCTTAGACTGCCTTTTGTAAATAAAGAGGAAAGACGAGTAGAGGAAAAAGCGTTAGAAATTTTAGACTTTCTAAATCTCAAGGGTATAGAGAATTTACAGGCATCAGCTCAGCCATATGGTGTTCAAAAAATGTTAGAGCTTGGAAGAGTTCTAATGTCTGATGCAAAGCTGATTATTTTAGACGAGCCAGCAGCTGGTATGAATGATACAGAAACCGACAAGCTGGCAGAAACTATTAAAAGAATTAGAGATCACTACGGAGTAACTATACTTTTAGTAGAGCATGACATGGGTCTTGTTATGGATGTCTGCGAAAGAATTTGTGCAATAAACTTTGGTAAAAAGATTGCAGAGGGAACCCCTAAAGAGATACAAAATAGCGTTGAAGTTCAAGAAGCTTATCTTGGAAAGGGGGATGAGTAGCATGTTAAAACTAGAAGGCGTACAGGCATATTACGGCTATATTCATGCCCTTAAAGATGTTTCTTTGGAAGTACCTGAAGGCAAAATTGTTACTTTATTAGGGGCTAACGGCGCTGGAAAAACTACAACTTTAAAGACAATTTCCGGTCTAATGAAACCCCAAAAAGGCAGCATAACATTAGATGGCAAGAGTATCGTAGGATTACCTCCAGAAAAAATAGTTGCAAAGGGAATAGTACAATCTCCTGAAGGAAGACAAATATTCCCAGACCTAACTGTTGAGGAGAACCTGAGAATAGGAGCTTATACACGAAAAGATAAAAAGAATATCCCTAAAACCTTTGAAGAGGTTTATGAGTATTTTCCCATTCTAAAAGAAAGAAAAAATCAGGATGGTGGTACCCTTTCAGGAGGAGAACAACAAATGCTTGCTATCGGCAGAGCGTTAATGGCTAAGCCAAAGATATTACTCCTTGACGAGCCTTCTTTAGGGTTAGCTCCGTTAATTGTTGAAAACATCTTTAACATTATCAAACAAATTAACCAAGAAGGCACAACTATACTTTTAGTTGAGCAAAACGCTATGAAAGCGTTGGCAGTTGCTGACTATGGATATATTTTAGAAACGGGCAAGGTAGTTCAACACGACCATGCTTCAAAGTTAATCAATGATGATTCAGTTAAAAAGGCCTATTTAGGTGAATAAACTTTAAGCCAAAAAGGCTTAGATAAAAATAAAATATAGATAATTTAAGGGGGCAACATCAATGAAAAAGCTTTTAGTAATCACTTTATGTATTGTAATGGTTATGTCATTAGCCGCTTGTGGTGGTGGCGAAGCTGACCAAGGTGTTTCAGAAGACACTATCAAAATTGGTTCTGTAGGAGTAACTTCTGGTCCACTAGCTTTTATTGGTACACCATACTACGAAGGTATGACAGCGTACTTTAACACCATTAACGAACAAGGTGGGGTAAACGGTAGAGAAATAGAGCTAATCGTCGAAGATGATGAGTTCGATCCTGCTTTAGCTATCGATGGTATTAACAGCCTGATCGAAGACGAAGGCGTATTTGCTATTGTTGGTCAGCTGGGAACTCCTGGTGTGCTAGCTGCCGCTGATATAGTTGAAGAGCATGGCATTCCATCTGTATATTTTGGTTCTGGAGCTGTTGAGCTAACAACACTTGGTGAAAACTTCTTCCCAGTTCAACCAAACTATGTTTATGAAGGAAAGCTTAAAGCTAAATATGCAATAGATGAGTTTGATGCAGAAAGAATTGGAGTAATTTACTCAAACGATGATGTTGGGTTAGAAGGCATCCAAGGAATTAAAGAAGGTTTAGAAGAAATGGGTAAAGAAGATGCGCTAGTTGCAGACATTTCTTTTGCTCCAGGTGAAACAGACTTGACTGCTCAGGTACAACAACTTCGTGACGCAGATCCAGATGTTATTATTGTTTACACACTAGCTGCAGGTGCTACTCCTGCTCTAAGGCAAATCAACGACTTCCAAATGGTTGACATTCCTATTATAACTACTTACTCAAATGCAGACGCTTCTTTTATTGCTGCTGTTGAGCCAGCGACTATTCAAGATATCATTGATGATATTTATGTTATGGGTTGGTTAGACGTGGATGATGCAGGTTTAGCTCCACTGGCAACTGCTATGAATGAGTACCATCCAGATAGCATCATTAACGCATATACAATGGCTGGCTGGGTAGCAGGTGAAGTTTTTGTAGCTGGTCTTGAGGAAGCTGGAGATGATCTTACATGGGAAGGCTATATCGAAGCTATGGAGAACATCCACTTCACAGAAGGTATGGCTCCAGAGGTTTCTTACTCTGGCGGTGCTAGACAAGGGGTAACTCATATGTCTCTAAGTAACATCGTTCAAGATGAAGAAGGAAACTGGATTTTCCAACAGTTTACAGATTTTAACGAATTCTAAAAAACTGTATAAAAAAGCCCGATTAATTTCGGGCTTTTTTTATACAAAACAGCGGAAAAAGTGTACGTATTTAAATACATGTATAAAAAATACACAGTCAAATAGTGAGGAATTTAGCTAAAAGTGTACAAAACAAGTACAGTTATATCGACTCTACTTGCTGAAATGCCCCAAATTAGTTGAAAATAAAACTGGCACGAAAATTGCTGTATAAATATAATGACCGAAGGGAGTGATCATGGTGCCTACAGTTAAAGTTAATGACATTAGCATGTACTACGAAATTATCGGTGAAGGGGAGCCTTTAGTTCTCATTGAAGGATTGGGCTACTCGACTTGGATGTGGTATAAGCAGTTAGATGAACTATCAAAGCATTTTAAAGTAATAATGTTTGATAATCGCGGAGTAGGAAAAACAGATAAACCTGATAGTGAATATTCGATAGAGATGATGGCCGACGACTTAGCGGGGCTTTTACGTTCTTTGAACATAAAGAAGACACATATACTGGGAGTTTCGATGGGCGGATTCATTGCACAACAGTTTTCTGCTAACTATCCTGAAATGGTTGACAGGTTGATATTGTGCTCGACATCCTTTGGAGGACCTAACAGCATCCCTATTCCCCAAGAAACATTAGATATAATGATGAAAGGTGGGGGAGAGTATAAAACTCTGTTAGATATTAAAAAAGCAATATCTACAGCTTTTTATGATGGTAAAATCCCTGAAGATAGAGAAGTTTTAGATAAAATTATGACCGAAAAAAGACAAGAGCCGCAGCCTAAATATGCTTATCAAAGACAGTTAATGGCAGGTGCTTCTTTTAATGGTGAGGCTAATACTCAAAAGATAAAGGCTGAGACGCTAATAGTTGCTGGTGAAAAGGATAAAGTGGTGCCGCCGGAAAATGCACACTTACTTCACGAGAGAATTTGTTCTTCTAAGCTGGAAATTATCGAAAACGGGGGACATGTTTTCTTTATGGAACAGCCTGACAAAAGTAACGAAGTTTTTCTAAATTTTTTAACACAAAAGTAGGGGGTTTTTAGATGGAACCCATCATAAAGAGCTTTGTAGATGTGGCACCATTTATTAATAAACTAACAGTTTCTGATTTTGCAGTAGCCGTTTGTGACTTAAATGGGTGTGTAGCGTATTTCCCTTCAGAAAAATTAAACCACGGTTTAAAAGCAGGGCAAGCTCATGTGGAAGGCTCTACAGCGCACAAGTGTATAAACGAGAGGCAGCGAATTATACAGAGGGTGGATGAAGAAGTATTTGGTTTTCCGTATATTGCAATTGCTATCCCCCTCTTTAATGATCAACAACAGGTAGTTGGTTCCGTTTCTTTTGCAGAAACAGTGGACAAACAACATATGCTGCTTACAGCGGCAGAAAACCTTCAAAAAGCTATGGATAATCTAGAAATCTACGCCAATGATATCGCAGCTACTGTTGATAAAACCGAAGAGGCGGGAACTGATCTAAGTGGAGTATTTAAAGACTCACTTGAAAGAATCCAACAGACTGATAAAGTGCTAGGTTTTATTAAAGATATTGCGAATCAGACTAATCTTCTTGGATTAAATGCAGCAATAGAGGCAGCCCGTGTAGGTGAGCAAGGTAAAGGTTTCGGTGTTGTTGCCGACGAAACACGAAAGCTTTCTTCTAAAACCAATGACTATGTTTTGACGGTGGAAGCTATTTTAGAGGAAATTAACGAATCTAAATACGAGATTGATGAAGAAGTTTCGAGATTGTTAAGAGTCTGTCAGCTACAACAAAAGTACATTCAATCTATAAACGAGGTAATGACTGATGTTAATGGATTAGCTGATAGTTTATATAAACAAGCACAACAATTAAGTAATAATAAATAGGAGGGAGTCTCAAATGGAGAAACATGTTGGTATAGTAGGAACAGGACTTTACATCCCAGAAAATTTTATGACCGCAAAAGAGATTGCAGAAGCAACAAAAGGTATGTGGACAGAAGAAGCAGTAAAGGAAAAACTGGGTATAAACAAAAAGCCAATCCCAGCTAACGAAGGTGATGGAACTCAAGAGATGGGGGCGAAGGCAGGGAAAAAGGCACTAGAAAACACTGGTGTTGATCCTATGGATATAGACTTAATTATATGTATGGGGGAAGAGTGGAAAGAATACCCTCTGACAACCTCTGGTATATATATTCAAGAGCAGGTAGGAGCCAAAAATGCGTGGGCCATTGATGTACAGCAACGCTGTTGTACTACTGTTGCTGCAATGAAGATTGCCAAGGATATGATGATGGCTGATGATGACATAAATACAGCTATGGTAGTAGGAGGATATAGAAACGGTGACTTTGTGGACTACACTGATAAATCTATGTCTATGATGTTCAATCTATCAGCTGGCGGTGGAGCTATAATCCTGAAGAAAAACTACGGGAAAAATGCTTTGCTTAGCTCTCATATTATGACAGATGGTTCTTTAGCTAGATCGGCAGGGGTGGAGTATGGTGGAACAGAAAAACCTATAACTTCTGAAAATGCTGAAGAAGCTAGCAAGTCATTAAGGTTATTCCAGCCTCAATTTATGAAGGAAAGACTTAATGAAGTTTCAATGAAAAACTGGATTAACTGTATAGACCAGGCTTTTGCTAAGTCAGGTGTTAAAAAGGACGAACTAGGATATCTTGCAGTTTTACACTTTAAACAATCCATGCACAAGTATATGGTGGACCTATTAGGCTTAACAGAAGAGCAGTCAATTTATTTAAGTGACTATGGGCACATGGGTCAAGTTGATCAAATACTTTCTTTGGAGCTAGCGTTAAATGAAGGAAAAGTAAAAGACGGAACAGTTATTTCAATGATAGCTGCAGGTATTGGTTATGCTTGGGCAGCTAATGTAATAAAATGGGGACCTGTTGACAATTAAACTTGAGGAGGTATAAGGAAAGTGAATATACAAGATGTTTATAATAAAAAACTAATCAGCTTAGAAGAAGGTTTAGCAAAAATTAAAAGTGGAGACAACATCATCACGGCTTTAGCAGCTGCTGAGCCTCAGCAAATACTTTCTAACTTGCATACTATATCAGAGCGAGTAAAAGACGTAAATATTTCAAACTGTTTGCCAATGCAAAATTATCCTTTCTTTACGGATGAAAAATATAAAGATAGCTTTCTAACCGAAGGGTGGTTCTATAGCCCAGGTTTTAGAAAAGCTCATAAAAATGGCAACGTTTCTTTTATTCCTAACCATCTACATTTTGCTGGAGCTAAAAGAATTCAGCACAGACCGTGTAACGTATTTTTAGGAACGGCAACGCCAATGGATAAGCACGGCTTTTTATCCCTGTCATTAAGTACAACTTATGAAAAAGAAGTAATAGAACAAGCAGATTTAGTTATATTGGAAGTAAACCCAAATCTACCACGTACCTTTGGGGATGCCACCATTCATATTAGTGATATCGATCATGTAATGGATGTAGACTATCCAGTAGCTGAACTACCAATAGTTGAGCCAAGTGAAAGAGACAAAACTATTGGAAAGTATATAGCAGAGCTTGTAGAAGACGGTTCAACAATACAACTGGGGATTGGTGGAATTCCAAACGCAGTAGCATCTGAGTTAGTTGATAAAAAGAACCTAGGAATCCATACCGAGATGTTTACAGATGGTATGGTAGACCTGTATAATTCTGGAGCCATTACAGGTAAAGAAAAGACATTGCTTCCTGGTAAGATGGTTGCAACCTTTGCATTAGGTAGTAAAAAGTTATACGACTTTTTAGATGACAACCCATCTGTTTCAATACTTAACGGAAATTGGGTGAACAATCCTGATGTTATCGGAAAAAATTATAAGATGGTTTCGATTAATACTACTTTAGAAATGGATCTAACAGGACAATGTTGTTCAGAATCAATAGGCCATCGACAGTTTAGTGGAACCGGTGGTCAAGCTGACACAGCTGTGGGTGCACAAAAGTCCAAAGAAGGAAAATCCATCATAGCATTATACTCAACAGCAAATGTACGGGTGCCTGGTAGTGATGAGCGAAAGACCATCTCCAAAATTGTGCCTCGACTTACCCATGGTGCTGTAGTATCTTTGTCGCGAAATGATGTAGATTATGTAGTGACAGAGTACGGTGTGGCATCTCTAAGAGGCACCTCTGTTCGAGATAGAGTAGAAAGATTAATTAGTATCGCTCACCCTGATTTTAGAGAGCAGCTTAGAAAAGAAGCTGAGGAGCTAGGAATTAGATAAGGAGGAGATTAAATGTTTAATGCAAAAATAATCGGTAGCGGCAAAGCTCATCCGTCGGTTCTGCTGACTAACGCTGATTTAGAAGAAAGGTTTGGTCAGCCACTTAAGCCCTCATTAGAAGCAAAATTAGGCATCAAACAAAGATATATAACTTCAGAAAACGAAAGCTCGGCAGATATGGCTACAGAAGCAGGTTTTAAAGCTATCGAAGATGCAGGCATTACTCCAGAGGATTTAGATTTAGTTATGGTTACAACAGACACCCCGGAATATTTAAGTCCGGCTACTTCTTCTGTTGTTCAGGGGAGATTAAAGGCTACAAATGCAGGAACCTTTGATGTCAACGCATCTTGCTCTGGGTTTGTCGCTTCTATGGATATAGCTTCTCGAATGATTCAGTCCGGAGGTTATAAAAAGGTTCTGCTTATCGGTGTCTATAACATGACTAAGTTTGTGGACAAAGAAAACATATCAGTTTTCCCAATCTTTGCCGATGGAGCTGGTGCAGTTATTTTATCA
This sequence comes from Proteinivorax hydrogeniformans, assembly GCF_040515995.1. Taxonomy (GTDB): domain Bacteria; phylum Bacillota; class Proteinivoracia; order Proteinivoracales; family Proteinivoracaceae; genus Proteinivorax; species Proteinivorax hydrogeniformans. The sequence goes on along the minus strand of NZ_CP159485.1, from coordinate 2,194,409 downwards.
GCTACAGAAGAGGACAGAGGCTTTTTGGCATCTAAGCTTATAGCAGATGGCACGCAATATGATATTTTAGGGATTTATGCTGGTGGTGCTAAAAACCCTATAACCAAAGAAAGAATAGATAACAAAGAACATTTATTAACCTTCTTAAAACCATTGCCACCTGATAGAAATATCAAGCTATGGCCTCCTATTATAAAAGATGTCCTTAAACAGGCTAACCTTGAAGTTAAAGACATAGACCATGTGTTTTTAACTCAAATAAATAAATGGGTTATCGAAGAAGTAATGAATGTACTAAAGCTTCCTATGGAAAAGACAACTTGTATCATGGGTGAGTACGGCTACACAGGGTCAGCGTGCATTCCTATGGCTTTAGATGTTGCCTTAAAACAGGGGAAAGTTAAGCCAGGAGATAACGTTGTATTTGTAGGATCTGGCGTAGGATTTGCAGTTGCTTGTACCGCCTTTAAATGGTAGGTATAGATATATAATATAAAAAAGTAACGGGGACCTCCCTCCCGTTACTTTTTTTTACTAAAATGTTCGGCAAGCTAGACGTTTAAAATATTTTAAAAATTTGATATTGATAGTTTTATTGAAAAGAGTTATCATTATATTAACAACTATAAGGGGGAATGTTTAATGGAAGGAAGATGGAATTTAGACGATTTATATACCTCATTTGACTCTTCTGAGTTTAAATGTGACATGGAAAAGCTTGACTTAAAGGTGAAAGAAATTAATAATTGGGCAAAAGAAAAACTAACTGACAATAGCAATCCGCAGCAAGTTTTAGAAGAGTACATAGACCAGCATGCTGAAATATACAGTCTTATCGTTAAGCTTATGGCTTTTGGCAACTTAAGTTTAAGCACTGATGCTAAAAATCAAGAGGCAGCTAATGCCATTGAAAAGTTGCAAATGAAGATGACAGAGTTAACTTTTGCCACCGTGGCTTTTAAAGAGTGGTTAGGTAGTTTAGAAAACCTAGATGAAATTTTAGATAGTACAGAAAAGCTTAAAGAGCATAAGTTCTATTTCCAAGAGCTTGAGCTACAAAACAAATATACTCTAAGTAAAGAAAAAGAAGAAGTTATTGCAAAAATGAAAAACACAGGTTCGAGTGCTTGGAGCAAGCTTCAAAACAACCTTACTTCTACGTTAACAGTAGAGATTGAGGAAAACAAAGATAAGAAAAAATATCCTCTTCCCGTTGTTCGCAACATGGCCTTTTCCAAAGATTCTAAGGTCAGAAAAAAAGCATATATAGCAGAGCTAAAATCTTATGAGAAAATAGAGGAGTCATCAGCTGCAGCTTTAAACGCAATAAAAGGTGAGGTTATTACAGTAAGCAAAATGCGTGGGTTTAAATCCCCCCTAGAAGAAACCTTAATTCAATCTAGGATGGACCAAGAAACCTTAGATGCAATGCTGCAAGCTATCCAGGAAAGCCTACCTATTTTCCATAAATATTATAAGAAAAAAGGCGAGCTTTTAGGTCATAAAAACGGAGTTCCTTTTTATGACATGTTTGCACCTGTAGGTAGTGTGGAAACCACATTTAGCTACAAAGAGGCTCAAGAATTCATATTAGAGCAGTTTGACACCTTTAGTTCAAAGCTTGCAGAATTTGCAAAACATGCTTTTGATAATAACTGGTTAGACATTGAACCTAGAGAAGGAAAAAGAGGTGGAGCTTTTTGTAGCAACCTCCACCCAATAAAACAAAGTAGAATTTTATCAAACTTTACTGGATCTTTAAGCGATGTAGGAACTTTAGCCCATGAGTTAGGTCATGGTTATCACGGACAGTGCCTGTATGAAGAATCGATGTTAAACTCTTCATACCCTATGCCACTTGCTGAAACTGCTTCGATTTTCTGTGAGACTATAGTTTCTAATGCAGTGCTAAAAGAAGCATCTGACAAAGAAGCGATAGGTATATTAGAAGGTTCTATATCCCAAAGTGGCCAAGTGATAGCTGATATTTACAGCCGCTACTATTTTGAAAGTAAGCTATTTGAAAAGCGTAAGGAAAGCTCCCTATCTGTAGATGAACTAAAAGAAATTATGTTAGAAGCCCAAAGAAAAGCCTATGGAGACGGACTTGATCATGACTATTTGCATCCGTACATGTGGGTATGCAAGCCACATTACTACTCTGCAGGTAGAAGCTTCTACAATTTCCCATACTCCTTTGGACTGCTATTTTCTTTAGGTATTTACGCCCAGTATTTAGAAGAAGGTGAAGCCTTTGTAGAAAAGTACGATAAACTTCTATCACTTACTGGCAAAAACACTATAGCAGACGTAGCCGCTATGGTGGGGATAGATGTTAGGTCCGTAGATTTTTGGAGAAGTTCGCTAAATATCATTGCCAAAGATATAGATAAGTTTTTAGAGCTAGTTGAGTAAGTAAAAAAACAGACTGTTGACTAAGTCAGCAGTCTGTTCTATTAGGAGATAGGAGATAGGAGTTGCAACAAAAAATGGCAACATACCCATCGGAGAGACTCTGTGTAAACCCAGCCTAACTGGGTACAACCTTCTGTATTTTACTGTATTTAAAATTGTTGTTTAAATATATTATGGTTTACTCTTTTTTCAATTTGTACTAATATCTTATAACAAAGGATAAGCTAACTAAAAAGTATAAAGGAGCGTGTATAATGAAAGTTTTAATAATTGGTGGTGTCGCTGGAGGAGCAAGCGCAGCTGCTAGGCTTCGCAGGGTTACAGAAGAAGCTGAAATAATAATGTTTGAACGAGGAGAGCACATATCATTTGCAAATTGTGGACTGCCTTATTATATAGGAGGCACAATAAAGGAACGGCAAAATCTTCTAGTCCAAACAGTAGAGGGTATGGAAGGAAGGTTTGGAATTGATGTTAGGGTAAAAAGTGAAATCACAAAAATTGACCGTGAAAACAAAAAGGTCCACGTAAAAAACTGGGGCACTAACGAGCAGTATGAGGAAAGCTACGACTATTTAATTCTTTCGCCAGGAGCTAAACCTATTAAATTCCCGATACCAGGTATAGATAGCGAACATATTTTTAGCCTTAGAAGCCTAGAGGATACTGATAACATTACTGACTTTATTGAGACAGAAAAACCTAAAAAAGCAGTGGTAGTAGGTGGAGGATTTATTGGACTTGAGATGGTTGAAAACCTTATAGATAGGGGGCTAGACACAAGCCTTGTTGAGGCATTAGATCAAGTTATGCCCCCTTTAGACTATGAGATGGCCGCTATAGTTCAGAAGCATTTAAAAGATAAAGGAGCAAAGCTATATCTTTCCGACAAGGCAATATCTTTTGAGAACCAAAAGGTTACTTTAGATAGCAAAAAAGAATTAGATGCAGATCTTGTAATTCTATCAATTGGCGTAGCGCCGGAATCAGACTTAGCTAAAGAGGCAGGTCTAGACTTAGGTCAACGAGGGACTATAAAAGTTAATAAATATCTCCAAACTTCCGATCCATCAATTTATGCCGTAGGCGATGTTATAGAAGTAGAAGATTTAGTTAACAAAGCTCCTACCTTTATACCACTAGCAGGCCCAGCAAATAGACAAGGAAGGATTGCAGCAAACAATGTGGGTGGCCAAAGAGAAGTCTATCATGGAAGCCAAGGCACTAGTATAGCTAAAGTATTTGACTATACAGTAGCAGCAACGGGAAATAGTGAAAAGGTATTAAAAAAGCTGGGGATAAAATACTGCACATCCTACACCAACTCTGCCTCCCATGCTGGCTATTTTCCTGGAGCTATACCCATGACCGTAAAGACCATTTGTGATTTGAAAGGTAAGGTGCTAGGAGCACAAATAGTCGGTCAAAAAGGTGTGGATAAAAGAATAGACGTTTTTGCAACCGCCATAAAAGCGAAAATGAATGTTGAAGATTTAGAACAGCTAGAATTAGCTTACGCTCCACCGTATTCTACTGCTAAAGATCCAGTAAATGTCGCAGGGTTTGTGGCAAACAATACCTTAAAGGGTGACATGGATATAATACATTGGCATGAGATAGATTCAATACTAGGAAGCGAAAGGTACTCATTCGTTGATGTAAGAACAAAAGAAGAGTTTGATAATGGACATATTGAAAACTCTGTTCATATTCCTATAGATGAGTTTAGGGATAACTGGCAGCAAATACCAAAAGATAAAGAAATAATCTTAATTTGCCAAACTGGATTGCGCTCGTATTTAGCAGGTAGGCTTCTTGCGCAAAAGGGTTATAGCGATGTAAAGAATCTAAGTGGTGGATATTATATCTATCATATGGCAACAACAGAGAAAAAAGAATTAAGTTCATAGTCAAACAAAAGTAGCTGGCAAAAAAGCCAGCTACTTTGCTATAATAGTAAAAGACAAGTAAAGTAAATAACTGCTTAACTTTAAACATGCCAATGTACGTCAAGGAGATGATACTATGAACGCTATCGCTTTTATCGATGTTAATAGCAAAGAAACTGAAAACCTTCGTTATACTATTGATGGAAAGATGGTTATCGAGCATACCATCGAAAAGCTTATGATGATTAGGGAAATAGAGGCTATTATCTTGCCTTTACATAAATGCAAAGAAAATAAAGCATACAAGAAGTTAGAAGAGAAATATCCCATAAAAGTATTTTTTTCTAAGGAACAAAACCTAGGCAAAAGAATGGTGGCAATAGCTAAAGAATTTAAGCCTCAGCACATTATTAGAGTGATGGGAGATCAGATGTTTTTAGATACAGATGTCTGCTCTGCTATGCTACAAGAAATGACTAACAAAACTTTGGATATAAACTATGCCGATCTAAACTGTGGTCTGGCAGCTCAAATTTTTACATATAACGCATTAAAAAAATGCCAGATTGTTTTGGGAAAGTATCATCGCATAAACAACTACATAAATGAAAACCCTGACCAGCTAAAAATATCCACCTATACTCACCCCCATCACAACCCTTATTTTCGCTTTCTAGTTAGAAATGATAGAGAAAAAAAGATAGCAGAAATACTTTTAAATACTCCTATTGATTTTGATAACTTAGACAAATATATAGAAATATTATGTGGCGAAACAGGGTTGTACAACAGAGGTTGGTTTGAAACCTTCAAAAGCAAAGAAAGCTTAGATAAAAAAGGCAATCCTTTGCCCTGGTTTACCTACCCAGCTATAACCTTTTTAGAAGAAAGGGTAAAAAGCAAATGGGATGTTTTTGAGTATGGGTGTGGCTATAGCTCCCTTTGGTGGTCAAAAAGAGTAAGCTCAGTAACCTCATGTGAGCATAACCTCCAGTGGCTTAAAATGGTGGAAACAAAAGCAAAAGAGAACGTTAACCTTATATATGCCGACTTTAACAAAGAAAGAAAGTTTGCAGAAAAAATCTTACAAACAAAGAAGAAATACGATGTAATAGTAATCGACTCTAAAGAAAGAATAAAATGTGCAAAATACGCTTTGAGAAAGCTTAAGCCCAACGGTATAATAATCTGGGACGACGCCGAAAGAAATCAAGACAAAGAGGGGCAGCAATTTATAGTACAACAAGGCTTCAAAAGAATAACCTTCACAGGAATGAGCCCAATAGTAAAACACGAAAACGAAACAGCAATATTTTACCGGGAAGGTAATTGCTTGGGGATCTAATATTTGCATAACAAAAAAACAGCATGAAAACGTGCTGTTTTTTTGTTATGCAAAAACAACAGTAAAACAGTATATCTATAGTCACAATTAAAATAAATAATTTTACATTTAATCAACTTTTAGTTAAAGAACTTTAGTTGGAAATTATATTCCAACTAAAGAAGGATTTTCCAATTGCTTGTAGAATTATCTACAAGTAAATTAAAATTTAAGGACAAAGGAGTGGTTCAATGAGGAAAAGTATTTTGTCAGTTTTTTTGGTCCTGTCGATGCTATTCTTAGTTATATCTCCAGCATCAACAGTTTATGCTATTGAGGAAGTTAATTTCGAATGTGAGGTGTTGAAGGAAAGAGTTAGAGACTTAGCAGGTTCCTTGAAGGTTGAAGACATTGAAAATATTACGGAAATATCCATACCGGAAGAAACAAGTGATTTGAGCGGGATACAGCAATTAACAGGGTTAGAAAAGATTACAATTATAACTCCACAGAACGATTTAGATTTTAGCATTCTTAATGAAATACATTCTCTCAAGGAATTAGTTCTAAATCGAGTTAACATAAAAGAAATTGAAGGTTTAAATCAAATAAAAAGGTTAGACATATATTATTCTACCATAGGCACTATCGACGGTCTTGCTAATATTGACACTATGGAAATGACGAATTCTGAAATAGAAAAGGTAATAGGAGCATATAATTTACAGACTCTTAGGCTATTCCCAAGCCGTAATAATGAATATGAAAGCTATGAAGGTATAAAGCAATTCGAAGGATTTGATAACATAAAAAAGCTAAGGGTGGTTGGTGACTACCAAAATTGGAGCATATTCTCTGAGACAGAAGTTGAAATTTTAAACCTAGATTATAATGTTAAAAGAGACTTAAGCCTTCTCAAAGAGTTTAGTAAATTAAAAACATTAAGTACAAGTACACCATTAAGTCCATGCTATTACAAATATGTAAATGAATTAAGTGAACTAGAGTGGCTTAGCGTGCGTAATACTGAGGAAGTGTTTGATAACAAATTGATATATGGATTTTCTGGCGCAGCATTTAGTGATAGCCCTAATGAATTCTTTATAAACACCGACTTTTTAGTCGACGGAGATATCAAAGAACATATTGGTTACAACCTTATGTTAGAGGGCCCAAAAGTATTATTTATGGATGTTGATGAGGTAGTAGACGAATTACCACTTGTACTAAAGAAAGAGGCGTCACCTTACGGTGGAGGTATTGAAGAAGCTAACATCATGAACTATAAGGAGTTAATTTACCTTGCTTCTTCTAATAATGAAGTCGTTAAAATTGAAGATGGAAAAATTATAGCTTTAGCTGAAGGTGTGGCTGAAATTAATGCTTATTTTGCTGGAGCTTCATTCACAGAAGTAACTATTGAGGTCGCAGTTGGAGACCAATATAGGGATGAATATAAAAGTGGGAATAAAGCAAGCTTTGAATGTAATGTTTTAGAAAATCAAGTAAAAAAGGCAGCTGGAGGTTCTTTAGACTATGATGCAGTAAGTAAAATTGAGGATATGGGACTTGACGGAATTTCAAGTTTAGAAGGTTTAGAACAATTATCTAATCTATATAGACTACAGATTAGTAATCCTAAGCAAGAATTAGATTATTCGATACTTAATGAACTACACGTTCCTATATTAACCCTAGAAAATGTAGATGGGGACCTTTCTCAATTAGAATACGTATCGCAACTTACAATAATAGACTCGGACGTAAAAGTAAAAAACGGGCTCCCTGTAGGGTATTTGTTTATTGAGGATAGTGAAAAGTCTTTAGATGAAATTTTACAGATTGCAACTAGGTTTGAGATTTGGGACTCTTTAGAACTAGGTGCTGATTTAGACAAATCTGACTATGAATTGATTTACCAAAGCTCAGAAGATTTAGATATGCTTAGTAGTAATATTTTCTCCAAAACATATGATAAACTTGATTATAGTTGGGGTTTTACTACTCTTTGGTATGACTTAGTTCAGGATGGTGTCTTTGGGCATACTTTGAAGTTCATTGCAGAAGATATAGTTCTGGATACCAGAGAAGTGGCTGTACCTTTTAATATTGAAAAAAACGAATTGGTTGATTTTTTTGATGGTTGTTGTGGAGGATTTGCCCATGGTGAAACTGAAATCGTAGAAGATATAAGTGACTATCTTGATTATATTTACTTTACATCGTCTGATGAAGAAGTAGTTAAAATTAAAAATGGTAAAATAAAAGCTGTTGGAAACGGTGAAGTAGAAGTAAAAGCATATTTCGCTGGTATAAGGGGAACAGAAGTTTCAGCGACTGTTACAGTCGAAGGTTTAAGTGACAAAGAAGTAGAAGTAACTAAACCAGTTGAGCAAACCAGAGAAAGCATAACAAGGGACGAGCTAGAGCAAGAAGAAGAGGTTCAAGTTAGGTCTACTAATGAGTCAGTTACTGTAGATGTGCCTGTTGAAACTTGGTCAAGGGCGATAGAATCAGCACTTGGTAGAACTGATTATGAAACTATAGAAGTTAGTATTGATGAGTATGAAAAGGTTGAGCCTACTACGCAAAAAGAGTTAAGACCTGTATCTAACGTATATAGATTTAGCTTAGAAGCTGATGGAGAGCGTATAAGTGAGTTTGGAGACAAAATAAGAATGACATTTAACTATGATCCAGACCTAGTGGAAAATCCAGAAAGTTTATCAGTTTTCTGGTTAGATCCTGAAACAGATAAATGGGTTGCAATTGATAGTGAACTTGGTGAAGACAATACCATTATCGGTATGACAGATCACTGGAGTATGTTTACTGTTTTTGAAGATTCTTCAGAACCAGAAGCCAAAGAAGAAGTTTCTGACGAAGATGAAGATGATGAAAACCCTGAAACAGGAGACAGTTTCTCCATCATATATGTAGTGCTAGCAGCATTAGCGACTTTTGGATTGGTGGTTGTTCGTCGTAGACGGTTAGTGTAAAATAAAATCAGCGAAGCTATGCTTCGCTGATTTTTGATTTTAGTATAAGTAGAGGTGATGATAACGGTGTTAAAAAGAATTATAACAATAGTTTTAGCAGTTATACTAGCTTTTTCGTTATTTAAAATAGGGCAATCTTTTTATGGGTATTATGCTAACCGTAGGGTATATTCTGAGTTGGAAAGTATGTATCAGGAAAGTCACCGGTTAAACGAAGAAAAACAAGATACAAATAATGATGATGATGAAGTGGATAAGTTTGAAAAGCTAAAGGAAATAAATGAAGATATTGTCGGTTGGATAAAAATACCAGAAACAAAAATTAACTACCCTGTTGTTCAGGCAGAAGATAACGACTATTACCTAGAGCGAAATTTTAATAGAGAATGGAACCCTGGTGGAGCTATTTTTATGGATTTTCGTAACACAGTTGAAGATTTAGGCAAAAACACTGTAATTTATGGCCATAGAATGCGAGATGGCTCTATGTTTGAAAATCTTAAAAGGTATAAAAGCCAGGAGTTTGCAAATGAACACAGATACATAAAACTAGATACCCTATATGATGAAACAAAGTGGAAAGTCTTTTCGGTATATATAACTGATACGGATTTCAACTATATTGAAACAGACTTTGATAACGATGAAGAATACCAAGACCTGCTAGATGAAATTAGAAGGCGATCTATAATAGAAATGGATATTGATGTGGGAGTAGAAAACAAAATTTTAACCCTATCTACCTGCGATTATACCTTTGACGATGCTCGCCTGGTAGTACACGCCACAAAAATAGATTCGGAATAATAAAAAAGGTTATCTTATTACTATCTTGAATATAATATACAAATATCTAAACGGGGTGGTAGAAATGAAAGTTAAAAAGGTTATTTTAATGGTGTTAATTCTAACATTTTTGATGTTATTAACTGGTTGTGTACCAGGCGATGGCTCTTATACTACCGAGGAGCCGGCAGGTTTTTTCTGGGGTATATGGCATGGCTGGATTGCACCTATCTCTCTTATTATTGGACTCTTTAACGAAGGAATTCGTATCTATGAGCCTATAAACACAGGCTTAGCTTATGACTTTGGGTTTTACCTAGCTGTTATCGGAGGATTTGGTGGAATATCGTTTACGAGAAAGCAATATAGGCAGTAGTTAGTAACTAGTAACTAGTAACTAGTAACTAGTATCTAGTAACAGCACGTCTGGCACTAAGGGGGATTATATGAATAAGCATATTTTTGCATTAATAACATTCATAATAGCCTTTGTTCTTCCAGTCTCTGCAGTCATAGTAAGAAGTAAAGAATCAACCAATAAAAAGATTGTAGTAATAACTATTTTTGCTCTCTTTTTTATTTACATTCTATGGATGCTTTACGGACCTTACTTTTAGTTACTTTGAACGATAACAAAAGAGCAAGAAGGCTTTAGCTTGTGCTAAAGCCTTCTTGCTCTTTATTTAGGCTCCTTTTTTCTTATCGAACTGAACTTTATGAAGCCCCGCATATATTCCTTTTTTAGTTAAAAGCTCTTGATGATTTCCGCTTTCCACTATCCGTCCTTGGTCAACCACCAAAATGCGATCTGCATTTTGTATTGTTGATAATCTATGGGCAATTATTAATGTTGTTTTATTTCTCATAAGGTCATCTAATGCCCTTTGCACTAAACTCTCAGACTCATTGTCTAAAGAGGAAGTGGCTTCGTCTAAAAGCAAGATTGGGGCATTTTTAATAATCGCTCTAGCTATGGCTATACGCTGTTTTTGCCCACCGGATAAAAATATACCTCTTTCTCCAACAGGTGTGTCATAGCCCTTCTCTAACTTTAATATAAAGTCATGGGCGTTTGCTGCCTTAGCAGCAGCATATATTTCTAAATCAGTTGCATCAGTATTTCCATAGGCTATATTTTCCTTTACTGTTCCGCTAAAAAGATATGGCTCTTGCGGAACAAAGGAGGTTAGATCTCGAAGCTCTTTTAAAGAATAATGGTGGGCAGTTTTAGATAGATATGACATACTACCACCCTTTGGCTGGTACAGACCTAAAATTAACTTAAAGATAGTGCTCTTTCCACCACCGCTAGGCCCCACTATTGCCACAGTTTCCCCTTCTTGGACCTCAAATGATATATTTTCTAGCACTTTATCTTCGCAGTTGTAAGAGAACTTAACATCTTTTAAAGATAATGCACAGCTGGTATTTTGTTCAGCCATTTTATCAAAGGCTTTAGGCTCATCATCTTTTTCTAAAAGATTTTTAACTCGGTTAAAGCCAGCTAGCGATTGCTGAACTTGATTTAAAAACTCTCCTAGGCTATTAAAGAAATAGCCTACACCATTTTGAAGCTGGTTTATAGCTAACACCTCTCCAAAAGAGACTTCTCTTCTGATAATAAAAATGCTAGCAATTGCTAAAAATCCGACAAAAGAAAATTTACTTAAGAAGTTATTAATACCCTGCATAAAGGCGTTGAGTTTAACCCTTTTTAAGGAAGCATCTAATACATCACTATTTTTTCTGTGGAACTTTTTAGCCACATAATTTTTAAGATTGTATAACTTTATAACTGCGGAGCCTGCGATGATATCAGAGATTTCTTCAGTTGTAGAACCTAATTTTTTTTGTATTTTATCGCTACTTTTTTTCATAGGTTTAATAAACAGGCTAGAAATAGCTAAATTTAATAAGTTCCATGCCAATAAACCTAGCGCAAACTTCCAGTTAAGAATAAACATATAGACTATACATGCGATACCGGCCAAAAATGTGTTAGTTAAGTTTACTAAGTGTTGAGTTAAAGATTTTTCTAAAGTTTGAATGTCATTTGTTACCCTTGATATAAAATCTCCACTATGGTTTTTACTATATTCTTGTTGGGGAAGATTTAACATCTTGGCAAAGGCCTTAGCTCGCAAATTGCTTATGCCACGGATAGTAGATGTTCTAATTAGAATTAGTCCTATCAGCATAAATACTGTAAGAAATACTGTCAGTGCCAAAAAGCCATACACTGCACTGATAACTAAATCAATATCCTGGCCTATGATACCATCAAATAAAATCATAAATATAGTAGCTATAAAAATCTGATTAAGGTCAAGGACACATGTACACAGTAGCCCTAAGGTATATTTTATTCGATAACCCTTCAACAAGTTGAATAATCCTAGGAGGCTTTTCATTATGCAACACCGCCTTTATTTTTCTTAAACTGCTTATGGTAAAGGCTATAATAGAATCCTTTTTGAGCTAGTAATTCTTGATGGTTACCCTCTTCGATAATGCAGCCATTATCTAAAACTAAAATTCTATCCGCCTTGACTATGGTGGATAATCTATGGGCAATTACAATGCTTGTTCTGCCTTCCATGGCCTTTTCTAAAGCGCTTTGTACCACTGCCTCTGACTCAGTATCTAAGGCTGAAGTTGCTTCGTCAAGTAGCAATAGCTTTGGATTTTTTAGCACAGCTCTTGCTATTGCAAGCCTTTGTTTTTGCCCACCGGATAAATTATCACCTCGTTCGCTGACTTTGGTGTTATACTTATCTGGTTGTTTTTGGATAAAGTCATGGGCGTTTGCTATTTTTGACGCCCTCACCATATCTTCTTTGGAGCAGCCTGTTTTAGCAAGCACTAAGTTTTCCATAATAGTAGCTGGAAATAGATAAGTGTCTTGGCTTACCGTTGAAATGTTTGAACGTAAACCATCAAGATTCCACTTAGTTAGATCTTTTCCAAACATGCTGATTTTTCCACTATACCCCGAGTAAAATCCTGTAAGGAGTTTGAATATAGTCGACTTTCCACTGCCGCTAGGACCCACTAGCGCTATTGTCTCACCTTTGCGAACAGTAAAGCTTAAGTTTTTTAAAACTTCATTACCGTTATAACCGAAGGTTAGATTTTGAATATCAACTAACGTTTCGCCTTCATATATATCAAAGGTTTGACCATTATCTCTTTCCTTTTCTTCATCTAAAAGCTTAAATATTCTTTTTAACCCTTCCATAGCGGTTTTATAGCTTCCATAATGATTTGGGATCTGAGCAATTGGAAAAGTTAAGTTATTTAATAGATTTATAAAAGCTAAAAGAGCTCCAGGTTGCATTGAACCAATAACTGTCAAATAGCCACCTATACCAAAAGTTGCCAAAAAAGGAATAAAAGAAAATGCTACAGTCAAGCTTTGCAGTACAGCTCTTTTTTTTCCTAACTCAACTCCCCTATTTAGCGATCTATCTACCTGCTTATCAAACTTTTGCCGAACCACTTCCTGTAAATTAAAGGCTTTAATTATTGAAACTCCGCCTAGAATATCTTGAGTTGAGTTGTTCATGCTAGAAAGTTCATCTTGTAATCCTTTACTATACTTGGCGATAGGTTTTCCTAAAAGGGAAGTGGCTAAAATTAAAACTGGTAACACAATTAAGCTGATAAGGGTAAGCTGCCAGTTTAACCATAGCAGGTAAACAAGTGAAGTGACTGCCATAAGAGGTCTAAGAACTAAGAAGTACCCATCATATTCCAAAAACTGTCTAATCAACTGCAGGTCATTTGAAAGCTTAGACATGCTATCTCCAGAATGCATAGTATCGAGCTTTGACTGTGGTAAATCTATTATTTTTTGGGTCCCCTTTTTTCTAAGATTAAATGATATTCTCTCGCTTAAATGCCCCGTTGAAAAAGTTTTAACCCCTACACATAGTGAAAGCAAGGCTGTAGTTGTTAATAAAACTATTAAATAAGTATAAAAAGGTCCGTAGTTAACTTCAATGGCGCTATCTGTAATTACCCTCAAAGACTGAGCCATAACCAAGCTGAGTATGATTTCTGCTAAAATACATAAAGCAGTGATAAATAGATAAGGCTTTAGACTAGGCTGCCTTTTAAATAAATTAACCAAACGCTTATCAACCATATTTAAAATCCTCCTTATTATTTTTAATATATGAATAAACAATATTTAAGTTAACCTTGTTCTATTCATATATTTAATTTAAAACTTGATATTATTAATATCTTACTTTAATTATAGTCAAACAATTCAAAATGTCAACTAAAATATTAAAATATTTGATGTTTTTTATAAAATAGTTTAAGTATCTTATAAAAAGGCGTCTAGGGAATAATTAGTATAGTTTAAATATTCACTAATGATTGAAAAATTTAAAATTTTGCGCAGGATTTTGTGCAAAAGTGTCGAATTTAAAACATTAAGTTACATTTTCGGGGGAGAGTGGTTATTTATGAAGTCGTTAAAGTTCAACGAAAAAGGGTTTACTCTTTTGGAGGTGTTGATAGTTATTTCGCTTTTAGGTGTTATTTTAGTGCTGACAGTCCCCAATATTGCCACTGGATCAAGCCACGCCAACGATGAACTATGTAAAAGCACTATTAAAGTCATTGAAGGGGCTTTGACTCAATATGAAATTGTAAATAATACTGAGCTAAATGAAAGCAAGCTAGGTGAAGAAAATATAGTTGAGTATCTACATAAACAAAACTTTTTGCAAAATATGCTCAAGTGCCCATCAGGTGGTGAGTACAGCTTAGAAGGTGGTAAGATAGTATGTAGTGAACATAATGATAATTAAAATAAAAAGAGGGTCTATCTCAAATGTCTTGAGATAGACCCTCTTTTTATTTTTAAGTTTTTCTTTGAATTTTTCCTTTGATAAAAGGTGGTGTCCAGATTAGACCGTAAAGTATCAAACCAAAAATAGCAGCATTTATAAAGCCGCCAAGAAAGAACTCAGCTCCCATCTCAGTAACTGTGTCTAAAGAAAAGAAAGATGACGGTGTATTTGTCACAGCTTCGATACCATCTAGCGAAGATTGCATAGAATTGCTGAGTTCTTCCTCCATGTCCATAAAAGACAAAAAATCTCCTAAAATAAATCGACCTGTAACCATGTTTAAAGTGTAGAGTACTGGAATAAAAAAACCAGTTCCTAAATTAATAGTTACAGCCGCTATACCGCTAGCTTTAAAGATTTTTGCTGAAAAAATACTCATAAAGGGCCCTATGCCTAAAGATGGGATGAAATTCCATCCTAAACCTAAGGCTGCACCAAGAGCGATGGCATGCGGGGTATCGCTAATTTGTGAAAGCTTTTTCCAAAGGTTAATGATTTTTTCTTTCATAGTAACCACCTAGCTAAAAGTTATATATAAATTCGATTATAACATAATAAATAAACGTTAACTAGCTGAAAATAATAACGAGAAAATGTGATTACAGTCAATGCCCCATAGCATTTAGTTAACTATAATAGATATAAGAAAGGACGTGATTTAAATGAGCGCATTTTTAGGATCGATACATCACTGGCTGTTTAACAAAGTGCTTATTTTTGAAGATTTAGAGGCACAATTAGTAGAAGACCTACAAAAAGAGTTTGCTGAAGACATTGCCTCCATTTATGCTGAAGTAAAACAAAAGTATGGGCATCCATTTGAAAAGGGAGTAGATTTAGAAAAAGCTATACAACATGATAACATTCATGGATGGTTACAACAAAGGATAGAAATAGCGGAAACCAGGCAAGCTGAGTTTATCGCTAAAGTAACTGCTACATTTGATAAAAAGGCAAAGAACGTTTTGCTTTCTACTCACAAATCTCATGGAGAGCGTATTGGTAAAAAAGCAAAGGAAAAAGAAGAACCCAAAAATGCCGAAGAGCTTTACCAATCACTAAATAACAATATTTTAGATGGGATGCCTTGCGATCAAGTAAATAACATAGTTGACGTTAGGGAGGAGTATCTAAGGTGGGATGTTGTATCCTGCTTACATCGCGGTTATTGGGAGTCTGTAGGTGCAGATATTGAGTTGTTTTACTCTCTTCGCAGTGCTTGGGTAGGAGCTTTCATAGCTTCAGCTAACGAAAAGTTTGAATACAAGATGCAACTTAAAGAAAATAAAATCATAAATGAGATTACTAAAGAATAATCAATCCGACGATAAAGGCTGTCTTAAACAGGAATACTCCTGTTGAGACAGCTTTGTCTTTATCACAGGTTAACTGTTTTAGGACTCACACCTTCATAAAAAAACTTTCGACTAACGAAGGAATTTCCTCTTTGATTGTAGAATAGTAATTATAACAATTAAAGGAGGTATGGTTAATATGATAGCAATTACAAACGGAAAGATTTTCACAATGGCTAACGAGACCTTAGAAAATGGTACTGTACTTATTAAAGACGGAAAAATTGAGGAAGTGGGAGAGAATATAGACATCCCAAAAGATGCTGAAGTTATCGACGCTAAAGGGCAGGTAGTAATGCCAGGACTTATTGATGCTCACTCTCACATAGGTATTTTCGAAGAAGCAATGGGCTTTGAAGGTGCAGATGGCAATGAAACAACTCATCCTTCAACTCCACACCTTAGAGCTATCGATGCAGTAAATCCTATGGATACTGCTTTAAAAGAAGCCTATGAAGGTGGTATAACCACAGTTGTTTCAGGACCTGGAAGTGCTAACGTAATTGGTGGTCAAGGTATGGCCATGAAAACTTACGGTAAAATAATTGACGAAATGGTTATATTAGAGCCTACAGGCATGAAATGTGCTTACGGTGAAAATCCTAAAAGAGTGTACAGCAGCCAAAAGAAAGCTCCATCTACAAGAATGGGAACAGCGGCAGTTATGCGTGAGGAGCTAACTAAAGCACAGGAATATCTTAAAAAGCTTGAAAAAGCTGAAGAAGATCCAGAAAAAGCTCCGGCTAGAGACTTAAAGATGGAAGGTTTAGTAAAAGTTTTACGCAAAGAGATTCCTTTAAGAGCACATGCTCATAGAGCTGACGATATCGTCACTGCTTTAAGAATCGCTGAAGAATTTGACGTAGAAATTACCATCGAGCACTGTACAGAGGGACACTTAGTAGCTGACTACCTTGCAGAAAAGAAGGTTGACGTTGTCATTGGACCAACCCTTTCTTCTAGACCTAAAGTTGAGCTAGCAAACCTTACCTTTGAAACAGGAAGAGTGTTATGGGAAGCAGGGGTTAAATTTGCTATCATGACTGACCATCCTGTTATTCCTCAACACTACCTGCCTATTTGTGCAGCACTAGCTCATAAAGATGGCTTACCTAAAGAAGAGGCTTTAAAAGCTATCACTATAAATGCAGCAGAAATTATCGGGGTAGGAGAGCGCGTAGGTAGTATCGAAAAAGGCAAAGATGCTGACATTATTTTATTAGATGGAGATTTATTCGATTATAAGACCAAAGTTTTAAAAACGATTATAAATGGAGAGGTAATTTATGACCGTAGTAAGTAAAGTATATACTGCTTTAATAAACGGTATAATCCATACTGGAGTGGATAAAGACCCCATAGAAGGTGGGGTGTTAATAGAGGGAGATAAAATTATCGCCGTTGGAAAGTTTGAAATTCCTAAAGGTAGTGAGGTAATTGATCTTGAAGGAGATAATGTGTTTCCAGGCTTTATAGATCCCCATACCCATATAGGATTAATAGAACAAGCCAAAGGTCCTATAGGTGTTGACGGTAATGAAGCCACAAGTCCAATTACGGCAGATGTCTTTGCAGTAGATGGAATTTATCCTCCCGATAATGCATTTAAAGAGGCCATAGCAGCTGGTATAACTGCTTCAATGGTAGTTCCAGGAAGTGCTAATATAATTGGAGGAGTTGGAAGTGTTATCAAACACTACAGCAAAGATAACTTAATCTCCTCGTTAGTTATCAAAGAGTATGGGGGTATGAAGGCAGCACTAGGAGAAAACCCTAAGAGGGCTTATGGCTCGCGGAAAATAACTCCTTCGACTAGAATGGCAAGCGCTGCAATAATGAGGCAATGGTTGATTAAGGCTCAAGAGTACTACGAAAAAAAGAAAAATGCAGAAAAAGAGCCGGACAAAATGCCGGCTAAAGATCTAAAACTTGAGAATTTGAGCATGGTGTTTGAAGGAAAGATGCCGCTTAAGGTACATGCTCATAGAGCTGATGATATTGCTACAGCCTTGAGAATTGCCGATGAGTTTTCAATACCTATAACTATAGAACATGCCTCCGAAGCTCACTTAATAGTAGACCATGTTAAGAAATACCCATTTTCGATGGTAGTGGGACCTTCCCTTGGAGTGCCCACAAAGGTAGAAACCAAAAACAAAAGCTTAAAGGGAGCAAAAATCTTAAGTGATGCAGGGGTAAATGTCGCCCTTACAACGGACCACCCAGTGCTTCCTATCTATAGGCTACTACATGCGGCAGCTCAAGCAGTAAAAGATGGCTTAGATGAGTTTACAGCCCTACAAATGATAACTATAAATCCAGCAAAAGTTTTAGGACTTGAATCTAAAGTAGGGAGTATAGAAGTAGGTAAAGACGCTGATATAACAGTATATAGAGGACATCCATTTGATTTTCTATCAACCTGTAAATATACATTTGTCAGCGGTAAAAAAGCTTTTAAAAGATAGCTAACAACCCCCACTAAGGGGGTTGTTTCTATTAATAAGCACCCTGCCAAAAAGAGATAATGACAAAGTAGATATTAAGTTTTATACTTATAGTAGGACTTTCAATGTTCAAATATGTAGAGGAGTGTTTTAAAATGAAGGGTTATTTAAAGGGAGTAGACATAATTTCTGATGGAGATCAAATAAATTATCGCTTAAACATAGATGAACAGTTTTTAATGCTGAAAGATAAGACCGGATCTAAGCTTCAGATATCATTTGCTGGCAGCAAAAAATGTATTTATTGCGGGAGAGATATCAAAGGAAAAACCTTTAACAATGGCTACTGTTTTCCTTGTTTTAGAGATTTGCCACAAAACGATATTTGCATGGTTAAACCAGAAAAATGTCATCACATAAATGGAACTTGCCGTGATGAAGAATTTGCACAAAGCTTTTGCTTTCAAAAGCATTATATTTATATCGCCTATACCAGTGAAATCAAGGTTGGTATAACCCATCATCAAAATATTCCCAAAAGGTGGTTAGACCAAGGTGCGATAAAAGGATGTGTAATTGCAGAAGCAAAAAACAGAAAAGAGGCTGGTCAAGTTGAAGAATATCTTATGGGATATTTTGCAGATAAGACAAATTGGAGGGCGATGCTAAGAAATAATAAAGCTGAATGTTTAGAGGAAGCCATCTTAAAAGCGCAGGATATTATAAAAGATAACTTCAAAGACGTAAAGCTTAGATCAAAGGAGCTTAGCATTGAATTTCCTTGGGTAAGCCCTCCAAAAATGAAATCTCTAAACTTAGATAAAACCAGTATCATAACCTCAAAAATGCTAGGGGCTAAGGGGCAGTATCTAATATTGGAAGATGGAGTGCTAAATCTAAAAAAGTATCGTGGATATCTTATTGAAATTAATTAAACTTATCTAGTCAGTTTTTATTTCATGTGATATAATCAAAATCGTAGATACATGCTAAATCTTTTTAGTGGTCAACCACTGAAATTATTTATATCAAATAGTGTTGGGGGGTGTCATAAATGGCCTACAAAATTTCTGATGCTTGTATTGAGTGTGGTGCATGTGAAGGTACTTGCCCTGTAGAAGCAATTAGTGCAGGTGAGGGTCAATACATAATTGACGCTGATGCTTGTATTGACTGCGGAGCTTGTACAGACTCTTGTCCTGTAGACGCAATTTCTGAGTAAGAATAAAAAAATCCTATCAACTCTTAAATGAGTTGATAGGATTTTTTTATCTTATTGAAGCTTCACTTTTTATAATTCCCTCAAAAGGCCTTCAATATCTTGCGGCTTAAAATTATATCTAGAGTTACAAAAATGACAACTTAATTCAAACTCTTTACTTTCTTTAAGCATATTATTTAACTCTTCTTTTCCTAGACTTATAAGTCCCTTGGCAAAGCGTTGTCGATCACATGAACACTTATATTCTAGAGGTTGTTTGTGTAAGATTTTTGGAGACAAACCATCTAACAAATCTTCAATCATTTTTTCAGGAGTTTCTTTTTCCTTAATGAACTCAACTACTCCGCCTAGTTTTGCTATCCGCTCTTCTACAGCTGTCACCTGTTCGTCGGTGGCATCTGGCATAATTTGTACTAAAAAGCCGCCACTAACTAGTATAGAACCATCTGTATCTACTAATACTCCCAAGCCAAAAGAAGATGGTTTTTGCTCTGAAGTGGCATAGTAATAAGTCAAATCTTCAGCTATTTCACCAGAAATTAGCTGCATGGTTGAAACATAAGGTTCTTTTAGCTTTAAGTCTTTAATAACGCTAAGCTCGCCAGCACCGACCCCTTTTTTTACATCTAACTTTTTGTTTTTGCTAAGTGGAAGCTCAACTTGAGGATTAGCTACGTAGCCTCGCACTTCACCAATTTTAGCGTCTGCGAAGACTTGTCCTAGTGGTCCATCTCCTTTAACCCTAAGATTTAACCTTTCTTCTCCTTTAAACTCAGAAGATGCCATAAGCAGTGAACCAGTTAACAGTCGTCCTAAAGCGGCTGATGCAACAGGGAAAAGACTATGTTTAGTTTGTGCAGTGTTTGTAAGGTTTGTTGTTATTGCCGCCAAACAGCGAATGTTACCGTTTGCAGCTGTACTATATAATAGATAATCTTTCATAAATAAATTCCTCCTGTGCTTTCTTTAAGCTAATATGTCTTCTATTGTAACATTTTCAAAAGTTAGGTCAATGTATTGATCTTCGACCTTAACTACAGGTTTTGTGGGCTCTGAAGGCTTAATATAGATAATTTCACCCACCATGCCATCACTTAATGCAACCTTATTACCTACATAGAAAGTTGCGATGTTATCTAAAAATACACGACTGATTTTTGTGTCTAATATACCATAACTATTTTGTGCTATTTGCTCTGCTACAAAAAACGGCGAAAACTTTCTTCTATAGACCTTGTTAGATGTCATGGCGTCATATACATCTGCAACTGCTAGTATTTTAGCGAATATATGGATTTGAGAGCCCATTAAACCTTTAGGGTACCCACTGCCGTCTTCTCGTTCGTGGTGTTGCGCTATAGCGGTAAACACATCGCCGCTGATGTTGTGTTTTGACTTTAAAGTCTGGTAACCAAACAAACAGTGCTTTTGTATCTCAAAAAACTCTTCGTCCGTAAGTTTACCCGGCTTATTTAGTATCGACTGAGGGACCTGTAGCTTACCAATATCATGAAGAAGACCAGAATAAACCAATCTTCGCACTTCATTTTTTGTTAAGCCTAGCCATTTTCCAATAATACCACTTAAAATGGCAACATTAAGAGAATGCTTGTAAAGGTACATATGATCGTTATCTTGTGAGAATAACCTACCTAAGATGTTGTTTGTTTGGTAAATTTGTTCCATCACTATGGTGGAAATACTCCTAACCAAGTCCATATCTAATATTTTACCCTTTTTTTGAGTATCTAATAATTTTACAGTCATCTCAAATGCCAAGTTATACTGATCTGAGAATTTTTTTATGTCCTCGCGCAGTTTTTTTTCTTGGGTCTTTGCTGGTTTTTCATCAGAATGAACATAAACGTAGTCAATAAATAAAGCCTTTATTTTATCTATCATATATTTATTTAATGAAGTGCCTTCTTTAATTAAAATACCACCGGCGTCATTTTCGACATCCTTTGCCACTTTCATGCCCGACATTAGATCTTTAGCTGAAACTAATTTCATATTTAGTAATACACCCCTTTAGAAAAACATTTATTTAACTTATTCGACGTTTTACCAACATTAACCTGCTAAAAAAGAATAAGTACTTAGCTAAAAGTAAAATGTATGTACAAAAATTATTAAAAGAGGTAAACTAATAATGTTGATCAATATGTAAAAGAATGTGAGGTACTAATTATGGACAGTCAAAGGCGGTATAAAACATATAAATGGTCTAATTGGGGGTTAATAGCTCTTGCGTTTGTAGTTGTTTTTTTTCATAGATACTCAACTGGAGTAGTGGCTGAGGAGTTTGCCCGTGACCTAGGATTAAGTCCTCAGCGTCAGGGAACTCAGCTAGGAAATCTTGCAGCCATGTATTTTTGGGCATATGCGATAATGCAAATACCATCAGGCGTGATGGCAGACTACATAGGCCCGAAAAAAACGACAGCTTATGGGATGCTGCTTGCAGGAGTAGGATCGGCACTTTTGGGATATTCTGTAAATATCCAAATGGCTTATGTGGGTAGACTGCTAGTTGGGATTGGAGTTGCTGGGGGCTTCATTTCTCTTTTAAAAATTCAAGCTGTCTGGTTTAAAGCGGAGGAGTTTCCCACTATCTCCGGGTGGAGCTCATTAATAGGAAATTTAGGTGGGGTTCTTGCCACATATCCTTTTGCTCTACTGGTAGGGTATATCGGATGGCAACTATCTTTTAAAATGATGGGGCTAGTTTCTTTAATATTATTTTTGTTGATAATGCTACTTGTCAAAGACAGCCCAAAAGATGTTGGGCTGGCAGGGCCTAATGACAAGGATATTATGACAAAACCAAACACTACTCTGTTTCAAAGTATAAAAAAGGTAGTGCTAAATAAACACACCTGGCCCAATTTTTTTGTGCTATTTTGTTTAATGGGAACTATTACATCCTTCTCAGGCTTGTGGGGAATCCCATATTTAACCCAAGTTTATAATATGACAAGGGATTCAGCTTCTATCTATGTATTGCTGTTAACTATAGGCATAATGTTAGGATCACTTATGGTAGGGTATTTAGCTAAATATGTAGGCTCTACTAGAAAGATTATGCTAGGCGGAGCTATAATTTTTACTTTAATATGGATATATAAAATAGTTTTGGCAGGCGGAAAGCCCAATATCGCAATATTACCTGCTCTTTACCTGTTGATGGGTATTTCTGCAGTAACGTTTATACTATCATTTACAAATGTTAAAAATGTAAATGAGCCAAGTTTGTCAGGTATAGCTACATCTGTTGCAAACGTGGGTGGATTTTTAGGAGCAGCGCTTTTAAACAATACTATCGGCTTTATTTTAGACATACAAGGACAATCTTTAAACGGTGTAGGTACAGACTCAACGCACGCTTTTCAGATGGCGTTTTTAGTATATCTTATAATGGGTATTGTTGCTATATTAGCAGTGCTTTTTCAGCGAGAAAAACTTTAAAATAATTGCCTTCTTTTTTTGCATCTAAATTTTTTATATGGAGAAAATATTAGATGAAAAAGAAGGGAGGTAAACGATTTTAATGGAACTTGACTTAGTAGTCGAAAATCAACTCGGTGCAACAAGAGGCACAGCTTTAGAGGAAGCGGTTGATGCAAATTTTGCCGGAGAAAATACAGAAGTAGGCTGGTACCTAGCCGCTGCAAGACAAGCGCAAAGAGAGGGCTATCCTGAAATTGCTGAAGTACTAAAAACTATTGCTATGGAAGAGGCAGATCACGCTGCTAGATTCGGAGAGCTAAACGGAGAAATTTCCACAAGTACCAAAGACAACTTAGAGTTCGCTTTAACTGGAGAACAAAAATCAAATAAAATGAAAAAAGAAGCAGCCACAAAAGCCAAGGAAATTGGTAATGACCCAGCTCACGACGTTTTTGATGAAACTGCCAAAGACGAAGGAAGACATGCTAGAGCTTTAGAAGGTTTGTTAGAAAGGTACTTTTAAATTATAAAGCACAATAGCCTAACAGCAATACTGTTGGGCTATTATTATTTTAATCAAAATTTAACTTTCCACTTAGGTTAGAAATTTGGTACAATAGTATATGCATAAATCGTGAAAGATTTAACTACCATAGTTGGAATAAGAGAGGCGGTAAGCTAAAATGAAAAAATTATGGAGTTTAGATTATATTAGGGTAAAAGATAACATAAAAGAATTAGTAACACTCTTTTATCTACTAGGATTATTACTCTTAGGATTGGTTATGCAGGCACCATCAGAGCTTTTGGAGGGACTAAAGACTATTCTTACAACAGAGGGGCTTTTAATTAGTGATTACATGGAAATCGGAGGTGTAGGACCAACCTTAGTAAATGGTTCCATTGTAGGGCTAATAGGGTATAGTCTCGTTAAACTAAGTAAAGTTACATTTAACGGACCTATATTAGCTGCACTTTTCACAATGGTGGGTTTCGGCTTTTTTGGTAAAAACATATATTCAGTGCTACCGATAATCGCAGGAGTATTTGTTTACAGCAGAATACGTAAAGAATCTTTTAAAACTTTTTTACTTCCGGCCCTTTTCGGTACAGCTTTAGCACCTTTAGTTACTCAAATTATCTTTGGGTTCGGATGGGGAGTTTTGCCTGGGGTCTTTTTTGGGATTTTAGCTGGAATTATTGTGCCACCTCTAGCATCTCACTTGCTAAAAACCCATAATGGTTTCAATATATATAATATTGGTTTTACAGCGGGTTTTGTAGGACTTCTTTTCACCTCTATTCTTAGAAGTTTTGGTCATGACAGTCAGGCTGTTCTATACTGGGGGGAAGATTTTAACACAATTTCTATAGCAATCTTTGGAACAATGTTTATTTCTATGATAATAATAGGGATAGCGTTAAATAAAGGAAAATTGAGGGATTATCTTGAAATAGTAAAACACCCCGGTACACTAGCAACTGATTTTGTATCTTTAGGTGGTTTTGCAAACTCACTAATGAATATGGGGTTTGTAGGTGTTATCGGGATTAGCTATGTATTAATGGTCGGGGGAGACTTAAACGGCCCTACAATTGGTGGTTTAATGACTATGGTAGGCTTTGCAGCTTTTGGAAAACATCCTAAAAACATAACTCCTATTATGCTTGGTGTGTTTTTAGGAACTTTAGTGACATCTTTTGAGGCAAATCAGCCTGGCCCGATATTGGCGGCTTTGTTTGGAACTACTTTAGCTCCATTAGCAGGACAGTATGGACCTGCCATCGGCGTTCTTGCAGGGTTTGTTCACCTTTCAGTAGTTACCAACGTAGGGGTATTGCATGGTGGCGTAAACCTATACAACAACGGGTTTTCAGGTGGTTTTGTAGCCATTATATTTGTGGCTTTACTTGGTGCATTTAAAAATAATCGATAAAAAGGGGGAAGAGATTTGAAATCTGAAAAAAGTAAAATACAAGGAATTGTAAAAGAATTAGTAAGCAATTCTTTAAATGCAGAGGCAGAAGAAATAAACGTAACCATTAACAATAAAAGAGATTATACCAAAATTACAGTATCCGACGACGGTAAAGGAATGAATGAGAAAATCTTAGATGAAGTAAATGGAATCTTAAACCAACCACGGCGAGACGAGTTAGAGGAATACTATGGGGACCTTGCTGGAAACACAGGTTCTGCTTCGGGGTTAAATATAGTTAGCATGCTTGTGGATAAAGGCCAGGCAGCTTCTAAAAGAGAAGTAGGCACAAAAATATCGGTGCTTAGAAAGAAGTAAAATCTTTTTATGGCATTTGAAGGAAAATACAATAGTTATGTTGAATATTTTCTATATTAAGGGCGTCATTAGGAGGTGAAACCCTTGCATCTTGATAAACTAGGTAAAAAGCATATAACACAACTTTTTAATGCGATGTTGAAGCTAGAAGATGTAGACGAATGCTATAGTTTTTTTGAGGATTTATGTACAGTAAATGAAGTTAAATCCTTAGCTCAGCGTTTTGAGGTGGCTAAAATGCTAAAAGAAGGGCATACTTACAATAAAATTGAAGAAGCTACCGGCGCTAGCACTGCCACTATAAGTCGAGTAAAAAGATGCTTAGACTATGGTGAAGGAGGATATAATTTAATATTAGATAGGTTGGAAAAAGAGGAATAATCTTCCTCTTTTTTCCTTCTAAAACTAAGGGGGTAAAATTACTATGGATTTTATTATAATCCTGCTTAACTTTGTTGCTTTTTTCATAGCAACAGTCACTTTTCTATACTTAGCAGTTAATGTGACCAATGCCAAAATAAAAATTGTAGACAACCGTTGGACCTTTGCTTTTTTTACGTTTCTCATACTACCTTCGGTGATTGATGGTGTCTTGAGGCTTGTGCAGATAAGTTGGGGAGATATTACAGCGTGGGCAGTTATTATTAGTTTTCTTTTTATGGTGCTAATAACGGCAGCATCTTTTCATCAAAAAGGGCTATTAATCTTAAATGCTGATGAAAAAGCTTTGTTAAATTGGGTTAGCAAGAACCTATCTCAGCACAAACCTAAGTTGACCTCTAAAAAGGAAAATAGTTTTTTGTTAAAAGAGATTTCGGTAATCTTACGTTTTAACGTTGTTTTTAATATAGGCTTTTTAGTGTTAAGACCTAGTCAAGAAGAGAATAAAAACAAAGAAGCAGTTTTAAGCACTGCTAGTGAACTAAAAGAGAAGCTAGAGGGTCAACAGCAAATGGAAAAGTCGCCCTTGTTTACAATTTTCATGGTGCTATTTTTCATTACCCTTATCATTTCTTTTCTATGGGCTTTGCAAATATTTGCAGCTCTTAATTAAGGAGCATTACAATGAAAAAACTATCTGTATTTAGCTGCGTAAAACGAGGTTTATCCTTGGCGATAGAACAAATTGGTCTTCTTATTGGATGTGTTGTCTTAGCTTTTTTAGCATCGCTAATCACTGGCGGGCTATATGATATCTATATCATAGGCTATGTACTGAGTATAGTTGTCAGTGCAATATTTGAAGTAGGGCTAATAAATATCAGTTTAAAAGCTGCAAAGCAAGAAAAAGCTAGATTTGAAGATCTTTTTGCCAAAATTGAACTGATCGGAAGCGTTATACTGGTAAACATAATGATTTTTTCAGTGGTAGTTCTTCTGCTATTTGTAACAGCCCTGCTGATAGATACCGCAAATATGGCAAGTCCTTTTCTGAGCTTAATAGCGGGAGCTGCTATGCTGGGAATAACTCTTTATATAATTATTGGTTTTGTTTTCGCAACATATATTATTGTGGATAAAGAAGAAGGACCTATAGGCGCAATCACAAAGAGCTATAAAATGATGCAAGGTGTAAGGCTTAAAGTCTTTGGGCTGTTCATCGTAGTAGGTTTAATCAATATCTTAGGTTTGCTAGCTTTTGTGCTAGGTCTTCTCATAACCATCCCAGCAGCGTTTGTTATACTATCTGTTGCATATCAAACTATATTTAAACTAACCTTTACTGAAAATACATCAGACTGATGATGATCTATGTTTATAAATATAAAACTAGGTGGATGCTCAGCATCCACCTAGTTTTATATTTATAAGCTAGGATGAAAATTATCTATTAACACAGGAGTTACAAAACCTTCGATAACTGCAGCTAAAATAATAAGGGGGGCTACAACTATCAAATAACTAATTATCGAGTCTTTAATAATTATACCGATGTTGATTTCAGCTCTTTTTGAGGAAAATATTTTTTTAAACATATTCAAACTCAAGAAAACACCTATACCACCGGCTAGATATATTGCAAACAGCTCGATTATCCCATGGGGTAGTATTCCGTATATTAGCGTTTGCACAGGGTATAAATCAAAGGTGTTAAAAAGTGCAAGAATCATACTTACAGAAATACTAGTTACAACACCGCTTACTGCAGGCAACACAATTATAGGTATAAAACCTAGCAGGACCATAAATGCTGAAACCCTTAGATTATTTACCAGTACAATTAAGAATAAATCTGAGTGGCTGGTGTTTGGATTAACACCTAACTCTTCAAAATGCATAAATAATTCGTCAGTTATTTCAATTAATAAGTCTTGAAATACCATCAAAACAAAAAAACTAAAAAAAGCTATAACTATAGAGATTAAAGCAATTAATGCCGTTGGTTTAGCGTAATGTTTTTTAAAAAGTTCCCATTGTCTTTTGTATATTTCTACCAACAAGTTTATACCTCCTCCTATTTTTAAAATTTCAAAAACTTAATTATAACTTTACCATAAATTATGATAAATTTGTAGTAATTAAGCATATGTTTTTTTATAGACAAACCATGTAAAATAGTATATATTTTTAGCAGATATAAATTGGCTTTAAAGAAATATATTATAACTTTAAAAGGAGAAAAGAGAAAAGATGAAAATTGCCATTGTATACAATAGGGAAAGTCAGGCAGTTATTAACCTATTTGGTGTGCCAAACCGTGAAAAGTATGGCATGGAAACTATTTTAAAGATTAAAAATGCACTTATTAAAGGTGGCCATCAAGTAAAAACTTTTGAAGGAGACAAAAACATAATTCAAAAGTTGGAAGATTTTATGCCGTCTGTAATATCAGGAGAGCGACCAGGTCTTGTATTTAACTTAAGTTATGGGATACAAGGTAGCGGACGATATATGCATATCCCTGGGATTTTAGAGATGCTTGGCATACCCTACGTAGGTTCAGGGCCTGAAACTCATGCAATGGCTTTAGATAAAGTAGTTACGAAAATGATTTTGCTACAAAAAGGTCTGCCTACACCTAAATTTGCTGTGCTTGAAAACCCTCAACAAGAGATGAAGGAAAAGCTTAGGTATCCCCTTATCATTAAGCCCAAGGATGAGGCAGTTTCATTTGGTATAAGGGTAGTCAATTCCGAAGAAGAATTAAGACAAGGGGCTCAGATTATTTATGATGCATTCAATACAGCAACTTTAGTGGAAGAGTATATTGAGGGTAGAGAGGTTAATGTAGGTCTGTTAGGAAATAACCCTACCGTAGCTTTAGAACCTGTTGAGTTGAAGTTTGGGGAAGGCCCCCAAATATATACCTACGAGGACAAAACCAGTCCAACAGGTAAAAGAATAGAGAAGGTATGTCCAGCTCCATTAAGTACAGAACAAAGCGAAAAAATTAAAAAGATAGCTATTGATGCCTTTAAGGCGCTAGACTGTTTTGATAGCGCAAGGGTTGACTTTAGAATAGATAAAGATGGAAACCCTTATATATTAGAACTAAACTCCATGGCTAGCTTAGGAGAAACAGGATCTTATGTATTTGCAGCTGACAAATGTGGGTTGGACTATAATTTACTAATTAACAAGCTAATTGAAGTTGCTTCTCAAAGGTACTTTAAAGCTACAGCAACAGCTAAACTTAATGATATTAGCAGCACTGACTCTGAAATCTTTGACTATATAACCCAAAACAGAGATAAATTAGAAAATCAGCTAAAAAGTTGGACCAATATGCCCACATGGACTAGCGACCCTGTAGGTCTTAGTGTTATACTGCGCAAGCTTGAAAAAAGACTTAACAGATTAGGGTTATCAAAAAATGAAGAAGATGTTGATAACCGCTCTTGCTGGTTATGGGAAAGTGCTAACAAGCTAGATGGAGGAACGCTAATAGTAGTTCCTTTAGACATACCAGGAACAAAAAAAGGTTTTCCAGTATCATTTAGAAAAGCTCAGGAGTGGCTCTATGGCGAAGGGGTAGCTTCTACAAGAAGTGGCCTTATGTGCACTTTAGGAGCGTTAGATGCTTTAACAAAGGTGAACGAGATAGGAAACAAAAAAATTGGTGTTTTCTTCTATGGAGATGAAGGGCGAGATATGCGATACAGCAACTCATGGTTAAGAAAGATAAGTAAGAGAGCAAAAAATGTGATAGTTATGCATCCCGGGTATAAAGCCGGTAAAATCGTAGATCAAAGAAGAGGAGTTATGAAATACTCCATGAGTATGGAAGGGGATCCTCACCGTATAGGAAAACAAAAACTAGATGTGTTAACATATTTTCTGCAAAAAGCTGATAAAGTTGTGGAGCTAAGTAAGCCAGAGAAAAAGTTGACAGTGGCTTTAACTGATATTGAACCAGAAAGTTATAGTGTATTACTTCCTCATAGCGTAAAAGCAACCTTTACTGTAACTTTTATAGACGAAAATATGGCTAACATAGTGGACTTTAAAATCAAAGAAACACTAAAGTCAGACAAAAAGATTAGGACATACGTCGAGCGTATAGCCTATCGTCCCCCATTTTTGCAAAACGGACATTCAAATGATATAAGTGTTAAACTAAAAAAACTATCAGAAAAATGGAAGTTACCCTTCGGTGTTGAGTCTAGCTTATTAACCTCACCAGCTGGAGAGCTAGCATCCCCTAATTCATCTATCTGTGGTTTTGCTCCCTATGGAAAGGACTTATATACACCAAATGAAGCAGTACATCGTGGAGAGTTTTTGCAACGAACATTACTGCTAGCTCTATTTTTACTAGAACAATAATTTGGTTAATCGTATCATTTCCTTTGGTTACTAAGTTTTACGCAAAAAGAGGCAGCCTCAAAACAGGATTTTTCCTGAGAAGGCAGCCTCTTTTTTTAGATGCTTAAATTTTAGCTTGTTTCTTACTTAGAGTATTTATTTGCTATGGCTGAAGCCGTTGTAGCTTCTGGTTTTATTTCGCAGTCAAACCCACAACCTCTAACCCATCCTACAATCTCTGGAATCATTTCTGATGTAGGTCCGTTTTTCCCGATATCAACATGGATACTCAGGCTATATGGCAGATTATTTACGTCAAGATACTTCATTAGTTTTTGAGCCACATCTAAGGACAAGCTTGTTTCATAGTATATTTTCTTTTTGATGTTGGTTATTTTCTTTACCCGTTT
Organism: Proteinivorax hydrogeniformans; assembly: GCF_040515995.1. Taxonomy (GTDB): domain Bacteria; phylum Bacillota; class Proteinivoracia; order Proteinivoracales; family Proteinivoracaceae; genus Proteinivorax; species Proteinivorax hydrogeniformans. The sequence goes on along the minus strand of NZ_CP159485.1, from coordinate 2,164,204 downwards.
AATATCGTAAAAGAAGATACCGCCTTTCCCAATTCTTCTTAGAGCGATAACTATTACAGCTTTGGTTGAATTTGAGTTTTGTGAGTCTGTCCCTATTGTTAACTCATAATCTTGATGCAAATCCGCCTTGATATAATCTGTAATTAGCTTACATACCTGTTTAAAAGATACATCACCGTGGGTTATACTTTTTATTGACATCACCCCATTTGGTTCGTTCTTAATATATGGTATGACTATTAAATACATAAAATTTCTTAATTATACTAGACCGATATTTTTTCTGACCTTTTTCATAGTATCTTCCGCTAAATCCTGTGCTTTTAGAGCACCTTCGGTGTATATTTTCTCAAGATAGCTAAGGTCATCCATGTAATTTGCGTAAGCTTCTTGAATTGGTCTAAAGGTATCTGTTACGATTTCTGCAAGGTCTACTTTAAGGTGCCCGTAACCTTTTCCGTCATACTTATTTTCAATTTCCTCTACACTAAGCTCAGTCAGCTTGGAGTATATAGTAATTAAATTTTTCACCCCTGGCTGCTCATCTCGATAACGGATAACCCCTTCATTATCAGTTACAGCTTTTTTCATTTTCTTTGTAAGCCTTTTTTCTTCATCTAATATAAGGATAGTTCCATTAGGGTTCTCATCAGACTTAGACATTTTTTGCTCTGGCTGCTGCAAGCTCATAATTTTTGCACCCATTTTTGGGGTGTAAATCTCAGGAATGGTGAAGGTTTCTCCGTAGTTATTGTTAAAGCGTATAGCTATATCTCTAGCTAACTCTAAATGCTGCTTTTGATCTTGGCCTACAGGTACTAGGTTTGTCTGATATAACAAGATGTCCGCAGCCTGTAGGGCTGGGTAGGTGAAGAGACCAGCATTTATATTGTCTTTATGTTGAGCCGACTTATCCTTAAACTGAGTCATGCGATTTAGCTCACCCATATAAGTGTTACAGTTTAAAATCCAGGCTAACTCGCTATGCTGAGGCACATGAGATTGAAAGAATATGGTGTTTTTGTCCGGGTTTAAACCGCAAGCAAGGTATTGTGCTAATAGCGACAAACATGCGTTTTTAAACTCTTTAGGATTATTACGAACTGTTAATGAATGTAAATCCACAATGGAATATAAGCAATTATATGTGTCTTCAAAGCTCTTCCAATTCTGTATAGCTCCCAAATAATTACCTAAGGTTAGCACACCAGTAGGTTGAGCTCCACTAAAAATAACTTTTTTCTTTGTCATTTCCTCTTACCTCCATGAAATATATTTATAAAAAACACCCTCAATCTCTATTAAGAGACGAAGGTGTTAACTCCGCGGTACCACTCTTTTTGACCTAAGCCAAAGTCCACTTACCCGATAACGGAGGGTCCGTTCAGATTATTTTAATCTGACTCTCATAAGTCCATTCAAGCGGCATTCTCTATCGGTATTCCACCACCACCGACTCTCTTTAAGAGAAGAGGCTACTTTACTACTCTTAATCAACGATTTCCATTTTAGTTACTATATTATAAAACAAGGGGGGAGATTAGTCAAATAAGGTTTTGCTGTATAATGTTGACAACTTAATCTTGTTTAATTATTATAAATATTAAGAGAAAGGGGAGAGGTATATGTCTATTAAAATTATAACTGACAGCGCCAGCGATATTCCTAACGAGTTAGCTGTTAAGCACGACATAGAAGTCATTCCTTTAATCGTTAATTTAGATGACAAGGAGTACCTAGATGGTGAGTCAATTCAGCCAGAGGAAGTATATACTGCTATTAAAAATGGCAAAAGACCATCATCAACACAGGTGCCTCCTTCAGACTTTGAAGATATTTTTGACAAATATGCTATCGAAGGCAGAGAATGTTTATATATCGCTTTTTCCTCTAAGCTGTCTGGGACATGTCAAACGGGGAAAATGGTAGCTGAGAAAATCAACGAAAAATACAATAAAAAATTAATTCATGTTTACGATACTTTATGCGGGGCAGTGGGGCAGGGACTTGTAGCCCTTAAGGCAGCAAAGCTAGCAAATGAAAAAGCTAAGTTAGAAGAAATAATAAAAACTGTCAAATTCTATTCAAGCCATATGGAACATATTTTCACCATAGATGATTTAAATCACCTTCATAAAGGTGGTCGCTTAAGTCAAGGAGAAGCTTTTTTAGGAAGCTTGTTGAAAATAAAACCTATCCTACACGTCAAACAAGGTGAAATGATTCCTTTTGAAAAAATAAGAGGTAAAACAAAAGCGCTTAGACGAATAGTGGAAATAATGGAAGAAAGGGGTACCTATGTAAAGAATCAGATTATAGGCATAAGCCACGCCAACGATTTAAAAACCGCTTTAAAGCTTAAAGAGATGATAAAAGAAAAGCTAGGTCATGAAAAATTTATGATTAATATAGTAGGCGGAGTGTTAGGCTGTCATATCGGCTTAGGAGGAGTAGCGGTGTTCTTCTTAAATGAAGATCCTAGCACTGAACTAGCTAAAACATAAAATAAAAACTCACAAAACCAAAAGTTACGTAGAATTAGGTTTTGTGAGTTTTTTAACGCTTATATCATTTTTGAAGCTCTCGACCAAAAAATAAATTACTGCACTGTCTGATGTTCTTTGTTATAATAAAATAATGAAGATTTTTAAATACCCTAGTTGCCTATTGCATCGAACAGAGGTTTGCATTACTATATTATAATAAAGAACTTAAAAAGTGAGGTTTTAAAATGGAGATTTTACAAAACTTAAACCCAGAACAAAAAGAGGGAGTTAAAATAACCGAAGGACCACTACTTCTCATAGCTGGGGCTGGAAGTGGGAAAACCAGGGTGCTGACCCACAGAATAGCATATATAATCGAAAAACAAAAAGCTAAGCCGTGGGAGATACTAGCAATCACCTTTACCAATAAAGCGGCTAAAGAAATGAAAGAAAGGGTTGCAGACCTAGTGTATGGGAGTGAGGATATGTGGATATCAACCTTTCACGCCGCCTGCGTTAGGATACTGCGCCGTGAGGCAAAACACTTAGGCTACAATAATAATTTTAACATCTATGATACATCGGATAAGATGAAAATAATTAAAGACTGCGCTAAAGAGCTGGACATAGACACAAAGAAATTCACACCTAGGTCTATTGCGTCAGCTATCAGCAAAGCGAAAAACCAGTTGATAACAGCTAAAGACTATGTGGGCCATAATTTCCATGAAAAGCAAGTGGAAAAAGTATATAAGATGTATGACAGAAGAGTTAAAGCAAATAACGCTATGGATTTTGACGATTTAATTTTTGAGACCGTACGCCTTTTTAGACAACATCCTGATATTTTAGAGCGCTATCAAAATCAGTTTAAGTATATAATGGTGGATGAATATCAAGATACCAACCATAGTCAGTATATACTAGTAAACTTTTTAGCTAAAGGTCATAGAAATATCTGCGTAGTAGGTGACGATGATCAATCCATTTACTTATTTAGAGGTGCTGATGTTGCCAACATCTTAGACTTTGAAAAGGATTATCCTGATGCTAAGGTCATAAAGCTGGAAAGAAACTACCGCTCCACACAATGTATCTTAAATGCTGCCAACGAAGTAATAAAAAATAACGAAGGCAGAAAAGGCAAAAATCTATGGACTGAAAACTGTGAAGGTGAAAAGCCGGTTTTTTATCATGCAACAGACCATATTGATGAGATTCAATTTATGGCAGATGAAATTAATAAAGAACAGGCTAAGGGAAGAAAGCTGTCAGATTGCACTATATTGATAAGAGCTAACGCTCTTACCCGTTCCATCGAAGAAGTGCTGCTAAAAAGAGGAATCCCCTATCAAATTTTCGCAGGGACAGAGTTCTTTAACCGTAAAGAAATAAAAGATGTCATGGCTTACCTGTCAGTTATTTCAAATCCATCTGATGACCTAAGCTTAACAAGAATAATAAATGTACCTAAACGGGGTATAGGAAATAAAACAGTGGAACGTTTAATGGCGGTAGCTGATCAAAAAAACAAAACTCTTTATGATGTGTTAAAGGAAGACGCTGAGCAAATAGTATCAAGAGGAAAAGATAAAATAAAGCAACTAGTTATGCTGATAGAAAACTTAAGGGAAATGTCCCAATATCTTAATGTCACAGATCTTTTAGACGAAACGGTTAACCGTAGTGGGTACAGAACCATGCTACAATCTGACAAAACTGAAGAATCCAAAATAAGACTAGAGAATATAGAAGAGTTATTTACAGTTACCAAAGAGTTTGACAACACTCACGGTGGTAGCTTAGACGAGTTCTTGCAACAAAACTCATTAGCTTCCGACGCCGATGAAAGCCAAATAGAAGATAGCGTTAAAATAATGACCCTTCACAGTGCTAAAGGTCTTGAATTCCCTGTTGTGTTTATGGCGGGGTTTGAGGAAAAGCTTTTCCCTCACATCAGATCTATGGAGGACCCTCAGGAGCTCCAAGAAGAACGTAGATTGTGTTATGTAGGGATAACTAGAGCTAAGGAAAAGTTATATATAACAGCGGCACAAAGTAGAGCTTTATACGGTAGAGTGGAAAGGCATAAAATTTCAAGATTTTTAGAAGAAATCCCTCAAAATCTTATTGAAGATAAAAGCACTAATAAATACTCCATGGACAATTTGTACAGCCGAAAAGGTCCACAAAAAGCTAACTTAGGTGGGTTTAGCATGCCCCAAAAACAAAATACAAATATAACCTATAGAGTCGGAATGCTAGTGGAGCATAAAAAATTCGGGCAGGGTATAATAACAGAAATAAAAGCATTAGGCGATGATCAAGGAGTTACAATAAACTTTGAAAAAGCAGGGTCTAAAACCTTGATGGCTAGCTTTGCGCCTTTGGAAGTATTAGAGGGGTAGGTGAAAAGATGGATGTAAAAGAAAGAATTAAAGAGTTAACAGAAATTCTAACGAAATACGACTATCACTATCACGTCCTTGATGAACCTTTGGTGGACGATGCGACCTATGATAGCCTTTTAGCTGAATTAAAAAAACTAGAAAAAGAAAACCCTGGGCTTGTTTTAGCTCATTCACCCACGAAGCGGGTTGGTGGAAAAGTGCTAGCAGGGTTTAAGGCGGTGCAGCATGGTACTCCAATGCTGAGCTTAGGTAATGCCTTTAACTCATCAGACCTTGAGGACTTTGCAATAAGAGCAAAGAAAAAGACTTCTCAGCCTCTAACATATGTAGCTGAGCTTAAAATAGATGGGCTAGCTGTAACTTTAACATATGAAAACGGTATGTTAGTTAGAGGAGCAACTAGAGGGGATGGTCAGACGGGCGAGGACATAACGGAAAACTTAAAGAAAATAAAGAGTATTCCCTTAAAGCTAACTCAGCCAGTTAACATAGAAGTTCGTGGTGAAGTTTACATGCCTAAACTAGCGTTTGATAAATTAAATGAGCAAAGAAAACAAGAGGAAAAACCTCAGTTTGCCAATCCTAGAAATGCAGCTGCTGGAACCCTTAGACAGTTAGACACATCTATTGTCGCTAAAAGGAACTTATCGATATTTTTCTACTCCATTGCTAACAGCGATGAGTTTGGCAGCACCCATAGTGAAAACCTTAGCGCCTTAAAAGAACTGGGGTTTAGGGTAAACCCTAATTATAAAAAACTTTCGTCCATAGAGGAAGTTTATGCCTACTGTAATGATTGGCAACAAAAAAGGGAAAACCTCCCCTATGAAATAGATGGTGTGGTTATTAAAATAGATTCTTTATCTATACAAAGAGAGCTGGGCTATACCGCAAAGAGCCCAAGATGGGCTATAGCTTATAAATTTCCAGCACAGCGCTCTTTTTCTAAACTTTTGGATGTTACCTTCACAGTTGGCAGAACAGGAGCGATAACTCCTACAGCTATCTTAGAGCCAGTTCAACTAGCTGGTAGCACCGTCAGCAGAGCATCTTTACACAACGAGGACTATATCGAACAAAAGGATATACGAATAGGTGATACAGTAGTAGTTCAAAAAGCAGGGGATATAATTCCAGAAATTGTTGAAGTTATCAAGGAAAAACGCTCGGGAAATGAACAAAAGGTTAAAATGCCAAAAACGTGTCCTGCCTGTGAAAAAGAAGCGGTAAGACTTCCAAAAGAGGCAGCACTGCGCTGCATAAACCCTAAGTGTGACGCCCAAATAAAGGAGAGAATTATACACTTTGCCTCCAGAGGAGCTATGGATATAGAAGGTCTTGGACCTGCAGTTGTTAATCAGTTACACCAAAGCAACTTAATAAATGATGTAGCTGATTTATATACCATAGACATCGGTGATCTGACAAAGCTAGAGCGCTTTGGCGAAAAATCGGCACAAAATCTGGTTGAAGCTGTAGAAAATTCAAAGAAACAGCCCTTAAGCAGACTTTTATTCGGATTAGGTATTAGATTTGTAGGTCAAAAGGCTGCAAGATTAATAGCGGAGCATTTTCAAAATCTTGATAAGATTGTAGAATCTAACCATGAGCAGTTAGAAGAGATTCCTGAAATAGGTGAAAAAATAGCTGTAAGTGTTAATGACTTTTTTAGTCAAAAACAAGCCTTAGAGCTAGTTGACAGACTCAAAAAAATAGGTGTAAATACAAAGCAACCCAAAACCGAAGTTGTGCAAAGTGAGCTATCAGGAAAAAATGTTGTTCTAACAGGCTCCTTAAACCAGCTATCCCGTAAAGAAGCTAAGGAAAAAATCCAGCAGCTCGGTGGCACAGTCACTGGCTCTGTTAGCAAAAAGACTGACATAATAATTGCTGGAGAAAACGCTGGGAGCAAGTTGGAAAAAGGCAAAGAGCTAGGTGTTAAAATAGAAAGCGAAAATTATCTAGTAAAAATTATAAATAGCTAACGGCAAATTTCAAAAAATAATAAACCCTTTCTATCTGGATATAGTATAGTTATTAAAAGATAGAAAGGGTTTTTTTATGTTTAAGTACCACATAGTTCAGGCATTTTTTACAGCTACTGTAACTTGTGCACTAGTTACTACTTTCTTTATGCAAATCTTTAATAACCACCAAGATATTATCTTAGGTTATACTGACAACTTTGTTCAAAACCAACAGTTTAGCAAAGTAAAATATGGAGATTATCAGGTTTTTTATATAGAAAAAGGTAATGGTCCAACTATTTTTGATAAAAGCAACTTAGCCTTAAATCATACTCAACATCAAGATAAAACAAAAATTTATACATCCTTTGAAAACTATTTGGATAAGGATTTTAATATAGGAGAGACAATTAGCATTGACGGCGTCCAAGGTGTACTTAGCGGATTATATTTTCCTCACCATCCAGTGGGGAAAAATTTTTATGCCATTTTTTCAACTCCACCTAAAACAGCAAGCATTACGTCGATAGATAGCTATAGTCCGCCACGACTTCCTCCTAATTTAGCAGGGTTTAATCTTATAACGTTTATGCTTATGTGTGGCCTTGTAATCTTTATCTTTGGGTTAATCGCAATATTTTTTGGAAGGGAGGAAAATTTTATTGAAGAATATTTTTATATTTTTAAATATATCTTACTTTTTTCCTCTGCATTCCTTATATTTTTTGGTATAGCTTATGAGCTTTCGTTTTTAAGTATATGCTATGGCATATTGCTTGCTGGACTGTCCAACTTTTTTGCCTTAGTTTTGCTTAGCTTGTTATGGAATATTAAAAGAGCATAAAAGAAACACTAAAAAAAGTAGCATATAAACTTAGAGATTTTCTTTAAATTTGAGGAGGTAAATTTATGGACGTTCAGAAAGCCTTATACAAAATACCTGTTCCAGTAGCGCTAGTAGGAGCTATGCAAGATGAAAAGCATAACGTCATTACTGTTTCATGGTGTACTCAAGTTTCAAAAGATCCACACTTAATTATGGTTAGCATCTCACCTCAAAGTTCAATCTCTCCTATGATTTCAAAAACGCAAGAGTTTGTCTTATCGATTTTACCAAAAAGTAGTGAAGAGGTAGCTAGGATTTGTGGGCATACTCGTGATAACGTGGAAGATAAAATCAAACAGTCCAAACTTACGTTAAAAGACGGTGATAAACTAAACATACCTAGAATAGAAGAAGCAATTGTTAACTTTGAGTGTAAAGTATCTAGTAAGTATACTGCTGGAGATCATGCCGTTATCATTGCCAACGTTATTTCCGCAGATGAACCAAAAGAAGAAAAGCCTTTGGTTTATTTTGATAGAGACCTTGTGGCCATCGATAATAGTCAATCTAAATAAGACAGGCGAAAAGCCTGTCTTAAATTTTTATTTTGTTTTCCATATGTTATAATTTGGGTAAACAAAAACCTAGGGGTGAGGTATTTGAAAATTACCGCAAAACAACTAAATGAGATAGCAAGTTTAAGTATGTTAAATATAAAACAAGAAGAGATAGATGAATATATTAAAGAATTAGACCAAGTTTTGACTTATGCTGATAACTTAAAAAAACTAGACTTAGATGATGTTAAGCCAGCTAAGCATTGTCTTTTTGAAGAAAGAATAACAAGAGAGGATAAAGTAGTCCAGTTACGCTCTAAAAAATCACTTCATAATGACATAAATCTTAAAGACACATTTATTGAAGATTAAAAAGGGGGGAAGAAAGTGAAACTAACCAACCTTTCAATCAAAGAACTGCTAAAAGGATATAAAAATAACACATTTTCACCTTCCGAAGTCACAAAAGCTTACTTAAAAAAAGCCAAGGAAAATAATCAGAAAATCGGAGCCTATATAAATATTACCGAAGATAAAGCAGTAGAAGATAGTAAAAGTAAATTTCATAGCTTCGGTGGTGTGCCGATGGCAATTAAAGACAACATCCATGTTGCTAATGTAAATACAACCTGTGCGTCTAAGCTGCTCAAAAATCACAAAGCAATATTTAACGCCACCGTAATCAAAAGGCTAATTAACTGCCCGGTATTAGGAAAAACAAATATGGATGAGTTTGCCATGGGTTCATCCAACGAAACATCAGCATTTTATCCAGTAAAAAATCCATGGGATTTGAAAAAAGTAAGTGGAGGGTCTAGCGGCGGATCCGCAGCAGCAGTGGCAGCAAACTTAGCCAGCTTTGCATTAGGTTCTGATACCGGAGGCTCTATAAGGCAACCGGCAGCATTTTGTGGGGTTGTAGGTCTAAGGCCAACTTACGGCCTTGTCTCACGTTATGGACTGGTCGCCGTAGCCCCTTCTATGGACCAAATAGGGCCACTAACCAAGACAGTAGAAGATAGTGCATATGTTTTATCAAACTTAGCTGGGTTCGATGAAAAAGATGCTATGACTGCTTCCCCAAAAACGCTAGATTACACCAAATCTCTTAAAGAAGATATTAAAAACGTTAAAATAGGACTTCCAAAGCAGTATTTTACCGACTATACAAATAATGAAGTACGCCAGGCGGTAAATAAAGCCATAAGAACCTTAGAGAAGCTAGGAGCTAAGATGGTGGAGCTAGACCTTTCACACACTCCATATAGTGTTTCTGCTTACACTCTATTGTGCGCTGCTGAAGCGTCATCTAGTTTAGCAAGGCTAAATGGCACGTCCTGTAAAAATACAAAAATAAAAGGTGATTATTCAAAACAGTGTGTTAACTCACGAACGGAAGGGTTTGGCATTGAAGTTAAACGAAGAATTTTACTTGGAACGCACATTTTAAATTCCACAAATTATGCAGAGTATTATATCCGTGCACAAAAGGTACGAACTTTAGTCCAAAGAGATTTTCAAAGAGCCTTCCATAGCTGTGATATTATACTGGGACCGACTACACCAACCACCGCTTTTCCATTAAACTCAAAGCATGACCCTCTTACCATGTACTTACATGATAGCTACACAACACCTGCATCTTTAGCTGGATTACCTGCAATGAGTATACCATGTGGGTACGATAGCAACGGACTACCTATAGGACTACAGCTTATCGCTCCTCACTTTAAAGAACAGGATATACTTAATGTAGGACATGCCTTCCAATTAGACACTGATTACCATAAAAGGAAGATAACTAATGATGAAGAATAAATACAAGAAGGTTATTGGGCTAGAAATACATGTAGAGCTAAATACAGCTTCCAAGGTGTTTTGCCGCTGCTCGTCTGCTTTCGGAGCGCAGCCTAACAGTCAAGTTTGTCCTACATGTCTAGGTTTAACAGGCGCTCTTCCTGTTCTTAATGAGAAGGCGGTGAATTTAGCTCTTAAAGCTGCTCTAGCATTGAATTGTAAAATAGATCCTTGTAGCAAATTTGATAGAAAAAGCTACTTTTATCCTGATTTGCCGAAGGGTTATCAAATAACTCAACACTATAAACCTATCGCTAAAGATGGCTATATTGAAATTGAAACTGAAGGTGAAAAGAAAAAGATAGGAATAGCTCAATTGCATATAGAGGAAGATGCAGCAAGACAGATACATAAAGACGATCATACACTGATAGATTTCAATAGAGCAGGGGTAGGTCTTATTGAAATTGTAACTAAACCTCAGCTTGAGACTGCAGAGGAAGCAAAGGCATTTGTACTTAAAATAAAAAAAATCTTACAATATCTTAATATCTCCGACTGCAAAATGGAGGAAGGTAGTCTAAGGTGTGATGCAAACATCTCCCTTAAAGCTGAAAACTCACACAGCTTGGGCACTAAGACCGAACTTAAGAACTTAAATTCTCTAAAATCTTTGCAAAAAGCTATAGATTATGAAGCAAAAAGACAGGAAGAATTGTTGTTGTCAAAAATGTCGGTTACCCAGCAAACTCTTAAATGGGACGAAAGTAGAAATAAATGCGTGGTAATGCGCACTAAGAAGTCAGCGGCTGGTTATCGATATTTCCCAGAACCAAATATTCCACCTCTTTTTATAAATGAAGAATTTATAAAGCAAGTAAAAGCCACAATATCCAATCTTCCCGATGATGAAAAAGATAGATTTATAAAGCTGGGACTTTCAAGTAAAGATGCGTTAGTAATATCGGAAATTAGAGAGGTTTCTAACTTTTTTAAGGAAACCATAAAATACTGCGATGACATTCAGTTAGTCGCAAATTGGATTAAAGGCGAGCTTTTTCGTCATCTGTCAGACAAAGAAAGAATAAGTGAGCAGCTTACGCCAAAAGACTTTGCATCGCTCTTAAATTATGTAAAAAGAGGAGATATCACAGCTCAATCAGCAAAAAAAGTGCTAAAGCAGATGCTAGCTCAAAAAAAGAGTCCAAAAGTACTTATAGAAGAACTGGATTTAGCTCAATTAAGTAATCACAAAACCTTAAACAAGTTGGTAGAGGAAGTATTAAACCAAAACCATAACTCAGTAAAGGATTACTACAATGGTAAAGACAAGGCGCTTGAATACTTAGTGGGACAAGCTATGAAACTCTCTAAGGGCAAGGCCAATCCAAAGACGGCGAGACTTTTAATTTTAGAAAAACTTCAATAAATATTTGGGGGGATATTTATGAAAGCAACGGATAAAGAAAAGGAAAGCTTAAATAGGTTGATTAGACTGTTCAAAATTGTTTTGGCAGTACAGGCTAGACCAATGCGCATAAAAGAACTAGCGGAAAAAATGGAGGTTACAGAGCGCTCTATATATCGGGACATTAAATTGTTAGAAGCTGCACAGATAAAGTGTCGGCATGGAAGGGGAAGGCCGATAGCCATAAACAACTCATTTATACCACCTCTAAACTTTACTCAAGAAGAGACTGTGGCCCTTACGGCGCTGCTAAATACATACGCAGATGATGAAAACTTAGCATCCGCCAAGGACAAAATAAAAGTGGCCATGGACAGTAGAGGTAAGAAAATACACGAACAATTTAAAGATAAGTTTTTTAAACCTAGTGACAACCAACCTGTAGATGAACAAAGACAAAGCAAAGTGCGTGCAAAGCTACAGGAAGCCATTTATTACAACAACCCTGTCCAGATAACTTATAATTCAATGTCATCAGGATTATCCCAAAGAGTAATTGACCCTTACTGCCTGATAGCAGATGATAACGCTTGGTATGTTGCTGCTAGGTGCCATCTTAAAAACAGCATCTTGCTATTTAAGTTAACTAGAATTACACAGGAGGTAATTCAACGAGGCCAAAAGTTTAGCCACCCCAAAGACTTTTCTGTGGAGAATTATTTGAAAAGTGCATGGAAAATAGAGCGAGGGTTAGAAGAATATGAAGTTGAGATACAGTTTAGTAGTCAAATAGCTCAATATATTAAAGAAACTAGACTTCACCCAACTCAAAAAATAATTGAAAATCAAGATGGAACTATTAACTTTATAGCAACTATTTCTGGGGAAAATGAGATTCTAAGCTGGATTTTGTCCTTTGGTGAGCATGCAGAAGTTATAAAACCAGCAAAAATAAGAAACCTTATCGCTGAAAAAATAAATAAAATGTCTCAAATCTACTGATACATTACAAGTAAAGAATAAAAAAACCTCTGGTTGGTGAGAATAAGTTAAGAATAAACTAACAGAGGTGAATATATTGGCTGATAAAAATCGTGAACAATGGGGAAGTCGGATAGGATTTATTTTAGCAGCCGCTGGTAGCGCCATCGGCCTAGGAAATATTTGGAGATTCCCTACAGTTGTAGGACAAAGTGGCGGTGGAGCCTTTCTTTTGGTGTACCTTATCATTACTTTTCTTGTTGGAATACCACTAATGATTGCAGAACTTACAATAGGTAGGAAAGGACAAACCAATATAGTTGGAGCATTTAAAAGGGTTGCGGGAAAGAATTGGGGTATAGTTGGGGCACTCGGCGTTGCAGCAGGCTTTATAATTCTATCTTTCTACTCAGTTATAGCAGGATGGGGAGTTGCTTATATATTCAAATATATAACAGGAGAGTTGACAAACCTAGGTGCTGAAGAGGTAGGCAACGTCTTTAACGAACTGACCTCAGCTCCCATAGTTCCTTTATTTTGGCACGCTATTTTTATGTTGATTACTATTGGGATTGTAATCTTAGGCATAGATAAAGGTATAGAAAAGGCTAGTAAATTGTTAATGCCCATATTATTAGTGTTGCTTATACTGTTAGCCATAAGAAGCGTTACATTAGATGGGGCTATGGAAGGAGTTTCGTGGTATCTAAGACCCAACTTTGCAGTAATAAACAGACATATAATACTAAGTGCTCTTGGGCAGGCATTTTTTAGCTTTAGTTTAGGTATGGGCGCAATCTTAACATACGGTAGTTATCTGGGCAAAAAGGAAAATATACCTGGAAGTGCTGTCTATATAGCTGTTTTTGACATATTTATAGCTGTGTTAGCGGGATTTATCATAATACCTGCAGTGTTTGCTTTTGGACTAGAGCCAGGCTCAGGACCGCCGCTAATTTTCATAACACTTCCGGCTGTATTTGGGGCTATGCCGGCGGGGAATATATTTGGGTTGCTATTTTTCGTTCTCTTAACTATAGCAGCTGTGACCTCAGCCATTTCTCTTTTAGAGGTAGTGGTGGCTTATTTTATCGACGAACTAAAATGGAGCCGAAAAAAAGCTTCTGCATTAGCGGGATTAGGCATATTTATATTAGGGATACCATCATCACTATCAATGGGTGTGCTCAGTGAAAATCTAATTTTTGGAATGCCTTTTTTAGACTTTATGGACTACTTCTCGTCTAATGTACTTTTAACATTAGGAGGTTTTTTTACAGCTGTAGTTGTGGGCTGGGTATGGAAAACTAAAAATGCAGTCTCAGAAATTGAAACATCAGGTTCCAAATTTTTACTGGCAGCACCTTGGGCTTTTTTGATAAAATGGATTATGCCAGTAGTCTTGCTGGTCATCATAATATATGGCCTATTCTTTTAATTAAATGAGGGGAGATGAGAGGATATGAATGTGTATGATTACGCGCATAAGCTTGTAAAAGCTGTTAAAGAAAGTGAGGATTACAAGCAGTACAAAGAAGTCGCAACTAGAATTAAGTCAGATTCAACTAGTGTGGAAATGCTAAAAGATTTTCGCAAAAGAAACTTTGAACTTCAAAAACTACAGATGCAAGGCAAAGAGCCATCACAGGATCAAATAGACCAAATACAAAAGCTGTTTGAAACAATAAGGTTAAACAAAGATATCGAAACCTTTCTAACGCTAGAGCAAAGAATAGGGCAAACAATGTCTGATATACAAAAAATTATTGGAGAAGGCATACAGCTAGAATTTAACCCATTAGAAGGTGAAGAAACAAGTCGCTAACTAAAAATAGTTCACATCGGAAAGTAGTGCGATGTGAACTATTTTTAGTTTTGGCGAAAAAAAGACGAAAATCGACATAAAGTGACAAAAGTGGCAGATAATAAGGTTAAATCGCTATAAACGGTCTTAAATTGCTTTTGACTTAGCTAAAGCCATAAACTATACTGTTACACATAAAAAGTAACAAACATTTTTTAATCATAGCAAAAAATGAACTATTAAATTCTTCCAATATCTTTTTTAAAAACCTTCCGCTATCTCCCCCCCTCTGATGCGGAAGGTTTTTTGTATATGCTTTTCTTGACTGATTTTAATTTGTAATATAAACTACAAATTAAGCACATATTAAACTTACATAAACAATAGTTAAGGAGGGTGTTAATGGCTAGACTAACGGCTCGTGAAAAGGAAATATTAAAAATACTGTATAACGAACCTATGATAAGTCAAGATGAACTAGCCAACAGACTGGAGCTTACACGATCTGCAGTTGCTGTCCATATATCAAACCTAATAAAAAAAGGTTTTATTTTAGGTCGTGGATATGTCTTTAATCAACAAAAAAGAGTGGTGGTAGTTGGCGGAGCAAACTATGATATTAAAGGAGTTGCGTCATCAGTTAGTTGTGAAATGAAGACATCTAACCTAGGTAAGATATTTACTTCCATAGGAGGAGTAGGAAGAAATATCGCAGAAAACTTAGCGCGTTTAAATACACCTACCAGTTTACTTTCCGCTGTGGGTAGAGATAAACATGGTCGAGCAATTTTAGATTATAGCAAAGAGGCAGGAGTGGATATGACGCCAGTTTTGCAGACTGCAAAGTATAACTCAGGAACTTATATGGCCTTTTTAAATGACAAAAACGATTTGCAAATCGGCCTAGCTGACATGGATATTATAGATGTAATAGACACTCAATACATTGAGTCTAACCTGCCGGTATTAAAAAATGCTAAAGTCATAGTGTGTGATACAAATTTAAGAGAGGACACGTTAGAGTATATAGCCCATCAAGCTCAAAAGTTAAACTGCACCTTTGTAGTTGAACCGGTTTCGGTTGAAAAGGCAAGAAAGGTAGAAAAAATGCTTAGTTACATAGATATATTAACTCCAAATAAAGAAGAGTTAGAAGAAATATGTCAGTTTAAGCTAGATGGTATAAAAGACTACAAAAGAGCAGGAGATATGCTGCTAAATCGTGGCGTAAAAATCCTATTGTTAAAGCTAGGAGAGAAAGGTTTGTTCTTATATAGCAAGGATTATACCGAAATAATTCCCTCTAAAGCTAAGGAAATAATTGATGTGACAGGTGGAGGAGATAGCTTAGTAGGTGGCTTTATAGCTGCTTATTATAAAGGGTTACCTTTAGATCAATGTGCAAAAATTGCCTCAGCCTGTGCAGCTTTAACACTTAAAACTAACGATACTGTATCTCCTGAATTAAGCTGGGAGAAGCTAAAGATAGAATTAAAGGAGGATTAACAAAATGAAAAATAAAGTGGCAATTTCAAAGGAAGTAGCTGAAGCTATAAAAGATAAAAAAGGAGTAGTAGCTTTAGAATCCACAATCATATCTCATGGGATGCCCTATCCACAAAACCTACAAACAGCACTGGAAGTTGAAAATATTGTAAGAGAAAACGGTGCCGTCCCAGCAACAATTGCTATAATGGATGGACAGATTAAAGTAGGGCTTAACAAATCGGAAATAGAAAAGCTCTCTCAAAGCGAAAACGTGCGCAAAGTCAGTAGAAGAGATCTAGCATTTGCTGTGTCTAAAGGCGAGATGGGAGCGACGACAGTTTCAGGAACAATGATAGCAGCAGAATTGGCTGGAATAAAGATATTTGCTACCGGTGGTATTGGCGGTGTTCATAGAGATGGTGAAAATACCCTAGACATTTCAGCGGACCTAACAGAACTAGGAAAAACTAATGTTGCAGTGGTATGTGCTGGCGTCAAATCAATTTTAGATATAGGAAGAACTTTAGAATATTTAGAGACATTGGGAGTGCCGGTGATTACATACAAATCAACGGAATTTCCCGCCTTTTTTAGCTCAAAAAGTGGTTTTAAATCTCATTTAACAGCGCAGGATGCAGAAGAAATTGCAAATATGCTAAAAGTAAAGTGGGATTTAGATCTTGAAGGTGGAGCTGTTATAGCAAACCCCATTTTACCGGAGTATGACATTAAAGAAGAGATAATTGGAAAAGCTATAAATGATGCCCTAAAAGAATGTGATCGACTAGGGATAGAAGGAAAAGATGTGACGCCCTTTTTACTTTCAAAGATAAAGGAAATAACAAGCGGAGAAAGCTTAAAGTCAAACATAGCCTTAGTTAAGAATAATGCAAAGTTAGCTGCAACTATTGCCCATAAACTTTTAAATGAGGAGGATTAGATAAGTGAATGCAAAATTTGAGAAAACTGAGTTAGCACCTGGAGTTAACCTGTATCTTTACCCCACCGATAAGTATAAAACAGTTTCGATACGAGCATTCCTTTATACAGATCTTGAAGATGAAACTTCTAAGACAGCTATTTTACCAGAAATCTTAAAAAAAGGTACAAAAGATTACCCCACCCCGCGAGAGCTCTCAAAGGAATTAGCTAAACTCTACGGTACTAGAATGGGAGCCGGCGTTACTAAAAGAGGGGAAACACTTTTAGCTGATTTTAGAATGGAGATGGTAAGTCCTAAGTACTTAGAAGATGATAGTTATGTACAAAAGGCTCTAAAAATCTTCAAAGACGTAATTTTCGACCCAGCTCTAGATGATAATAAATTTAACAAAACCTACGTGGAGATAGAAAAACAAAATCTAAAAAACAGAATCGCCGCTGTGGTAAATGACAAGCAAAAATTTGCCTTTATGAAAGCTATAGAAAATTCCTGCCCTGATGAAGCATATAGAATCTCTAAATATGGCAGCGTAGAGGAACTTGATAAAGTTAATGAAGCAAACTTATATCAGCATTATGAAAAAATAGTAAACAACAACCCAATGGACTTTTACGTTGTAGGAAACTTTGACAAAGACAAACTAAAGCCATTGTTAACTGAGACATTTAAAATAAATAGACAACAAGTAACTTCCATAAAAAAACCAATAAACAGCAAAGCCCAGCCTCTAAATGAAATAGTTCATGATATGGAAGTTAAACAAGGGCGCCTTGTCATGGTTATGAAAACCCCGGTAACTATGAACAACAATTCATATCCAGCTCTGCTAATGTATAACGGCATTTTAGGTGGATTTACGCATTCTAAACTTTTCCAAAATGTTAGAGAAAAAGCATCCCTTGCATACTATGCCGGATCTAACATAGAAACCTTAAAAGGTATGGTATTTCTATTTGCCGGAATAGACAAAGAAACATATAAAGAAACATTAGACATAATGAACCAGCAACTAGAAGATATAAAAGCAGGTAAGATTTCCGAAAAAGAAATGGAATACACCCTGGCAGGCCTTAAAAATAGTCTTTCCGAAACAATAGATGAAGTTGGTGGCCAAATAGGACTTCAGGTAGATGGCGGACTAGTAGGTAGACGCTGGGAAATTGAAGAACTACTTTCCGAACTAAAAAACGTAAAAAAGGAAGATGTAGTGGAAGTTGCTAATTCATTAGAGGTTGATACCATCTTCTTTTTACGACCTAAGGAGGAACAGTAATGCTAAACTCATATGAATATAAGAAAATTGACGAAAGTTATTTTTCTTTTACAATGCCAAATGGGCTACAGGTTTTTTATATACCAAGACCTAACTATAAGAAGTCATTTGCTGTTTTTTCCACTGACTTTGGCGGGATCGATTTTAAAACAGACTTAATGACATTGCCTCCAGGTATTGCTCACTTTCTAGAACATAAACTTTTTGAAAACCCAAACGGAAATGTAGAGGACGATTTTTCAAAGCTCGGGATATCTGTAAACGCTTTTACTACCCATAACAACACAAGTTATTATATTTCTTGCACCTCAAACTTTTATGAGGGATTAGAACTTTTGTTAGATTTTGTGCAAACACCGTACTTTACAGACCAAAATGTAAAAAAAGAGCAAGGAATTATTGCCCAAGAAATAGAAATGTATCGTGACGATGCTAACTGGGTTGGATATCTAAACTTGTTAAATGGTTTATACCCAAATCATCCCATAAACAAAGATATTGCAGGTGCTAAAGACGATATTTTACAGGTTGACGTAGATATGCTCAATGAAACCTTTGGGCAATACTATAATCCTTTAAATATGGCTCTTTTTGTGATAGGGGATATAGATATAGAACGGTTGTATGAATTTGTGGCAGAAAATCAGCAAAAAAAGAAGTTTGAAGAGGCGCCTAAATACCAAAGAAACTTTAAACAAGATGAGTTTATTCCCAACGAAAAGAAGGTCAGCATTGATATGGAAATTTCCCGTAACATACTAAACTTTGGGTTTAAAGATAAGCAAGTAGAAGAAGCGGGAAAAGAATTGTTTGAAAAGGAAATAACCACATTACTAGGACTAGAAACCTTGGTCGGAAAAAGCTCTAAACTTTACAATGACCTTTACGAAAACAGAATAATAGATGATTCATTCAGCATAGAATATACAACTGAAACAGGTTATGGTCATACAATCTTTTCTTGTGAAACTGAAGACCCAATGAAGACATATAGCATTCTAAAAGAAAGGTTTCAAGAAGCTGTAAACCAAGGTCTAGACGAGGAAGATTTCATTGTTAATAAAAGAAAAATTCAGGGGATAACCCTAATGGAACTAAACTCATTAGAAAATGTCGTACTTGGCTTTATGGGCGAGCATTTTAGAGGCGGAAGATTCTTTGATAAAAATGAAATAATTGAAAAAATAACGTTTGAGAAAGTTGAAAAAAGAATTAAAGAACATCTAGATTTTAAGATGTCTGCTCTATCAGTGGTAAATAACAAAGCCAGGTAAACTATTAACAATTGATTAAATGAGGACTTTAAGAAGGGTTTTCTTACCAAAACCAGAATATTTATAAGTAAATTTAAACTGGGGGGATTGCGTTTTGGTTAAGAAAATCCTAGCACTTTGTACTTTGCTTATATTTATTTATACTAAATTTAGCATATGCCTAAAAGCAATCGATTTTGGCCTGATGATTGAAGCGATATTCAGATAATAGGAAACAACACAATATTCACCTTTATAATTTCAGAAATTTCTATATTATTCCTATAAATTTGTCTTCTATGTGGAAGAAATATACGGGTGTATTTTTAATTTTTTAAAAAATAATTAAAAGGGGGCACAGTTTATGACTAAGTGGTTTAAAACCAAAAATCCCACAACAGTAATTGCTGGAAGTTCGGTTCTAAAATTTTTACCTGAACAACTAAGACAGCTAAATGCTTCAAAGGTGCTCCTACTAACTAATCAAGAAGTAAAAGATAGTTACCTTCAAACCTTAAAAGAACTATTGCCTGAAGAAAATCAATACTATTACTACTGTGAGATAGGAAAAGAAACTAACGTAAGCAAAGTGAACGAAGCTACTCAAGTAGCTATAGAAAATGGTATCGATACCATCATTGCAGTTGGTGGAGGGTCCGTAATCGACACTGCAAAAGTGGTAGCATACAAAGCTAAAAATAATGAAGATTTTGACTTGGGTGCCTACCATTTTGGTGTAGGAGATAAACTAAATACAGTAGCTATCATTACCACTTTAGCAACCACTTTTTCCAATACCCCTTTTGCCTTCATAAAAGATAATGATAAAAAGATAACACGAACCCTCACTGGAGACGTGTTTTTCCCCGATGTATCCATAGTAGATAGTAAACTTACAAAATCTCTCACTCCTAGACAGATGGTGTCTGGCATAAACTTAACCTTATCCACCATAGTGGAGGGGTATGTATCAACACTGTCTAGCCTTTATAGCGATGCTATAACCATATCTGCATTAGATCTTTTGGTTTCGGGAATCTATAACTTAAATGCTGATATAAAGTCAGAAAAAGCTATAGAAGAAATACAGGTTGCCGGGATCTTAGCTTCATACAGTGTTAACAACAGTATGCTAGGAATTGTATCCGCAACAGCTAATGCTTTTTGTGGGAGGTACAGTGTGGACTATGGTGAAATTTGTGGAAGTGTAATGTATCCGTACCTCCATCTAACAGTCCCAGCACAATTAGAAAAGTTTTCTAAGATATCGAACAAAATCTTTATGCAACAGGAACAACAAAATTATTACCCTGAAAAAGAAACATTAGCAAAAGAAGGGATAGATAAATTAAAGCAGATGGTTGATAACATAGCACCAAATCCTACACTTATGGAAATAGGTGTAGATAGAGAAGAACTAATGGAGATTGCTGAAATAATTGCAAACGACGATGGGTTGCTAAGCTGTCCCATAATTCCGGCTAAAGAAGAAATACACCAGGTGTTAGAGCAGGTATATGATGGGAAAGAAGACCTTTAATAGGGTTAACTGGCAGCACTAACTACCAAGGAACTCATTGACAAAGTCCATAAACATATGATATTATAATCATTGTTAATCAAGCCGAAGTGGCGGAACTGGCAGACGCGCTTGACTCAAAATCAAGTATCCTCTGGATGTAAGGGTTCGAGTCCCTTCTTCGGCACCATAACTACAGTATTTAAACCACTTTTCAAGGGTTTTTGAATTGGTAATCACACACTTGATTTTTTAAGTGAATTTACCTAATCAAGTATTTAAAAATCTCTGAAAGGTGGTTATTTTTGTGTCCAAAAAAAAGAAACTACTTACACTAACGGAACAAAATGTACAGACAAGAATCTCGCTAGAAGAGGGGTACGACAAATTTAGAAAACACAACAAAGTCAAAAACCTATCTCAATCTACAGTGTCATTTTACGATATTTGCTTTAGACTGTTTAACCGTTACTACGATAATGATATTGACAAAATCGATAGAGAGGTAATTGACGATTATATTTTACATTTGCGCGCTGATGATTCAGTAAACGATATCTCTATCCAGAGTTACATACGAGGGCTTAGGGCTTTCCTCTACTATATGGTGGATAATGGGCATATAGATAGATTTACAATCAATATCCCAAAGGCCGAGGAGAGCATTAAAGATACTTATACAGACACCGAGCTTAATATCCTACTTAAGAAACCTCGTTTAAAAGATACGACTTTTGCCGGATACCGCAATTGGGTGATTATAAATTTCCTCTTAGCTACAGGATGTCGGGCATCCACACTTTGCAACGTAAAGGTGAGAGACTTAGACTTTGATGGAGGATTTATAAAATTTACAACAACTAAAAATAAACAGGCTACTGTTATACCACTTTCTATCGAGTTAAATAAGGTTTTAACAGAGTACTTAAAGTTTTACAAACCAGAGACAGACGATTATCTATTCCCGACCGTATACGGTACTAAAATGTCTATATACACCTTAACATCAGCAGTCAAAAAGTATAATATTAAACGGGGTTTAAGCAAAACCTCAATCCATGCTTATCGCCATACCTTTGCAAAAACTTGGGTTGTAAATGGTGGAGACATATTTAGGTTACAAAAAATATTGGGGCACAAATCGTTAGAAATGGTCAGGAGATACGTTAACCTTTATGGACAAGACCTAAAAAAAGATTACGATAAATACAACCCTTTAGCCCAATTTAGCAAAAGCAGGGGGAAACATTTAAAACTAAATAAATAAAGCAAAAAAGACATTCGACTACTTTTCGAGTGTCTTTTTTTATTTTTAGTAAAAACTTTTACCGGATTTTGTACATATACAAGAGACATATTTATGTACTATTAACGGGAAAAAATTCTGTACAAAAATCCCGTTAATTTATTTAGAGGGAGAGAGTTAAATGAACAATCAAGTTAACGGCAAACAATTATCAAACGAAGAATTTATGAGGCAGATAACAGAGTTAGTGGAACAAAGAGGTAGTACTAGTAATGTTGAAAGCCCAACAGTAAAGGAATATTTTGAGCAATGGTTAGATACCACACGCAGTACCGTAAAGCAAACTACCTACGATGGGTACGCTATACACCTGAGGACACATATCATTCCAAAACTAGGTGATGTGATGCTAAACGAGTTAACTATTAGCAAAATCCAAAATTTTCTTAACGAAAAAAAAGAAGCCGGTTTAGGGACCAGGAGCTTAAAGTATATAAAAACTACTTTAAGTGTTGGTCTTAACCATGCTATAAGACAAGAGTTGATTAAAACTAATCCAGCACAACATGTAAAGGTACCTAGTACACAGCAAAAGACCGAAGCTAAATACTGGACAACCGAAGAAATCAACAAGTTCTTGATTAAAGCCCAAACAACAAGACATTATGCACTATATTATACTGCTCTAACAACTGGGCTTAGAAGAGGAGAGCTATTAGCACTTACTTGGGACAGGGTAGATTTACAAAAAGGGATTTTAAAGATAGATACTAATTTAGTTGCCACTAGTACCGGCGCAAAGATGGAGACACCTAAATCCCAAAGCAGCAATAGATATGTTAGCTTAACAAAAGACATTATTAAAGTTTTAAAGTCACACAAGAAAAAGCAAAAGAAAGAAAAGAGCGGGTATCAGGAAGACCTTGACCTAGTTTTTTGTAAAAAAAATGGAGAGATGTTAGCTCCTGGGAGTATTTCTGACCATTTTAAAAAGCTAGTGGCTAAGCTTTGTAAAGAAAATAAAGAATTTACTAGGATAACATTCCACGAACTAAGACACACTTTTGCGACACATGCGCTAGAGAGCGGAGTGGATTATAAAAATCTACAAAAATTGCTTGGTCATAGTACTATAAGTATAACAATGGATATCTATAGCCACGTCACAGCTAAGATGACTCAAGATACCGTAGATAAGTTATCAAAAATGACTAGTGCTTATACTGCTTAATTTGGAAATACTCTAATGAAAAAATTGAAGGTTAACAGTAAATCAAAGTTTGTTCCCAGTTAGACTTATTATAGTATGTAGGGAAATTTAAATGAAGGAGGAGGGAGGAGTAAGTTGGAAAAAACATCGTTTAAAACTAGCAATCTATCTGATGCCAAAACAAAGATTATGCGTCTTATAGCGGTATGCATACGGTCTCAGATGGAGAACGAAAGGGAGGTGAGCCTGTTTTGTGACAATCTTTTTAGTTACGAGATATATCTGGACGACTGCAGCTTAAATGCGTTTATTATAAAACGCAACCACGGCGATAACAGCGAGCTATTACCACAACTTACTTGCTGTAGATACCTGCTTACAGTAGGGCCTACAGAGGTAACAAAATTTGCTTATAACTCAGGACAGATGGTAGAGTGCAAGCTTCTATATGGTCATAAATTAAAATACCAGAACTACTACCTAACAGACCAAGAGTACGAGCATTTTTGCAAGGAATATCTTTTTGGGGCTTTAGTATTGTATAAGGAGATATTAAATACTAAATTAAAACTTAAGGGAGAGGTTAGAAAATGGAGATAATAAAAAACGGTCAAGTGTACGATGCCTATAATAATGCTACGTTGGTAAATATATACGACAATGGACGGGCACAATTTGACCCCAATGTAATCTGTGATATGTTGTTTATCAACAATGCTGGATACTTTTTTTTATACAAACAACACCTTTATAATTTTGTCCAAAATGGAACGCGAGAGCAAGAATTTAAAAAGACTATACCATTATCTAGACAAGATGCGTACAACTGGCTAAAAAAGCATGACATGGTATCGTCAATGCGTAAGTATTTTGACGTAAAAGTTATGGATAATAGGGAAGCGCAAGCATATGATATTGGTTGACATTAGTATCAACTTACCGATTTTAACACCAGATTTTCAAGACGACGGGAGATTTGTGTCCAAATTTAACAATCGGTCAACCTAAAGTAAGAGATCATCTTTACCATCCAAATATGCTATTAAAGCATCCAGGGTAAGGTATTTCTTACCCTGGATTTTTTATGCTCAAAAATAAGGAGGAACTTTCCAATGATTGAATTAGCGTTAAAGAATATATGTAAACATTATGGAGCGGAGCAAGTTTTATCTGACATTAGCTTTGAATTAAAAACAAAAGAAAGAGTAGGCTTAATAGGAGCAAATGGTTCAGGCAAAACAACAATTCTTAAAATTATAACCGAAGAAGAACCACAAGATAAAGGACAGATACACAAAAGAAAAGGATTAAAAATAGGCTGCCTACAACAAATACCTCTCTACCCAGACAGTTTCACCGTTAAAGACGTACTAAATACCGCCTTTAAAGAACATAAAAAGCTTCAACAAAAGCTGCAAAGTTTAGAAAACCAGATGTCTTCACTTACCGATACAAAACTAAAAAGTGCGGTAAAAGAATATGGAGCACTACAACAAAAGTTTGAAGAAATCGGCGGATATCAAATAGAGTCCGACATAAATAGAATATGCAGCGGAAGTCGTTCTAGCAATGACGTCATCATTATAGACTCACTTAAATTTGGCTACAAAGGAGGAGACCTTCTTTTAGACAACATAAACCTTAAAGTAAACTACGGACAACGATTAGCCCTAGTGGGCAAAAACGGCTGCGGTAAATCTACACTAATAAAAATCCTACAGTAAAAGCTAAAACCACTATCTGGTCAAATAAAAATAGGTTCTAGGGTCAAAACAGGCTACCACGAACAGCAAATAGCTTTTGAAGATGAACAATTGACCATTTTAGAAACCTTTCGAAAGCATTGCCCCACATCTATCAAAGAAGCCAGAAATATTCTAGCAAAATCTTTTTCTATGGAGACCAAGTCTTTAAAAAAGTAGAAATCCTCTCTGGAGGAGAGCGTAGCAGTGTGCCTACTAATTCAGCAAGATATAAACACCCTAGTACTAGATGAGCCCACAAATCACCTAGATATTGACTCCATAGAAATGCTAGAAGAATCCCTACAAGAATTCCGAGGTACAATTCTATTTATCTCCCACGACAGATATTTCATAAACAAAATAGCAGTCCAAACTATAGAACTAAACAAAAGAAAACTAACAAAATACCTAGGAAACTACGACTATTACAAAGAGAAAAGAGGCCAAATAAACCAACAACAACCCAAAGAAGAAGTTAGTAAAAAAGAAGAGAAAAAGCAAATTAAATCAATAAAAAAAACGCACTCTAAAAAGCCTAACCACCACAAAATAAATCAACTGGAAGCTCAAATAAAAACAATAGAAACAAAAATAGTTCAAAACAATGCAAAGGCCCAAAACCACGCAACAAACCCCAAAAAACTACAGGAAATAATGGAAGAAAACACAAAATTAGAATCAGAAAGAGATAGTCTATTAAAAAAATGGTTACAAGCGACCAATCCCCATCTAACTTAGTTGCCTAAAATGCGTTTTGGATTGCCCTTATTCCTCATTTTAATTTAATCCTTTGTAATATATTATGCAGGATAAGTTTTATCAACTAGAGAACATAAGATTTATCGCAGGTTAACTGTCTGTAAGACCCCCACTTTAACAATTCGAGGGTAATTCAAGAGGTGTAAGTGGGGGCAACAGCCAGTAAAAGCCCGATTGGTTTAACTAACAATCAGTGTAGGAGAAGGCCACACTGATTAAAGTTTCACTTTATAAAAGTAAAAGGGGATAAAAAATGAGCCAAAAAATCGAAAATAAAATTCTAGGCGTTACTTCATTAAGGAGAATTAAAATAACGCTAATTGTAATCACAGTGGTATTTTGCTTACTGTTTATCTTTGCTTTATCCTTCAGAAGTGGCTTTATCCTTGATTTTTTGGGAATCCATATAGAGCTGCCTATAGGTAAAAAAGTGATTGTGCCAGATGATTACTCCTTAGTAGATAGCAATAATAACGGGATACCTGATCCTATTGAAATAGTAAATGCTGCAAGATATGAGGTCAAACAGCGGACTAAATACCAAAGCAACTACTATGCAGGAGGATACCCACCCGATGATGAGGGAGTGTGTACCGATGTAATATGGAGAGGACTAAAAGGGGCAGGTATTAACTTAAAGGACTTAATGGATAAAGATATAAAAAACAATATTGAGCTTTACCCCAGAACAAATGGACTAAGAGAACCTAATATAGACTTTCGCAGGGTGCCCAATCAGTATGTTTTTTTTGAGAGATTCGCCGAATCACTAACAACAGAAATAATTCCTGGGGATATCGAAAACTTGAAAAAGTGGCAGCCAGGAGATATTGTTGTCTTTAAGGGACTAAACCATGTGGCAATAGTATCAGATAGAAGGGCCAGAGATGGAACGCCCTTTATTATCCACAATAGTCCACCGTTTGCATCAGAAGTTAAACTTAAATCATTAAACAGGGAGATTAAAGGACATTATAGGTGGAAATATAATAAATAAATGCCTTTAGCGCACTAGATGTGTACTAAAAGCATATATTATTATGGGATTCGAATGTCAGCAGCCTGACTCGAATGTTTTATGCACTACAAGTATTGTACCCGCTCAGCAGAAGCTATATATAAGAGCTGCCTGCTTTTGTTAAAATAGTTAATGTGGTAAGGGAATTATCTTTAACACTTAATTGGATCTTTAGTGTTGAAAAATAAAGGACCAAACGGCATCTCATTGAATAGTTACTATAGTAGTTCAAATATTAAGTAAATAAAATCGGACTAATCTCTGATATTCTGACCCTGCCATGTTAACATGACATTAAAAAAGAGTTAATCTATCGTTATCTATTGCTGGGAGGAGAGAAAATGGATATAAAAGAAAAGGAACAGTTTATTAAAGAGCAAGAGGAGTCTCTTGCTAAAATTCATTATCTTTATGACAGAATTAAGATCCTTGATAATTCTTTACAAAAGCTTTACCCAGTTACAGTCGTTGAAGAAGATACATTCTATGTATTTGATTTAAACTCTAAAAATAAATACAAATTTGTTATGGAACATCCCACACCAATGCCGATACCCGAGGGTGTAATGGCTGCTTTCCCCCTAGAGTTTTATAGCATGAAACCTTCTGCTATAGTATCTAAGGAGATTTTTAATAGCTTAGAAGGGTACGTTTTTATTTTTCATGAATTTGTACACTGTCATCAGTGGGAAAATGGTGAAAATGAATTAAAGGAAAGCCTTGAAATAGCTAAAAAAGCAAACAAAGGGAGTGACTACATGTGGGAAATAAATCATCCCTTTCCCTACAATGATAAGGACTTCGTATCTGAAACAATACAACTAAATAATCATTTTGAGAATCGGGATTACGACAAAGTGTTAAAATACCATAGAAAATTGGCCAAAGAACTAAGTACTATTGATTATGAGTACATGATTTGGCAGCAATGGAAAGAAGGATTTGCAAGATATATTGAAAACCTAATTAGAGCTGAACTAAGCTTGAAACTAAACACAGCAGAACTAAGAAAACCATTTAACAGAGTCAGTTTTTACGACTTGGGAAGTAAACATATAGAATTGTTAGTAGACAGGGAGAGTGAGTTGAAAGGCAACATTAAAGAACTGTTTTTGAAAATGTACTAAGGGAGAGGTTTCGAAATTCGATACTGAATATCAGGAGCCTGACCCGATTTTTTATGAGCTAAAAAATAAAGTGTTTGCAATCATGTAAAACATATGATATAATCTTTATTTAGGTTAAAGAAAGTGAATTAGCCAGATGTATTTAAGTTATATTTGCAATAATTTTATAGAAAGCGTCAAGCCTACTAGAGACTTGCTTTCATTTTGTATGTTAATACTTAATTTTAGATTTTGAGGATAAATTATAACAACAGTTAAATTTGAATTTATTTTTGAACTTACGATATAAAAATTATTAGAAATATATAGTTTATCAATCAAGTTTTGTTTACTTTTGCTTGATGATTAACGATACTGGCTAACATAAATTCTTATGTTAGTTTTTTTATGAAAAAAAGTAGAATTTAATTTTAAAGGAGGTGTTTATATATGGAAATAAATATAATGCTAGCGCTTGTTTCTTTGTTTTTAATTACAGCGACTACCAATATTTTAGCGACTTTAAAGAGCATATTGCTGGCTAAAAAGATTATGAACCCGGTATATTTTTTAGTTTTTGCAGATGCAATGATTTTTGCCACCGTTGTTGGGCAGGTAGCCAATTCAGACGGAGTTCATTTTGCCGTTGCTTATGCATTAGGGAAAACGCTTGGTGTATTTATAGGCGGTAAGATTGAAGAAAAACTTGCCCTTGGTATACTAGAAATAGATGTATTTTTAAATAATAAAAATAAAATGGTAGAAGTGGCTGAAAAGCTTAGAAAAGAAGGTTATACCGTGAACAATTACTTGGCTCGAGGTAATAACGGTGGAAGAAGATACAAGGTAGAGGTTGTAATAATGAGAAAAGAATTTAAAGTTTTTGAAGAGATTATTAAGAAGTGTGGTCTAAATGACCCGACGCTAAAGATAAAAAATCTTAATAAGGTAGAAGGTAAGATCACCACAACAAGAATAGTAAAACCAGTTTAAGTTGAAGTAAAAAATGCAGCGTTTAGCTAAAATGTATGTTTCTAAGAATAAATTTAAACTAGAAAAGAGGCTGAAGATATGAGAGCAGTTAATAGAGAAAACTTAGAAAAAGGCAGTAGAGTGAAGGTTGTACAAAAACAAGACCAAAGATCTGGAAAGTTGACGGAGGGGATTGTCCAAAAGATACTGACAAAGTCCCATACCCATCCCCATGGAATAAAAGTAATGCTTGAAGATGGTGTAGTAGGAAGAGTTAAAGAAATATTAGAGCAATAAGAGCACTTAGCTTAAAAAGCTAGGCGCTCTTATTTTATTGGGAGCAAATTTTAGGCTTAACTTAACACTTAGTGTTCTTAATTATAACATTCCTTGTAAAAGTTTAAAAAGTTAGTATAATATTTGGTATAGTTGGGGGTAGATGCCCTAGGTGTCTTTAAATCTGTAACTGTAGTAACCATTTTCATAAATATCTTATGGATGAATAAAAAGTTATAAACAGGAGGTGATAGGGTGGCAAACAAAAAATTTTGGAGGATATTTATTAGTTTTCTCTTAATTATTAATAGTTGTTACTTTGGGCTAGAGCTTTATAAAGAAGGTATAAGAAACCAGTGGATGGAAAACGAACAGTTAAATCAAGAAGCATTTACGGAGCTTAGTCGGTTAGGCAGCTGGACATATTTTATAGAGGTTGTGCTGCTAATAATAATTGTCACAGTAGCAGCTTGGATTATCATGAAAAAGCATAGGAAACTTTTAAGATTTTTAACCTATATTAATATAGCAGCCTGTGTTATATTTTTTGGAATAGGAATATTATTAGCTAATATTTTTGAAGCGACCGCTGGGAACCTAGTTCAACACTTAATAGGGCCAACTTTTATCACTGTTCTACTAATTATTTACCAATTGGTTCTGTTATTTATGAAAAAAAGAGACAGCACCTTTAAAAATTAAAAGAAGTTAAACACATATAAAAATCCCAAAGCTTAGGAAAGCTTTGGGATTTTTAACTCCATATCCACATGAGGGATATTATCTTCTAGATATTGATCCGATACAACCTTAAAGCCCAGCTTTTTATATAAGTCTAGTATATAGCATTGGGCGGATAAATGTATTTTGGTATAATTTGTATTTGTTTTTATAGTTTCGATGGCTTCTTTTAATATCATTTGGGATAGACCTAGGCCCCGATAAGATTTGTGAGTCACCACTCTTCCTATAGCTGCGCTGCTATCTTTAAAAAGGATGCGGGCATAGCTTACAATGTTACCATCTTTTTTTATGTACAAATGCCATGCCTTCTGGTCGTTATTGTCAAGCTCAGGGTATGGGCAATTTTGTTCTACCACAAATATATCTACTCTAAGTTTCATGATTTCGTAAATATCCTCATTACTTAGGTCTGAAAAGGTTGATATAATAATTTGTTCATTTGTATTCATAGCATCACTCCCCTATATCTATTCTATCTTATTTTGCTTGTTTAAACTATAGAGTTTGCAAATTTGCTAAAAGGATTTGCCTTTGATAAACTTTAGAGGAGGTGATGAGAATGGAATGCCCAATTATACATATGGATATGGACTCTTTTTTTGCTGCTGTAGAAAAGAGAGATAGACCGCAGCTTAAAGATAAGCCGGTAATTATGGCTAATGACCCCAAAGAAAATCCAAGGGCTGTAGTTTCCACAGCTTGCTATGTAGCTAGAAAGTTTGGGGTAAAGTCAGCTATGTCTGCTGCTCATGCGCAGCGTTTATGTCCTGACGGCATTTTTATAGCACCTAACAAAAATAAATATGCTAAGGAAAGCAAGATTATCATGGAGATACTGCATAGCTTTACCCCAGCTGTGGAGCCATTGTCTATCGATGAGGCTTTTTTAGATGTCAAAGGCTGTGAAAAACTGTGGGGAAGTTCTCGTGAAATAGCTAAAAAAATACAGCAAAAGATTTTAAAAGAAACAGGACTAACTTGTTCGCTGGGGATAGCTCCCAACAAATATTTAGCTAAGCTATGTTCTGACTATAAAAAGCCTAACGGCATTACCTATCTTCCCCCAGATAAAGTTAATCAATTTTTGCTGCCATTGGAGGTGGGCAAAATATGGGGAGTTGGGGGAAAGCTGAAGGCTGAGCTGAATAAATTGGGTATATATACAGTGGCTGACTTACAAAAATGCTCCCAAAGTTTTTTAACTAAACGCTTTAATAAAATGGGGACGCAGTTATGGAGTTTAGCGAGAGGAATTGACAATCGGCCTGTACAATCAGTGCAAAAGGCACAATCCATAAGCAGAGAATATACCTTTAAAGAGGATATTAGAGATAAGAATTATTTAGGAGGTGTGGTTTACTCCATATCTGATGAAATTAGCAGAAAGCTGAGGGCTGAGGATATAAAGGCCAAAACAGTTTACATAAAGGTAAAGTTTAGCTGCCACAAGACGATAACAAGGCAGATTAGCATTATTTCAGGAACTATGCTTTCTTCAGAGATATCACAAAAGGCTGTTAAACTTTTAGAAGATGTATTTAAGTTTGAAAAACAGCCAATCAGGCTGTTGGGGGTTGGGGTTGCAAACTTGACCTCTCAGGAGTCCAAGCAGTTAAGCTTTTTTGATGATGCAGATATAACAGGTGAAAAAGAGGAAAAGCTTTTGGCATCTTTAGACGAGGTTTTAAAAAAATACGGGGAGAGCTCTGTATTTAGGGCATCCACTCCAAATGTAATTATGGAGGAAAAGTTACGTGGAAAAACTACTAGAAAAGCAAATAATAAAAGGGTTAAAAAATAAAGAAGAATGGGCCGCTGACAAGCTACTAGAGCACTACGGACAAAACATTTATGCCCTTGCTTATAAATTTACCAAAAACGAACATGACGCCAAGGACCTTACCCAAGAAATCCTGATAAAGGTGCTACAAAA
Source organism: Proteinivorax hydrogeniformans (assembly GCF_040515995.1). Classification (GTDB taxonomy): domain Bacteria; phylum Bacillota; class Proteinivoracia; order Proteinivoracales; family Proteinivoracaceae; genus Proteinivorax; species Proteinivorax hydrogeniformans. The sequence goes on along the minus strand of NZ_CP159485.1, from coordinate 2,132,482 downwards.
GATCCACAAGTTCAAAGGTGAAAGTAAGCTTGGGACCTGGATATACCGCTTGGCATACAATCATTGCCTAGACTTTTTAAAAACTAACCAAAAACATAGCGAGGCTTTAAAAAATTCTTCTACCAGTACAGAAGAAGTTCCTAGAAAAGCTAATGACCCTCATGGGATAATGGAAAATAAGGAGAAGTACTTAAACCTTTTTAAGGCCTTAGAAAAACTAGAGGATAAGTATAGAAATATTATTATATTAAAGGAATTTAGAGGGCTGACATATGAACAAATAGGGAAGCATCTAGATATCCCCGAAGGTTCAGTTAAATCTTCTCTTTACAGGGCCAGAAGAAAGCTAGCAAAATTGTACTTGAGCTTGGAACAATGACAAAAGAAATTCGTCTAAACAGTAAGGGCGGTGAAAATTATGAAATGCAATGAGCTACAAAAAATTATAGATAAAAGTTACGATTCCCCACTGAGTAAAGAAGAAAAAAAGCTAGTTTTACATCATATCGAAAGCTGTGCAAGCTGTAAGGCGGAATATGATTTTGCATTAACATATAAAGGTTCGTTAGCCAATAGTAATGGTCCAAAAATGCCTGAAGGGTTGAGGGATGATTTTTTGAAACAAGCTAAAAGCCAACAACTAATTAAGGACAAGAATAAAAGCAAACAAAAACGTCCTTTAGTTATAGCGTACAAAGCTAGTGCAATTGCTGCTGTATTATTGCTACTTTTTATAAGCGCCGATATTTTAGGCCAACTAGGGGCAGAAGTACCAGAGCAACCACAGGCCGAAGAATTTCAGATAATGGATATACCACAAGAAGAGGAGCCTAGTTTGGAAGATACTCAAAACCTGATAGATCTAATAGTGGACAGAATAGTATATATTGCTATAGCGGTCATGCTGTTAGTTCCCTTTGGGTGGAATTATTTGAAGAACAAAAAAAGTTGATATTATATCTATTAAAATAATCCCAGAAACTGCTGCGTAAAAAAATCGCCGAGCAGCTGGGATTTTGCTTAAGTTACGGGCTTATAATTGCCATAGTGGTAAATGATATAGTTAAAGTGCATTTTAAGATTTCAAAGGAAATTATTATAAAAATGGAGAATAATATAGGTGTATAGTAAATAAGGAGTTGTTTAATTTATGAAGAAATTGATTGTAATTGATGGCAACAGTTTGATTTATCGTGCTTTTTTTGCGCTACCTCTTTTACAAACTGAAGGCGGTCGCTACACTAATGGGGTATTTGGATTTACCACCATGCTACTTAAAGTTTTAGAAGATGAAAAACCAGATTATATGTTAGTGGCATTTGACAAAGGTAAAAAAACCTTTCGGCATGATACATACAAGGAGTATAAGGGACATCGTCCTAGCACACCAGATGAGCTCAGAGAACAGTTTAAAACAGTTAAAGAAATGCTAGAGCTTATGAATATAAAGTTTTATGAAGCGGAGAACTATGAAGCAGACGATATAATAGGTACCGTTTGTGAACAAGCTAAAGAGCAAAAACTTAAAACTACGGTGGTTACTGGAGACAAGGATATTTTACAATTAGTGGATGAATCTGTAGAAGTAATGTTGACAAGAAAAGGGATTAGCAACACAGAAAGGTACAATGTGGAAAAGTTTGTTGAAGTTTATGGCATAAGCCCCACACAGTTCATTGATATAAAAGGCTTGATGGGCGATTCTTCCGATAACATTCCTGGCGTGCCAGGAGTTGGTGAAAAAACGGCGCTAAAGTTTATCAAAAAGTATAAAGATATCGAAGGTGTTTACGAAAATGTAGAAGAGTGCGGCGGGCCTAAGATGCGTGAAAAACTAAAGGCTAATAAAGATATAGCTTTTATCAGCAAAGAGCTAGCCACAATTTACAAAGAAGTACCAATTGACTTTAAATTTAACGACTTAAACATAGGAACTTTCGATGTAAAGTTAAGGGATATGTTTATGGAGTTAGAATTTAACTCATTATTACCTAGGCTAAATATCGAGACGCCTCAGCAGCAAGTAAAGGAGTTAGAGGTAAAAGGTAATACTAGCGCTAAAGATTTACAAGATAAAAAGGTCGCTTTTTGGTGGACTGATAGTATTATCTATGTTTGCGATGGTGAAGAGGTTTATAAGCTGGAAGATGAAAAGCAGATAAAGCAGTTTTTATGTGATGAAAGCATAGATAAAATATGTTACGACAAAAAGAGTGCTTTACACAAAGCAAGGGACTTAGGCTGCGAGCCAAAGGGGTTAAATTTTTGTACGGTCATAGCAGCATATCTTTTAAAACCAGAACAAAAAGAATATACAATGGAGTTTTTGTCCACAAACTATTCTGGAAACACTGCCGTCTGTGATGACTTACCTCAAAACTATAGCTATGCCCTTTTTAACATAGCTCAAAGCCTTAAAAAAGAGCTAGAGGAGAAAAATCTTTGGAAACTTTATTTAGAGTTAGAACTTCCTCTTACGGAAGTTTTATATACTATGGAAAAAAAAGGAGTAAACATAGATAAAGAACATTTAGCTGAACTAAAGAATGAGTTTTCAAAAAGGCTTGCTGATTTGGAGGAGAAAATTTACTCTTATACCGACGAAAAGTTTAACATAAACTCACCAAAACAATTGGGGAAAATTCTTTTTGAAGAGTTGAACCTACCGGTTATAAAGAAAACAAAGACAGGATACTCTACAGATGTATCGGTACTGGAAAAGCTTCGCACCGAGCATCCTATTATAGAGCATTTGCTAGAATATCGTATGGTGGCTAAGATAAAATCAACTTATCTAGAAGGAATGGAAGGGTTAATAGGCAAAAGTGACGGGAAAATTCACACCCACTTTAACCAGACTATAACAGCTACTGGCAGATTAAGTAGTACTGAACCTAACCTTCAGAATATACCTATCCGAGTGGAGGAAGGTAGAAAGGTAAGAAAAATATTTGTACCCCATCAAAAAGATAATATTTTAGTTTCTTTGGACTATTCACAGATAGAGCTAAGAATAATGGCGCATATGTCTCAAGATCCAGTCATGATAGATGGCTTTAAAAAAGATCAAGATATCCATAGCAGAACTGCTGCGGAGGTTTTTGGGGTTGACTTAGACAACGTCACTTATGAGCAAAGAAGAAATGCAAAGGCTGTAAACTTTGGTATAGTATATGGTATAAGTGATTACGGGTTGTCCCAAAACTTAGGTATCAGCCGAAAGCAAGCTAAGGAGTTTATTGATAGGTATTTTGAAAGGTATGTCGGCGTAAAGAGCTTTATTGAAGAAACGGTGGAAAAGGCAAAGGAGAAAGGATATGTAACTACATTATTTAATAGAAGGCGATATATCCCTGAGATTAACAGTCGCTCCTTTCATCGTAGAAGTTTTGCCGAAAGGACGGCAGTAAACACTCCTATACAAGGGACAGCAGCAGATATAATCAAAAAAGCTATGGTGGATATCCATAAAGCTAACCTTGCCTGTGATATGCTACTTCAGGTTCATGATGATTTGGTATTTGAAATAGATAAAAGCAAAGCTGACCAAGTTATACCAAAAATTAGGACATTAATGGAACAAACAATTGAATTAGATGTAGCGTTAACAGTTGACGTCAATAAAGGTAATAATTGGTACAACATGGAGTAAGAAAAGGAGAATGGTAGATGCCAGAGTTACCGGAAGTGCAGACTGTAGTAGATGGGCTTCAAATTTTAAAAGATAGATTTATTGAAGATGTTGAAGTATATAACGATAACACTGTTAAAAACCCTAACACAAAAAGCGAGTTTGAAAATATCTTAAAGGGCAAAAAAGTTTTGGATGTGTTTAGGAGGGGGAAATATATAGTATTTCAGTTAGATGGTGAGTATAAGCTTATAACCCACCTGCGAATGACGGGGAGGTTAGTTGCAAAAGAAGATGTAATTTCAAAATACACAAGGGTTAGATTTGTATTTAACGATGGTTTAAAGCTTAATTTTAACGATGTTAGAAAGTTTGGAACCATGTCTCTTTTGCACCAAGACGAAATGTTTAAAGAAAAGGGGTATTTTAACTTAGGCCCAGAGCCTTTAAGCCAGGATTTTAACAAGGAGTATTTATTAAGCAAATTAGCCTCAAGTAGAGCGATTAAGACAATTATCTTAGACCAGACCAAAATAGCAGGGCTAGGTAATATTTATGCAGATGAATGTCTTTTTTTAGCGGGGATAAACCCTCAAAGGCAAGGCAAGAGTTTGACTAAAGATGAAGCTTCTTTATTAGTAGATAAAATTAAACTAGTGTTAGAAAATGCAATTGAGTACGGAGGCACAACCTTTAGAGATTATCGAAACTCCAAAGGTGAAAGTGGAAAGTTTCAAGAGTGTCTATTTGTATACGGAAGAAAAGGTCAACTGTGTTTAAGTTGCCACAATGAATTGCTTCACGAAAAGATTGGTGGTAGGACATCGGTCTTTTGCCCAAATTGCCAAAGGTAGAATCACAGAAATCGCCTAAACTCCATATAGTATTACACCCCTAAAAGTAAGAGGTGATTATATGGAAGTTTGGGCGATGCTTTTAATAGGTATGGCTGTTAGCATAGATGGCTTAGGGGCTGGTGTTGCTTACGGAATTAATCGGGTTAGGATGAGCTGGTTGACTATTGTTTTAGTTTCAGTCGCATCTGGGTTTGCGATATACGCCAGTTTACTAGGTGGGAGGCTTTTTTCCTACTTTCTCACACCAACAGTTGCAGAAACTATCGGCGCTGGTATTTTGATGTTGATGGGAATATTTCTGTTTACAAATGGTATAAAAACTCTATTATCTAAAGCGAAACAAAATGGGATAGAAAGCAAAAAGTGGTATCAAAGTATTTTAGATATATTAAAACAACCAATGGCTGCTGACATTGACAAATCAGGTACTATAAGTCACTATGAAGGTGTTTTGCTAGGTGTTGCATTAGCGATGGACGCGTTTGGGGCAGGTTTTGGTGCAGCCCTTTCAGGAGCTAGCCCCGAAATTATGGCTGCAACAGTAGTTGTTTTTAAAGGTATAATGTTAACCTGTGGACTTTACCTTGGAGCAATTTTTTCTAATCTTCAGTGGCAAGGTATTCTGATATTGTTACCGGGGATAATATTTTTTACCCTTGGCACCATTAATCTGTTATAATATAAAACAGTTAAGCTTTTAGCTTAGCTGTTTTATAATATGTAGGAAAATATTTTATATTATTATTCATAAATAGTATTAGGAGGGAATAGTGTGTTAATTATAGGACTGACTGGAGGTATAGCTAGCGGAAAAAGTACTATATCAAAGTTGCTTAAGAGAATGGGAGCGAAAATAATTGATGCAGATATAGAAGCTAAAGCTGTTACTAAGCCTAATACGCCAGCTTGGGAAGAACTTGTAAAAAGGTTTGGCGAAGAAATTTTAAGAGTAGATGGTAGTATCGATAGAAGAAAACTAGGTAATATCGTTTTTGGTGATGATGAAAAACTAAATACTTTAAATAATATTGTTCACCCCCGAGCTATAGAGAGAATCGAAGGGAAAATCTTAAAATTTAAAACAGGAAATAAATATAAAGTTATAGTTTTGGATGCGCCACTGTTAATTGAGACTAACATGGTAGATCTTGTTGATGAGGTATGGTTGGTGGCGGTTGATCAACAAACCCAAATAAACAGGTTAATGGATAGAGATAATTTTACTAAAGAACAAGCAAAGGCCAGGCTACAGGCACAAATGCCACTAGAAGACAAAAAAAAGGTAGCTGATGAAATAATTGATAATACAGGCAGTAGAAGACAAACTCGTGAGCAGATTTTATCCCTTTGGCAAAATAAAGTGGGAGAGTTAAACTAGAGGGTTAGGGGGCCTTTATATTGAAAAAAAACCTTATAGTATATGTTGCAATTATTTTAATCCTTTTTACGTTAGTGTTTGCGTTGCATCAAACTAATATCATCTGGAGGTACCTATATCCAACAGACTACAAGGATCTAGTTTATGAATATAGTTATAAAAATGACCTAGACCCATATTTAGTATTTTCCATTATCAAAGTGGAGAGTAAGTTTCAAGAAGATGCTGTTTCTAGGCGTGGCGCCCTTGGTTTAATGCAGTTAATGCCGGATACTGCAAAATGGATAGCGGAACAAAAAGGTGTTAATCTTAAAAGTGAAGATGAGATTTTAAAGCCGGAAGTTAATATAGCCCTAGGCACTTGGTATTTAAAGCATTTGATTGATAATTACGACGATAAGAATGTTGCCATTGCTTCATATAATGCCGGCAGGGGTAACGTAAAAAAGTGGTTAGATGAAGGGGTTTGGGATGGCAGCCTAAAACTAGCTAATGAAATCCCCTTTGCAGAAACAAGAGAGTATGTGTACAAGGTAAATATCGCTTATCAAAAGTACAAAGAAATATATTAAAAAGAGGCTGGTTGCTACATAGGCCAGCCAGGCAGAATAAGCTTATTTATAGGTTTCGCGGCCAAACACTAGTATAAAGTTATTCAGTTAAAACGGTTCCCAAATCATCAAAAGTCGATGATCGGAACCGTTTTTGTTTGTCCTAGATATCTCCCTGACCCTTTTTGTCAGTTGACTTTATTAAAATAAACGTTAAAGATTTAAAAGTTTTATTATTTAGTTCAAGTAATTAATACTTTCGTAAAATATTTCATTGTTTTTTCATAATTCTTCATTATATGTCAATAGTATTTCTTTGTTTTTAGAGTACAATGTTATCAAGGTAGTACATTTACAAAAGTATTACAAAAACAAAGGGGGAGATGAAGTGTTAAAGAAAAGCATGATTTTGGTGTTAAGTTTAATGATGATTGTTGGTTTTGCTGTCGGGTGTTCACCACCAGGACCTGATGTAGGAGGTCAGATAGTAAGATCGATGGTAGGGGAACCTGATAACTTTAACCCTATTCTTTATACCGAGGCAGCTTCGGGCGATATCATACCATACCTGTATGATGGCATGATGAGAAGAGATCATGAATTTGAGTTAATTCCACATGTAGCTACAAAATGGGAAATTAGCGATGATGACACAGAGATTACTTTTTGGCTTAGAGACGATGTAGAGTTTCATGATGGCGAAGGCCTTACTGCTCATGATGTAAAGTTTACATTTACAACCATGATGAATCCAGATTATCCAGGGATCAGAGGTGGTAACTTTGGACACATCGAAGATATCGAAATAATTGACGACTATCAAATTAAGTTTACCCTTTCGGAGC